>NZ_JBCIVK010000002.1:0-653784 GCF_039409795.1 Kosakonia sp. PSU_27 | reverse complement strand
TGATACAGATTAGGTCAGGGCGTGAGAACGGTCTGACAACAGAATTTGCCTGGCGGCAGTAGCGCGGTGGTCCCACCTGACCCCATGCCGAACTCAGAAGTGAAACGCCGTAGCGCCGATGGTAGTGTGGGGTCTCCCCATGCGAGAGTAGGGAACTGCCAGGCATCAAATTAGTAGTGAAACCGGGGCAACAAACCGGTAGTTGTGAAGAAATTCGGTGGAGCGGTAGTTCAGTCGGTTAGAATACCTGCCTGTCACGCAGGGGGTCGCGGGTTCGAGTCCCGTCCGTTCCGCCACTCATTTAAGAGCCGCATCTCTAACGAGATGCGGTTTTTTTTCGTCTGTTATTTCTATAAAAAAGGGCAATCGCGCCCTTTTTGCCGTATGTCACTCCCAGCGTTTCAGCAGCAGGCTGGCGTTCACGCCACCAAATCCAAAGCCATTTGATAAGGCATAACGTATCTCCAGCGGTTGCGCAGTCAGCGCAACTAAATGCAGCCCTTCTGCCTCGGTATCAGGGTGATGCAAATTCAGCGTTGGCGGTACAACCTGATCACGTAAAGCCTGGATAGTGAAAATAGCTTCGATACCGCCTGCTGCGCCCAACAAGTGGCCCGTTGCGGATTTAGTTGAGGTAATTGCAACCGGAGCGTCACCAAAAAGCCCCTTAATCGCCGCCAGCTCTCCTTTATCACCCACCTGTGTTGAGGTCGCATGCGCATTGATATGCTGAATGTCCGCAGTGGTAATCTCAGCCTGGTGAATGGCTGCTTCCATGGCGCGACGCGCACCGTTACCATCTTCCGGGCCTGCCGTCAGATGATATGCATCCGCGCTGGTTCCGTATCCTACCAGTTCTGCCAGCGGTGTCGCACCGCGTGCCTGGGCATGTTCCAGCGATTCGATAACGAGCAATCCGGCGCCTTCTCCCATTACAAAACCATCACGATCGCGATCAAATGGCCGCGATGCTGCTGTTGGATCGTCGTTAAAACTGCTTGAAAGTGCTCTTGCAGCCGCGAAACCGGCAAGACTAACCCGGTGTATTGCCGCTTCACTGCCCCCACACAACGCAATATCCGCTTCACCGCTACGGATCATGCGCGCGGCATCGCCGATGGCCTGCGCACCGGCAGCACAGGCGGTAACCGGTGCGCCAATGGGGCCGCGAAAGCCATGCGCAATGGAAACATGCCCGGCAGCGAGGTTGGCGAGGAAAGAGGGGATGGTAAAAGGGGAGAGTCGACGCGGCCCACGATCATCCGTTGTGCGCACAGCATTGGCGATTTCGTTAAACCCACCGATCCCGGTCGCAATTACCGTGGCAGTACGGTCTTTTTCCACTTGATCCTGTGGAAACCAGTTCGCCTGCGTCAGGGCTTCTTTTGCCGCTACCAGCGCGAACTCAATAAAACGATCCATTTTTTTGCGTTCTTTGGCGGGAATAGCCACCAGTGGATCAAAACCGTACTGCGGATCCTCTTCAATAGACGGAACCTGACCTGCCACTTTGCAGGGAATATCGTCGACAACCTCATCTGCAAGCCGGGAAATCCCGGATTTTCCCTGTAATAGGGATTGCCATACGTGCGAGACACCACAACCCAGCGGGCTGACAATTCCCATACCTGTTACCACGATGCGTTTTGTTGAAACGCTCATCATCAATTCTCCTGAAATTTCACGCTGTTTGCGGTTTTTTCATTAAGGGAACCAGCAGCGCAGCGATTAAAAAACCTAACATGATCAGATAAAAAGCATCTGAAAACGCTTGTGTCCGGGCCTCACGCAACGTGATGGCCGAAAGATTCTTTAGCGCAGCACTGCTGGCGATATCGGGTGAAATCCCCTGGCTAACCAATCTGCTGATGTTGCTCTGAACGAATTCCGTGACGGAAAGAGAGGCATTATTGAGATGATCCGCGAGGCGGCTGTAGTGTAAATTGGTTCGGTCATTAATCACGGTACCGCACAAGGCGATGCCAATCGCGCCGCCCAGATTGCGCATCAAATTGAACAGACCTGATGCCAGTTTTAGCCGCGCCGGCGGCAGGCTGCCAAGCGTCAACGTGACCGTCGGGGCAACCGCAAATTGTTGCGCCAGGCCGCGAAATGCTTGCGGTAACAGTAGTTCTTGCGCTCCCCATTCATGGGTGAGCGGAATAAAACTGTACATCGACAACGCAAATCCAAGCAGCCCTGCCATCAGTAGCCAGCGTAGATCGACCCGATTCGCAAGCCACGCATAGAACGGGATCGACAGCACCTGAAAAAGGCCAGTGGAAAACACCGCCAGACCAATTTCCAGTGCGCTAAAGCCGCGCACCGTGCCAAGAAATAATGGCGTTAGATAGATCGTAGCAAAGATGCCAACCCCTGCCATAAACGAGAAGTAGCAGCCCAGCGTGAACGTTCTGTCCTTCAGCGCACGCAGATCCATCACCGGCTGCGTATGGCGTAGCGTGCGAATAACAAAAAAGATGCCGCACAGTAACGCCACCCAGCCAGTCATCGCTAATGTGTTGTCGTCAAACCAGCCCCAGCGTGGGCCTTCTTCGAGGGTATATTCCAGACAGCCCAGCGATACCGCGAGCAGCAGGATGCTCAGATAGTCCGCGCCGCGCAATAGCGACGGATTTGGCGTATCAATTTTTACCAGCAGTGGTACGGCGAGGGTGATGTAAATCCCCGGTACGATGTTGATATAAAACAGCCAGTGCCAGCTGAAGTTCTCGGTTATCCAGCCACCGACGGTGGGGCCGAGCGTTGGTGCCAGCGATGCCAGCCCGCCAATCGTCGCAGCAGCGATGACGCGTTGTTTTCCCTGGAAAAAGGCAAAAGCGGTGGTGAAAACCAGCGGGATCATCGAGCCACCCGCCAGCCCTTGTAATGCGCGAAAAGCGATCATACTTTGGATATTCCACGCCCAGCCGCAGAGCAGGCTCATCACCGTAAACCCGGCGGCGGAGGCGGCAAATAGCCAGCGCGTGGACATCACCCTCGCCAGCCAGCCGGAGAGGGGAATAATGATGATTTCGGCAATCAGATAACTGGTTTGTACCCATACTGTTTCATCATCGCCGGCAGAAAGCCCTCCGCCGATATCCCGTAGCGACGCCGACACGATCTGAATATCAATCAGGGCGATAAACATGCCCACACACATTGTCGCGAAGGCAAATACTTTCTGACTCACCGGCATTGAAACGCCCGGTTGCAGCGGTACCGCATCGGTGGTGCTCATTGCGCGCTCTTTTCGTCAACGGTAACGATGACAGAAAAACCGGGGCGCAATACGCCGAGTTTTGCCGCTTCGCCCTCCAGCGCGATACGCACGGGCACTCGCTGGACAATCTTGGTGAAATTTCCGGTGGCATTTTCTGCCGGGAGAAGACTAAATCGTGAACCGGTCGCGGGGGAAACGCTGAGAACATGGCCGTAGAACGTTCGACCCGGCATAACATCCGCCACAATGGTCGCTCGTTGCCCTGGGCGCATATGGGCTAGCTGGCTCTCTTTGAAATTGGCGTCGACCCACAAGCCTTCTGCGGGAACCAGTGAAAGCAGTTGCATGCCGCCGCCGACGAAGGAGCCGGTCCAGGCCCGGCGATTGCCTATAACGCCATCGAACGGGGCGCGGATCTCGGTATAGTTCAGGTTTAATTTCGCGATTTCAAGATTCGCCAGGGCCTGTTGCAGCGCGGCTTGCGTCTGTTTTTCCCGTGCATCAAGCACGGCCAGCTGGCGCGTGGCGACAGCGTTATCCGCCTGCGCTTTGCTCTCCTGCGCACGTGCCTGGCGATAATCCGCAGCCGCGTTTTCCCGCACCTGCGCAGAAACGGCACTGGACATGACCAGCGCGCTGTAACGGCGGTTGTCATTGGCTGACTTCTCACTCACCGTTTTAGCAGCAGCCAGCGATGCTGTTGCGCCTTCAATGGTTGCCAGCTGTAACTGACGCGTCGCGGCGATATCAGCCAGCGCCGCCCGTTGCGCGGCGACTTCGCCAGCGGCTTTCGCCAGTGCAGCCTGGTAATCCCTGTCATCAAGGCGGACTAAAAGGTCGCCTTTTTTGACCAGCATATTGTCCTGAACGGCAATCTGCTGGACATAACCGGACACTTTACTGGAGATGGCGCTGATATCACCACCCACGTAGGCATCGTCGGTGGATTGAATAAATCGCCCGCTTTGCCACCAGTACACGCCGTAACCCGCAGCGGCTACCAGCGCTGCGGCTAACAGCGGCAGAGTGAGTGCCTTTTTCTTGTTACTGAGCGTCATGATCGCGGCTCACATGGTGAAGCGGGGCGAATTTTTGCGTGTTATCGCCCGTGCGTTTGCGTTGCAAATAATCGTGGCGGTAATGGATAACCGGTGCAGCCGCAGGACCAGGCACCAGGGCATATTTCTCCGGTGTAATGGGTTCGCCGGTTGCTTTATCAATGAGAATGGTCTCGACCGGGCGCTGTGTTTCACGCTCGACTAACTCTATTTGCGCGCCTTCTGGCGAGAAGTGGCGATTCCCCCATTCCACCAGAGCAAGGATCACCGGGCGAAAATCGCGCCCGAGAGCCGTCAGGTGATATTCATAGCGCGGCGGTGTTGTGCTGTAGCTCACTTTTTCCAGCAGCCCGTCATCAACCAACTCTTTCAGACGACGAGAGAGAATGTTGGGGGCGACATTCGCGCTTTTCTGGAACTCATCAAAACGTGTGAAACCGGCTAAAGCGTCACGCAGGATTATTATGCTCCAGCTGTCACCAATGCGGCCTAAGCTGCGGGCGATGGGGCAGGGAGCGTTGCAAAGCGGTTCATTTTTCATGGTCTGACCCGGTTACTGGCTAGATTCTGCGCTTACGTTGACATAGTGACTTTCAAAATGCAAGTGACTATCTTTGCGCCCTGAATTCCTTACTTTTGCTTCTCCGGCAAAAAACCTATGCGTTTTCGCCTCTTTTTCCCCTCACTGAAGCGGGGAATAATCAGCGCAACGAAACAATACGAAATCAGAAAGAGGAATTCTTATGGCTATCCCTGCATTTGGTCTTGGCACCTTCCGTTTGACTGACGAAGCGGTTATCGCTTCTGTGAAAAATGCCCTTGAACTGGGTTATCGCGTGATTGATACCGCGCAGATCTACGGTAACGAAGCTGCCATTGGCGAAGCGCTGGCACAGAGCGGCGTTGCGCGTGAAGAGTTGTTTATCACCACCAAAATCTGGACCGAAAATCTGGGCGCAGACAAACTGATCCCCAGCCTGAAAGAGAGTCTGAAAAAATTAGGTACGGATTATGTTGATCTGACACTGATTCACTGGCCGTCTCCGGGCGCAGCTGTGGCGGTTGATGTCTCTATGCAGGAGCTGATGAAGGCAAAAGCGCAGGGGCTCACGCGCCAGATTGGGGTGTCTAACTTCACCATTCCGCTGATGGAGCAGGCCATTGCCGCTGTGGGCGCGGAAAACATCGCCACTAACCAGATTGAATTGTCACCATATCTGCAAAACCGCAAAGTCGTTGACTGGGCAAAACAGCACGGTATCCATATCACCTCTTACATGACGCTGGCGTATGGTAAGGCATTGAAAGACGAAGTGATTAGCCGTATCGCGAAGAAACATAATGCTACACCCGCGCAGGTTATCCTGGCGTGGGCGATGGGCGAAGGTTATGCGGTAATCCCGTCTTCGACCAAGCGTGAGAATCTGGCAAGCAACCTGCTGGCACAGTCGCTGAAACTGGATGCAGAAGATAAAGCGGAAATCGCGAAGCTTGATTGCAATGACCGTCTGGTCAGCCCGGAAGGCCTCGCACCGAAGTGGGATTAATCAAGAGTTTAACGGGAGCGTCATGCTCCCGTTGTCGTTATTGCGGCAGATGTTCGCTGATAAAATCGATAAAGGCGCGAATACGTGTACTCACCGCCCGATCGCTGTAGTAGACCGCGCTAAAAGGCATCTCTACCGGCAGGCGCTTATCCGCCAGCAAATCCACCAGTTCCCCACTTGCCAGCTCTTTATCAATCATATAGTCCGATAAACTGGCGATACCGTTGCCACTCAGACACAAGTGTTTAAGCGTTTCTCCGCTATTTGAGGAGATATCCGGCGTGGCTTCAAATAATTGACCATCGGCAGAAGCAATCGGCCAGGTGTTAAGGGAGACCGGTTCGGTAAACCCGAGTAACACATGATTGCGCAGCTCTTCGACTGTTTCAGGCTTGCCATAGCGAGCGATGTAATCCGGTGAGGCGATAATTTTTCGATAGCTCTTGAACAGCGGGCGGGCGCGCAGGCTGGAGTCCGTCAGTTTCCCCACGCGGATAGCCACATCCACTTTACGCTCAATCAAATTGATAAACGTCTCGCTTGAGACCAGAGAAAGGTTGATTTCCGGGTAGCGTTCACGAAACGGTTTAATCAGCGGCATCAGGAAATGCAGCACCACCGGCGTTGCCGCATCAACGCGCAGCGTGCCACGCGGCGTGGATTTGGTTTCCATCACCTCTGTTTCTGCGGCCGCCATCTCCTGCAATACGCTTTGTACGCGGCGGAAATAGCGCTCACCTTCTTCGGTTAAACTGAGCTGGCGCGTGGTGCGATTAAGCAAATTGACGCCCAGCTTGTTCTCCAGCTTTTTTACTGCACGGCTGATCGCCGAGTTCGCCTGTCCCAGGCGTTCCGCTGCCCGGCTGAAGCTGCCGCTTTCGACAACAGCCACAAAAATCGCGAGTTCTTCTGAGGTGGTTTTCATTATTGCCTCTGTAGCAACACTGCAACGATATTATTCATCCATACGCTATTTAACCATGTTGAAGCCTGCGATGCCACGCACGCGCGGCGCTGGCGGCATTAATAAGCGCTCACTAACCATAACCGGTGGTTTTTCTGCCGATTGTGCGTTGAAAGTGTGCGCTAAAATCCCTATAACTGAATGACCACCCGGGAACCGGGTGTGGAAATCAATGAGGTTTGAAGCCGAAAGTGCCAAAAAATACCTATGCCATGCGATATGTTGCCGGACAGCCAGCGGAGCGAATTTTACCGCCGGGGTCTTTCGCGAGCATCGGCAAAGCGTTGCCTGCAGGTGTGCCTTTAAGCAGCGACGAAAAAATCCGTGTACTGGTATGGAATATCTTTAAGCAGCAGCGCGCCGAATGGTTATCGGTGCTGCAGAGTTTTGGCAAAGACGCGCATCTCGTGCTGTTACAGGAAGCGCAAACCACACCGGAACTTGTCAGGTTTGCGACCACTAACTATCTTGCTGCCGATCAGGTTCCCGCGTTTGTGCTGCCGCAACATCCCTCTGGCGTCATGACGCTTTCGTCTGCTCACCCGGTCTATTGCTGCCCGCTACGTGAGCGGGAACCGATTCTACGGCTGGCGAAATCAGCGCTGGTCACGGTGTACCCGCTGCCTGATTTACGTAACCTGATGGTAGTGAATGTCCATGCGGTGAATTTCAGTCTGGGCGTGGATGTCTACAGCAAGCAGTTGTTGCCGATTGGCGATCAGATTATGCGCCACGCCGGACCTGTGATTATGGCAGGCGATTTCAACGCCTGGAGCCGGCCGAGGATGAATGCGCTCTATCGTTTTACGCGTGATATGTCGTTGCGACAGGTTCGTTTTACCGATGACAATCGCCGCCGCGCCTTTGGTCGTCCGCTGGATTTTGTTTTCTATCGTGGTTTGAATGTGCAGGAAGCGTCAGTGCTGGTGACGCGCGCATCGGATCACAACCCGCTGCTGGTGGAATTTACCCCAGGTAAACCGGCTTGAGGGGTGACAAGCAGGCAATAACTGGCTTAAAGCTGAAAGCTTTCCGGAACCCCCAGCCAGGCTGGGGGTTTTCTATGGACAAAAAAAAGCACCGTGGGGAAACGGTGCTTTTTTATCGGTTTGTATCAGGAATCCGGTGTGGCGCTGTTCTTAACAAACAGGGTCAGCTGATCGCCTGGCTGCAGATTATCGGTATCGTTATTCCAGCGCATCACATCCTGGATGTTCACGCCGTGACGTTTCGCAATACTCGATAACGAATCACCTTTGCGTACGCGATAAGTAATACTATCGCTGTTGCTGGCGAGACGCTGCGCGCTGCTACCTGCGCCTACCGTCAGACTCTGGCCCACTTTCAGGTTCGAACCGCGCAGGTTATTCCACTGCTGGATATCCTTTGCGCTAACGCCGAGACGCGCCGCGATGGCGGAAAGCGTATCGCCTGAGCGAACCTTGTAGCTCCGGCCTGTCAGCGGGGTGTTATCCGCCAGCTGGGTTGGCTGTACGGCGGCGATTTCGCCTGATGCCAGCGATTCACGCAATTGATCGGCGTGTTTCTTCGGCACCATCACGTACTGCGGACCCGCTGAACCTAACGTCGAACCTTTAACGCCAGCGTTAAACGTTTTCAGTTTGTTCACCGAAATCCCGGCCATTTCCGCCAACTGATCGACCTCAACCGGGCTGCTCAGTCTGACTCGCGCCAGCGCACGGCTTTCGTCTGGTGTTGGCAGACTCACGCCATAGCGCTTACTGTTTTTGAGAATATCGCTCAAAGCCAGCATTTTAGGCACGTAAATCTTGGTTTCCTGCGGCAATGAAAGCGACCAGAAATCGGTGGGTTTACCCCGCGATTTATTGGCTTTCATCGCTTTCAACACGCGACCTTCACCGCTGTTATAAGCAGCGACTGTCAGTAACCAGTCGCCGTCAAACATGCGGTTAAGACGCTGCATCATGTCAAGCGCGGCCGTGGTAGAGGCCACAATGTCACGACGCGCATCGTAGCTGCGAGTCTGCTTTAAACCATAATTTCGCCCGGTGCTCGGTATGATCTGCCAAATGCCTGCGGCATTGGCGCCAGACGTCGCGTGTGGGTCAAAAGCGCTCTCCACTATGGGTAGTAGTACCAGTTCCATGGGCATGTTACGTTTTTTAACTTGCCCTGCTATCCAGTACATATACGGCTCTGCCCGTAAAGTTACATCGTGGAGATAGCTCTTATTGCTTAAATACTTGAGTTTTTGTTCGCGAATCCGGGTATTTTCCGGAATTCCCATCTTTAGCTCGTCGCTAATGGAGGTCCACAAGTCACTGTTATTCTGGGCGGCGAATGTTCCATCGTCCATCCACCGCGCCTGACTAGTAAACTTCCCTGCTTCCCCTTGACCAGCTGCAGAAAGGCTCTGTGCGTGCTGTTGTACCGTACCGTCATGGTTAGACGCCTGGCACCCAGCAAGCAAGACAGAGGCGAATAAGATCGCTTTTGCCTTCATGTGTGTGTCAATAGTAGTTGCTTAAAAGACGAGCGATGATAACGGCGTCGTCTTTAAAAGGCAACCCGGAAATATCAGAAGTTATCTTTCTTTGACCTTAACCATGCGAAACGCTCCTCTGGGTGTTGCAACTTTGTTTCTTGGTTAATTACATCAATTAAATCAGTGTCTTCCGTGCGTAAAAATAAATTAATTCGTCGTTCATTTTTCAGAATTACGGGGAGTGTTTTTTGATTTTTCGCACGTAACTCATTAACTTTTCGATAATATTCGTTAAGTGCAGGATCCTTCGGTAAGATGCTGATCGCAAACTTCATATTCCCTAAAGTATATTCGTGTGCACAGCAAATCACCGTATCATCCGGAAGCGCATTAATCTTACAAAAGGATTGATACATCTGGCTTGCCGTCCCTTCAAATAATCTCCCACAGCCACCCGAAAAGAGTGTGTCGCCGCAAAATAGATAAGGAGAACTGAAGAAACAGATATGTCCTAAAGTGTGACCTGGCGTGGCAAAGACGGAAAAATCATGTCCTAAAACGGAGATAACGTCCCCCTCTTTAACGATCTGTGTGGTTCCTTTATCTTGCGTTTCCTCCGGCCCATAAACCACCACATCAGGGAAATGCTGACGCAACGCTTTCACACCGCCAACATGGTCGTTGTGATGATGAGTAAGCAAGATAGCTTCCGGTTGCCACTGGTTTTCTTCTAATGCGCGTAATACCGGTGCGGCTTCGCCTGGATCGACAATCAGGCAGCGGCCATCATCATTGTTCAGCACCCAGATGTAGTTATCCTGGAATGCCGGAATACTGTTAAGATTCATAAATTACCTCTCAAAGCGTAGCGGAAGGTTGTGATGAAACCGGCAAGGACTCCTAAGACATTGGTCGCACCGGCAAGCTGGGGCGATTTACCTAAAGGCGCGTATTATCGCGAAGCGCTGGAAGGAGAACTTAAGCCGTGGTTTGCAAAAATGTATGGATTTCATTTGCTTAAGATCGGCAATCTGAGCGCGGAAATCAATGCCGAAAGCTGCGCTATTTCCCACCAGGTCAATGTTTCCCTTAGCGGCGAACCAGCGCAGGTCAGAGCCGATCCGCTGCATTTACCGTTCGCAGAAAAATCGGTGGATGCCTGCTTGCTGGCACATACGCTTCCCTGGTGTACCGATCCGCATCGGCTATTGCAGGAAGTGGATCGCGTGTTAATTGACGACGGCTGGCTGGTAATGAGCGGTTTCAACCCGATTAGCCTGCTTGGGCTTTGCAAAGCGGTTCCTTTTGCGCGCCGATCACCTGCGGTAAAAAGCCGGATGTTCACCCTGATGCGCCAGTTTGACTGGCTGTCGTTGCTCAATTTCGAGGTGTTACATTATAGCCGCTTTCGCGTCCTGCCCTGGACGAAACAGGGCGGGAAACTGCTTAGCACGCATTTACCGGCTTTGGGGTGTATGCAGCTTATTGTTGCGCGCAAACGCACCATTCCGCTTACGCTAAACCCCATGAAGTCGAGCCTCAGCAAACCCCGGGTTCGCCAGCCCGTGGGCGCGACCCGCCAGTCTTAACTCTCGGGCTGATAGCCCACATCTTCCTGCGTTGGGTTCATCGCGGCGGCGCGCGCCAGTTCATCGCAGCGTTCGTTTTCCGGGTGACCTGCGTGGCCTTTAACCCATTCCCAGCGGATTTGATGTTGGCTCAACGCCGCATCGAGTCGCTTCCAGAGATCGACATTCTTGACCGGTTTTTTTTCCGCTGTTTTCCAGCCACGCTTTTTCCAGTTATGGATCCACTGCGTGATCCCCTGGCGCACATACTGGCTATCGGTACTGAGCACCACTTCGCAATGCTCTTTTAATGCTTCCAGTGCGACAATAGCCGCCATCAGTTCCATCCGGTTATTGGTGGTGAGACGGTAGCCTTCGCTAAACAATCTTTCATGCTGACGATAGCGTAAAATCGCGCCGTAACCGCCCGGACCCGGGTTGCCAAGACAAGATCCGTCGGTGAAAATTTCTACCTGTTTAAGCATCTCTGGTAGACTTCCTGTGTTTAAAACGACAAGTCTGACATAAATGGCCGCTATGAGCACAGCAATTACACGACAGATCGTCCTCGATACCGAAACCACCGGTATGAACCAGATTGGCGCCCACTATGAAGGGCACAAGATTATTGAGATCGGTGCGGTGGAGGTGATCAACCGCCGCCTAACCGGTAACAACTTCCATATTTATCTCAAGCCTGACCGGCTGGTGGATCCGGAAGCGTTTGGCGTTCACGGTATCGCCGACGAATTCCTGCTCGATAAACCGACCTTTGCCGACATCGCCGATGAGTTTATTGAGTATATCCGCGGTGCGGAGCTGGTCATTCACAACGCGTCGTTTGATATCGGCTTTATGGACTACGAGTTCAGCAAGCTGAACCGCGGTATTCCAAAAACCGAAACGTTTTGCAAAATTACCGACAGCCTGGCGCTGGCGCGTAAAATGTTCCCCGGCAAGCGTAACAGCCTTGATGCGCTCTGCGCGCGTTACGAAATAGACAACAGCAAACGTACGCTGCACGGCGCATTACTCGACTCCCAAATTCTTGCTGATGTCTATCTGATGATGACCGGCGGCCAGACATCGATGAAATTTGCGATGGAAGGCGAAGGGCAAACACAAACAGGCGATGCGGGGATCCAGCGTGTTGTTCGTCAGGCAAACCGCTTGCGCGTGGTTTTAGCCAGTGATGAGGAGCTGATGGCCCATGAATCACGGCTCGATTTAGTGCAGAAGAAGGGCGGAAGCTGCCTGTGGCGCGGGTAAAATCGTTTTGTGAACACAGGAAAATCGCCGCACGGGTGATTTTTGCAGCAAACAATTCAAAACGATGGAAAAAGCGTTGACGGCACCAGGTGCAATCCGTAATATGCGCCTCGTTCCCTAACAGGAACACAACGCGGAGCGGTAGTTCAGTCGGTTAGAATACCTGCCTGTCACGCAGGGGGTCGCGGGTTCGAGTCCCGTCCGTTCCGCCACTATTCAGAAGGCCTGAATCAGCAATGATTCAGGCCTTCGTCGTTTCTACTCCTTTGCCGCCACGCGCTGAGCGGTAAATGTGCTGCTCACACCTTCGCGTTCGTTACGCGCCAGAAAGCGGTAGCATCCCGCCCCGAGGAACGCGCCAATAAACCAGCTAAAGTTGGCCACTTCATGCAGCGCCGGAATAAAGCTAATAATCAGCCCAACCGCCACTGATGGCGCCAGCGCAGCAATCGCTTTCGGGTTAAAGCCGTTTTTGTACCAGTAACGCCCGTTTGGCGAGTCGGTAAACAGATCGTCGACAAACACATTTCCGCGTTTAATCAGATAAAAATCGGTCAGTAAAATACCGAACAACGGGCCAATAAACGCGCCGAGCACATCCAGCGTGTAGTGGATCAACTCCGGAGACTGGAACAAATTCCACGGCGTCAGCAGTACCGAGCCGACCGCCGCGATCATCCCGCCGGTACGAAAACTGATTTTTTGCGGGGAACAGTTAGAAAAATCGAAGGCCGGGGAGACGAAGTTCGCCACAATATTGATGCCGATGGTGGCGGTGATCATCGTCAGCAGGCCAATTGCCATCGCCAGGCTGCTACCAACATGGCTCACTGTTTCGATAGGATCGGTGATCATCTTGCCAAACAGCGATTGGGTCCCGGAAACAATCACCACTGTGACAATGGAAAACAGCAGGAAGTTAAACGGCAGTCCCCAGCGGTTGCCGCGGCGGATCTCCTGCATGCTTTTACCGTAGCGGGAAAAATCGCCAAAATTGAGCAGCGGGCCGGAGAAGTATGAAACCACTAACGCCGTTGCGGTGATCATCTGCCAGGTTTGCTCACCTGCCGTCAGTTGTTTGCTGGCGAGGGTAAAAGAGATGCCATCGAAACCCGTTTGCCAGAGGATCCATCCCGCCAGCGCCATCATCACAACGTATACCGCCGGACCGGCGATATCGATAAAGCGTTTAATCGCACTCATCCCGTGCCAGAACACCAGCGCTTGCAGCACCCACATAATACCGAAACAGAGCCAGCCCAAATGTGACAGGCCAAGGAAATGGCCGTTGGTCAGGGGAGTAAGGGCGGGCCAAAACTTCAGGATCACCAGCATCAACGCGTTGGCGGCCAGATAGGTCTGAATGCCGTACCACGCAAACGCAATCAACCCGCGGATCACCGCCGGGATATTCGCGCCGAACACGCCAAATGCCTGACGGCAGATCACGGCATACGGCACACCGGCCATTTGGCTCGGTTTCGCCACCAGGTTTGCGCACAGCTGCACAATACAGATCCCCAACAGCAGGCAAAGTAGCACCTGCCAGCTGGCAAGCCCTAAGGCGAAGAAGCTGGCGGCGACCACATAGCCGCCCATGCTATGCACATCGGACATCCAGAAAGAGAAAATATTGTACCAGCTCCAGGTCTGATGGCGGGTCGGCGCTAAATCTTCATTGGTCAGGCGCGGGCTGTAGCGGGCATCGTAATTTGGTTCAAGGTTTGGCATGGATTCTGCTCCTCTGAATACAGATAGTGACGTGTTGTCTGCTATCCCTCATTGCATTAACCAGGCCAGGTTTTAATTTTTTGTATACAAAATAAATTAACGGTGTATACAAAAATAGATGAATTGAGTAACAAAGGAATTGCGCTATGAACCAGCAAATAGGGCTGCGAACCCCTGCAGATCTGGAAGATAAAGAGCATGTCATTTGGCAATCGTTAATGAACGCCATCGTTGAACATCAATTGCCACCGGGAAGTAAACTGCCGGAAGAGGCTCTGGCGGAAGTTTTTGGCGTCAGCCGTACCGGGATCCGCAAAGTCTTAACCCGCCTTGCGACGGTGCAAATGATCACCATGACGCCCAGACGTGGTGCATTTGTCGCCAACCCCGGCGTTGAAGAGTCAAAAGCTATCTTTACTACCCGTAAAATGATCGAATGCGCCAACCTGCCGCTGGTGCTGGAACATCTTCAGCCGCCACACCTTGCCGGGCTGGAAAACATCATCGCGCAGGAAGAAGAGGCGCATCAAAACCATGATGGCGCGGCGGCTATCCGCCACTCTGCGGCTTTCCATATCCAGCTGCAGGCCATTTCCGGTAATGCGGTGGTGGCTGACATTATTACCACGCTGGCGCAGCGTTCGTCGCTGGTGATAGCCGCCTGGGGCGCGCCCTGGCAGCGCGGTTGCCGCTGTGACGATCATGACCAACTGGTTACGCTGCTGCGTAAAAAGGATCTGCCGGGGCTCAGTGATGCGATGGCCCACCACTTTGATCACATTGTTTCCAGCCTGCGCTTTGAGCGCAGCGGCGAGACAGTGCCGGACTTCGCCCGCCTGTTTGGTGCGCCAGGAGAACACTGATGAGCCAGTTTTGTATACAAGTTATTAATCCTAATACCAGCCCGGAAATGACCGCCACCATCGCCAGCGCGGCGCGCAGCGTGGCGTCGCCTGGCACCACCATTCTCGCCAGTTGCCCCTCGCAGGGAGTGGAATCAATCGAAGGACATTTTGATGAAGCCATTGCGGCGATTGGCGTGCTGGAGCAAATCAAACAGGGTAAAAACCAGGGCGCACAGGGACACGTGATTGCCTGTTTTGGCGACCCCGGATTACTGGCGGCGCGCGAGCTGGCGAGCGGGCCGGTTATCGGTATTGCTGAAGCGGCTATGCACGTGGCAACGCTTGTGGCGACGCGGTTCTCGATTGTTACCACGCTGCCACGCACGGTGATTATCGCCCGTCATTTATTGCGCCAGTATGGCTTCGAACATCACTGCGCCGCGCTGCATGCTATCGATTTACCGGTACTGGCGCTGGAAGATGGCACGGGTCTTGCTCAGCAAAAGGTACGTGAACGTTGTATACAAGCTAAACGGGAAGATCATAGCGGCGCCATTGTGCTGGGCTGCGGCGGCATGGCGAACCTTGCCAGCGAGTTGACGCAAGAGCTTGGCATGCCGGTGATCGACGGCGTTACGGCCGCGGTGAAGATGGTGGAATCCCTTCTCGCGCTGGGGCTTGGCACCAGCAAATACGGCGATCTCGCGTATCCCAATAAAAAGCCGCTTTCAGGATGTTTCGAACAGCTTTGCTGAAAGCGGCCCCGTAAAGAGGTCGAATCAGCATGCAATCAGCAACGGACAAACCTTTCTGGCATTTCACCGCCAACTACCCCCGCGATATGGCGGGTTATGCGGGAAAACCGCCGCATGCCCGCTGGCCGGGCGGCGCGCGCATTGCCGTCCAGTTTGCCCTTAATTTTGAAGAGGGCGGCGAGAACCATGTGCTGCATGGTGACGCGGGTTCAGAGCAATTTTTGTCAGATATTATTGGCGCTGCCAGCTATCCCGCGCGGCATATGTCGATGGACTCGCTGTATGAGTATGGATCGCGAGCAGGGTTCTGGCGTATTCATCAGGCTTTTCAGCAACGTGGTCTGCCGCTCACGGTTTTTGGCGTGGCAATGGCGCTGGCGCGTAACCCGGAAATCGTCGAGGCGATCAAAGCGGCAGACTACGACGTGGTAAGCCACGGCTGGCGCTGGATCCATTATCAGGATCTTGATATTCAAACCGAACGCCAGCACATGCAGCAGGCGATTGAGATCCTGCAAACGCTGTTTGGCAAAAAGCCGCTTGGCTGGTACACCGGGCGCGACAGCCCAAACACCCGTAAGCTGGTGGTCGAGCAGGGCGATTTTCTCTACGACAGCGACTATTACGGCGATGATTTACCCTTCTGGACCACGGTGGAAGGGAAGCCGCATCTGATTGTGCCGTATACGCTTGATGCCAACGATATGCGCTTTGCCACGGCTCAGGGTTTTAACACCGCTGAACAGTTTTATACCTATCTGAAAGACAGTTTTGATGTGTTGTACGAAGAAGGGGCGTATGCGCCAAAGATGATGTCGATTGGCATGCACTGCCGCCTGCTCGGGCGGCCCGGGCGCTTTCGTGCACTGCAGCGTTTTCTTGATTACGTGCAAAGCCACAGCGATGTCTGGATCTGCCGTCGCCAGGATATCGCCGAACATTGGCTAAAGCACCATCCTTATAAGGGCTGAAATAAGGACTGAAGCAAAGCGAATAGCCCGCCACCGAGCGGGCTTTACTTAGCGTGTCAGCCGCAGCTGTTGTAAATTGCCGTCCAGTTGCAGATCCGTTTGCAGTCGCGCCACATCGCGACAGGTAAAGGCCATTGCTTTATGCGCTTCCAGTTTTTGCCGCCACTTTTCCGGCACGTCCGCAAGATTCTCGTACAACACTTCCAGCGTCGGGAAGGTGTTTAACAGTTGGGTGGCGCTTTTCGGGCCAATACCGGCAACACCTGGCACTTTAGAACTGCTGATCCCCGCCAGCCCCCAGTAATCCGGCAATTGTTGCGGCGTGACACCATATTCCTGCGCGATAAAGGGCGCATCCAGCCAGCGTTTCTGAAAATAGTCGCGGATACGAATGGTTGGGGAAAGCAACTGGCAATAGCCTTTATCCGTGGAAACAATTGTCGCCTGCTGCCCGGCCTGCGCCATTTTTACCGCCAGCGTCGCGGCGAGATCGTCCGCTTCGTTACCCGGCGTGGCCCAGCAACGAATGCCGCGCTGTTCAAAAGCGCTGCGCAAAGCGGGCATCTCGGCATGCAGCGTCTCCGGCATGGGCGGTCGCCCGGCTTTATAGTCGGGTAATAACTGGTGACGCCAGCCCTGGCTGCGAGCCTCATCATCAAACACCGCCACAGCGTGCGTCGGCTGGCTGTGAACGACGAGTTGTTCCAGCGCGTGCAGGCAGGTGTCTACACAGGGCGATCCCTGTACCGCGTGGATCCGGCGGATAAGATTAAGCGCGTCGACAATTAACAGATGAGCCACAGAAACCCTCCTTGAAATCGTGCCTAAGGGTAACATCGCGTGCGGCGTGAGGCTATGAAGCGGGGGATAATCAGGAAGATGCCTCGCAAAACGAGGCATCTGGCAGGGCTTAATCGCAGGTCACGATCTTCATCGCCAGCCCACCGCGTGAGGTTTCGCGGTACTTGGCGTTCATATCTTTCCCGGTTTCGTACATGGTTTCGATGACTTTATCCAGGCATACGCGCGGCTCGCTGGTACGGCGTAGCGCCATACGCGCGGCGTTTACCGCTTTTACTGACGCAATGGCGTTGCGCTCGATGCACGGAACCTGTACCTGGCCTGCGACCGGATCGCAAGTCAGACCGAGGTTGTGTTCCATACCGATTTCCGCAGCGATGCAGACCTGCGCCGGGCTTGCGCCGAGCAGCTCCGCAAGGCCTGCGGCGGCCATCGAACAGGCAACACCCACTTCGCCCTGGCAGCCTACTTCCGCGCCGGAGATGGAGGCGTTCATTTTATAGAGCGAGCCAATCGCGCTGGCGACCAGCAGATAGCGAGCCAGTGAATTCGCGTTTACCTGACGAATAAACTTGTCGTAATAAGCCAGTACTGCCGGCACAATGCCGCACGCGCCATTGGTTGGCGCAGTCACCACGCGACCACCGGCGGCGTTCTCTTCGTTAACCGCCAGCGCAAACATGTTGATCCAGTCGACGACCTGCATCGGATCTTTACTGGTGTTATCGCTGCTGACCAGCATACGGCGCAGCGCAGCTGCACGGCGCGGCACGCGTAATTTGCCCGGCAACACGCCTTCGGTGGTAATTCCGCGCTCAATACCGCCCTGCATCACTTCCCAGACGCGCGCGAGGTGCTGTTCCAGCTCCTCTTTGCTGTGCAGCGCCAGTTCGTTCTTCATCATCAGACCAGAGAGTGAAAGCCCGGTTTCCTGACAGTGACGTTGCAGATCCGCCGCATTTTTGTACGGATAAGGTACGGCGACAGGCGCGTTGTTGGTCTGGCCGAAATGTTCTTCGTCGACAATAAAACCGCCGCCGATGGAGTAGTAGGTCTGGCTATAGAGAACCCTGTCGCTCGCGAGCGCGGTAATACGCATGCCGTTCTCATGTAGCGAGAGGTTATCGGCATGGAAGTTCATGCATTGATCGACCGGAAACTCGACTTCGTGCTCGCCGTTAGCCAGCAGCAGGCGGCCGTGCGTGTTTACGTCCTGAATAAATCCTGGAATAGCATCGATATCAACGCTATCCGGCAGGTTACCCGCCAGACCCATAATGATAGCGATATCGGTATGGTGCCCTTTACCGGTCAGAGAGAGGGAACCGTAAACGTCTACCACTACACGGGTCACGTCGTGCAGCATGCGGCGAGCAATCAGATCGTCAGTGAATTGTTTACCGGCTTTCATTGGGCCAACGGTATGCGAGCTGGAAGGGCCAATGCCGATTTTAAAAATATCGAATACGCTGATCATGACGCATTATCCATTGCAATGAGAGTCGCGCCGCCCGTGGAGAGCGGCGCGAAAGAGATTAGCTGAACAGAGAGTAGAAGATCGCGGAGATAGCGATAAGGCCCATGATAACAATGAAGATGTTGCTGATTTTGCCGCTGTATTTACGCATTGCCGGTACTTTGGCGATGGCGTACATCGGCATCAGGAACAGGATCATCGCGATAATCGGGCCGCCCAGAGTTTCAATCATTCCGAGGATGCTCGGGTTCCAGGTTGCTACAGCCCAGGTGGTCAGCAGCATAAACAGCGCGGTAATGCGGTTCAGCTTGTTGATTTCGATGCTTTTACCTTTGCCACGCAGGGACTTGATCACCATACCGTTGAAACCTTCACGCGCACCCAGATAGTGGCCGAGGAAAGATTTGGTGATGGCGATCATCGCAATGATCGGTGCCATCCAGGCGATGATCGGTGCGTTAAAGTGGTTTGCCAGGTAAGAAAGAATCGAGATGTTCTGCTGTTTCGCCGATGCCAGGTCAGCCGGAGAAAGGCTCAGTACACAGCTGAATACGAAGAACATTACCGTCAGCACCATCATGATGTGTGCGAACGCCAGAATACGTGAACATTTGCTCTCTGCTTCGTTACCGTACTCTTCACGTTTTGCTACCGCAAACGAGGAGATGATCGGCGAGTGGTTAAAGGAGAACACCATCACCGGAATAGCCAGCCACAAGGTCATCCACAGGCCGTTACCGGTCGCGGAAGTGCTGTTCAAAGACAGCGTGTCGAGTGCTGCGCCGTTCCACTGCGGGATCAGGTAAACCGCCAGCAACATCAGGGCGATAACAAACGGGAACACCAGAATACTCATCGCTTTTACAATCATCTGCTCGCCAAAACGCACGATGGTCATCATGCCGACAATCAGGATCAGCGACAGAATGGCGCGCGGCGGCGGCGTCATACCCAACTGGTGGGTCATAAAGCTGTCAACGGTGTTGGTGATCGCCACGCTGTAGACCAGCAGGATCGGATAGATAGCGAAGAAGTAGAGCAGGGTAATCAGTTTACCCGCGCCGATACCAAAGTGCTCTTCAACCACCTCGGTGATGTCTTCACCCGGGTTTTTACCCGACAGCACAAAGCGAGTCAGACCGCGGTGTGCGAAGTAAGTCATTGGGAAAGCGAGGATGGCCATGATGATCAGCGGAATTAAACCGCCAACGCCGGCGTTAATTGGCAGGAACAGTACACCAGCGCCGATGGCAGTACCGTACAGGCCCAGCATCCACATGGTATCCGTTTTGCGCCATGAACTTCGTGTAGCCGATGTGGCCAGCGTACTGGTTTGAGTGGTTTCCATTTATAAATCTCCTGGGAAAAGCAAAATGCTGGCATGACGGGCGAATAAAATGCCTGACAGGCTGGCGGTAATATTAAATTCGGTCAATCACGGTTTTTTTATAATTTCTTTGCGCAATTATTTGCGGCGGAAAGATACATTTATGTTATGACTCTATCAGTGATCGGGATCGCAATTGCAATAAATCACTTTTTATGTGGATATATTTAGACCATCTCTCTGCTTAATGATCGAGAGATGAAATTTATGGGCGCGAAGGCTATCACCAGCAAGATTTGCGATCAAACGCACACCGCTGAAAGACGATAAATGCCCTGTAAAAAACCGCTATCGCAGTGATTTATCGGCGTTTGAGGGGCGCTGTAACATATGAATATGCTGGTGATAGGAGTGCGAGTTATACAGGGAAAAAATCCGAGGTATAAGGGCGACTTATGCGTCGCCCTGGAAGATCAGGCGCAGATTTCGTAGCAAGGAATGTACGCGCTGCCTGGCAGTTTCATACGATGCTGGGCGACAAAGCCCTGTAGCAGGTCATCCATACGGCGCATCATGTCGCTATCGCCATGAATTTTATACGGGCCGAACTCCTCAATCGCCCGAATGCCGTGCTCTTTCACGTTACCCGCCACGATGCCTGAGAACGCCCGGCGCAGATCCGCCGCTAACGTTTCCACCGGCTGATCCGGATAAAGTTTCAGGTTAGCCATATTTTCGTGCGTCGGTTCAAACGGCACCTGCAGATCCGGCGCGATACGGATAGACCAGTTGAAACTATAGGCATCCCCGGTTTCACGACGGTTCTCTTTCACGCGCGGCATCGCTTTTTTCATCTGCCGCGCCACTTCAGCCGCATCATTAATGATGATGGTGTAGTGTTGTCGCGCGGCTTCGCCCAGCGTGTTAACGATAAATTCGTCCAGCACACGGAAATAGTCCGCACTCTCTTTTGGCCCGGTCAGGATCAGCGGTAGTACCTGGTTTTTGTTGGCCGGGTTCATCAAAATCCCCAGCAGATACAACAACTCTTCCGCCGTGCCTACGCCACCCGGGAAGATGATGATGCCGTGCGCGATACGGACAAACGCTTCCAGACGTTTTTCAATATCCGGCATGATGATCAGTTCGTTGACCAGCGGGTTTGGCGGTTCAGCGGCAATGATCGATGGTTCGGTCATGCCAATAAAACGGCCCTCTTTATAGCGTTGCTGCGCGTGACCGACGGCGGCACCTTTCATGGGCGCTTCCATCGCGCCTGGGCCACAGCCCGTACAGATGTTCAGCTCACGCAAGCCAAGCTGGGTTCCCACGCGGCGCGCGTAGAGGTACTCGGTTTCGTTAATCGAGTGGCCGCCCCAGCAGACCACCATGCTCGGCGCTTCGCCGACATGCAGCGCGCGGGCGTTACGCAAAATGGAAAACACCAGGTTGGTGATATGAATGGAGCTTTCCAGATTTAAATGCTGAACGCGTCCGGCGTTATGTATCTGTCCATTAACGAAGAGAATGTCGCGCAGAACAGCAAACAGGTTGGCCTGCAGCGAGCGGATAATGCGCCCGTCGACAAAGGCCTCTTCCGGTGGGTTGATCAACTCCAGCTTTACGCCGCGTTCACGGCGTAACACGTTGATATCAAAACTTTCGTTACGGGAGAGCAGCTCTTTGCTGCTGTCGGTCTGGCTCCCTGAGTTCAGTACAGCGAGCGAGCAGTTGCGAAACAGTTGATACAGGTCACTGCTGGCCGTGCGTTTAAGCATATCGACTTCCAGCTGCGACAGCATATCCATTGAGCCAAGCGGGCTAATATGTGTAATCAAGTGAACTCCTTACGGGACGAAAATTTTATCTTTCCCGTGATTACAATAGCCCTGGCTTATGACGTTTAACAACCTGTCGCGTGGGATCTTCCACGCAGAGCGATAAAAAGTTGTGATTTACTGGCGTACTAACCGACCGGTTGCAGGGACAAAATCGGTATTGGTGCGCCACGGATTGATATCCAGCCCGCCGCGTCGGGTATAGCGCGCGTACACGCTCAGGCTTTCAGGCTGGCAGAAACGCAGAATATCCGAGAAGATGCGCTCGACACACTGCTCATGAAACTCATTGTGATGACGGAAAGAGACCAGGTAGCGCAGCAATTTTTCACGGTCGATTTGCGCGCCGCGATACTGGATTTGCACTGAGCCCCAATCTGGCTGGTGGGTGATCAGGCAGTTCGATTTTAATAAATGGCTGACCAGCGTCTCTTCCACAACCTTTCCGCTGGCGGCATCGGTTAACAGCGCGGCGTCAAATTCGTAATTTGCGATCTCAATATCCTGGTCGTCGATACAGACCCCAGGGAAATGCGCAATCGGCTGCCCTTCCAGCTCATCAATGCGATACAGCACCACGTTCACGGCGCCTTGCGCGCAGGCGCTTAAATCGCGTTGCAACGTGTCGTGTACCTCTTGCCAGCTGGTAAAACGTGTCTGGTTAAAACTGTTGAGATAGAGCTTGAAGCTTTTCGATTCCACCAAATTGACGCTGGCGTGATCCAGCTCAACGTGGCCAACCGCCACCTGCGGCAAACCCTTCGCATTGAGCCAGGAGAGTTCATACAACGTCCAGATATCCGCGCCGCGAAAAGGCAAGCTGTCGGCTTTTAAGCCTAACGGATCGCGGTTTAACGAACGGGGAACGCCTTGCAGCAAGCTGGCGTCATAGGTGTCGCGGTAATCGGTGGTTTTGCCAAGCGTCAGGCCAGCCAGCGCCTGATGGTTATCATAAGAGGACATGTTTCATCGCCATTTTGCAGGTAAACTATGACGCAGAGTTTATCCTGGCTTATGTGAAGAGAGAAATCGGTGGAAAAAGAGACGGCGCATGCCCTGAAAGCCTTTACGGAACGTTACTGTAATGCGTGGCACGAACTGCGAGACAGCTGGCCGCAAAGCGAAGCGCTTTACGGTATTCCCTCGCCGTGCATTATTTCTTCCACCGACAAATACGTTATCTGGCAGCCAAAACCGTTCGTACCAGAACGAAATGTAAACCCAATTGAACAGGCCATGGAAATTGTGGTACAAACGCCGCTCCATACCTTTTACACCACACAATTTGCCGGTGATATGACCGCGCGTTTTGGCGAACTGACGCTGACGCTGCTGCAAACGTGGAGTGAGGATGACTTCGTGCGTATGCAGGAAAATCTGATTGGTCACCTGGTTACGCAAAAAAGACTGAAGTTATCGCCTACACTTTTTATTGCTACGCTCGACAGCGAACTGGATGTGATTTCGCTGTGTAACCTGAGCGGCGAAGTGGTGAAAGAGACGCTGGGTACGCGTCAGCGCACCGTTCTCGCCCCAAGCCTCGCGGCATTCCTCGACCAGCTCGAACCCGTTGTGTAATCCTCAATACTACTCATCTTGTGAGAGATCTCTTACACGACCTGTAAGAGATCGCCAGGTCTTTTTCCATAATTCTGATGCGCCTTCTCATTCATAATTAATATAAATCATGAGGTTAATCTAAAACCCTTTTCCTGTAGTGGTTTCATTCAAAGCTGAATTTGTGTTAAGTCTTCTTGTAAGACGTCACAGAATCGGTGATTCTATCTGTGTCGACACGGAGTCTGACAACGAAGCGTACATCAGGATGATGTTGTTTCGAGGACTCACCAGGACGGTGCTGCAAGGAAAGGCTTCAGGACGAAGCAAAGGGACATCGCTGGAATGCGTTAACGGACACCTCCAGGACGGAGAATGAGAGCCGGTAAGGATACCCGGCAGATCAGGAAGATCCAGGACACGCTTTACGGATGAGGCCAAGTCACATCGGGGTGGTGTGAGCAAGATGCGCTGTTTAAGGATGAACGGGTCAGGAGACCGCAGGAAAAGTTTTCATGGATGAGCAGGGAGCATACGAGTAGCGGGACTGCTGCGAAACGAACCGGGAGCACTGTTTTTACAGTGCTCCCTTTTTTTATTTGCTCCGCTCTTTGGTATGCTGCGCGCCAGTCTGATTATTCCGGGGGTTTATATGACTCAACATCAACGTGTGCGTGAGCAACTTCATCTTCTCGAAGCGCAACTGCGCGAACAGAATCTTTGGCAAACCAACGCGCCCGCGGCAAGCGCCTTTGAAAGCACGCAGCCTTTTTGCATGGATACCCTTGAGCCATTCGAATGGCTGCAGTGGGTGCTTATTCCGCGTATGCACGCTCTGCTGGATAGTCAACAACCATTGCCGCAGGCATTCGCCATCGCGCCATACTATGAAATTGCCCTTGAGGCGACCCATCCGTCCCGTGAAGTGATGCTGGTGCATTTACAGCAGCTCGATGCGCTGTTCAGCGACGAAAACGCCTGATGCTGGAGATTATTTACCAGGATGAGTGGCTGGTGGCGGTGAATAAACCTTCCGGCTGGCTGGTTCACCGTAGCTGGTTAGATCGCGATGAAAAAGTGGTGGTCATGCAAACGGTGCGTGACCAAATCGGCCAGCACGTTTTTACCGCCCATCGCCTCGACAGGCCCACTTCCGGCGTGTTGTTAATGGGCTTATCCAGCGAGGCCGGTCGCCGCTTAGCACAGCAATTTGAGCAACATCAGATTCAAAAACGCTATCACGCCATTGTGCGTGGCTGGCTGATGGAAGAGGCGTTGCTGGATTATCCGCTGGTCGAAGAGCTGGATAAAGTGGCCGACAAGTTCGCCCGCGCCGATAAAGAGGCGCAGCCAGCCGTAACGTACTATCGCGGGCTGGCAACGTGCGAAATGCCAGTGGCGACGAGCAAATTTCCCACCACGCGCTATGGTCTGGTTGAACTGGAACCGAAAACGGGCCGCAAGCACCAATTGCGTCGCCATCTGGCGCATTTGCGCCATCCGATTATTGGCGACAGTAAACACGGCGATTTACGGCAAAATCGTAGCGCGGCGGAACACTTTGGCTGCAACCGCTTGATGCTGCATGCCAGCCAGTTAACGCTCACTCACCCTTTTACCGGCGAGCCGTTAACGATCCGCGCCGGGCTGGATGAAACCTGGATGGGCGCGCTGTCGCACTTTGGCTGGCGCGGGCTTCTCCCTGAAAATGAAAGGGTTGAGTTCTTGCCAGTGAGTCGCCAGGATGAGGGCAATCTGGAATCACGCAAGGAGTGATGAGCATGGCGAAGGTCGGAATTTTTGTTGGCACCATGTACGGCAATTCGCTGCTGGTGGCGGAAGAAGCGCAGGAGATCTTACAGGCGCAGGGCCACAAGGCGACGGTATTTGAAGATCCCGAAGCCAGCGACTGGGAAAACAACAAAGGCAATTACGCGCTGATAGTCACCTCCACGACCGGTCAGGGCGATTTGCCGGAAAGTATTGCGCCGCTGTTCCATTATCTGCGCGATACCGTGGGGTATCAGCCCGATCTGCACTATGGCGTGATTGCCCTGGGCGATAGCACATACGCCCATTTCTGCGGCGGGGGGAAGCAGTTTGATGCCCTGCTGCAAGAGCAAGGTGCGCAGCGTATCGGCGAGATGTTGCTGATTGACGCCAGCGAAGACCCGGAACCGGAAACCGTCTCTAATCCGTGGGTTGAGCACTGGGCGACCCTGCTGAAATAAGCTGTCTTCCTCTCCGTAAGCGGGGAGGAAACCTCTCTTTTTGCCGCGTCAAGCGACGCATTTCACACTCTTTAACGCTGCCTCTCTTTTGACCACCTTCGGTCTGCTCCATTTTCATTTCCGTGAAGTACTCCCCATCCGCCTGGGCTAATGCCTTAAAGGGCATAGCCGCGCCCGGCGAATGTTGTGTTGTTGCACGGTGAGAGTTGAAAAGGCGCTCCATATACTTTTTCTCGCCAGTAAAAAAAACGCGGCCCGCCGGGTGTGGCAAACCCGGCAGGAGCAGCAAAAACACAATGACATCATCCTGTCTTCCCCTACAGGTTGCGCCGTACAGGATGAATGGACAAAAGAACATTTATGCTTCGGGAGTACAACCATGAGTACATTTAGCCAGGCGGCGAGCGGCGCTGAAAAGCGTACCAACGCCCGCTACTGGATAGTGGTGATGCTGTTTATCGTCACATCCTTCAACTATGGCGATCGCGCCACGTTGTCGATTGCCGGTTCAGAGATGTCCAAAGCGATAGGCCTGGATCCGGTCGGTATGGGTTATGTTTTCTCCGCGTTTTCCTGGGCTTATGTGATTGGCCAGATACCGGGCGGCTGGTTGCTTGACCGCTTCGGATCAAAACGCGTCTATTTCTGGTCTATCTTCACCTGGTCGCTGTTTACCTTGCTGCAAGGTTTCGTCGATATCTTTAGCGGCTTTGGCATCATCGTTGCGCTCTTCACCCTGCGCTTTATGGTCGGTCTGGCCGAATCTCCTTCCTTCCCGGGCAACAGCCGCATCGTTGCAGCCTGGTTCCCGGCGCAGGAGAGGGGCACGGCGGTGGCGATTTTTAACTCCGCGCAATATTTCGCGACGGTGATCTTCGCGCCGATCATGGGCTGGCTGACGCACACCGTGGGCTGGTCACATGTGTTCTTCTTTATGGGCGGTCTCGGCATTTTCATCAGCTTCCTGTGGCAGAAAATGATCCACGAGCCGAACCAGCATCCGGGCGTAAACAAAAAAGAGCTGGAGTACATTGCAGAAGGTGGCGCACTGATCAACATGGATCAGGCGAAAAGCGCGCACCATGTTCCATTCTCAGAAAAATGGGGACAGATCAAACAGCTGCTGGGTTCCCGCATGATGATCGGCGTCTATCTGGGCCAGTACTGTATTAACGCCCTGACCTATTTCTTTATCACCTGGTTCCCGGTTTATTTGGTGCAGGCACGTGGCATGTCGATTTTGAAAGCAGGTTTTGTTGCTTCAATCCCGGCGATCTGCGGCTTTGTGGGGGGCGTACTGGGCGGGATTATTTCCGACTGGTTAATGCGCCGTTACGGCTCGCTGAACGTGGCGCGTAAGACGCCAATTGTATTGGGAATGCTGCTCTCCATGAGCATGGTGTTCTGTAACTACACCAACTCCGAAACGCTGATTATCGCTTTCATGGCGCTGGCTTTCTTCGGTAAAGGTATCGGTGCACTGGGCTGGGCGGTGATGGCAGATACCGCGCCGAAAGAGATCAGCGGCCTGAGCGGCGGTCTGTTCAACATGTTCGGCAATATCTCCGGCATCGTGACGCCGATTGCCATTGGCTACATCGTCGGCACGACCGGCTCGTTTAACGGCGCGCTGATTTATGTCGGTATCCATGCACTGGTGGCGGTACTCAGTTACCTGGTTCTGGTGGGGGATATCAAGCGTATCGTGCTGAAACCTGTGACAGGACGTGAATGATGAATACGCAAGCAAGCCCCATTATCACCGACATGAAGGTCATTCCGGTGGCCGGGCATGACAGCATGCTGATGAACATCGGTGGCGCGCATAACGCTTACTTCACCCGCAACATCGTGGTGCTCACCGACAACGCCGGTAACACTGGCGTCGGTGAAGCGCCGGGCGGCGACGTGATCTACAAAACATTGGTTGACGCCACGCCGATGGTGGTGGGGCAGGAAGTGGCACGATTGAATAAAGTGGTGCAGCGCGTACACAAAGGCAACCAGGCGGCGGATTTCGACACCTTCGGGAAAGGTGCCTGGACATTTGAGCTGCGCGTGAATGCGGTGGCGGCACTGGAAGCCGCCCTGCTGGATCTGTTAGGCAAAGCGCTGAACGTCCCGGTGTGCGAACTGCTTGGCCCCGGTAAACAGCGCGATGCGGTGACGGTGCTGGGTTATCTGTTTTATGTCGGCGATCGTACCAAAACCGATCTGCCATACCTGGCCGCGACGCCTGGCCGCCATGAGTGGTATCACCTGCGTCATCAGGAAGCGATGAACAGCGATGCGGTCGTGCGCCTGGCGGAAGCGTCGCAGGATCGCTACGGCTTTAAAGATTTCAAACTCAAGGGCGGCGTACTGCCGGGCGAAAAAGAGATCGACACCGTGCGGGCGCTGAAAAAACGCTTCCCGGACGCGCGCATCACGGTTGATCCCAACGGCGCCTGGCTGCTCGACGAAGCTATCAGCCTGTGCAAAGGCCTTAATGATGTGCTGACCTACGCGGAAGATCCGTGCGGCGCGGAACAGGGCTTTTCCGGGCGTGAAGTGATGGCGGAGTTCCGCCGCGCCACCGGCTTGCCGGTAGCGACCAATATGATTGCCACCAACTGGCGTGAAATGGGCCATGCGGTGATGTTAAACGCGGTGGATATCCCGCTGGCGGATCCGCACTTCTGGACGCTTTCCGGCGCGGTACGCGTGGCGCAACTGTGCGACGACTGGGGATTAACCTGGGGCTGCCACTCCAACAACCATTTTGATATCTCGCTGGCGATGTTCACCCACGTTGGCGCGGCAGCACCGGGAACGCCGACCGCCATCGACACGCACTGGATCTGGCAGGAGGGCGACGCCCGCCTGACCAAACAGCCGCTGGAGATCCGCCAGGGAAAAATCGCCGTACCCGATGCGCCAGGCCTTGGTGTAGAGATCGACTGGACGCAAATCGAAAAAGCGCACGCGGCATACAAAACGCTGCCAGGCGGCGCGCGCAATGACGCAGGCCCGATGCAGTACCTCATCCCAGGCTGGACGTTTGACAAAAAACGCCCCGTTTTTGGACGTCATTGATAGACCAAAAGGATTAAAAAAATGAGCACATACAGTTCGACACCCGTTGTCTCCTCCATGCAGGTTATCCCGGTTGCGGGTCACGACAGCATGTTGATGAACCTGAGCGGCGCGCACGCCCCGTTCTTCACCCGCAATATCGTGGTGATTAAAGACAACGCCGGCCACACCGGTGTGGGGGAAATCCCCGGCGGCGAGAAAATCCGTCAAACGCTGGAAGACGCTATTCCGCTGGTGGTCGGTAAGACGCTGGGTGAGTACAAAAATATCCTCAACACCGTGCGCAATAACTTTGCCGACCGCGACGCCGGTGGCCGTGGCCTGCAAACTTTCGATCTGCGTACTACGATCCACGTGGTGACCGGCATTGAAGCGGCGATGCTTGATCTGCTCGGTCAGCACCTCGGTGTGAACGTCGCTTCCCTGCTTGGCGAAGGCCAGCAGCGCAGCGAAGTAGAGATGCTCGGTTACCTGTTCTTCGTTGGCGACAGCAAAAAAACGCCGCTGCCGTACCAGAGCCAGCCGGATGACAAGTGCGACTGGTATCGCGTGCGTCACGAAGAGGCGATGACGCCGGATCGCGTAGTGCGTCTGGCAGAAGCCGCGTATGAGAAATATGGTTTTAACGATTTCAAACTGAAAGGCGGTGTGCTGGCGGGAATGGAAGAAGCCGAAGCGATTTCCGCCCTGGCAAAACGCTTCCCGCAGGCGCGCGTCACGCTCGATCCGAACGGTGCCTGGTCACTGGATGAAGCGATAAAAATTGGTAAGCACCTGAAAGGCGTGCTGGCGTACGCGGAAGATCCGTGCGGCGCGGAACAGGGCTTCTCCGGTCGTGAAGTGATGGCGGAGTTCCGCCGCGCGACCGGCCTGCCGACTGCCACCAATATGATCGCCACCGACTGGCGTCAAATGGGCCATACGCTGTCACTGCAATCGGTGGATATCCCGCTGGCTGACCCGCACTTCTGGACCATGCAGGGGTCGGTACGTGTGGCGCAAATGTGCCACGAGTTCGGTCTGACCTGGGGCTCGCACTCGAATAACCACTTTGATATTTCGCTGGCGATGTTCACCCATGTTGCCGCTGCGGCACCGGGCAATATCACCGCTATCGATACGCACTGGATCTGGCAGGAGGGCAACCAGCGCCTGACTAAACAACCGTTCGAAATTAAAGGCGGGATGGTGCAGGTGCCAAACAAACCGGGTCTTGGCGTAGAGCTGGATATGGACCAGGTGATGAAAGCCAACGAGCTGTATCAAAAACATGGCCTCGGCGCGCGTGACGATGCAATGGGAATGCAATACCTGATCCCGAACTGGAAATTTGATAACAAACGTCCGTGCATGGTGCGTTGATGAAATTGCCAGTCCTTGCGGGGGCTGGCATTTCCTCATCTTTGCTGGGTGTATGCTTAAAGCCGTGAATATGCGTAAGGATGGCTTATGAAAATTGTGATCGCACCAGACTCTTACAAAGAAAGTTTAAGTGCCCTGGATGTGGCGACCGCGATTGAGAGCGGTTTTCGTGAAATTTTCCCCACGGCGGAATACGTCAAAATACCGGTGGCGGACGGTGGCGAAGGGACGGTTGAAGCCATGGTCGCCGCTACCAACGGGCGTATCGTTAAGGTTGCGGTAAAAGGCCCGCTCGGCGAGCAGGCTGAAGGGTTCTACGGGATTTCTGGCGACGAGCAATCCGCTTTTATCGAAATGGCCGCCGCCAGCGGGCTGGAAATGGTACCCCCGGCCAAACGCGACCCGCTCATCACCACGTCCTGGGGCACCGGCGAGTTGATTCGCCATGCGCTGGACGCGGGCGTTAAACATATCATCATTGGCATTGGCGGCAGTGCGACCAATGACGGTGGTGCTGGCATGGTGCAGGCGCTGGGCGCAAAGCTGCTGGATGAGAATGGCCAGCAGATTGCGCTGGGTGGTGCGGCGCTGGAAACGCTGGCGCGAATTGATACCGCGCAACTGGATAAACGCCTTGCCGGGTGCCGTATCGAAGTGGCCTGCGATGTGACCAATCCACTCACCGGAAAAGAGGGCGCGTCGGCGGTGTTTGGCCCGCAGAAAGGGGCGACGGCGGAGATGATCGACAGGCTCGATAAAGCGCTCGGGCATTATGCGCGGATCATTGCCCGCGACCTGGATTTGGACGTGCTGCACCTGGCGGGCGGCGGCGCGGCAGGGGGGATGGGTGCCGCGCTGTATGCGTTTTGCGGCGCAGAGTTGCGCCAGGGTATCGAGATTGTCACCGATGCGCTGGCGCTGGATGAGTACGTGATTGGCGCTGACCTGGTGATCACCGGCGAAGGGCGTATCGATAGCCAGACGGTGCACGGCAAAGTGCCGGTGGGCGTGGCGAAAGTGGCGAAGCGCCATAATATTCCGGTTATTGGCATTGCCGGCAGCCTGACCGCCGATGTTGGCGTGGTACACCATCACGGTATCGATGCGGTGTTCAGTGTGATCTACAAGGTCTGTTCGCTGGAAGACGCGCTGGAAAATGCCGGCGAAAATGTCCGCATGACCGCGCGCAACGTGGCGGCAGTGCTGAAAGCAGGGCAGAAGCTGTAACGCAAACCGCCCGGTAGCATGCAGGCTTACCGGGCTTGTATCAGCGCGTTCTCACTGGCCTGGCGCTGGTACGCTGAGTGGATAATCAATGCGTTGGTTATCCACTCGCGGATACACAACGTGTCCAACCTCAACTCCCGCCAGCGGTTATGCGGCAGGCTACCCCAGCAATTTGTGTGCTTCGCGGGTGACGTTATCCATCTCATCGAGCAATTCCAGAAACTCAGGTTCCAGCTCTTCGGCCGCAACGCCGCTGCGTAGCTGCTGTTCAATCAGCTGGCAGAGGTTTTTCAGCCGCGGTACGCCGCTGTAACCGCAACTGCCGTGTAACTTATGGATCCCTTCAGATAGCCCTTGCGGCGCTTCGCCAACCAGCTGTTCTTCCACCATATTGCGGATCTCCGGCAGGAACTCGACCAGCATATGCAGCATCTCGCGCGCCAGATCCGATTTCCCGGCAGCCTGGCGCAGCGCCAGTTGCCAGTCGAGCGTGGTGTCGGCGTCAACTACGATGTCCGCCGGTGCTACTGCCTGTTCCGGTGGCATCAGCCAACTGCCGATATCCGGGCCGGGCTTATAACGGCGCAGCAGGCTGCGCAGCTTATCCTCTTCAATGGGCTTCGCCAGATAATCGTTCATCCCGGCGCTGAGCAGTTTCTCTTTTTGTCCGGCCATCGCATGGGCCGTAACGGCGATGACCGGCGTTTGCTGCTGGTGCGGCAACTGGCGAATCAGCTCGCAGGCGCGAATGCCATCCATGTCCGGCATCTGAATATCCATCAGGATCAGATCGAACTGTAGCTGGCGGGCGCGCTCAATGGCCTGTATACCGCTTTCACACAGCTCGACATGCTGCACCTGATCTTCCAGCAACGCGCCGATGAGTTTCAGGTTGGCCGGGTTATCGTCCACCGCCATTACCGTCATCGGCAGTTTTGTTTCATCTATCGGCTGAGCCTGCGTGAGCCGGGTCGCACGGCAATATTCTGTGAGCGCGGGCAGCAGGCGGGTGGTGGTCAGCGGTTTCAGCAGACAGGCCGCCGCGCCATCTTGCTTCAGCTCCTCGGCGTTTACCTGCGCATGGCAAGGCAGCGCTAATAGCAGGTAGTCGGTCATGGCGGCGGCTCGTGCGAGGCGGTCGTGCTGCATGTTGAGCGGCTCACGCACCGTTACCGGAATCGCCATCAGCAGAATGTCGTAATGCGCCTGCGGCAGCGCCGAGAACGACGGGCTGTAAATCACCTCCAGCGGCGTTTCGTGCAACACGTCCAGCGTGCTTTGCGCGGCTGTCGCATTGGGCTCGACATAGGCAAGGCGTTTGCCCGCCAGACAGCCTGTGGCAGGCGCTTCGCTGATGGCGTTGGGATTGAGATCGAGATTAATGTGGAACCAGAAGGTGGATCCGCGATTCGGCTGGCTATGGAAGGAGATATCGCCGCCCATTTCATTGACCAGCCTTTGGGTTATCACCAGCCCCAGGCCGGTGCCGCCGTGGCGGCGCGAGATGCTGGCATCGGCCTGACGAAACGCCTGGAACAACCGCGACTGATCGCGTTCGGGGATGCCGATGCCGGTATCGCGGATCTGCATCTCAACCTGCACTTTGTTGTTACTGATGGCGCGCTTCTCAACCACAATGTCGATATTGCCATGTTCGGTGAATTTGATGGCGTTACCGACAAGATTGGTGATCACCTGTTGCAGACGCAGCGGGTCACCAATTACGTTATCCGGCACATCGTTTTTGATATTCAGCGTCAGTTCCAGCCCCTTGTCGTGCGCCGAGTGTGCCAGCAGGATGACGACCTCATCGAGCGTATTACGCAGCGGGAACGGGATGCTTTCCAGAATTAACTTGCCCGCCTCCAGCTTGGAGAAATCCAGCACGTCGTTAATGATCGCCAGCAGGTTGTTCGCCGAACGTTCAATCGTCAGCAGGTGATCGCGCTGCGTGGGGTTAAGCTCAGATTTCAGTGTCAGGCGGGTAAAGCCAATCACGCCGTTCAGTGGCGTGCGCAGCTCATGGGACATATTGGCGAGGAACTCAGATTTGATGCGCGCCGCTTCCTGGGCGCGTTTTTTCGCCAGATCCAACTCGACGTTCTGGATCTCCATCTGCTCCAGCGTTTCACGCAGATCGGAAGTGGACTGGTCAATGTTGTGCTGCATCTCTTCGTGGTAGGCCGCCAGCGACATCGCCATCGAGTTGATGCCGTTTTTCAACATATCCAGCTCGCCGAGCATAAAACCTTCCACGCGGCTGTCGAGCTGCCCGCGACGAATGCGGTCAACGGTGTTGACCATATTACGGATCGGGCTGGTTACGTCGCGCATTAAGCGCCAGCCGAAAATCAGCGCAATGCCTATACAGAACAAAATCATCAGGCTGGAGATAAAAATCTCTTTGTACTGCTGCAAACGAACCGATTTGAGATCCAGCTCCAGCGCCACATAGCCGAGCATGTTGCCGGTAATTTTATCCGCTGGTAGCGCGGTGTTGGTTTGCGTAAATCCTTCGGAAAGAATGGGCGTGCGCAGGATCATCACATCGCCGCGCCGGGAGACGCTGAGCCTGCGCGGAAAAGGTTGCCCTTCCGCCAGCCGGAGATTATCGCCATCAAGCTGGAAATTAGAGGAAACGAATACGTTATTCTGCCCATCGTAAATGGAAATTGCCCGCACAATATCGGAATGGCGGCGATGCAAAACGCTCACCAGTTGGCCTATCGCATCTTTGTCCTGCAACGTCATGCTGTATTCGCTCGAGACCGCCAGCGGCTCAATGATGCTGGCACCGGCGTCTTCCAGTTGACGCTGCAAATCGTTATAGCGGTGAACGACAAAGAAGATGCTGAGCAGCACACCGATAAGCACGGTGGGCGCCAGAATCAGGATCATCATGCGTGCGCGCAAGCTGTAGTTGGTCATGGAGTTCCGTTATGGGAGAATTAGGCCATTAATCTGTAAATGAGATAAATCCCTGCAATGGCGCAATTCTACTCTGCAAAACGACGTGTGACGACTAGTCAAAAAGTAACCGTAACCGTAACTGATCTTGATCCCTTTGGGCAGGGGGTTGCGCGCCATAACGGGAAAGCGCTGTTCATCCCCGGGCTGTTACCTGGCGAAACGGCGGACATTGTGCTGAAAGAGGAGAAGCGGCAGTTTTCACGCGGTGAGGTGAAGCGTCGCCTGAATGATAGCGACGAGCGCGTTACGCCGCTGTGCCCGCATTTTGGCGTCTGCGGTGGTTGCCAGCAGCAGCATGCCAGTATTGCCCTGCAACAGCGCAGCAAAAGTGCGGCGCTGGCGCGTTTGATGAAACGGGACGTCGATGAAGTGATTGCAGGCGAACCCTGGGGCTATCGCCGCCGCGCGCGGCTCAGCCTGAGCTGGCAGCCCAAAAGCCAGTGTCTGGAGATGGGGTTTCGTAAAGCGGGCGGTAACGACATTATTAATATCACGCGCTGCCCGGTGTTGGTGCCCCGTCTTGAGGCATTACTGGTGCCGCTGCGTGAATGCCTGAGCGGGTTGCAGGCCGTGCGTCAGCTTGGACATGTTGAGCTGGTGGAAGCCGATAATGGCCCATTAATGGTTTTGCGTCACACTGTTGCATTAAGTGCAACAGACAGAGAAAAACTGGAACAGTTTTCGCATTCTCAGGAACTCTCGCTGTATCTCGCGCCACAAAGCGAGATACTGGAACAGGTTAGCGGAGAATCTCCCTGGTACAGCTCGGACGGGCTACGCTTAACGTTCAGCCCGCGGGACTTTATTCAGGTCAACGATGGTGTTAACCAGCAGATGGTGGCGCGAGCGCTGGAGTGGCTTGATGTGCAGCCCGGCGACCGGGTGCTGGATCTGTTCTGCGGCATGGGCAATTTCACGCTACCGCTGGCGAAACGCGCGGCCAGCGTGGTCGGAGTGGAAGGCGTCGCCGATTTGGTGGCGAAAGCACAGGATAACGCGCAACAGAATGGCTTGCAGAATGTGACATTCTTTCATGAAAATCTGGAGGAAGATGTCACGAAACAGCCCTGGGCAAGCCGTGGATTTGACAAAGTTTTACTCGACCCGGCACGCGCAGGCGCTGCCGGAGTGATGAAACATATTCTAAAATTGTCGCCGGGCAGAGTGGTGTACGTTTCCTGTAACCCCGCCACCCTTGCCCGCGACAGTGAAGCGCTATTGGATGCGGGTTACCAGATCCAGCGGCTGGCGATGCTGGACATGTTCCCGCACACTGGCCACCTGGAATCGATGGTGTTGTTTGTGAATCACAAATGATTAATTTCGGCTTGTCGAGTTCGACAGGCCCGGTCCCTGAAAGGAGAGGACAATGGTTGCGGTACGCAGTGCGCATTTGAACAAAGCGGGTGAATTCGATCCGGCCAAATGGATCGCGAGTCTGGGTATCACCAGTCAGCCGTCGTGTGAACGCTTAACCGAAACCTGGGCATATTGTCTGCGACAAACACAGGGACATCCGAACGCGGAATTACTGCTGTGGCGCGGCGTCGAGATGGTGGAGATCCTCTCCATGCTGAGCATGGATACCGACACGCTGCGTGCGGCGCTGCTGTTCCCACTGGCCGATGCGGAAGTGGTCAGCGAAGAGGTGCTGCGAGAAAGCGTCGGCACGTCGGTGGTCAACCTGATTCATGGCGTACGCGATATGGCGGCTATCCGCCAGTTGAAAGCCACCCACACCGATTCCGTCTCCTCCGAACAAGTCGATAACGTTCGTCGTATGCTGCTGGCGATGGTGGATGATTTCCGCTGCGTAGTTATCAAGCTGGCGGAACGTATCGCTCATCTGCGCGAAGTGAAAGATGCGCCGGAAGATGAGCGCGTACTGGCGGCGAAAGAGTGTACTAATATCTACGCGCCGCTGGCGAACCGGCTGGGCATCGGGCAGCTCAAATGGGAACTGGAAGATTACTGCTTCCGTTATCTGCATCCGGCAGAGTACAAACGCATCGCCAAACTGCTGCACGAACGCCGTATCGATCGCGAACACTACATCGACGAATTTGTCGGGCATTTGCGTGCCGAAATGAAGACCGAAGGCGTCAAAGCGGAAGTGTATGGCCGCCCGAAACACATCTACAGCATCTGGCGCAAAATGCAGAAAAAACACCTCGCCTTTGATGAGCTGTTTGATGTGCGCGCCGTGCGTATCGTCGCCGAGCGTTTACAGGACTGCTACGCTGCGCTCGGGATTGTACACACCCATTACCGCCATCTGCCGGATGAGTTTGACGACTATGTTGCTAACCCAAAGCCGAATGGTTACCAGTCTATCCACACGGTAGTGCTTGGGCCGGGCGGGAAAACCGTTGAAATCCAGATTCGTACCCGGCAGATGCATGAAGATGCAGAGCTTGGCGTCGCTGCGCACTGGAAGTACAAAGAGGGCACCGCTACCGTTGGCGGCCCGCGTTCGGCGCACGAAGACCGCATTGCATGGCTGCGTAAACTGATCGCCTGGCAGGAAGAGATGGCCGATTCCGGCGAGATGCTCGACGAAGTTCGCAGCCAGGTGTTCGACGACCGTGTGTATGTCTTTACCCCGAAAGGCGATGTAGTGGACTTGCCTGCAGGTTCGACGCCGCTGGATTTTGCTTACCATATTCACAGCGATGTCGGGCACCGTTGCATCGGCGCGAAGATCGGCGGGCGCATCGTACCGTTCACTTACCAATTGCAGATGGGCGATCAGATCGAAATTATCACCCAGAAGCAACCGAACCCAAGCCGCGACTGGCTGAACCCGAACCTGGGCTATGTGACCACCAGCCGTGGACGCTCGAAGATCCACGCCTGGTTCCGCAAACAGGATCGCGACAAAAATATTCTTGCGGGGCGTCAGATCCTCGACGATGAGCTGGCGCATCTTGGTATCAGCCTGAAAGAGGCGGAAAAATTCCTGCTGCCGCGCTACAACTTTAACGAACTGGACGAGTTGCTGGCGGCGATTGGCGGTGGGGATATCCGTCTCAATCAGATGGTGAATTTCCTGCAGTCGCAGTTCAATAAACCGAGCGCGGAGGAGCAGGACGCCGCCGCGCTGAAGCAGCTGCAACAGAAAACGTATACGCCGCAAAGCCGCAGCAAAGACAATGGCCGCGTCGTTGTCGAAGGCGTAGGCAATCTGATGCACCATATTGCGCGTTGCTGCCAGCCGATCCCGGGTGACGAAATCGTCGGGTTTATTACTCAGGGGCGCGGGATCTCTATTCACCGCGCCGACTGCGATCAACTGGAAGAGCTGCGTAACGTGGCGCCGGAACGTATCGTTGATGCCGTCTGGGGCGAAAGCTACTCGGCGGGTTACTCGCTGGTGGTGCGCGTCACGGCGAATGACCGTAGCGGTCTGCTGCGCGATATCACCACAATTCTCGCCAATGAGAAGGTGAACGTGCTCGGCGTCGCCAGTCGCAGCGACACCAAAGAACAGCTGGCCACCATCGATATGAATATCGAAATCTACAACCTGCAAGTGCTGGGCCGCGTGCTCGGCAAACTCAACCAGGTGCCGGACGTCATCGACGCTCGCCGCCTGCATGGTGGCTGATTTTCTCCTCATCCGAGCCTCGCCTTGATGGGCGAGGCTTAACACTTATTACCAGGAATTTCTCATGACTCAAATCGATCGTCTGCTCGGGATTATGCAACGCCTGCGCGACCCGGAAAACGGCTGCCCGTGGGACAAAGAGCAGACTTACGCCACCATTGCGCCTTACACGCTGGAAGAGACGTACGAAGTGCTGGACGCTATTTCGCGCGAAGATTTTGACGACTTACGCGGTGAGCTCGGTGACCTGCTGTTCCAGGTGGTTTTTTATGCGCAGATGGCGCAGGAAGAAGGGCGTTTCGATTTCAACGACATTTGCGCCGCTATCAGCGACAAACTGGAGCGTCGTCACCCACATATTTTCGGTGATGCACATGCGGGAAACAGCACGGAAGTGCTGGCGCGTTGGGAGCAAATTAAAAGCGAAGAGCGTGCAGAAAAATCTCAGCACTCAGCGCTGGACGACATTCCCCACAGCCTGCCTGCGCTGATGCGCGCGCACAAAATCCAGAAACGCTGCTCGACCGTCGGCTTTGACTGGACGTCGCTTGGCCCGGTGCTTGATAAAGTGTACGAAGAGATTGACGAAGTCATGGACGAAGCCAAACAAGCGGTGGTTGATGAAGCGAAACTGGAAGAGGAAGTCGGCGATTTGCTCTTCGCGACCGTCAACCTTTCGCGTCATCTAGGCGTCAAAGCGGAAGTGGCGTTGCAAAAAGCCAACCTGAAATTTGAGCGGCGTTTTCGCGAAGTTGAGCGTATTGTGCGCGAACGCGGTCTGGAAATGACCGGTGTAGATCTGGAAACAATGGAAAATGTCTGGCAACAGGTAAAACGCCAGGAACATGATCTTTAAAGCATTTGTTCCAGTAAGCGCGATTTGTGTGATTTTTTAAATAACAAGCGCTTGATTTGCGTCAAAAACATTTACCCAAAAGTGGCTATTTTCACACTCCTTAAGTTTGTTGAAATGCCTTGAGAATCGCCTCTTCGAGTAATTCGGGTCGCAGCAAGGCGGCAACCGAGCGAATCTTCAGACGCAGCGAAACGCGCCGCGTCTGGGGTGAGTGACAGAAGCCAATGCAGATGCGGCCTGAAGAACAGAGGAGAGGGGGCAATGAAAGTTTGTGGCGTAGACCATCATCGGGTATACTGCTTTCCCGTCCTGGTTATTCCATCGTCTTTTAAACCTAACTTCTCAGGTTCAGCATGACAACGAACTATATTTTTGTGACCGGCGGGGTCGTATCCTCTCTGGGTAAAGGCATTGCCGCAGCCTCCCTGGCAGCCATTCTTGAAGCCCGTGGCCTCAACGTCACCATGATGAAATTGGATCCGTACATTAACGTCGATCCAGGGACTATGAGTCCAATCCAGCATGGTGAAGTGTTCGTTACCGAAGACGGCGCTGAAACCGATCTGGATTTGGGTCACTACGAGCGTTTTATCCGCACCAAAATGACCCGTCGCAACAACTTCACCACTGGTCGTATCTACTCCGAGGTTTTGCGTAAAGAGCGTCGTGGCGACTATCTGGGTGCAACCGTACAGGTTATTCCGCACATCACCAACGCGATTAAAGAGCGCATTATTGCCGGTGGCGAAGGCCATGACGTTGCGCTGGTAGAAATCGGCGGTACGGTGGGTGACATCGAATCCCTGCCGTTCCTTGAAGCTATCCGTCAGATGGCGGTAGAAGTGGGCCGCGAGCGCACTCTCTACATGCACCTGACGCTGGTGCCTTATATGGCGGCTTCCGGTGAGGTGAAAACCAAGCCGACGCAGCACTCTGTTAAAGAGCTGCTCTCTATCGGTATTCAGCCAGATATTCTGATTTGCCGTTCCGATCGCGCGGTTCCTGCTAATGAACGCGCAAAAATTGCTTTGTTCTGTAACGTTCCAGAAAAAGCTGTGATTTCTCTGAAAGACGTCGATTCCATTTATAAAATCCCGGGCCTGTTGAAATCCCAGGGGCTGGACGATTATATTTGTAAACGATTCAGCTTGAACTGTCCGGAAGCAAACCTGGCCGAATGGGAACAGGTTATTTACGAAGAAGCGAATCCGTCAGGCGAAGTCACCATTGGTATGGTCGGTAAGTACATTGAACTTCCGGACGCATATAAATCGGTTATTGAAGCACTGAAACACGGTGGCCTGAAAAACCGCGTAACCGTCAACATCAAGCTGATTGACTCGCAGGATGTTGAAACGCGTGGCGTAGAGATCCTGAAAGGTCTTGATGCCATTCTTATCCCTGGCGGCTTCGGCTACCGCGGTGTGGAAGGCAAGATCGCCACCGCACGCTATGCGCGTGAAAACAATATTCCTTACCTGGGTATTTGCCTGGGTATGCAGGTTGCGTTGATTGAATTTGCTCGTAACGTAGTCGGAATGGAGAACGCCAACTCCACGGAATTTGTGCCAGACTGTAAATACCCGGTTGTGGCGCTTATTACCGAATGGCGTGACGAAGACGGCAACGTTGAGCAGCGTTCGGAGAAGAGCGATCTCGGTGGCACCATGCGCCTCGGCGCGCAGCAGTGCCAGCTTGGTGATGACAGCCTGGTTCGCCAACTGTATGGCGCGCCAACCATTATTGAACGCCATCGCCATCGTTACGAAGTCAACAACATGCTGTTGAAACAAATCGAAGCTGCGGGTCTGCGTGTTGCGGGCCGTTCCGGGGATGATCAGTTGGTCGAGATCATCGAAGTGCCGAATCATCCGTGGTTCGTCGCTTGTCAGTTCCACCCGGAATTTACTTCTACGCCGCGTGATGGACATCCGCTGTTTGCCGGTTTTGTGAAAGCCGCCAGCGAGTATCAGAAGCGCCAGGCGAAGTAAAAAAGTTACAACAGCAACGCGTACCATCGGTACGCGTTGTTTGTCTGGAGTTTTAGTTTAACTTGTACTGAGGAAAACCTAATGTCCAAAATCGTTAAAGTCATCGGTCGTGAAATCATCGACTCCCGTGGTAACCCGACTGTTGAAGCCGAAGTACACCTGGAAGGTGGTTTCGTAGGTCTGGCTGCTGCGCCGTCAGGTGCTTCCACTGGTTCCCGCGAAGCGCTGGAACTGCGCGATGGCGACAAATCCCGCTTCATGGGTAAAGGCGTACTGAAAGCGGTTGGCGCGGTTAACGGCCCGATCGCTCAGGCAATCCTGGGTAAAGACGCGAAAGACCAGGCCGGCATCGACAAAATCATGATCGATCTGGATGGTACCGAAAACAAATCCAACTTCGGCGCGAACGCAATCCTGGCTGTTTCTCTGGCTACCGCTAAAGCTGCTGCTGCTTCTAAAGGCCTGCCGCTGTACGCACACATCGCTGAACTGAACGGCACCCCGGGTAAATACTCCATGCCGGTTCCGATGATGAACATCATCAACGGTGGTGAGCACGCTGATAACAACGTCGACATTCAGGAATTCATGATTCAGCCGGTTGGCGCGAAAACCCTGAAAGAAGCTGTACGTATGGGTTCAGAAGTGTTCCATAACCTGGCGAAAGTACTGAAATCCAAAGGCATGAACACCGCTGTGGGTGACGAAGGTGGCTACGCGCCGAACCTGGGTTCCAACGCAGAAGCACTGGCTGTTATCGCTGAAGCGGTTAAAGCTGCGGGCTACGAGCTGGGCAAAGACATCACTCTGGCGATGGACTGTGCAGCATCTGAGTTCTACAAAGACGGTAAATACGTTCTGGCTGGCGAAGGCAACAAAGCGTTCACCTCTGAAGAGTTCACTCACTTCCTGGAAGATCTGACCAAACAGTATCCGATCGTTTCCATCGAAGATGGTCTGGACGAATCTGACTGGACTGGCTTTGCTTACCAGACCAAAGTGCTGGGCGACAAAATCCAGCTGGTTGGCGACGACCTGTTCGTAACCAACACCAAGATCCTGAAAGAAGGCATCGAAAAAGGCATCGTTAACTCCATCCTGATCAAATTCAACCAGATCGGTTCTCTGACCGAAACGCTGGCTGCGATCAAAATGGCGAAAGACGCTGGCTACACCGCCGTCATCTCTCACCGTTCTGGCGAAACTGAAGACGCTACCATCGCTGACCTGGCTGTTGGTACCGCTGCAGGCCAGATCAAAACTGGTTCTATGAGCCGTTCTGACCGTGTTGCTAAATACAACCAGCTGATTCGTATCGAAGAAGCTCTGGGTGACCAAGCGCCGTTCAACGGTCGTAAAGAGATCAAAGGCCAGGCGTAATCGCTAAGCGTTGATCAAATAAAAATGCCAGTCAGTTGACTGGCATTTTTTTAGGCTTTTGACTATTTGAAGTCGACTTCCATCTGCTGCGGAATCGTCAGGCCGCGCGTTGTCTGCACGCAGCGGGCGATATAGTCGGTAAAGCGTGGCGGCTTCGGCATACCCATGCTGAGCAGCTTGTCATTGCTGAAACGCACGTTAAGCGTGGCAAACGCTCCGTAGAGACGCATCGCTTTCAGCATCAGGCGCTCGTTGCACGGCCCGAAGATATCCTTCAGCTCGCGGCGCATTTTCACCAGCGTTTCATAGCTCACCTGCGCGTATTTATCGCCAACCGGGGCTTTTTCCAGTGCCTTCGCCATTGCCCGGTCGATATCGGCAAAGCGGACGCTATTCTCTTCCCCGGCCGAGATATGCACCACTTCACCCTGTGCAATCTCTCCGCTAAGCAGCATCAGCAGCGCGTCGGCGCAGTAATCCACCGGGATCACATCCACGCGATCTTCCAGCGAACACATAAATTTTTGCAGCATCAGTCCCATGCTGAACACCCAGAAGATACTGGTAGACGGGGTGCAGCCATGGCTGGTATGGCCGACGACAATCGACGGACGTGCGATCACCAGCGGCAACTGCGGGCACTCTTTGCGCATCAGTTGTTCGATAGTGGATTTGGAGTGCGTATAGGTCACCAGATGCTCGGCATTCTCGCGAAACTCGCTGCTTTCCGGTACCAGTGAATCCGGCTCCGGGGTGCATGACATCGCGGTGCCCACGTGCAGAAAACGCTGTAACCCGGCGACTTGCGACATCCGGCGTGCAAACGTCAGCGTGCCTTCCACGTTGACTTTCCAGACCAACGGATTATTACCAAAAGAGGCCACCGCTGCGCAGTTCAGCACATGGGTGACATTTTCCAGCCGTGGATCGGTAATAAAACCTTCTGGTTCGCCCAAATCACCGAGCAGGATCTGCGACGTTGAAAGTGAGTTCAGTACCTCATCACTGAGGTTGAACTTGCGCATATTGCTTTTAACGCGCGCAAGCCCGGCTTCGTTATCTTCGGCACGAACCAGCAGCAATAAATTCATCGGTAGATTGTCGTGAAGAATTTTTTCTAATACCGCCCCGCCAAGAAACCCAGTGACACCCGTAATCAATAATGTATTCATCAACGCTTTCTCATCATGGTTGTTCTGGCGGATTGTAGGCACAGAAAGCTAAACGCCATATCAATAAAATGGCGTACAAAAACGGGGTTTCTTAAGCTGGTTTTAAGGAAGAAAACACAGGGGATTTGTCTACGACAACCAATAAAATAAAAAGATTCCTTCACGCTGTGTTAAATATTTATATCGATGATATTTAATGGATTATTTTTATTTTGTTAGCCTGCAAATTATTTATAAATTCAATTCAAAATGTAAAATAAATAATATCTGGTTACACCATTTCTTTTGCGCTTTATGGCTCACCAGTTTCCCGAAGCGCCGCCGCCGTCACTCGAACCGCCACCACCACTGGAACTGTCACTACTGCTATGGCTGGAACTCTCGCTGCTGGTATAAGTGGTTGTGTCGGTGCTGGTCTCGCCTCCACGCGAATAAGTAAGTTGCCTGCTCTCACGATATTTTTGCCGGCCTGCGACGGTAAGCCGCTGCGGGTAAATTAACCATACGCACAAAATCATCAGTAAAATAAAGGCGGGCACGGCAGCGCAGAATATCGTAAAAGGCAGCAGCAAAGGGTGTTGTTCACTGTAAGCGAACAAAATCACGGCCAGAGGGCAGGCGATAAGAAACAGTCCTGTCAGCGTGAGGATTTTGCCTTTGACCGTCAGGGCAATGATAACCACCGCCAATATAATTAAACTCTTCCACAGGGAAAACCAGGCAGCCATTTGCTCGAAAAATGACGGGGGTTGAGCTTTGGGCAGTGGCTGGCTGGCAAGCACGGTGCTGATCCCCTCAACGCCGCGCACAATTCCGGTATTCAGGTCATTCTGCCGGAAGGCTGGAATCATATATTCATCAATGATTTGCTTCGCCAGCGCGTTGGTTAACATGCCCTCAAGGCCGCTTCCTACCTCGATACGCACTTTTCTGTCCTGCCAGGCGACCAGCACCAGCACGCCATCATTACGCCGGGCATCGCCAGGCCGCCAGCGGTTAAAAACCGCGTTAGCAAAGTGTTCAATGGTTTCGCCATTTGTCGTGGATATCAGCAGTACGGCGGTTTGCGTACCCGTGCGGGCATTCAGATCGCTCACCTGCTGGATAAGCGCCTTACGCTGCCAGAGGCTTAACTGATTTTCGGGATCGTTAACCACGCCATTCATCGGTGGAACAGGCACAGCCAGCGCCGGAAGGGTAAAACTCAGCACCAGCAACAGGGCCAATATGCGCGCCATTTGCATCATCCTTGCGGGGCAAACCAGAGAAAGAACCGCCATAGGATAGCGGCTGATAGCAGGTAATGACAATTTGCCATAACTGATAGTTTTCATTATCAGCAGGTTAAATAGCCCGCCGTGCGCGGCGCAAATGGCACATGATCCCCTGCGGGTTATCTGCAATAATGGCGTTTTTCCCTGCTAATAAGAGCGACGATGCAGTACCCGATTAACGAGATGTTCCAGACCCTGCAAGGCGAGGGTTACTTCACCGGCGTTCCCGCCATTTTTATTCGTTTACAGGGATGCCCGGTTGGTTGCGCCTGGTGCGATACCAAACACACCTGGGATAAGCTCGCGGATCGGGAGGTTTCGCTGTACAGCATTCTCGCGAAGACCAAAGAGAGCGATAAATGGGGTGCGGCAAGCAGTGAAGATCTGCTCGCCATTATCCAGCGCCAGGGCTGGACTGCGCGCCATGTGGTGATTACCGGCGGTGAACCCTGCATTCACGATCTCACCCCGTTGACCACATTGCTGGAGCACAACGGCTTTAGCTGTCAGATTGAAACCAGCGGCACGCACGACGTTCGTACGTCGCACGCCACCTGGGTCACCGTATCGCCGAAAGTAAATATGCGCGGCGGTTATGATGTCCTCCAGCAGGCGCTGGAACGCGCCGATGAGATTAAGCACCCTGTTGGCCGCGTGCGCGATATTGAAGCGCTGGACGAGCTTTTGGCGCAGCTGCACGATGATAAGCAGCGGGTAATCGCCTTGCAGCCGATCAGCCAGAAAGAGGATGCGACACGCTTGTGTATTGAAACCTGTATTGCCCGCAACTGGCGGCTGTCAATGCAGACGCACAAATATCTCAATATTGCTTAATAAAAAACCCGCCGCTGGCGGGTTTTTTATTAATACGCAAGCTAAATATTGGTGATTATTCCGAAGTAAATTGTGGTGGTAATTTAAATTTGACCTTTATCAAATGTAACATTGTTTTACTGTGATAGAAGTCATTCGTTGTTTTATCTCTCAAAATAAGTTTGTCTCATTATTATGAGGTTTCGCTTTTTCTAAAAGGATTTTGGAACAAGTAATGTCAATAAGATCAATTAATAATTTCTCAATGAGTTTTTTTTCCTTGCAGGGTAAAACTGCGATTGTCACCGGTGGTAATAGTGGGTTAGGGCAGGCATTTTCTGTCGCACTGGCGAAAGCGGGGGCAAATGTTTTTATTCCCGCTATCAGTGATGACAGTGGGGAAACAGAAGAAGCCATTAAGCAGCAGGGGGCAGAATCTGAATTCATGGCGATTGATATCACTGAAAAAGATGCGCCAAAAAAAATTATTGCCGCCTGCTGCGAACGTTTTGGTACGGTTGATATCCTGGTGAATAACGCGGGCATCTGCAAAATGAATAATGTCTGGGAGTTTAATCGCACTGATTGGGATCCGATGATTAACGTGAATCTGACAGCCGCCTTTGAATTATGTCATGAAGCGGCAAAAGTGATGGCGAAAAACCTTCGCGGAAAAATTATCAATATTTGTTCGGTGCGTTCATTTTTAGGTCAACAGGGATCTCCCGCCTATTCCGCGACAAAACATGCGCTGGCCGGTTTAACAAAAGCCTATTGCGACGAATTAGCGCAATTTAATATTCAGGTAAACGGTATTGCGCCGGGATATTTCTCCACGGATATCACGCAGATAATTCGTAACGATCGCAAACAATATAAATGGGGAATTGATCACACACCGGCTATGCGCTGGGGAGATACGCAGGATTTAATGGGCGCAGTCATTTTTCTCGCCAGCCGCGCCTCAGATTATGTAAATGGTCATTTACTGGTCGTTGATGGCGGCTATCTGGTGCGTTAAATAGACCGGAGAGGGTGAGCGGAGCAGATAAAGCGTGGGCAAATGTGCTGTCAACCCGCAGGGCTGGCCGGCTCGCAGGTTGACGGTACGAAAGTCGTTTATTCGCCGCGATAAACGCAACCCGCCGTGCAGGTCTCTTTTACCATCACCGCGCTCAGCAGCGGCACCACCGGTTTCATCTGATCCCAAATCCATTTCGCCAGCACTTCGCTGGTGGGGTTTTCCAGCCCTGGGATCTCATTCAAATAGTAGTGATCCAGGCGCTCGTAAAGCGGTTTAAACGCGGCTTTCAGCTCGGCGAAGTCCATAATCCAGCCGGTATAAGGATCCACCTCGCCGGTGATCTCCAGGCGCACCATAAACGAGTGGCCATGCAGACGACCGCATTTGTGCCCCTGCGGGACATGCGGCAGGTGATGCGCGGCTTCGAAAGTGAAATCTTTAAACAACGTGGTCGACATAATGAACTCTCAGGCTTCCAAAAAACCGCCGCATGGTAGCGGAAATGACCTTTTTTAGCATTAATTAAAATCACTAAAAGCGGTTACGACAGAAGCCGAACCGCAATACATTCGTTTTATCAATGTAATTCAATAAGTTATTTAACCTGTTTTAGTGTTATCAACTATAACTAAAACAGGTTAGTCCATTTGGTTATTTATTATTTCCAACCTTTCTTTAATTGTTATTATCCCCACCGTTAACCTTAGTTTCACTTCACTTTTTTAAAATTATATCCCCATGGATTTCGCGGCGTTGGCGCGTTCACAGGCTGCGCGAAAGACGAAAGGGAATTGCTACTGGAACAATACGACGCATGACGACCCAGGTCCCACCTTCCGCGTTGCTTCCGCTTAGCCCGGAGCAACTGGCGCGCCTCCAGGCGGCCACCACTGATTTAACACCCACCCAGCTCGCCTGGGTTTCCGGCTATTTCTGGGGCGTGCTGAATCAGCAGCCAGCTGGCGCGGTTGCCGCTGCGACGCCGGTCGCAGAAGCGTCCTCTATTACGCTGATTTCCGCCTCGCAGACCGGTAACGCCCGCCGTGTAGCCGAAGCGCTGCGCGATGATTTATTGGCCGCGAAACTCAATGTTACGCTGGTCAACGCAGGCGACTACAAATTCAAACAGATCGCCAATGAAAAACTGCTGATCGTCGTTGCTTCAACGCAGGGTGAAGGCGAAGCGCCGGAAGAAGCTGTTGCGCTGCATAAGTTCCTGTTCTCGAAAAAAGCGCCAAAGCTGGATGGCACCGCTTTTGCGGTCTTCGGTCTGGGCGACACCTCGTATGAGTTTTTCTGCCAGGCCGGGAAAGATTTTGACAGCAAACTGGCTGAGCTGGGTGCTGAACGTCTGCTGGATCGCGTCGATGCCGATGTGGAGTACCAGGCCGCCGCCGCAGAGTGGCGCGCCCGTGTGGTTGAAGTGCTGAAAGCCCGTGCGCCAGCCTCTTCGCCTGTGCAAGCTGCTGTTGCCGCCAGCGGTGCGGTGAATGAAATCGTCTCCAGCCCGTACACCAAAGAAGCACCGCTGAGTGCAAGCCTGTCGGTTAACCAGAAAATCACTGGGCGTAATTCAGAAAAAGATGTGCGTCACATCGAGATCGATTTGGGCGACTCCGGTCTGCGTTACCAGCCGGGCGATGCGCTCGGCGTCTGGTATCAGAACGATCCTGCGTTAGTCAAAGAGCTGGTTGAACTGCTGTGGCTGAAAGGTGATGAGCCCGTCACGGTCGATGGCAAAACCCTGCCGCTTGCCGAAGCGTTGCAGTGGCATTTCGAGTTGACGGTCAACACCGCCAATATCGTGGAAAATTACGCCACCCTGACGCGCAGCGAATCGTTGCTGCCGCTGGTCGGTGATAAAGCGCAGTTGCAGCACTACGCCGCGACCACGCCGATTGTCGACATGGTGCGTTTCTCTCCGGCGCAGCTGGATGCGGACGCGCTGATTGGCCTGCTGCGCCCGCTGACGCCGCGCCTTTACTCTATTGCCTCTTCGCAGGCAGAAGTGGAGAGTGAAGTACATATCACCGTTGGCGTGGTGCGTTATGACGTCGAAGGCCGCGCCCGTGCGGGCGGTGCTTCAAGCTTCCTCGCCGATCGCGTAGAAGACGAGGGTGAAGTTCGCGTATTTATCGAGCATAACGATAACTTCCGTCTGCCGGCGAACCCGCAAACGCCAGTGATCATGATTGGGCCGGGCACCGGTATTGCGCCGTTCCGCGCCTTTATGCAGCAGCGCGCCGCCGATGACGCGCCAGGCAAAAACTGGCTGTTCTTTGGCAACCCGCACTTTACCGAAGATTTCCTCTACCAGGTTGAGTGGCAGCGCTATGTGAAAGAGGGCGTGCTGAACCGCATCGATTTGGCCTGGTCCAGAGATCAAAAAGAAAAAGTTTACGTACAAGACAAACTGCGCGAGCAAGGCGCGGAACTGTGGCGCTGGATCAACGACGGCGCGCACATTTATGTCTGCGGCGACGCCAATCGCATGGCGAAAGACGTTGAGCAGGCTTTACTGGATGTGATTGCCGAATTTGGTGGCATGGACACCGAAGCGGCGGATGAATTTTTAAGTGAGCTGCGCGTTGAGCGCCGTTATCAGCGAGATGTCTACTAATGAGCGAAAAACACCCCGGCCCACTGGTGGTCGAAGGCAAACTGACCGACGCCGAACGCATGAAACGCGAAAGCAACTACCTGCGCGGTACGATTGCGGAAGATTTGCATGACGGTCTGACCGGCGGCTTCAAAGGCGACAACTTTCTGCTGATCCGTTTTCACGGCATGTATCAGCAAGACGATCGCGATATCCGCGCCGAGCGTGCTGAGCAAAAGCTGGAGCCGCGCCACGCGATGATGCTGCGTTGCCGCCTGCCGGGCGGCGTTATCACCACCAAACAGTGGCAGGCGATTGATCAATTCGCCCACGACAACACCATTTACGGCAGCATCCGACTGACCAACCGTCAGACGTTCCAGTTTCACGGCATTTTGAAGAAAAATGTGAAACCGGCGCACCAGATGCTGCACTCCGTTGGGCTGGACGCACTGGCAACCGCCAACGACATGAACCGTAACGTGCTCTGTACCTCGAACCCGTACGAATCTGAACTGCACGCTGAAGCCTACGAATGGGCGAAAAAGATCTCCGAACATCTGCTGCCGCGCACCCGGGCTTATGCCGAGATCTGGCTCGATCAGGAAAAAGTGGCCACCACGGATGAAGAGCCGATCTTAGGCCAGACTTACTTGCCGCGTAAGTTTAAAACTACGGTGGTTATTCCGCCGCAGAACGACATCGATCTGCACGCCAACGACATGAACTTCGTGGCGATTGCGGAAAACGGCAAGCTGGTGGGATTTAACCTGCTGGTTGGCGGCGGTTTGTCTATCGAGCATGGTAACAAGAAAACATATGCCCGCACGGCGAGCGAATTCGGTTATCTGCCGCTGGAGCACACGCTGGCGGTCGCGGAAGCGGTGGTTACGACGCAGCGCGACTGGGGTAACCGTACCGATCGTAAAAACGCCAAAACCAAATACACCCTTGAGCGCGTGGGCGTTGAAACCTTCAAAGCGGAAGTTGAACGCCGCGCCGGGATCAAATTTGAACCGATCCGTCCGTATGAATTTACCGGTCGTGGCGATCGCATCGGTTGGGTGAAAGGCATCGATAATAAATGGCACCTGACGCTGTTTATTGAAAACGGCCGTATTCTGGATTACCCGGGACGACCGCTGAAAACCGGCTTGCTGGAAATTGCGAAGATCCACAAAGGCGAGTTCCGCATTACCGCTAACCAGAACCTGATCATCGCCGGTGTGCCGGAAAGCCAGAAAGCGAAGATCGAAAAACTGGCGCGCAGCCACGGGCTGATGGACGCGGTAAAACCGCAGCGCGAAAACTCCATGGCCTGTGTGTCATTCCCGACCTGCCCGCTGGCGATGGCGGAAGCCGAGCGTTTCCTGCCTTCGTTTGTCGATAAAGTCGAAGCGCTGATGGAAAAACACGGCGTGGGCGATGACCATATTGTGCTGCGTGTGACCGGCTGCCCGAACGGCTGCGGTCGTGCGATGCTGGCGGAGATCGGCCTGGTGGGTAAAGCGCCGGGACGCTATAACTTGCATATCGGCGGTAATCGCAGTGGTACACGCATTCCGCGCATGTACCGCGAAAACATTACTGAATCCGAAATCCTTGGCGCTATCGACGAACTGGTCGCACGCTGGGCGCACGAGCGTGAAGAGGGCGAAGGTTTTGGCGACTTCACCATCCGCGCTGGAATTATCCGCCCGGTGCTCGATCCGGCGCGGGATTTCTGGGAATAACGCCTGATTCCTTCCTCCCCGATCGGGGAGGAAGAGGTGATAAGAGAGGTCAATATGTCCGTACTCGATCTGAACGCGCTAAACGAGCTGCCCAAAGTAGACCGCATACTGCAGCTTTCTGAAACCAACGCGCAGCTTGAGAAACTCAGCGCTGAAGAGCGTGTCGCCTGGGCGCTGGAAAACCTGCCGGGTGAATATGTGCTCTCCTCAAGTTTTGGTATTCAGGCGGCGGTGAGCCTGCATCTGGTAAACCAGGTGCGTCCGGATATCCCGGTGATCCTCACCGATACCGGCTACCTGTTTCCGGAAACCTACCAGTTTATCGACGAGCTCACGGATAAGCTCAAGCTGAACCTGAAAATCTACCGCGCCGAGCACAGCCCGGCCTGGCAGGAGGCGCGCTACGGCAAGCTGTGGGAGCAGGGCGTTGAAGGGATTGAAAAATACAATCACATCAACAAAGTTGAGCCGATGAACCGCGCGCTGGCCGAACTGAACGCGAAAACCTGGTTCGCCGGGCTGCGCCGCGAGCAATCCGGCAGCCGCGCCACATTGCCGGTGCTGGCTATTCAGCGCGGCGTGTTCAAAGTGCTGCCGATCATCGACTGGGATAACCGCACGGTCTACCAGTACCTGCAAAAACACGGGCTGAACTACCACCCGCTGTGGGATCAGGGCTACCTTTCGGTGGGCGACACGCATACCACTCGCAAATGGGAGCCAGGCATGGCAGAAGAAGAGACCCGCTTCTTTGGCCTGAAACGCGAATGCGGGCTGCACGAAGGTTAATGTTCTCCCTCTCTTTTACCGGAGAGGGCTATTGTTACCCCATCACACTCACATGCGCCGCCACAATGCGCCAGCCCCACGGGAACTTCACCCAGGTCTGCATCTGGCGGCCAATTTTCTCGCTGTTTTCCCGCGTAAACTCGGTGCTCGCTACCGCCATATCATCGCCAAAAGTGGTGATAGTGGTATTGCGTAGCACGCGCTCAAGCCCGCTTGAGGGGCGAGCGTTGCGAAAATCGCGGATCGCGGCAATGCCGTACAGGTTTTCGGTGGCGCCGTAACGCACGGTGCGTGCGTCATCCCAGAACAACTCGTCCAGCACATTGATATCGTTGCTGATAAGCGCCTGCTCATAGCGGTAAAACGCGGTGGTCACTTCATTGAGGATCGCCGGGCGATCAACATTATCTCGGTTCATGCTGCATCCTGTGGAAAAAGAAGACCGGCCTGCTCCAGCCGCCATGCCGCCTGTAAACAGCGCGCTTCCTGCCAGGGCGCGCCAATAATCTGTACGCCTGTCGGTAAACCGCAGGCGGTTTTCAGCGCCACGGTGACCACCGGCAAGCCAAGAAAGGAGATTGGCTGCGTCAGCATCCCCATGCTTGCTTTTATGGGTAAATCGACACCATTGATATGCATGGTCTGTGCGCCAATCGGCGTGGCACAGCAAGGCGTTGCCGGGGCTAACAGCAGATCGACGTCATCGAATAGCGGCAATGTTTTGTCGCGAAACCAGGCGCGAAACCGCTGTGCCTGCGTGTACCAGGCCGAGGGCGTCATCGCGCCCGCCAGCAGGCGTTCGCGCGAGTTGGGTTCGAACGCGTCAGCGTCGGTGCGCAGGGCGGGTAAATAGTGGTTGCCGCCTTCCGCTGCCGACAGCAAAAAGGCCGCCGTTCGCGCCAGTTCCGCTTCCGGCAGCGTTATCGCATTGTCAGCATTCAGCGCTCGCGCGACACGGGCAACGGCCTTGCGCGCATCATCATCGCACCAGGTGGTGAAATACCCCTCCAGCACGGCGCAGCGCAGCCTGCTTTCCCCATGCAACTGCGGCAAGGCGGCATCACTGGCGCGATCGGACTGCCAGCGATCGTCGGGATCGTGACCCTGCAAAGCGTCATACACCTGCGTTAAATCCTCAACGCTACGCGCCAGCGGGCCGATATGATCGAGGCTGGCGACAAACGGATGGCTACCGCTACGCGACAGACGGCCAAATGTCGGTTTCAGCCCGTTAATACCGCACAGGGAGGCGGGTACGCGGATTGATCCGTTGGTGTCACTACCGAGCGAAAAATTGACCATCCCCGCGGCGACAGCTGCAGCCGAACCGCCGGACGAGCCGCCCGCGATACGCTCGGGATCGCGTGGGTTACGCGTTGCGCCGTAGTGGCTGTTTTCGGTGGTAAAACCATAGGCGTAGGCATCCATATTCAGCGCCCCGGCGAGCATCGCGCCCGCGCGCGTCAACTGGCGAAGCGCGAAGGCATCTTCCGTAGCCGGTGGCCGCTGGCTGAAGAGTTTCGCCCCGGCAAGCGTGGTGACACCTTCAACATCAAACAGGTTTTTTACTCCATACGGCACGCCTGCCAGCGCGGGCAATGCTTCGCCCTTCGCGATTTGCCGGTCGATTTGCGCGGCCTCAGCCAGCATTCGCATAGCAGTGATGGCGGTGAAGGCGTTGATGCGCGGATTGTCGCGCTCAACGTGCGCCAGCGTCTGCTGCGCCAGCTCGCAGGCGCTGAAGGTTTTTTCCCGCAGACCGCGCCGGATATCAGCAATCGATAAATTCATAACCGGCACTCTCCTGTACCTTGCTGGCGATGCGCCAGTTCTCCGACGCTAAAGTTTTTCTCCCGCAGACCGCGCCGGATATCAGCAATCGATAAATTCATAGCCGGTACTCTCCTGCGCCTTCCTGGCGATGCGGCAGCGTAAAGGCCATCAGCGGTTGCGCCATCGCGGCGATTCTGGCGAGCTGGATTTCCAGTTCGGCGCGGCGTGCATCATCCAGCGGGACATCAAGCAGTTGTTCCATCAATCGGATATAGGTCGGCCAGTCAAAAGGTGTATTCATCATTGCTCCTTAAAACCCTGCTGCGCTGCCGTTACTGCGCGGATCGTAAGCCCCTTCCAGCATGCCGCTGGGGTGGCGCACAATCGCCCCTGCGTGCCCGGTGGCTTCGCTCATTCCCGGCAACCACTCAACGTCATGGCCCAGCGCGCGCAGCGCCTGAAATGTCTCTTCGCTAAAGCGTCCTTCCAGTTTCAGACTATCGGAAAGTTGCCCCCACGTGCGGCCCAGCAACCAGCGCGGGGCGCAAACCGCCTCCTGCAGCGGCATACCCTGCATGACATGGCGGGTAAAAATAGCGGCCTGCGTTTGCGGCTGCCCGTCGCCGCCCATGGTGCCGTAAACCAGCGTGCGCCCGTCTTTCAGCCGCGCGGCGGCGGGGTTTAAGGTATGGAACGGCTGTTTGCCAGGCATCAGCGCCAGCAGATGCGCCGGATCGAGGCTAAAGGCCGCGCCACGGTTTTGCAGCAGCACGCCACTTTCCGGTAGCACCACGCCGCTGCCAAATTCGTGATAAATACTCTGGATAAACGACACCGCCAGCCCGTTTTTGTCGATAACTCCCATCCACACGGTATCGCCTGGCCCTTTCCCCTGACCCCAGGGCGCGGCGCGTTGCTCATCAATGCTGGCCGCCAGTTGCTCCAGCGGCGCTTGTTCCAGCAGGCTCTGTACCGGCAGCGTGACGTGGCGCGGATCGGTGATGTAGCGATCGCGCAGGGCGAAGGCTTTCTTGGTCGCTTCCACAATGCGGTGAATGGTCTGCACGTCGCTGGCCTGCGCCATCTCCAGATGGTCGGTAATGCCGAGGATGGCGAGCGATACCAGCCCCTGCGTCGGCGGCGTCATATTGAAAATTTCGCCCTGGCTATGGCTGAGCTTCAACGGCACGCGGCGCTGGGCACGATGGTTCGCCAGATCCTGGGCGGTCACGGGCAAACCCAACATCTGCATTTCATGGGCGATCACCTGCGCCAGCGAGCCACGGTAAAAGCTCTCCAGCCCTTCGGTGGCAAGCTGGGTCAGCGTGCGGGCGAGTTTCGGCTGGCAAAACCGGCTGCCGGCCAGTGGGGCGTTGCCTTGCTGTAAAAATGTGTCTGCAAAACCGGGGATATCCACCAGTTCCGCATATTTACTTTGCGTAGCGCTGGCCTGCGACTGGGTCACCGGGATGCCTTCGGCGGCGTAGCGGATCGCATCGGCCAGTAACCGTGAGAGCGGAAGCTGCCCGCCACCGAGCGTGGCGGAGACCTTCAGCGCCTCATCCCAGCCGCTGAGCGTGCCGGGTACGGTCAGCGCAGCAAGCGTACCGCGATGGGGAATATGTACGTGACCGGCATAAAATTCGCGCGTTGCGTGTTGTCCGGCCGCGCCGCTGGCGTCGATGGCTAGCGGTTCGCCTTCTGGCGGCACAATCAACCAGAAGCCATCGCCACCGATGCCGTTCATGTGCGGGTAGGCTACTGCAATCGTTGCTGCTGCCGCCACCATCGCTTCAATCGCGTCGCCGCCGTGGCGCAACACCGACAACGCCGATTCGCTGGCGAGATGGTGCGGTGTCACCGCCATGCCGGAGGGGGCCATATTACTTTGCATCGTCACGCTTCCTGTTTTTGCGGGTAAGTGCAGAACACTAAGCAAGAGCTGTTCCAGATTGACGACAGGCGTTTCACTGTGTCAGCTTAGCCTGAAACAAAAGTTGCAGGAGAAGCTATGCAGCAGCTGGATGAGCGTTTACGGGCGAGCTTTGACGAGCTATCCCCGCAGGAACAACGGGTTGCCTCGTTTATCATCGATCATTTCGACGATCTGGTGAGCTATAACAGCGCCGAGCTGGCGCGCTTGAGCGGGGTATCGAAAGCGACTGTCAGTCGCTTGTTTAAGCGCCTCGGCTACGATCGTTTCAAAGAGATGCGCGATGAACTGCGCACGCTGCGCCAGAGCGGTATGCCGTTGACCGAGAACCGCGACGCGGTGCAGGGCAACACATTGCTGGCGCGCCATTACAAGCAGGAGATGGCGAACCTGACGCTGTGGGTCAATACGCTGGATGCCGGGCAATTCGCCGAAATTGTCACCGCGCTCAATACCGCGAAGCGGGTTTTTATTTTGGGGCTGCGTAACAGCGCCCCTGTGGCGTTACACCTGCGTCAGCAGTTGCTGCAAAGCCGTGGTCAGGTGCTGCTGATGCCGCAGCCGGGGCAGACGCTGGCGGAAGAAGTGGTCGATATCACTCCGCAGGATATGGTGGTGGTGGTGGCGTTTCGCCGCCGCCCGCGCGTGGTGCGCCCGCTGCTGGCGGTGTTGCATCAGCAGGGCATTCCGCTGCTGGCAATCAGTGAGCCGCAGGCAGCCAGCATTAAGCCGCTGTGCCGCTGGCACATCGGTTTGCCGCTGGAGAGCGTCTCCGCGTTCGACAGCTACAGCAGCGCCATGAGCCTGGTTAATTTGCTGTCCAATGCCGTGCTGCACACCGCGCTGAGCGAAGGGCGTCAGCGCATTCACCACATCGCTTCCCTGTACGATGAACTGGATGAGCTTGAACACCGTTAATGCACCATAAAGGTGCTTATGCACCATCCTGATGTGTTATGACGGGGCGTTAAGCGCCCCGTTTTCTTATGGTTTTTGGCATGAAATAGCGGCTATCCAGCGCTGGTGTCGTTTTTTTGTCTGTGGCACATTAGTTGCAGAAATTAATTTAAAGAATCTTTTGTTTCACATTTCACGCTGTCGCAGACTAAAGGACGCGCCCATGTTTGATTTCCAGCAGTTCCCGCAAATTAATCCACCTTCGCGCCTGTTGATGGGGCCGGGGCCAATCAACGCCGACCCGCGTGTTCTGCGGGCGATGGCGAGCCAGTTGATAGGGCAATACGATCCGGTGATGACCGGCTACATGAATGAAGTGATGGCGCTTTACCGCGAGGTGTTTCGCACGGAAAACCGCTGGACGATGCTGGTGGATGGCACCTCGCGCGCGGGTATTGAGGCGATCCTCGTTTCCGCCATTCGCCCTGGGGATAAGGTGCTGGTGCCGGTGTTTGGCCGTTTTGGTCATCTGCTGTGTGAAATTGCCCGCCGCTGCCGCGCTGAAGTCCACACCATTGAGGTGCCGTGGGGCGAGGTGTTTAGCCCGGATCAGATTGAAGATGCCATCGTTCGCATCAAGCCGCGCCTGCTGTTAACGGTACACGGCGATACCTCGACCACCATGCTGCAACCGCTGGAGCAATTAGGTGAGATTTGCCGCCACCACGATGTGCTGTTTTATACCGACGCCACCGCTTCGCTCGGTGGTAACCGGTTAGAAAGCGATGCGTGGGGCCTGGATGCTGTTTCCGCCGGGTTGCAGAAGTGCCTTGGTGGCCCGTCCGGGAGCTCGCCCATTACCCTCAGCCCACGAATGGAAGCTGCCGTGCGGGCGCGCAAATGCGTAGAACAGGGCATTCGCACCGAGGCGCATCAGGACGGCGCACAGGAGATGATCTACTCCAACTATTTCGATCTCGGCATGGTGATGGATTACTGGGGGCCGGAACGTCTGAATCACCACACGGAAGCGACCAGCATGCTGTTCGCCGCCCGCGAATGCGCGCGCATTATGCTCGAAGAGGGGATGGATAAGCTGATTGCGCGCCACGAACTGCACGGGCGCGCGCTGCTGGCGGGCATCCAGGGAATGGGGCTGGAAGTGTTTGGCGATATCCGGCACAAGATGAACAACGTCCTCGGCGTACAAATCCCGCGGGAAGTGCATGGCGAAGAGGTGCGTAAACGTCTGCTGGATGATTTCCATATTGAAATTGGCACCTCGTTTGGCCCGCTGCAGGGCAAGATCTGGCGCATCGGCACCATGGGCTATAACGCGCGTAAAGATTGCGTGCTGCAAACGCTGACCGCGCTGGAAGCGGTGTTGAACCGGCTGGGTTTTCGCACCATCCAGGGAGCGGGTATGCAGGCGGCATGGGATATTTACGAAGGAGTCAGTTAATGATGACACCTTTCGATGCCGCACAAGCCGCCAGCCGGGTTATGCAGCGCTGTGACGCGCTGGCGCAAATCAGCGAAACGCCGGGTCAGCTTACCCGTGTTTATCTCTCGCCCCAGCATTTGCAGGCAAATGCGCTGGTTGCCGGGTGGATGCAGCAGGCAGGGATGCGCACCTGGCAAGATACGGTCGGCAACATTTTTGGCCGTTACGAAGGTATCGAAGCGGGAGGCCAGGCGCTGCTGCTCGGTTCGCATCTTGATACCGTGCGCGACGCCGGGCGTTACGACGGTATGCTTGGTGTACTGGCGGCGATTGAAGTTGTTGATGGCCTGAATCGGGCTAACCTGCGCGGCAGGCAGGCGATCGAGATTGTCGGTTTTGCTGACGAAGAGGGCACAAGATTTAACATCGCGCTGCTGGGTAGCCGTGGGCTGACCGGCAGCTGGCCACAAGCGTGGCTGGCCTGTGAAGATGCGCAGGGTATCAGCGTGGCACAGGCGCTGGAACAGGCCGGGTTGGATGCCGCACAGATTGCTACGGCGCAGCGCCCGGTCGGGGATTTTTCCGCCTATCTGGAGCTGCATATTGAACAGGGGCCGGTGCTGGAAGACGCGGATCTGGCGCTCGGCGTGGTCACGGCCATCAACGGTGCGCGGCGGCTTAGCTGCCGTTTTACCGGTGAGGCCGGGCACGCCGGTACGGTGCCGATGCGTCATCGCCGTGATGCGCTGACCGCTGCCGCCGAATGGATACAGATTATCGAACAGGCAACGATCGAGGCTGGCCCGGAGATGGTTGCCACCGTTGGCACATTGCAATGCGAACCCGGCGCGGTGAATGTGATCCCCGGCGCAGTTGGGCTTACGCTCGATATCCGTAGCCCGCACGATGATAAGCGCGAAGCGTTGCTCAACCTCTTGCTGGATGAAGCCACCCGCATCGCCCGGCAACGCAGGCTTGAGTTCCGCCACGACATTTTTTACACCATCGCCGCCACGCCGTGTGATATGCCACTGCGTGAAGAGCTGGCCGATGCGGTACACACCGTGCAGGGGAAGGTTTTATCTCTGCCGAGTGGGGCAGGACATGATGCTATCGCCATTGCGGAGCGCTGGCCTTCCGCCATGCTGTTTGTGCGTTGTTATAAAGGCATCAGCCATCACCCGGCGGAAAGCGTGGCCTGTAGCGATGTCGCCCAGGCGCTGCGCGCCCTGAGCCTTGCGGTAGGAAGGCTTATTCACGCGGCGTAGCGTCAAGCTGTTACTACCGTGTCAGCGTGCGGTTATCGGGGATCACGGTAAAAATATCAGCCTGCCATTCTGTTCGGGCGCACCTGGACCCTGGCCGTTGTGATAGTGAATTCGCCATGCTGAGAACAGGCCGGGCTGGCAGGCGCGGCAGGTTGTGTTGGTTTCTGTCTTCGACGTAGTGATTGAGAACGGGTCATTTCGCCTCCTCATCACTACGTCCCTGTCGTGTTCAGGTCGTTCCCCCTTTGGTTTCTTTCTTCCCTTTTAGTGCATGGTTTGCACGCTAACTGTGCATTTCATCGCCTGCATCCGCAGGTGCCTGCTACCTCCTCTGCGTTAGCCAAAAAATAAACATTAATAAATCAAAGTATTAACAAAAATTTATCGAACCAATGCCGTATTGGTTCGCGAATTGCTTAGTAAATAACGAGGCGTACAGACGGCATTAGAACTAACTGTCTGTAATTAAATAAAAAGATAACGCGAAATGCGGATGAACCAATATGGAAAAACCGTCACGCTATCTGGCAAATTCCAGTACGGCGCTGGAACAACTTCGTGGGCTAATTCACCAGCATGAGTCAACACCAGGGACTCCTCTTCCCACGGAACGTGAACTGGCGGAAAACTTAGGCGTCGGGCGACGCGAAGTGCGTCGCGCGCTGGACGTGCTGGAAGAGGAGGGGCGGATCTGGCGCAAACAGGGCAAAGGCACCTTTATTGGCCCTGCGGCACCGGTTGCACCTCTTGCACTACAGGGACTGGTGCAACAAACCAATATGCTGGAAGTGATGGAAGCCCGCCTGCAAATTGAGCCCGGTCTTGCGCGGCTGGCGGCACTTCGCGCCAGCCCGGAAAATCTGGCGCTGATGCAGCGCATGCTGGAACGCATCGACAACGTTAACCCGGATGATCCGGATCTGAATGAGCTGTGGGACAGCGCTTTTCACCGGGCTATCGCCGAGGCGGCAGGAAACCGTCTGATGCTCGGTCTTTTTGACACGCTTGACGCGGTGCGGCGCGAACCTGCCTGGCACCATCTGCGGGAACTGGCGCGAACGCCAGCGAAAGTGGATCGCTACAACGATCACCACCACCGCATCATGATTGCCATTCGCCAGCGCCAGCCGCATGAGGCGGCGACGGCGATGCGCGAACACCTGCTCGATCTGCAACATGCGCTGATCCAGGCCATTCATCTTGAGGACGATACCCCATGACGACGATCCCGTTTAAAGAGGCTGCGCCGGTGCTGCGTCTGCATAATCTGGAAGTGCAGTTTGCTGGCAGCCCGGTGAGCGTACTGGACAGGATTTCGCTCTCTGTCAAAAGCGGAGAAACGCTGGCGCTGGTCGGTGAGTCCGGCTGCGGCAAAAGCATTACCTCGCTGGCACTGATGGGGCTGCTGCCCGCCAGTGCGCAGATCCTTGGCGGTGAGATGCAGTTTCGCGGGCGCAACTTGCGCCAGCTCACTGCGCGCGAATATGCCGACCTGCGCGGTAATGAACTGGCGATGATTTTTCAGGAACCGATGACCTCGCTCAACCCGGCATTTACGCTCGGCGACCAGCTCAGCGAAGCGGTGATACGCCACCAGAACGTGTCGGCGAATGCGGCGCGCGAGGCGGCGCTCCACATCTTGGAAAAAGTGCAGATCCCGGCAGCGGAGATGCGCCTGAAAGCGTATCCACACCAGCTTTCCGGCGGTATGCGCCAGCGCGTGATGATCGCGATGGCACTCATCAACAAGCCGCGCCTGTTAATTGCCGACGAACCGACAACCGCACTGGATGTAACAATTCAGGCGCAGATCCTCGCGCTGCTCAACACTCTGAAAGCCGAAACCGGCACGGCGGTATTGATGATCACCCACGATCTCGGTGTGGTGGCGGAAGTGGCGCAGCAGGTGGCGGTGATGTACGCCGGACAAGTGGTGGAGCAGGGCAGCGTGGAGGCGATTTTTGCCGACCCACAGCACCCGTACACCATTGGTCTGATGGGATCGATTCCCTCGCTGGGGGCGCGCAAAGGGCAACTGTCGACCATTCCCGGTGCGGTGCCGTTACCGGAAGCGATGCCGCAAGGCTGCCGTTTCGCCACCCGTTGCCCGTTTGCCCAGGCACGCTGCCAGCAGCAAAAACCCCCACTGACACCGCAAGGGAAGGGCCATCTGGTGGCCTGTTTCCGTGTGCCACTTGAACAGCACATCGCGCTGGGGGAAACCGCATGAGCACGCCGATCCTCGAAGCTTTCGATCTGAGCAAACGCTTTGCCGGGCCAACCCGCTTGTTCGCGCCAAAACGTTATGTCACGGCGGTGGATCGTATTTCCCTGGCGGTTTACCCCGGCGAAACGCTGGCGATTGTGGGGGAGTCCGGTTCAGGAAAATCGACGCTTGGTCGCCTGCTATTGCGTTTGCTGGCGGCGTCCGAAGGGCGCGTTTACTACCAGGGAGAGGAGATCACCCATGCCAGCGGCGCGCGATTAAACCAGCTTCGGCGCGAGCTGCAAATTATCTTTCAGGATCCGTTTGCTTCGCTCAACCCGCGTATGACGGTAGAGCAGATTGTTGGTGAGCCGCTGTGGTTGCACCAGAAAATCGGTAAAGCGGAACGTCAGGCACGCGTTGCCGAGCTGCTTGGCACCGTGGGTCTGCCTGCGGCGTGGACCAGACGCTACCCGCATGAGTTTTCCGGCGGCCAGCGCCAGCGTATTGGCATTGCCCGCGCGCTGGCTTCTGGGCCGAAATTGCTGCTTGGCGATGAACCCGTTTCCGCACTGGATGTGTCGGTGCAAGCGCAGGTGGTCAACCTGCTGGAGACGCTGAAACAGCAGCTTGGTTTAACCATGATCATCGTCGCGCACGGGCTGGCGGTGATCCGCCATATGAGCGACCGCGTGGCGGTGATGTACCTTGGGCAAATTGTGGAAATGGCAACGGTGGATGAGATCTTCGATGCGCCGCTGCATCCCTACACGCAGGCGCTGATGGCGTCTGCTCCGCAACCCCAGCCCGGCATTGTGCGCGAAACGCCGCTGTTGCAGGGTGATTTACCCAATCCCGCAAGCCCGCCGCAGGGCTGCCGTTTTCATACCCGCTGCCCGTTTGCGACAGACGAGTGCCAGCAACGTGAGCCCATCACACAGGTACTCGAAGGTGGTCGCCAGGTCTCTTGTCATCGCTGGCAGGAGATTAACCGCGACCGCAGCGTGATTCAGATTGCTCCCCCCTCAGCCGCGTTCTTGCGCCGTCGCGCGCTGTTTGAACACGCGGCCTCTCACTCCTCCCCTTAAAGGAAACAATAATGATGATGCGAAATTCGCTTTTGACCGTTCTGGGAAGTGTCATGTTGCTGGGCGCGGCACTGCCTGCCCAGGCTGAAAGTGTGCTGCGCGTGGGTCTTGGCGCGGATCCGGATATGCTCGATCCGCACCTGGCGCGTACTTACTATGGCCGTTTTGTCTTCGCTTCACTGTGCGATCGGCTGGTGGACGTGGATGAAAACCTGAAAGTGGTGCCCGTGCTGGCGAAGGCCTGGTCGTGGAGCGAGGATGGCAAAACCCTGACCATGGATCTGCGTGAGGGCGTGACCTTCCACGATGGCGAGAAGTTTGACGCCGCTGCGGCGAAATTCAGTCTCGATCGTGCGCTGACGCTGCCTGGTTCGCTGCGAAAAAGTGAAATCTCCTCTATCGAGTCGGTGGAGGTCAGCGGACCGCTGCAAATTAAGTTGCATTTGAAAACGCCGGACTCGGCGTTGCTGATGCAGTTAACCGATCGCGCCGGCGCGATGCTGGCCCCCGTGGCGGCGAAGAAAGCGGATTTTGCCGCCCACCCGGTCTGTTCTGGTCCGTATAAATTCGACAGCCGCGTCTCACAAGACCGCATTGTGTTGTCGCGTTTTGATAACTACTGGAACAAAGGTGCGTACCACTTCGACAAAGTTATCTACCTGCCGATCCCGGATGCCTCGGTGCGACTGGCGAACCTGCGTGCGGGCGATCTCGATCTGACCGAAGGGATTGCCGCCAGCGATGTGAAAACCGTAGAGGCCGACAACAAACTTCACCTGGCGAAAGTGACAGGGCTGGGGTATCAGGGCATCACGTTTAATATCAATAACGGCAACGTCCCGGCCAACGATCCGTTCAAAGATGCGCGCGTGCGTGAGGCGTTCTCGCTGGCGATAGATCGCGATGCACTCAACCAGGTGGTATTCGAAGGGTTATACGCCCCGGCGAACCAGGCGTTTTCGCCAGTCAGCCCGTATCACGTCAAATTGCCGGTGCCCCCGCGCGATGTGGAAAAAGCCAAAGCGCTGCTGCAAGCCGCAGGGGTGAAGACGCCGATCACCGTCTCACTGCTGGTGCCGAACAACCCGACGTCACAGCAAGTGGGCCAGGTGTTGCAGGCGATGACCGCCGAAGCCGGTTTCAATGTCAATCTGCAGATGACGGAATTCGCCACCCTGCTGGACAGGCAGCAAAGCGGCAATTTTCAGCTTAGCTACTCCGGCTGGTCTGGTCGCCCCGATCCCGATGGCAGCATCTTCGGCTTCATTAATAGCAAAGGGACGCTTAACGATGGTCGCTACAGCAACCCGCAGGTCGATGAGTGGCTGACGCAGGCGCGTCTGCACAACGATCCGGCAACCCGTCAGGCGTTGTATGAAAAGGTCGTGAAGCAGTTGCAAACCGATATGCCGATTGCCTACCTCTACTTTGAACCGCGCCTGTTTGGTATGAACAAAAAAGTGCAGGGCTTTAAACCTTACCCGGACGGCATTGTGCGTCTGGCGGGTCTGTCGCTTGCCAACTAAACGGCGTCGCCTGGAGAAACCATGCTGGAATTGATTTGCAAACGCCTGCTACTCGCCGTTCCGACCTTGCTGCTGGTCAGCATGATGGTGTTCGGTTTGCAAAAGTTGCTCCCCGGCGATCCGCTCACTGCGATGCTGGGCGAGGAGCGCGATCCGGCGGTCATCGCCCAGTTGCGCGCGGAGCTGAACCTGGATGCGCCGATTCCGGTGCAATATTTTCACTGGCTGACCCGCGCATTGCAGGGCGATCTTGGCGTCTCACTGCGTACGCAGGAGCCGGTCACGCACCTGGTTGCCACCAAGCTGCCGGTGACGCTTGAGATGTCGCTGCTGGCGATGGTTATTGCGCTGCTGTTCGGTATCAGCATGGGCATTCTGGCGGCGGTGAACAGGAATAGCTGGATCGATCACGGCGCTAATTTTGTGGCGATATCCGGCATTTCGGTGCCGCATTTCTGGCTGGGGATCCTGTTGATCCTCATCTTTTCCGTCAACCTGCAATGGCTGCCGGCGTCTGGTTTTGTGCCATTTAGTGAAGATCCATTGCAGAACTTGCGCACGCTGTTGTTGCCCGCGCTGGTGCTGGGAACGGGGCTGGCGGCGACGTTAATGCGCCATACTCGCGCGTCGATGATTGCGGTGCTAAAAGCGGATTATATTCGCACCGCACGCGCGAAGGGGTTGCTGCCAAAAGCGGTGATCATGAAGCATGCGTTTCGTAATGCGCTGGTGCCGGTGATCACCCTGACCACGCTGCTGTTTGGCGAGCTGCTGGGGGGCGCGGTGCTGACTGAGCAGGTGTTTACCATTCCCGGTTTCGGCAAGATGATTGTCGATTCGGTGTTCAACCGTGACTACGCGGTGGTGCAGGGTGTCGTGCTGGTGGTGGCAATCGGTTTTCTCGCGCTGAACCTGCTGGCGGATGTGCTGTATGTGTTAATCAACCCGAAAATGCGGAGTAAATGATGGCAGAACTGTCCACCACCGGCGTGGCGGCATCGCTGCCGCGTACGGAAAACCGGGTACTGAAAAAATTCCTCGCTAACCGTAGCGCGGTGATTGGCGCGATGATTGTCGGCGTGTTCGTGTTGATTGCGCTGTTCGCGCCGTGGATCGCGCCGTTTGACCCGGTCAAAGCGAACTTTCTGGCAGTACGCAAACCGCCGTCGGAGCTTTACTGGTTCGGCACCGATGAGCTGGGGCGCGATATTCTCTCGCGCATGATCTGGGGGGCGCGCACTTCACTGCTGGCGGGGTGCGTGTCGGTGGTGATCGCCGTGGTGATTGGCGTACCGCTCGGTTTGCTGGCAGGTTACTTCCAGGGCGTCTGGGATGGGGTGATTTCCCGCGTTATCGAAGCGCTGCTCGCCTGTCCGTTTCTGATTATGGCCATTGCACTGGGGGCATTTCTTGGCCCCAGCCTGACCAATGCGATGATCGCCATTGGCTTGTCGGCGATGCCCATCTTTGCCCGCCTGACGCGCGGCCAGGTGATCGCGATTCGCAACGAAGAGTATATCGACGGCGCGCGGGCGATTGGTCTGCCGGATCGCTGGATCATCCTGCGCTACGTGTTGCCGAATGTGATGTCGCCGATCCTCGTGCAGGCCACGCTGGCGATCGCTTCGGCGATCATTACCGAAGCGAGCCTGTCGTTTCTCGGCCTTGGCCAGCAGCCGCCCTATCCGTCGTGGGGGGCAATGCTGAACACCGCGAAGGGCTTTCTGGAACAGGCTCCCTGGATGTCTATTTTCCCCGGCGTAACCATCTTTCTGACCGTGCAGGGATTTAATTTACTCGGCGACGGGCTGCGCGACGCGCTCGATCCGCGCCACGACTAAGGAGTTCTGATGACAAAAGCGATTGATTTCAATGTAAATTACGCCTCACATCGCGCGCCGATGATTGGCCGCAACGCGGTTGCCACCTCGCAGCCGCTGGCGGCGCAGGCCGGGATGCGTATGCTCGCACTCGGTGGTAACGCGGTGGATGCGGCGATTGCCACCGCGATGGCGCTCACCGTCGTTGAACCGACCGGCTGCGGGATCGGCAGCGATGCCTTTGCTATTGTCTGGGATGGCACGCAATTACACGGATTGAATGCTTCCGGGCGTTCGCCCGCGAGCTGGCATGCGGATATGTTCGCCGGGAAAACGGCAGTGCCAGAACTGGGCTGGGATGCCGTCACCGTGCCGGGCGCGGTATCAGGTTGGGTGGCGCTGGCGGAACGTTTTGCCACACTGCCGCTGACCACGCTGGCGCAACCGGCCATTGAGTATGCGCGCCACGGTTTTCCCGTCTCGCCGCTGATTGGTCACTTGTGGCAGCGCGGCTATAACAAACTCAAAGATCAGCCGGGCTTTAGCGCCTGCTTTGCACCTGACGGGCGCGCGCCGAAGATCGGTGAAATTTTCCGTAATCCGGCGCAGGCGCGCACGCTGGAGTTGATTGCGCAGACTAACGGTGAAGCCTTCTATCGCGGTGAGCTGGCACAGAAGATTGCCGCATTCGCCAAAGCACACGGTGCGCACCTCAGCGAGGCTGACCTGGCGAACCACAAAGCCGATTGGGTCACGTTGCTGTCGCGTGAGTTCGCCGGCGGCTCTGTGCAGGAGTTGCCGCCGAACGGGCAGGGGATCGCCACGCTGATTGCCCTCGGCATTCTTGAGCAGTGCGATATGGGGCGTTATCACCCGGACTCTGTGCAGTCGCTGCACCTTGCCATTGAAGCCATGAAGCTGGCTTTGGCCGACCTTGACCGCTATGTTGCCGATGACGCACACCTGGAGTTTGCCGCCGAACTGCTGCTCAGTGACGACTATCTGAAATCGCGTGCGGCGCTGATCGACCCCGATAACGCGTCTGATTTTGTCTATGGCGCACCGACGCAAAGCGGTACGGTTTATCTTTCTACCGCTGATGCCAGCGGCATGATGGTGTCGTTTATTCAGTCCAACTTTATGGGTTTTGGCTCCGGCGTAGTGGTGCCGGACACCGGCATCAGCCTGCAAAATCGGGGCTGCGGTTTTGTGCTTGATCCAAAACACCCGAATGCACTGGCGGGCAGCAAGCGCCCGTTCCACACCATTATTCCCGGTTTTGCGATGGGGGCAGACGGTAAACCGCTAATGTCGTTTGGCGTGATGGGCGGGCCGATGCAGGCGCAGGGACATATGCAGATGGCGCTGCGCATTATGTTGCATGGGCAAAACCCGCAGGCGGCGATTGATGCGCCGCGCTGGCGCGTGATTCAGGGGCGCGAAGTGGCGCTGGAATCAAGCTTTGATCGCAACGTGATTGCGGCGCTGCGTGAGCGCGGGCATGTGATAACGGTAGAAGATCCGCTGGCTGGCTATAACTTTGGCGGCGCGCAGGTCATTTACCGGATGCCGGAAGGCCACTATGTCGCAGCGACCGAAAGCCGCAAAGACGGACAGGCGTTAGTGAGTTGATGAGCCCCCTCTCCCGGCGGGGAGAGGGGATCGCCTTACCCCAGCGTAAAGGGATCGGCATCCTGCCAGGCGGGAAACTTCTCGCGGTACTCCCGTAACGCGCTGAGTGACAGCTCGGCGTCAATGCGCGTCGCCTGGTGCGGCTCGGCGGTGGCGATGATTTCGCCCTGCGGGCTGATAACCCGGCTGTCGCCACGATAGTGATGACCGTTGCCATCGGTGCCGACGCGGTTGCAGCCCGCCACCCAGGCGAGGTTCTCAATCGCGCGGGCCACCAGCAGTGATTGCCAGTGCAGCGAGCGCGGCGCTGGCCAGTTGGCAACATAAAGCAGCAGATCGTAATCATTGCGGTTGCGCGACCACACCGGAAAGCGCAGGTCGTAACAGACCAGCGGCAGAATACGCCAGCCGCGCCATTCAAATACCACGCGCTCGTTACCCGCTTCGTAATGGTGGTGCTCATCGGCCATGCGGAACAGATGGCGTTTATCGTAGAAGTGCACTTTGCCTTCCGGTTCGACGAGCAGAAAGCGGTTGACCGGCCCGCGTTCGGTTTGCAGCGCGGCGCTACCGGCGATCAGCGCCTTGGTCTGTTGGGCTTTATCCCGCATCCAGGCGATGACCTCATCTTGCGGCATGGATTGTTTCGCCGCCTCCATGGCAAAACCGGTGGTGAACATTTCCGGCAGCACAATCACATCACGCCCGGTGACGTCTTCTAACTGGATATCGAAATGGCGCAGGTTAGCGGGTCCATCCATCCAGACTAACGGTTGTTGTAACAGCGTAATTTTTAAACCAGGCACAATAGCAACTCCCCGTAAGACAGCATCTGCACACTGTAGCATGAGGATAAATAAAAAAACCCGCATGATGCGGGTTTCGATAAGAGGAGAGGGTTTTCAGCCGCTTACTGCGTCAGGCAGCTTCCGGTTTACGCACTTTCTCCGGCGTTTTTACCACCGGCTGAGTCGCCAGTGCCTCCGGTTCAAAGTCGTCAACGTTGATACTGCGCAGGCGGCTGACCTCGGCTTTGTTCAACAGCGCGGCCTCTTCCTGATTAATCAGCCCGCTTGCCAGCGCCTGCTGGGCCAGCACGTCCAGACGGGTGAACGGCAGGTTTTTGCCTAACTCTTTGCAGATGCGCTGATGAATTGGATCCGCTGCCATCACATCAACCAGCGCCTCTTCCAGCAAGCCGACCGGGTTATGCTCGCTCGGCGTCAGGTACTGGCCGCGACCAATACGTGAACGCGTTGCGCTCGGGGTTTGCAGGATCTTCGCTATTTTGTGATCCAGTTTGTCGGACGGCGCGCGGTAGTGACGACCGGTCGGGAAAATCACCAGGCTCAGGGCGCCAGCCACAAAGCGGTTCGGGAAGTTCTCCAGTAAATCATGCATTGCCTGTTCCGCCTGGTAGAGCGCATCCTGCACGCCCCAGTGTACCAGCGGCAGATCCGCTTCCTGACGGCCTTCGTCGTCATAGCGTTTCAGCACCGCCGAGGCGAGATAGAGCTGGCTTAACACATCGCCGAGACGTGCCGAGATGCGTTCGCGGCGTTTCAGGCTGCCGCCAAGCACCGCCATAGACACATCCGAGAGCAGCGCGAGGTTGGCACTCACACGGTTCAGATGCTGGTAGTAACGTTTGGTGGCGTCACGGGTTGGTGTGGCGCTGGTTAAACCGCGTGTCAGGCCGAGCCAGAAACTGCGCATCATATTGCTGCCGACATGGCCGATATGTTTGAACAGCAGTTTATCGAAGGCATCCACGTCGTTATTCTGCGCGGCGGCCATCTCTTCCAGCACATACGGATGGCAGCGGATAGCGCCCTGGCCGAAGATCATCATGGTACGGGTGAGGATATTCGCGCCTTCTACGGTAATGGCGATCGGCGCACCCTGGTAGCTACGCGCCAGGAAGTTGCCCTCGCCGAGCATGATGCCTTTACCGCCGGCAATATCCATCGCATCAATGATTGACTGCTGACCACGGTGGGTACAGTGATACTTAACGATTGCCGAAAGCACCGCCGGTTTTTCACCGAGCATAATGCCGTAGGTCACCAGCGATGCGGCTGCATCCATGGCGTAGGCGTTACCGCCAATGCGCGCCAGCGGCTCTTCGATGCCTTCCATTTTACCAATCGACACTTTGAACTGGCGGCGGATATGAGCGTACGCGCCAATCCCCATCGCGACGGATTTAACGCCGCCAGTGGAATTGGACGGCAGCGTAATACCGCGACCTACCGACAGACATTCCACCAGCATACGCCAGCCCTGACCGGCCATCTTCGGCCCGCCAATAATGTAATCAATCGGCACAAAAATATCGTCGCCGCGGGTCGGGCCGTTCTGGAACGGCACGTTCAGCGGGAAGTGACGGCGGCCAATTTCCACGCCCGGCGTAGAGGTGGGGATCAGCGCACAGGTAATGCCTAATTCTTCCTCGCCACCCAGCAGTTTATCCGGGTCAGAGAGTTTGAACGCCAGCCCCAGAACCGTAGCGATTGGCGCGAGCGTAATGTAGCGTTTGTTCCAGGTCAGGCGCATACCGAGCACCTGTTCGCCCTGCCAGTCACCCATGCAAACGATGCCGGTATCCGGAATGGCGCCCGCATCGGAGCCAGCTTCCGGGCTGGTCAGTGCGAAGCAGGGGATTTCTACACCGCGCGCCAGGCGCGGCAGATAGTGATCTTTTTGCTCCTGGGTGCCGTAGTGTTGCAGCAATTCACCCGGGCCTAAGGAGTTCGGTACGCCGACGGTGATCGCCAGAATACCGGAGACACCCGCGAGTTTTTGCAGCACACGGGACTGGGCATAAGCAGAGAATTCCAGCCCGCCGTACTCTTTTTTGATGATCATCGCAAAGAAGCGGTGCTCTTTTAAGAACGCCCACAGTTCTGGCGGCAGATCGGCCATTTCGTGGGTGATCTGGAAGTCATTCGCCATGCGACAGGCTTCTTCCACCGGGCCGTCGATAAATGCCTGCTCTTCGGCAGTCAGGCGCGGCTGCGGGTAGTTATGCAGTTTTTTCCAGTCCGGGTTACCGCGAAACAGATCGCCTTCCCACCAGGTTGTCCCGGCGTCGATGGCCTCTTTTTCGGTTCGCGACATTGGCGGCATCACTTTACGGAAACCACGGAATGCCGGTGCGGAAATCAACGCTTTACGCATCGGCGGCAGGTTAAACGGCACCAGAATAATCGCGAGCGGCAGCAGCACCCAGATAGACCACAGGCCCGCAACGCCGAGCGCGGCGGTCCACGCCAGCAGGATCACGCTGCTGAGCAGCAGGTTAACGCGGTGGTAAAACAGCGCGCCGAGCAGAACAACCGTTGCGATAATGCTCAAAATCATCATAAAGAAAAGCTCCCTTGCTTGTAGGAGGTCTGACCACTTGTGATGTATTGGTTGTAGTGGATGTGATTTCTTTTAGCAATGTGTTTACAAAATAATTACAACCTGGTTCACATTGTTGAGGGCTTTTTGCGCACGGAAAATGAAAACGACGGGGCGCTACGGCTTTAACTTCTCGCCTGGAATAGTATCCGGTACACTGCGCAGTGTTATTTACATTTATGCTGAAGGATATCCTCATGTACCAGGATCTTATTCGTAACGAACTGAACGAAGCGGCCGAAACGCTGGCGAACTTCTTGAAAGATGATGCCAATATTCACGCTATTCAGCGCGCGGCGGTATTGCTGGCCGACAGCTTTAAAGCCGGCGGCAAAGTGTTGTCCTGTGGTAACGGCGGCTCGCATTGTGATGCGATGCATTTCGCAGAAGAGTTAACCGGGCGCTACCGTGAAAACCGTCCGGGTTACCCGGCAATTGCCATCTCTGACGTGAGCCATCTCTCCTGCGTCAGCAACGACTTCGGTTACGACTATGTTTTCTCCCGTTATGTGGAAGCCGTTGGCCGCGAAGGCGACGTGCTGCTGGGGATCTCCACTTCCGGTAACTCCGGCAACGTGATCAAAGCGGTTGCGGCGGCGCGTGAGAAGGGAATGAAAGTGATCACCCTGACCGGTAAAGACGGCGGCAAAATGGCGGGCAGCGCAGATGTTGAAATTCGCGTGCCGCATTTTGGTTATGCTGACCGTATTCAGGAAATTCACATTAAAGTGATCCATATCCTGATTCAGTTGATTGAAAAAGAGATGGTTAAGGCTTAAGGAAGGCGATTTTGCCTTTTTGACTCCGGCAGTGCCCGAGATCCTGTCTGTGTGCAGTGAATCGGCGCACTGTCCGTATGCCAACTGGCTGCACCAATTACGCCTTCTCTGATAAGGGCGCTGTGTGGGGGTGTGTATGTGCGAACTGCTCGGTATGAGCGCAAATGTGCCAACCGATATCTGCTTTAGTTTTACCGGTCTCGTCCAGCGTGGCGGCGGAACCGGGCCGCATAAAGATGGCTGGGGCATTACCTTTTACGAAGGCAAGGGCTGTCGCACGTTCAAAGATCCGCAACCGAGTTTTAATTCCCCTATTGCGAAATTAGTACAGGACTATCCGATCAAATCCCGTTCGGTGATTGCCCATATTCGCCAGGCGAATCGTGGCGAAGTGGCGCTGGAAAATACCCATCCGTTTACCCGCGAACTTTGGGGGCGCAACTGGACATATGCGCACAACGGGCAGCTCACAGGTTATAAATCGCTGGAGACCGGTAATTTCCGCCCCATTGGCGAAACCGACAGCGAGAAAGCCTTTTGCTGGCTATTGCACAAGCTGACCGAACGCTACCCGCGCACACCGGGCAATATGGCGGCGGTGTTTAAATATATTGCGGCACTGGCAACGGAACTGCGCGAGAAGGGCGTTTTTAATATGCTGCTGTCGGACGGGCGTTATGTAATGGCGTTTTGTTCGACCAACCTGTTTTGGATCACCCGCCGTGCGCCGTTTGGCGTAGCGAAGCTGCTGGATCAGGATGTGGAAATTGATTTTCAGCGGGAAACCACACCAAACGATGTGGTTACCGTGATTGCCACCCAGCCGTTAACCGGCAATGAAACCTGGCAAAAGATTATGCCAGGCGAATGGGCATTATTTTGCCTGGGGGAGCGTGTAGTTTGACGCCAGCTGCGGCTGAACAGCGGTGTTCAGCGGCTTACTAACCACATAGCGACCATCCACGACCGAGACAACCGGCGGCTGGTGGGTGGTGGCGAAGTAGTCATAACCCGGCTTCAATTGCTTCCAGAAATCCGCATACGTTGAATACTTATGGCGCTGCATATTGGCGTCGGTCATGCGGAACGGATAGATACTCACCTGCACGTTCGGCTGTCCGAAAACCAGCGCGGCGGTAACAAACTGGAAGATCTCATCAATACCGGAATCCGTCATTGCGTAGCAACCAATCGATACGCAAGCGCCGTGGATCATCAGGTATTTGCCTTCATAGCCGTGGGCGCGATCGTAGTTATTCGGAAACCCAATATTAATGGCTTTATAGAAGCGGCTATCCGGCTTCAACTGGCTGCGCTGCACGGAGTAGAAACCCTCCGGGCTTTTAAAATCACCCTGGCGCTGCTTGGGGCCTAACCCGCCGGAGTAATTACAAATCTTGTAGCTGTCGAGCAACTGATATTGCTCGCCCATCTTGACGTAAAGATCAAGGGTGCGCTCTTCTTTGAAGATCTGGATATAAACCGGCGACCCCATCAACTGCTGCTTATATTCTTTGCTGACCGGCGTTACTGAACCGTTGCTGCTCACCAGGCCAGCAAAAGAGACGCTCGGAAGCAGAAGCATCGCAATAAATAATGCGATTTTGCGCATACTACTTGTTTCCTTGATAAAGCTAATACCACATTGCCAGGACGGCAAAAGAAGCCCAAAATTCAGACTATTCTGTTTTGGAGCGCCCACATTAGCATTACGGCATTTTTTCGCAAGCCCCAATCTACGTCGTCTTTCACGCTGCCTCTTTATTGGCTTCGCTTTTGTCTCGCGCGAATAAGATTGAGGATTATGTATCAAACGCTTGGCCGAAAGCTGGCGACTATTATGCGAGTAAAAAGCCTGAATTACCGCTTATATTCCTCTCTTTTCGTCGGATTTACGTACTGGCTTCTCAATTGCTGTAAGTGTGCTGTATACTTATCCAGTGTTCTGTGAGGGCGTACGCATGCGCAAAATCATACATGTTGACATGGACTGCTTTTTCGCGGCGGTTGAGATGCGCGATAACCCGGCCCTGCGCGATATTCCCATCGCTATCGGCGGCAGCCGGGTACAACGCGGCGTGATCAGCACGGCGAACTATCCGGCACGCAAATTTGGCGTACGCAGCGCGATGCCAACAGCGATGGCGCTTAAACTCTGCCCGCACCTCACGCTATTGCCCGGCCGTTTTGACGCTTATAAAGAAGCGTCTAACCAGATCCGCGATATCTTCTCTCGTTACACCTCGCGTATTGAACCGCTCTCGCTGGATGAAGCCTATCTTGATGTTACCGATAGCCCGCACTGCCACGGTTCGGCGACGCTAATGGCGCAGGAGATTCGCCAGACCATTTTTAATGAAACCCAACTGACTGCGTCGGCGGGCGTTGCGCCGGTGAAGTTTCTCGCCAAAATTGCCTCCGATCTCAACAAACCCAACGGGCAATATGTGATTACTCCCGCTGATGTCCCGGCGTTTCTGCGCACGCTACCGCTCGGCAAAATCCCCGGTGTGGGGAAGGTATCAGCGGCAAAACTGGAAACGCTGGGGCTGCGCACCTGTGAAGATGTGCAAAAGAGCGACCTGGCCATGCTGCTTAAACGCTTTGGTAAATTCGGCCGTATTTTATGGGAGCGCAGTCAGGGCATTGACGAGCGGGAAATTAACAGCGAACGGTTGCGTAAATCGGTGGGCGTGGAGCGGACGCTGGCGGAAGATATTCACAGCTGGGAAGAGTGCGAAGCGATTATCGAACATCTCTACCCTGAGCTTGAGCGGCGGTTGGCAAAAGTAAAACCGGATCTGTTAATTGCTCGCCAGGGGGTAAAACTGAAATTTAATGATTTCCAGCTTACGACTCAGGAGCATGTCTGGCCGCGGTTAAATAAAGAGGATTTACTGGCGACGGCGCAAAAAACCTGGAACGACCGCCGCAGCGGGCGCGGTGTCCGGCTGGTTGGGCTGCATGTCACGCTGCTTGATCCCCAACTGGAACGGCAACTGGTGTTAGGGCTATAAAATTACGCTACGGATCTATTACACGCTTCTTTATCCCCGACGTTTATTTCACATTACTGCACAGGCATTTCACCGTGCCCTGATGTCTCTTTGTCGTTCCTGTAACCCCGGTTTCGTCTGCCGATCCCTTTTATTTTTTCATATATAAAAGGAAATACGGGCAATTCTCTTTGCCATCTCGTTTCGGAAAATATTTCTACTAAACGGCTGGCAACCTTGCTGATTGCTCATCGTCTGCAACAAATAAAGGGTGTTGAACGCGTGACGCTGAAATTAGAACATCGATTGTTTCACCCGCAGATTAAACGGGGAGAAACCCGCTGCGCGCGTTTAAAGGGATGGCATTTAAGGCAATGTAGAGTCGGGGAAAATGTCCGCGCCGGGCGGCGCGGACAACAGGCTTATTTCGCCGGAATCGCTTTCAGCAATTCGGTCAGCAGGGTCCAGTAATGGCCCACGCTTTCGATATGCACTTGCTCATCCGGTGAGTGCGGGCCGGTGATGGTTGGCCCAATCGATACCATATCCATATCCGGGTACGGTTTTTTGAACAGACCGCACTCCAGACCCGCGTGGATCACCTGAATGTTCGGCGTTTTGTTGAACAGACGCTGATAAGTTTCACGCACCAGCGTCATCACCGGCGAACGTGCGTCCGGCTGCCAGCCCGGGTAGCCGCCTTTCGGTGCGGTTTTCGCTCCCGCCAGCGCACCCAGTGACTCCAGCATGCTCACCACATAATCTTTCCCGCTATCTACCAGCGAGCGGATCAGGCAGATGATCTCGGCGTTGTCGTCTTGCAGCGTTACCACGCCCACGTTCAGCGAGGTTTCTACCACGCCTTTGGCGACGTCAGAGTTGCGAATAACCCCGTTCGGCGTCGCGTTCAGCAGGCGCACAAACGTATCGCGCGAGGCGGTGGTCAGCGCCGCTTTATCGCTGCTTGCGCTGTCCAGCAGTACCACCAGATTCTTCTCTTTGGCTTCCAGCTCGTTTTTCAGGATTGCCTGATATTCGCTGGCCAGCGTTTTCAGCTGCGCGGCTTTATCTGCCGGAATGGCGAAAACAGCAATCGCTTCGCGAGGAATCGCGTTACGCAACGTACCGCCAGTGAAATCCAGCAGACGCAGATCCAGCTCCGCCGCGTGACCGGCCAGGAAGCGCGCCAGCAGTTTGTTGGCGTTACCTAAACCGACATGAATTTCGGCACCAGAGTGGCCGCCTTTCAGCCCTTTCAGCGTCAGCTTGAAGGTTTCATACCCGGCCGGTACGGCTTCGCGGGTGAGTGGCAGGGTGGTGATAAAATCGATACCACCTGCGCACCCCATGTAGATTTCCCCCTCTTCTTCAGAGTCGGTGTTAATCAGAATGTCCGCCTGCAGCCAGTTCGCTTGCAGACCAAACGCGCCATCCATGCCTGCTTCTTCGGTCATGGTCAGCAGCACTTCCAGCGGACCGTGTTCAACGCTGTCATCTGCCAGCACCGCCAGCGCGGAAGCCATGCCGATGCCGTTATCCGCGCCGAGCGTGGTGCCGCGCGCTTTAACCCATTCACCGTCTACATACGGGCGAATCGGATCGGTGGTGAAATCGTGTACTGTGTCGTTATTTTTCTGCGGCACCATATCAAGGTGTGCTTGCAGAACTACCGGCTTGCGGTTTTCCATGCCAGCGGTGGCTGGTTTACGGATCAGAATATTGCCAACCTGGTCGCGTTCCGCATGCAACCCCTTTTCTTTCGCCCAGTCCATAATGTGACCGGCGAGTTGTTCTTCATGGTAGGACGGGTGCGGAATAGAACAAATTTTGGCAAAAATATCCCACAGCGGCTGTGGCGATAGGTGAGACAGTTCAGACACGATGAGTCTCCTTACGAAGAGCCTGCGCAACATACCTTGCAGGTCACAGGGTTAAATAAACGAACATCGCAAGCCGTCAGCTTGCGAGATGGCGTTGAGAATAACACTTTATTGCCGCGCTGCGAGCACCAGTGCGCGGAAAAAGCGCCGGTAATGCCGGGTAATACTGGTTTTTAGCGCTTCAGATCTCTATAATCTCGCGCAACCTATTTCCCCCTCGAATAATTTTTAAGCCGTAAAACACAGGCTGGGACACTTCACATGAGCGAAAAATACGTCGTCACCTGGGACATGTTGCAGATTCACGCACGCAAACTGGCCGCCCGATTGATGCCTTCAGAACAATGGAAAGGCATTATTGCCGTAAGCCGTGGCGGTCTGGTGCCAGGCGCATTGCTGGCGCGTGAGCTGGGCATTCGTCATGTTGATACCGTATGTATCTCCAGCTACGACCACGACAACCAGCGCGAGCTGAAAGTCCTGAAACGCGCAGAAGGTGACGGCGAAGGTTTTATCGTGATCGACGATCTGGTGGACACTGGCGGTACCGCTGTCGCCATTCGTGAAATGTATCCCAAAGCGCATTTCGTCACTATTTTCGCCAAACCGGCAGGTCGCCCGCTGGTTGACGATTACGTGATCGATATCCCGCAGGACACCTGGATTGAACAGCCGTGGGATATGGGTGTGGTGTTTGTGCCGCCAATCAGCGGCCGTTAATTCTGCTTTTAAACATTTGCTCACGCCCGGTTTTGCCGGGCGTTGTTTTTTTTAGCGCGCAACAGGTTACAATAACCGCCGGTGATAGATACATGGAGCCTGCGCGCAATGTCACAGCCCAATCTTAGCGAAACGTTATTCAAACCCCGCTTCAAGCACCCTGAAACTTCCACGCTGGTACGCCGGTTTAATCGTGGCGCGCAATCGCCGATCCTGTCGACCCTTGATGGCAAAAATGTGCCGCACTGGTATCGCATGCTCAACCGGCTGATGTGGGTTTGGCGCGGCGTGGATCCGCGAGAGATCCTCGAAGTACAGGCGCGCATTGTGATGAGCCAGGCTGAACGCACTGACCCGGAATTGTATGACACGGTGGTGGGTTACCGTAACGGCAACTGGATCTATGAATGGTCCGTGCAGGCTATGTCGTGGCAGCAAAAAGCGATGCAGGAACCCGCGCCGGAGATCAGTGGCAAACACTGGCTGCATGCGTCCAGTTTGTTCAGCATTGCCGCTTATCCTCATATTAAAGGTGATTCGCTCGCTGAGCAGGCGCAAGCGCTGGCGAACCGCGCGTATGAAGAGGCAGTGCAGCGTCTGCCGGGCGAGATCAAAGAGCTGCAGTTCGCCATTCCCGGCGGTACGCCGGTCACCGGATTTTTGCATATGCCGCCTGGCAATGGCCCGTTTCCGACGGTATTAATGTGCGGCGGGCTGGATAGCCTGCAAAGCGACTATTACACCCTGTTTGAACGCTATTTCGCGCCGCAAGGCATCGCGATGTTGACGCTGGATATGCCGTCGGTTGGCTTCTCTTCGAAGTGGAAACTGACACAGGATTCCAGCCTGCTGCACCAGCATGCGCTGCATGCGCTGCCGAACATTCCCTGGATCGATCACACGCGGGTGGCGGCGTTTGGCTTTCGCTTTGGCGCGAATGTGGCGGTGCGCCTGGCATATCTTGAATCGTCGCGCCTGAAAGCGGTGGCTTGCCTTGGGCCGGTGGTGCATGCATTGCTGAGCGACCCGCAACGCCAGGGACGCGTGCCGGAGATGTATCTGGATGTGCTCGCCAGCCGCCTGGGGATGCACGACGCTTCCGACGAGGCGCTGCGCGTGGAGCTGAATCGCTATTCGCTGAAAACCCAGGGTTTGCTCGGCAGACGTTGTCCCACGCCGATGCTTTCCGGTTACTGGCAAAACGATCCCTTCAGCCCGGAGGAGGAGTCGCGTTTAATCACCTCGTCATCTGGCAACGGCAAACTGCTGGAAATCCCGTTTAACCCGGTTTATCGAAATTTTGATAAGGCGTTGCAACAAATAACCGGATGGATCAACCATCATTTTCGTTAATAGATTGATAAATTCTATCGGTTTGGTAAAACAGTTGCTTCACAAAAGGAGATCGCAATGACGTTACCGAGTGGACATCCGAGAAGCAGGTTGATTAAAAAGTTTACTGCGCTGGGGCCTTATATCCGCGAAGAGCAATGCGAAGAGAACCGTTTTTTCTTTGATTGCCTGGCAGTTTGCGTGAATGTTAAACCCGCGCCGGAAAAACGAGAGTTCTGGGGCTGGTGGATGGAAATGGAAGCGCAGGAGACACGTTTTACCTACCGTTATCAGTTCGGCCTTTTTGATAAAGAAGGGCAATGGAAACCTACGGCGATAAAAGATCAGGAAGTGACCGATCGTTTAGAGCACACGCTGCGCGATTTTCACGAACGTGCGAAAACCCTGCTGGCTTCACTTGAGCTGAAGCTGGAACCTGCCGAAGACTTCAAAGAACAGTTGAAGCTCACCGCGTAACTCCCCGCTTAAAAAAAGCCCGATAGCTCGCGCTTATCGGGCCTGGCCGCAGTTTTCCGGCCTTCCACCTGAATCAGGTTAAATAAATGCCCTCTTGCGAGGGCATTCGATATAACGAGGGGTATTACCGGTGCTACAACTTAGAACTGGTAAGTCACGCCAACCGCAACAACGTCGTCGTTCGCCAGACCCAGTTTGTTGTCGTCTTTCAACTGGTTGATTTTGTAGTCAACCATCGCAGAGAAGTTTTTGTTGAAGTAGTAAGTTGCGCCAACGTCGATGTAGTTAACCAGATCTTCGTCGCCAACACCTTTTTCCAGATCCTTGCCTTTAGTCAGGACATAACCCAGAGACGGACGCAGACCGAAGTCGAACTGGTACTGGACAACCGCTTCGAAGTTCTCGGTTTTGTTAGCAAAACCCGAACCCAGCCCGGTGCTCGCTGCGGCAGATACTGGTGTCATGTTGTAAGCGACGCCGTACATGGTGGCGATATACAGGTTGTTAGCATCGTATTTCGCGCCGGTTGCCCAGGCTTCGGCTTTCTCGCCGCGACCAAACGCTGCAGTGTTCTGTGCGTTGGTACGATCAGAGTTCGCATACGCGCCAATCAGGCTGAATGCGCTACCGCCGAAGTTATAGGAGAGAGAAGTACCCCAGCCGTCGCCGTTCTGTTTGCTAACATCGCGATCCGTTTCATTTTTACCCTGATACTGCAGGGTCATATTCAGACCGTCGATCATGCCGAAGAAGTCGGTGTTGCGGTAAGTTGCAACACCAGAGGTACGCTTGGTCATGAAGTTATCGGTACGAGTCAGGCCGTCGCCACCGAATTCCGGGAACATATCCGTTACGGAAGCCACGTCGTACAGTACGCCCAGGTTACGACCGTAATCGATAGAACCAAAATCTTTAATTTTCAGACCAGCAAACGCCAGACGGGTTTTCTGGCTGGTCGCTTTACCGCCATTGTTAGTTTCGTCGTTGTTGCCAGCAAATTCAGCTTCCCAACGGCCGAAACCGGTCAGTTGATCGTTAATCTGTGTTTCGCCTTTGAAGCCGAAACGCACGTAAGTTTTATCGCCGTCGTTTTTGGTATCGTCACTGAAGTAGTGCATGGCTTTTACTTTGCCGTACACGTCCAGTTTGTTGCCGTTCTTGTTATAAACTTCGGCTGCGTGAACAGAAGAAGCAGAAGCGACAACGCTCATCACCATTAATGCCAGAGTGCTCTTTTTCATTTTGATTCCTGATTTGACTAACGCGCTAATATTCGCTGGGCATACGCCCCGTGAAAAACAGGAAGGGTTTTAACGCTGCGAAATTAAAGATTTATGACAAATTAAGAATATTTTTAAAAAGTTATGTTTTTTTGTATTTGCCATAAAAGTGTCAAATCCTGCCGCTACGCTTGCTGATCCCGCGCAACAAAAAAGTGGGCTGACAGCTCTGGCAGTTGGCAATCGCTCTCACTCCTGTTACAACGTCTGACGACGATTTACTTTCCTTATATTTCCTTAAAAAACGGCAGAGAATCATGAGTGACAGCCAGACGCTGGTGGTAAAACTCGGTACCAGTGTTTTAACGGGCGGTTCCCGTCGCCTGAACCGCGCCCATATTGTTGAACTGGTGCGCCAGTGCGCACAGCAACACGCCGCCGGGCATAGAATTGTAATTGTGACGTCTGGCGCGATTGCCGCCGGACGCGAGCATCTGGGCTACCCGGAACTCCCCGCGACTATCGCGTCGAAACAGCTGCTGGCGGCGGTAGGGCAGAGCCGTTTGATTCAACTGTGGGAACAACTGTTTTCCATTTACGGGATTCATATTGGGCAGATGCTGCTGACGCGCGCCGATATGGAAGATCGTGAGCGTTTCCTCAATGCGCGCGACACGCTGCGTGCGCTTCTCGACAACAATATCGTGCCGGTGATTAACGAAAACGACGCCGTAGCCACCACGGAAATCAAAGTCGGCGATAATGATAACCTCTCCGCGCTCGCCGCTATCCTTGCCGGTGCCGACAAACTGCTACTGCTGACCGATCAGCAAGGCCTGTTTACCGCCGATCCGCGTAGCAACCCGGACGCGGAACTGATTAAAGACGTTTACGGCATCGACGATGCGCTGCGCGCGATTGCCGGGGACAGCGTTTCCGGCCTCGGTACGGGCGGGATGGGCACCAAGCTGCAAGCGGCTGACGTTGCCTGCCGCGCGGGGATCGACACCATTATCGCTGCGGGCAGCAAGCCAGGCGTGATTGGCGATGTTGTGGAAGGGATTTCCGTCGGCACGCGCTTTCACGCCCAGGAGTCGCCGCTGGAAAACCGTAAACGCTGGATCTTTGGCGCGCCGCCTGCCGGTGAAATCACCGTTGATGAAGGCGCAACGGCGGCCATTCTGGAACGCGGCAGCTCCTTGTTGCCCAAAGGCATTAAAAGCGTGACAGGCAACTTTTCCCGTGGTGAAGTGATCCGCATTCGTAATCTGCAAGGTCGCGATATCGCCCACGGTGTAAGCCGTTATAACAGCGATGCGCTGCGTCGCATTGCCGGGCAACATTCGCAGCAGATTGACGCCATTCTGGGCTACGAATATGGCCCTGTCGCGGTGCACCGCGACGACATGATTACCCGTTAAGGAGCAGAAGTATGCTGGAACAAATGGGCATCGCTGCCAAAGCAGCGTCATACAAGCTGGCATTGCTCTCCAGCCGCGAGAAAAACCGCGTGCTGGAAAAAATCGCTGATTATCTCGAAGCGCAGGCGCAAGAGATCCTGCTCGCGAACGAACAGGATCTGCTGGAAGCTCGCCGCAACGGGCTGAGTGACGCGATGCTTGACCGGCTGGCGCTCAACCCGGCGCGCTTAACCGCGATCGCCAATGATGTGCGCCAGGTTTGCAAACTGGCGGATCCGGTAGGCCAGGTGATGGATGGTGGTCTGTTGGACAGCGGATTGCGCATTGAGCGCCGCCGCGTGCCGCTGGGCGTGATTGGTGTGATTTATGAAGCGCGTCCTAACGTCACTGTGGATGTCGCCTCTTTGTGCCTGAAAACCGGTAACGCCGCGATCCTGCGCGGTGGCAAAGAGACCTGGCGCACCAACGCCGCCACGGTAAAAGTTATCCAGCAGGCACTGGAAGAGTGCGGCTTACCGGCCGGCGCGGTGCAGGCTATCGAAAGCCCGGATCGCGCGTTGGTGAATGAAATGCTGCGTATGGATAAATACATCGACATGCTGATCCCGCGCGGTGGCGCTGGTTTACATAAGCTGTGCCGTGAACAGTCGACCATCCCGGTGATCACCGGAGGTATCGGCGTGTGTCATATCGTGGTTGATGACTCTGCGGAAATCGATCCGGCGTTAAAAATCATCGTTAACGCGAAAACCCAACGCCCCAGTACCTGCAACACGGTGGAAACACTGCTGGTGCATCAGGGTATCGCGCAGCGATTCCTGCCCGCGCTGAGTAAGCAGATGGCGGAAAGTGGCGTGACATTGCATGCTGATGAACTGGCGTTGGCGCTGCTGCAAAACGGCCCGGCAAAAGTGGAAGCGGTAAAAGCGGAGCAGTATGACGACGAGTTTTTATCACTGGATTTGAATGTGAAAATCGTGGCGGGTCTGGATGACGCCATCGATCATATTCGCCAGCACGGCACTCAGCACTCTGATGCCATCCTCACGCGTACGCTGCGCAATGCAGACCGCTTTATCAACGAGGTGGACTCCTCCGCAGTGTATGTGAATGCGTCTACGCGTTTTACCGACGGCGGACAGTTTGGCCTGGGAGCAGAAGTCGCTGTCAGCACGCAGAAGCTGCACGCGCGTGGCCCGATGGGGCTGGAAGCGTTGACAACCTATAAGTGGATTGGCTTCGGCGACGACACGATTCGTGCTTAATTGAAAAAGGGTGATGCAAAAGTAGCCGGTTGATTCCCAAGGGCATTGACGCATCACCCGCTTAGTTTTAACCTTCTACTCCGTGATTCACGCTCGTGAACACATCGCAGGGCCGATATAGCTCAGTTGGTAGAGCAGCGCATTCGTAATGCGAAGGTCGTAGGTTCGACTCCTATTATCGGCACCATTTCACTTCTATCTTATTGATTTAGTTAGAATTAAATCTATTCAGAGTGAAATCGCGTAACCTCTACTACATAGAGGTCATACAGCCGATGGCTCAACGTGATAATCTGTATCGCCGTAGCAGCGGTATTTATGTTGTCCGTATTGCAGTTCCCGCCCGATACCGTCTCTACACGGGACAGCGTGAGATTCACGCTTCAACAGAAACAAACGACATCAGAAAAGCGCGAGCGATTGCCGCAGGTCTATTGGTTGTCTGGCAGCGATGTCTGGGTGAGTATCAAAAATTGGATAGAGAAAAGTTGGTAAGCAGTGCGCCTGCTTTGGCTGGAGAAGGAATGATCAGCCTCGCTGAATTTTGTGGTTTAACGAGCGCTTCCTTGCAACAAGTGGCGCAGCGACTACTTGATACGAATATCCCGCTTTTTTGGCTTGCTGATGGGCGTCCTGCCTACTATGTAGAAGATCTTTCACTCGTTGATAAGGATGATCCTGAGGCTTCTGGATTTATCATCGATAGTGCCATTAACATCGGGATAAGAGGTTGTCTTAACGGTTATATCCAGCCTTTGGTTACTTCACGTATATTACGTCAGATTATCGCTGGCGAGCCGCTAGACGCAGAAACAGCATTTAAATCCTCAGAGGCTTCATCCAAAGCCGCATGGTTCGTTGACTTTCCCGGTGTCGAAATCTCGCCTGGTTCACTAATGATTCATCGTGTGCAAGCCGAGCGCTTACGATTACTTTGGCTGTCACATAGCACCGCGGTTTCTCCAGTAATGCCTGAGAAACTAAAAGCAATTACCCCTGTATTACTGCCCTCATCAATACCGGATAATGAATATGTAAATCGTAAATACTACTCAGTGAAAATGAGCGAGTTATGTGAAAAATATATTCGCTACAAGCGCGGGGGAAAATTCACGGAAAAGGCAGAGAATCGAGTTCGGGAAGGTTTTAGCCTGCTGGTTGAAGTCATGGGTGATCCAAAGCTTATAAAAGTAGATCGTGACTATCTCCGTGAGTATGAGAGCTTACTAAGGTCGATACCTGCACGGCGTGATTTAGCTAAAATCCGATACAAAATCAATGATATTCATAAGCTAGCGGTTAAAGCAAAAGAGAATGGCGACTCTCTAATGAGTGATAACACCGTTCGTAAATATATGCGGGTTATCTTCGAAGCTTTCAGGTGGGCTGATGGTGAAGGTATCTTTATTAAGTCCCCAGCAAATCAATTCTTCGCACCTGTAGAAAATGAAAAGATGGATCAGGACTTCAAAGCTGATTTTACTGATGAGGATTTGCACGCTATTTTTAACAGCCCTTGGTTTAAACGTGGGACTGTGGATAGAAATAGCGAGGGACGCTTCCATCATTACCGTGCATTTCATTACTGGTTGCCACTCATCGGATTCTTTACCGGAGCAAGGATAAATGAGTTATGCCAACTTTATCTAGATGATATTAAGCAGGATGCGACCGGGTTTTATTTCTTTGAAATCAGCAACGATCGGGCCGATCAGTCACTGAAAACGATTAATTCACGAAGAAAAATACCGTTGCATCCGACATTGATAAAACTTGGATTAATCCGCTATTGCGAAGCATTGAAGAAAGCAGGTCATGCGCGTTTATTTCCAGAGCTTCCTTACCACCCTGTAAAAGGATATGGCGATAAAGCTTCGGACTGGTTTAATCGCTCGTTGCTCAAAAAACGGTTAGGCTTTGAAAAAGACAGCAAAAAATCTTTCCATTCATTCCGTCACACGTTTTCTACCAGGCTCAAACAAGCAGGAATCGACAGCGAGACGCGTGCGCAGTTTGTTGGACATATCCGCGGTTCTGGCGAGACGGAGAACCGATATAGCAAAGATCATCCACCAGCAGCCCTCTATGCTGTGCTTGAGAGCGTTACGTTAGGGCTACCAGAAGTTGCTCCATTTGTTTGCGAAGATGGTGTAGATGCGGTAGCTGATGCGCTACAAATTAAAAGAAATAATAGAGAGCGTAACCTTAAACAATAAACATAAGTTTGAGTGTTTTTGTTAGCTGTCTGATTTAATTTGTTTGTTATAATATGGCACCCCCCATAACAATTGGGGGGATGCAACTATCAGTTTTTCTGGCAAACACTTACCATTTCATCATAATGAACCTTGTCAATTTCTTCTATCCATAAAAAGATATCTCCGATTACGTTTGTGCCTTCACCTATTAAATTTTCAGCAATATCTTCATTCATTTCGATAACAGCACTATGGGAATATTTGTTAATGAAACGATAAACCTTTTCTTTTTTATTGCTATCAAAGGCAACACAATTTTTTGCAGCAACATCCATTAGTTGTGATAAATCTGATCTATGTTTTGGGTATTTGAAGTTTAAAAATGATTCTAACAATTTACGAGATAGATTTGCTGTAAAGAATGCCTGCTCACGAGTTAGTCGAGGATGTTCTTTATGCTTATACAAAGTATCAAAGATATAATGATATTCTGAGTTGTAATCAATTAAACTCGGGTCAGCATTACATATTGCTGATGAGCGAGGCGTAACAGCACTGGGTTCAATGGTATAGAAAAATGCGTTTTCAACTTTTTCTTTCCTTTTTCTGTTTTTATTGTTTGTATTGAACCAGTCGCGTGCCAATTTGAAAAACGTAAAGTTATGAGTTAGTAAAAAAAGTTGCTTTGCATCATTACAATACGTTTTTATAAATGAATATGAATGAAATAGATGGTTTGAATCAAAACTCGAAACGGGATCATCGAAAACAATGATGCTGTCGGAGATTTTATTATCATTCTCTGTTAGTTTTGTTATAAAGTAAATCAAGGCTATGGCAGTTTTTTCACCCTCGCTAAGATTAGGTGCATGCCCAATTTGGTTATCTCTGAGTATTTCGTATCCATTTTTTTCTTTATTAAATTGGAGAGATAATTCTGAGCGACCAAGAAAACCGTGTAGATGCTTATTGAAAATATCTGCTGCTATGGTTTCATTTGATAACGAATCTTCAATGGATTTTATTTCTGCTTTTATTTTTTTTAGGTCATTATCATTTGTTTGCAAGTTTTTTGTTTCTGCATCGCGATTTGATATTTTCCTGAAATAATCGAAGCTATTTACCTCTGATGCTGCATAGTGTGACTCAAGTTTTGATTTTACCTTGTGAGTTTCTTCTTTGAAGTCTTTGCATTTTTTATTATGCATTTCTATTATTTTATTAATTTCGGTTGCGATTTGATTGAAGTTAATAAATAAGGAGTTAGGTATCTCAACGGCAAAGAGATCAATGTTGAAAGGGTTAGTTATTTTTTCATCTAATGTTTTCTCCCATTCATTGATGTAACTGTTTATTTTTTCAGCCTCATCTTTAAGGAGTGCTGATTTTTCTTTTAGAAGATCTTTATGTTCGTCATAAATATCAATATCACTGTTGCTTGCTAACACAATGAATTGGCTTGTTAACCATGTTTTAGCTTTGTCTAGAGTTTCTGAAAACTTTCTGTATTCATCATTAAAATGTGCGTTTAATTCCTCGATTCGTTCTTGTGAAATCTTGTTCCCGCAAAAATGACAGCTATCGCTACCTAGATTTAAATTCAATCCACTAAAAACCCAAGATTGTATATCTTGATTGTTTTTTAAGCTCTCAATAACTTTGTTTGTTACTGATTGTTTAAATAGTTCATTTAACCTATCTTGTGCTTTTTTAAGTAGAGAAGAGTCTACGCTCGGAGTTTTGGTTGTAATTGCCGGTTTTTGTGTGGGATTTGCTGCTTTAGTTAACCTTGCTACTTCATTTATATCTAGGATTGAATCTGTTTTTTTTATTAGATCAACATTTGACGTGATGAAGTTTTCAAGTTTTGTTCTGTTATAGCTTAAAAATCTTGAGTCACTGGTATCAATGACTTGTAAACTTGTTTTAGTTCTCTTCGCTGCATCCGTTAGAAACTTTTGAAGTTCATCGGTAAGTTTATCATTCGCTGTTTTTCTTCTAACATACTCTTTTGTTTTTTTATCTAAAGATGTTCTCAATTCCTCTAATTTTTTCTTCTCTTCAATTTTTTCTTGAGCTATCAACAAAATACTTTTTACTGAGTTATTCCAATCAATGTTTTTGTTTATAAAACTTTGATTGAATACTTTCAGATTTAAATTATTTACGAAAATGTTATCTTTCGTTATCGTTCCTTGATCGAAGGTTTTTATAGAAAAGGTTGAATTAGGGTATCTAGTATTCTGGCGGTTCTCTATCTGCTCAAAAAGCGATGATAATGTTGATTTTCCGCTTCCATTCCAGCCGTATATTAAATTAAGCCTTCCAAAATCTTTTGCATCAGTCTTGATGTAATTTCTGAAAATTCCGTAGTCTCTAAGTAAGTCAATGCTTTGCACCATAGTAGTAACCCTGAGTGATTATATCTATGCCATTTTTTTCTCATACAGACTTTACGAATAAAAATACTCTATTATTTGTATGTGTTGCGATAGTTTTATGGTTAAACAATTTGATATATGCCAAAAAAACGTTATATCTTCGCAGTATCAAGGTCATTGTCCGTAAGTTTAGTAATAGCGATCTAACTTCCGCTACGGGTAACAGCCTGCGAATGAAGCGCAACAAGAAATCGCGAAAAGAACCGCAACAGCCTGACTCTCTTTCTTGATCTAACGCGCTCAGAACGATTCTGGGGCATTTTTTATTAAGGGTTGTAGATTTCATAGTGCGAAATTTGGAGATGCTCAAAACGCGTTTGGTGAAACTTGATGACCTACAATTGCACCCGCAGCCCTTCCACGCTTTCTGATGGTAGATTCATCACTGTTTTAATGCTGGTTCCAATGCTGCGAATAATGTCTTCGCGTGGGCCGCTGCGCCAGTCATCGCTTGCATAAAAAGCATTGAGAACCGCAGCCATTTTTTCAGCGCTGTCAAAGGCGCGAATCAGGTAGTAGCAATCCGGGTCATGAAGCGAGTTGCCAAACGAAACAACGTCGATCCCGTGGCGTCGGTGTAGGGGAACGCTGATTTCCTGCATGATTGTGTGAAAAGCAGTTCCGGTGCCTTTACGTAAGGTGTATTGCAGTATTTCGACGGTTATCAAAAAGTTGTCTCCGTTAGTAGCTACTGGGCGGTTCCTTGTTGATAGAGATTAAAGTAAACCTGGCTGGCCGATGAAGCTACTACTAACCAGACAGCTATTCGTAAGCCGAAGCAGCAAAACCCCTCAGACGCGCAGGGAAGCTTTATGGCGCGTTTTTTCTCAGGGGTAGTTAAATCATGGCGCAGAATTAGCGGTGCTGTCATAGAGTTGCTGGCGAAGCCAGTGGAAACAAGCACGTAACCTTGCCACTGATGGAATATGCGGCAACGTGCTGAAAAATATCAACTAGCGGAGTATGGACATCTATGGCGACCTATCGACAAATTGCTGATGATGTTAAATCTCGAACAGGGAGAACAGTCAAAACATGCTGGATAGCGCATGTTAAGTCATTGCATGGGCTAACCCGCCGCGTATCTCCGAACCGGATCAGCACCGAAAGTCGGGTTTACCCTTGTCCTAATAAGTGGGTAGCGGAGATTGAGCTATCACTGAGAATTCTGGGTGAGCTTTAACTTTTGTATCGAAAGCGCTTGTAAAGCCCCTTGCCGCGTTTTTATCCTGGGCAGTAGGTTTTTTATGGGGTGGTATTTGCGGCGCTCTCTCAGCACTTTTGGCATTAAGCATAATCGCCCACAATTCTTTGTATAAGGTTTTGTTTTTCAAACTCCGAAGTTTTTAACTGCTTCGCCAAGAAGGGAGATGGTAAAACCTAAGACTCTTCACTTTTCAGCGGTCATATCCCTGACAGCTTGTTGGTGAAGTTCGCGGCTCCGCTTCTCACTTCCGGTTTTCCCTGTTACCTGTTGTTGTGTGTAAACGTAGTTGGTTAGCGGCTGTATGTATTTAAGTTATTAGGTCACTGCACGTCAGCCCAGCCAGCAAGCGGATCACTGCGCCAAAATCCGCACACTTTTTTGGAATGGATATTCACGGGTGTAGGTTTCGCAATGCTGCTCTAATTCTGTTACTCAGTTCTTTGTCTGCTGTCAGGTGACTACTCTCTGTCCGTGTTCTGCCTTTCTTGTCGCGTTGACCTACAGTGCTGAACGAGTGAATGCCACGTTCCGTCGTTGCATCCCTGTATGAGCGTATCCAGTTGATTGAAACGAGCCGAAACAGATCTCCTTTTGCCATCTTTGCCGCAGATATCGGACGGCGGAATGTGAAAAGACTGGCGAGTGTTTCAAACGGGAAGTGTTGCAGCCCGGAGAGAAGACCGAAGCCGTATTGCTGTAGCGCGTCACCCTGCAATGTCACCTCTATGCGAGCACGTTGCTCACGAAGCGGCAGCGGCTGCTTCTTGTCGGTCCGTTTGTGATAGCACTGCCATGAAATGGCGTCATCTTCGTTGCCAATCCGCAGGTTATACGCCGGGTTGATACGATTGCCGGGCTTATCAAGAAATTGGTTACTGTTGTTGTCGCCGTTGTATTGGCGATGATTGGTGCTCGGAGCGAACAGGCTTGTTTGCATCCGATATGTAAAGGCGCGTGTTGCTTCAACTGACTGTTGTTTATGCCAAAAGTCACAACTGATCTCTATCCCGGCAATAGTCGGTTCGGTTGCAAACGTGAACCGTCTGGCTAACGCATGGAGCGCAGCACGGAGCTGCTGATAGTTGTTCGCCAGCTTGTCATGAAAGCGAATGCGGTAGGTGTCAGTAACATCACCTGGCTGCATGTCGATTGCACCAGCCCACCAGCGATTAATACCGGTTATATCTTTCAGCGCCTTACGGATGTGTTGGTGTTGTGTTGGGCGTTCAGTGCGTATCTCAACATCGAGCCAGTCAATAACAGCTTTAGCCCTGAATTGCTTCAAGGCTGAATCCGCTGTTTGTTGGTTGATATTCATTGCCAGCCTTTCAACTCGCCGCTTTTGGAGTGCGAACACTCCAATGCCGCTTATCGGTGAGGTCAATGTCAACCTCAAGCATAGATAGCATGTGCGGCTTAGCGGGGGGAGGGCAAAGGCGTGAGGCTTTTTCGACGAACTCACCTACCTCACTAAATAGATAAACCGGGCGAGGGGGGCGAGTGGCGGAATATCTCCCGACTGGAAGTAAGACCTCACCGTGATAGCTAGCCCTCCCGCGTCGCATATCCGCTAATAAATCATCCCATGCCCTGACGTCGCCCAGCTTGGCTCTCAAAAAGTAAGCCGTCTCACTTGCTGAAAGGGTTTTAACTTTCATTGTGTCCTCCTTAATCAACGTCTGGAGCGATCATAAGGTGTAGCTGACCGCGTAACTCGTTCTGAATGATCACGAATGGTGATCCGCCGTAGCTTTTGTCTCTGTAACCAGTCAGTAAGGTAAACGCCGCAAATGAGTTATCACGTGTGACGATGGTTGCGCCGTCTAGCTCGTTCTGTAGTTGCTCGTCATTTAACCGCCAATAGCCATTTCCGATAATTTCATGACTGATATTGGCTTCAACTGGCCCAGCTTCCGCGAGGGTAAGAATCTGCTCGGTCATCAATTCTTCTACTAACGCGGCTCGGAGCAAAGCAGCCTTATTTGGTGAGTCAGGATTTGCTTTAAGCACCATCTTTGCCCAGCCTTTCCAATCAGTGCCTCGTTTCTCAGCCAGCATGTCAATTGCGGCCCAAGTGCTTTCATCAAGCTTTAACGAGGTGCGATTTTCTTCAATTAACTTGGCTGTTCTAATTTTTGGTTCATAATTCACAACATCACCCTTATATTTAGTAACCAAGCGGTATTATACTGACTGAAACTAAATGACACAACATAGGAAACAAATTGCTTCCAATGTTGTTTGTGTATACATTGACCACACATTAAACGTTCGATTAGCTGTGAGGTCAGCGACATGGCAAACGGCAAGTTCATCGCTTACTATCGCGTTTCCACTGCGAAGCAGGGTAAGAGCGGTTTAGGGTTGGCAGCTCAAAGGGAAGCTGTCTCTGCTTACATCAGAAGCACTACTGGGGAAGTTGTCGACGAGTTTGAAGAAATTGAGACAGGTAAAGGTTCAAATGCTCTAGAAAGACGTCCGCAACTGCGGGCAGCGCTGGCCGCGTGTAAGAAACAAGGTGCTATTTTGCTGATCGCTAAGCTTGACCGCCTGGCCCGCAACGTGCACTTCGTTACCGGACTAATTGAAACTGGGATTAACTTTGTGGCCGCCGATATGCCACAAGCTGACAAGGTGATGATCCAGATGCACGCGGTTATGTCTGAGCATGAACGCGACCAGATTAGCGCCCGGACAAAAGCAGCTCTCGCAGCTGCCAAATCACGTGGTAAGGTTCTGGGGGTGGCGGGTAGTGCTAACCTCAAAAGTAACATTGAAGCCCGCCAACAAGCGGCAGAGAGCTTCGCAGAGAATATGCGGCCGCTTATCGAAAGCATGAAAGTGCGCGGACTATCGCAGCGCAAAATGGTTGAAACGCTAAATGCTTCACGGACACCAGCACCGAAAGGTGGTGAGTGGGGATTGTCGCAGCTCCAAAGGGTAATTTCACGGCTCGGCTGATATATTAATTTATTGTTAAGTAATGATTTTTTTTCGAAAAAACAGTAGGTGTTTGTTGATTTAGAAACCAGTTGTCTAGATACATTGACCAATAGAATCAACATGGTTACGATTGTGTTGGGCCTCAGGACCCGCATTTCTGAGATGTATACGTCTCGGCTTGTAGTGCCTTTACCTTTGACGCTAACGCGTCGCGCCGCCACGGGTTACTCGCGGTTGTTGGGGTCCTGAGTTGCCCTCTCATACCAGAAGGAGCATGAGCCAGTGATGGACACATTTTTCCCTTTTAATACCTCGCCAAAATATAAGATAGAAAACAATAAAGAATTAGCTGCACTAATCGGTATTACTACTGCTAAGTTAACTTATTACGCCTATTATTTAAGTGATGATGATAAGTATCACTCATTCAAAATTCGCAAGCGAATTAACGGAGAAAGATTAATTGAAGCTCCAAATAGAGGGCTTAAAGATATCCAAAAAACAATTTCTCATTTTCTGGAGAGAAACTATACACCTCGTTCTTGCGTATTTGCGTATGTTAAAGAAAGAGGCATAGTTGAACATGCCTCAATTCACGTTGGGCAACGATGGCTACTACGCTTGGATTTAAAGGATTTCTTCCATTCAATAAGCTCAGCTCGAGTTTCGGGAGTGCTAAGACGCGCTCCATTTTGCTTTGCTAAATCCCCGGCAAATACTGTAGCGCGTCTTTGCACAAAAGATGGGCGTTTACCACAAGGTTCACCAGCTAGTCCAGTGATTAGTAACATCATTTGCAAAGGATTAGATTATAAACTTAAGCAACTAGCTTCCTCAAACAAGTGTTACTACACTCGTTATGCCGATGATATATTTATTTCTAATAATGGAAGTGTATTCCCTTCGGCAATAGCAATAAGAGGCGACGATGGTAATGTAGAACTAAGTGAAGCAATAAAAAATATCATAATAAATTCTGGTTTTGAAGTGAATGCTGGTAAGACGACTCTTCGTAAAAAATCCGAGAGGCAGCTTGTTACAGGGGTTGTAGTTAACAAAAAAACCAATATACCAAAGGAGTATATAAAATCTATCCGTGCAGGACTTTATGCGTGGGAGAAATTTGGCTTGGATGCTGCTGAGGAATATTGGAAGAAAGAAATAGAAAGATCTAATAAATTTGATGATCAACCGCCACAAATGAGATTGGTAATACGCGGTAAAATAATCCATGTTGGTCATGTAAAAGGATATACCGATGCAACTTTCCTAACTCTTGTTAAGCGATTACAAACACTTGATAGCGAATTTAAAATTGATGAGCAGAAATTTCGGCGAGAGATAACCGACGAAATTCATATTTATACCGAAGGTGTGACAGATACAAAACATTTCCAAGCGGCGCTGAATGCATTTCAACATCGTGGTGAATTCCTTGACTTGAAAATAATATTCAAAAACTCAAGCAAGCCTGGAAGCGCAAATCTTAAAACGCTGTGTGAAAACCTGCGAGAAACATCACAAAAACATCTCACTTTATGCATCTTTGATAGAGATGAAAAAAATATAGTAAATGAAATGAGTGGTTCTCCGGGTAATTACAGAGATCACGGTAATAACGTATTTAGTCTAATTATCCCTATTCCTGAATTTAGAAAGGGGAATGACTCAATATGTATTGAGCATCTGTATCAAGACTCGTTACTTTTTACTTGTGATAGCGAGGGAAGGCGTTTGTATTTTAAGGACGAGTTCGATAACCTTAATTGTCATAAAACTGATCCTAATCTCTTCTGCCGGATTAACAAGAGTTCTCTTGTGTATGACGATAATGTGATTAATATCTCAGAGAGGAAAAATGTAGCATTGCCTAAAAACAAATTTGCAGATTATGTTTGCAGCGGTCAACCACCTTTTAATAATGTCGATTATGGTGGTTTTCATGAGGTTTTCATACAAATACTTGAAATAGCCTCTACGTATACTAAGTAGGCTTTTAATGATAAATGAGCAATAGATAACTAATTGAAAAGAATGCTTTTAATTAAACTTTTTTATTGTTTGTTTTGTTAGTATTGAAGAAAGCATCTTTAAGATGCTTTCTTCAAAATTATTGGGAAGCATTATTCACTCAAATGATGCAGCGATAATTTCTCCGGTGTTAGCGTTGAAAATACAAAAGTATTGGAGTGGCGTTAATATTCCTAAACTGTTTATCGCTTTAGCCTGTTGACCGAAGATTTGTATAGTTCGTTTAGTCTGGTCGTGCCAAAGATATTTTTCAAAAATCTGTTGAGATGCGTTTTTCAGCCATATATGGTTAAATTCTGCTTTTTCATCAATTGCCTGCTTGCACTTTCTTACGGGGTTATAGTGCGCTTTCGCATAACATTCAGGGCTGTTATTTGAACATTGGACGTTCTGCTTAGTTAACGTCTGTTCCGCTCCTATAGCGGAAAAAGCGCTTACGCCAAGCATCATTGTGAGAGTTGCAAGAACGCCCCATGATATAGCACGTAGCGTGTTAATTTGCCGTTTCGACGTAACGTGAGCGACTACATTGTAACTGACCCAACCAAGCACGGCCCCCATTGCCATCGGTAATAAAAAGTATGATCGCGTCATGATTCCCTCGTTTTCCAAATCACATCTACCTGATAGAGATTGCTGGCTTAGCCCAGCCGATAATGATCATCATACTGGTTAGATTTGAAATGTCACCATTGGTGATCATTTTGAATCTGATGGGCGAAAGGATGAAAGGTGTTGATGATGGTGATGGTGCTCACAAAGGAGGTCTTTAGATTCAAAATGTCTCAATTGGAGCGTGGCCTTGTAGAGGTCAAACTTGCACATTCAGGGCATGAAAAATACCTTGAGAATACAGTTTGGCGAGCGGGTAAAAGAGCTGCGAATAGCCACCGGAATGAGCCAGGAAGCGTTTGCTGATCGGTGTGGGTTTGCACGTAGCTACATGAGCCGCATTGAACGTGGTGGCTCCAATGCGTCTCTTGATGCGATTGAGGTGCTGGCTAACGCTCTGAATGTTGAGCCGTGGCAGTTATTAGCGTCTGACTCATCTAAAGATGACGACCCGGAACTGTTGGTTCCATACGCGGCCGATGGCTCGTGCTTTAATCCTGGACTTGCGAGCAGTCGCGATGGTTCGTTTGGCGTAGGTGATAAAGCGGCTCAGAAGCGTTTTGGCACATTTTTCGAAGCTCTTGAGTATCTACGTAGCATGGATACCGCAAAGTGGCGCAGACCCAATGCCAGTGGCAATTGGGGTATTGTTTCAGCTGTGCGTTGGGACAAACTGAGAAAGTAGAGCAAGTGTAAGACTGTAAATGCTAGCCTCTGTGTTAATGAACTGAATTTATAGATGATGAATGTTCCACCTATAATCCAGCTAGTTCCTCTAAGAGAGTAAATAAAACACCAAATTACAGGTGCGTTTCATAGGCGTTACAGTGGCGTTTTACTTCTTCATGGATATATATACTCCTTTTTTAAATAATTTTCTATTTACTTCAACTTGTTGTATTTAATAACTAAGCGGAAGGCTAATAAGCACATTTGAAAACTAATGAGAAAGCATGAGGCTATCACTAAACAAAATGCGGTTTTAACGGCACTATATTTTTGATAGGATTCAAACCCATTATCCTTAGCTATCAATATAGAGTGTGATATTATTGATACTAAACTTGGTGTGAAAACTGCAGTAGTAAGGATAGAAAGCACCAGTAGCGGTAAACATTTACTAAATAGGGCCTCTTTTGCTATTCCAAGATTAATTGCTTTCTCATGTTTGGGAACATCTAGATTTACGGCTTTCACGATTTCTGAATACCATGCACCATACAATATTGCCAAAATAGCCATTAGTAAGCTTGCAACTGCGATTTCATCACTCATATTATTGATGCTGCACCGGTTGAATTTGTAAAGAATGGCATAATGCTTCGTATGAAGACTTAGTTACCTCATAAGTTGAGACGCTACCACGCTTCTTGCTAACGGATGCAAGTGTGCCATCAATTGCCGCTAATTTTTTATTTAATTCTTCTATAACATTTACACTATTCAATGTGATGCTATAAGGACCAATGGCTTCTTGAATTTCTGCATTTAAAAGAATAACTTTGAGTGTTTCATCAATAGCATGCTTTAGCTGATATTGATATTTTGATATAATAGATCTCAAATAACTCTTACTTTCAGAAGCAGTAGTTTGAAACAATTTGCTTATGATTTGCTCGTCAGGAATTTTACCCTCAAATACATTATCAACCAGAAGAAATAATCTATATTCAAGGATGTCACTGCCGCGTTTGAATACCTTTATGCCTTGAATCATTGCCAAGTATTCTAGTATGCTTGCTTTCCCAAAACTGTTTAGTTTATCGTTAAGTTCATGGCTTTCACACCCAATTATATTGGCTAATTCGGCTTCATCTGCTATGTCAATATCAAATTGTAGTCTCATTTTGTCAAATCTTCCTGATATGTGTTTTAAGATGGTTGTGAGCTAACTATAAGAATTTGAGATTAATCCTAATTTTTGTAAGGTGTAAAGTTTTATTTCTGGTAGTGCCTTGTGACTTGTGAGCTTCTTCACGAATTTTTTTACGACTCCAGATGACTTTTGGTCAACGCGACGGTGTTACGTTTGACAAGGGCAGCATTAACTATCATTAGGTTCTCCTACATAGCTGTCATACAATCTAACCTCATAAACTCATGTGGTTACGCGAGTTTCGGTAATGCGAAGGTCGTAGGTTCGACTCCTATTATCGGCACCACCTTCCCTTCAAAATTAACCAGTTATGCTTCATTGATTTTGCTTTGCCCGACCTGGCTTTTTCCGTGTTGAGCATGCAAGACGTAACGCGACATCGCGTCATTTCATCCCCTCGCTTCATTGTCGATACTTCATTTATGACAATAACAACAGGCTGGATTAAATAATCCGACGCTGCATATCTCGTGAAGCTGACAGAACGTAAATCGGAAATATCTCACCCTCTCCCGTTAAAGATATATTTTGTATTTAGCAGGACCTATACATGGTGCGCGCAAATAAAATTTGTGGCGTGTATATTAATGACCAGTTCATAACATCATGCACGCATGTTGAATTTATCGCCATTTTATTGATAGGGATGATCGTGATGAGAAAACTTATAGCTCTATTGTCTATTTCGATTTTAAGTGGATGCGCTCAACAACCACTCGTAACGGTAAATGCGTTATCCTCAGGCCAGAGTGTAGGGAAACGCTTCATCATCCTGCCATCCAGTCAGGCGCTCTATGACGCTAACCAGATTGAATACAATCAAATTGCCGCAGTAGTTTCTGCATCGCTGACACGTTAGGGATATATACAAGTTAACGAGCCGGAAAAAGCCGATCAGGGAATATTATTAGGATTTGCAAGAAGTGGGGCGGTGACCAGCACAAGGAATGTCACTGTGCCGATCTATGGCCAGACCGGTATTAGTTCAGCGACGACATACGGAAATGCCAATACCACATATAACTATCTCGGTGGCGGTAATTTAACGTCGAACACTACAGGCAGCGCAACGACGGTCTACACACCGACCTATGGAATTACCGGATCATATGACACAACAGTTACCAATACATCATATGGAACAGCGGTAGCACTCAATGCATACGACGCTAAGGTATATCTGAAAAGTAACCGCGTAAATCTGCTGTGGAAGTCAAGTGCGGCCCTCGTATCTTCCAGAGCTGACAGTATTGCCGATTACAGAGGGCTGGCGTTAATTGCGGCTAATTATGCCAATATGAATACTAACGGTGATACCCATTTGAGAATCGATCCACGTAATCCCACTCAGTAATTTAAACGGGGTGTGATAAATACGATGGAAATTAACACCCCATACCAATTAAAAAAGACAGTGCTATTGAAATGAGTCGACCTTTCAACATTCCCTCCCTGATATTCACGCTACGGAAAATAGCGTTTTACCCATAAAAAAAGCGCCCGCAGGCGCTTAGAGTGTGTTGTTCGACAACGGCAGACTTATTTGGTCAGTTCAGCCGTCATATGAACATTATTATTAGTGTTGGCTTCAATGATTTTATATGAAGCGCCTGCCTGCTGTGCTTTGGCAGCAATTAAGGATTCCGCCTCGTCAAGCGTGGACGCCGTGGCGGTTACGCTCTGAGCGAAAGCGCCAAATGAGAGGACGGAAAGCACAGTAGCGACAGCAAGTGAATTGATGGTTTTCATAATGTTATTCCTTAAATTTTTATTTGTGCTGGGCGATAACGCCCAATTCAACATCTGTAGTGAATGCCGGTTTTATACGGCAGCGTTTATTTGTAAATCACCGCGGTGCCGTGCAGGGTGTTCGGGCCGGTCACGGAAGTAATACGGAACGATTTCGCGCCCATTTCATCGGCTTTCTGCGCCAGTTCGCTTTGCAAAGAGGAGAGATTGGTGCCGGCATTGGCAGAAATCACGCCCACTTTTTGTTGGTCAGCCGGAGTGGACTGCACTTCGACGGCGGCTACGCTTGCGAAAGAGAGGGAACTAAGGACAGCGACGGCGATCAGGGATTTGATGGTTTTCATAATTGTTGCCTTCTGAATCTGGATTTGTGTGAGGTCGTAAGTATTAACTTAACGATCGATAGGTAAATGATAAATGTGATCTGCATCACTCGTCAATACTATTTTTATAATGATCATTTAAATAATTAAAAAGCACTTATTATTCAAATTGATAAAGAGTTTATTTTTTCGAAAAATTTCCGCTGGTCAGCCGCTTTGTAATGTTTTTATAATGATTATTAACTAAATTAATGTGAACGAGGGAGGAACAATGGCAACCGACGTCACATGCTGTACGAGAAAAGGTCGCGGACGGCCAAAAATTTTCGACCGGGACGCAATGCTGGATAAAGCGATGATGCTGTTCTGGCAGCAGGGTTATGAAGCTACATCGCTGGCAGATCTGGTCGAAGCCACTGGCGCAAAAGCACCGACGCTGTATGCGGAATTTAATAATAAAGAGGGATTGTTCAGAGCCGTGCTTGATCGCTATATGGCTCGCTTTTCCGCTAAACACCGGGCAGCGCTTTTCTGCGAAGAGAAAACGGTTGAGCAGGCGTTGCGCGATTATCTGCACGCGCTAGCCAGTTGTTTTGCCGGTAGTGATACTCCGGCAGGCTGCTTTTTAATCAACACTTCTGCCACGGTTTCCGCTTCATCGGAACCGATAGCGGACTCTATCCGGGAACGGCAAACGGCTCAGGAGCAAACGCTGCTGGCTTTTTTGCTGCAACGCCAGTTGCGTGGTGAGATTCCGTCGCCAACAGATGTGCAAACCACCGCGCTTTTTTTAAGCTGTATTATTCATGGCATGTCGGTCAGCGCGCGCGAAGGTGTCAGTCTGGATAAGCTGCAGCAGATTATCGACACGACGCTGCGGTTGTGGCCGGTATTAATCAACCAGAACGAACGGAGCGCCGGTTAAGAGAATGGCGGACAATGCGTTTGAGGATGACCATCCGCGGGAGAAAGGATTTTTCGCCCGCGGTGAAACCATCAGTGATGGAGCATTTCGTCAACAATCTGCGCTTTAGTCATATTGTACGGATAATATGTCGGCCAGTTATCCATCTCTTTTAACAGCGCTTCTTGCGATTCGTTGCCCATAAAAATATGGAAATGTTGCGACTGGCGCGGGCCGATAATATGGTCGCTGAACTGCACATATTTTGGCGCTTTTGATTGCGCGTCTTTACATTCAAAGAGATAACGCACGCCTTTTTTCCCGGAGGAGTAAGTCAGGATTTTATAGCCCGCGTAATCATAACGGCAGGAATTGACCGTTTTGCCAACGTGAAATTCCATTACGTTGTTTTCTATGCCAATCATTTCTACATCGGTGGCGTAACCTTTTTGGTAATAGGCGCGATACTCTTCAACGCTTTTACCGCCTTGTTTTGCTTTTTTCTCCAGCACCGGATCAAGATCGCCGCTGAGCAGATACGGGTTCACGGATTGCCAGATCCCGTCCCAATCGGACAATCCCCGGTCTTTTACGTCCTTATCATCAAAAATGCCTTCGCTGGCTTTACGCTCCACTTCTGAAAGCGGTTTGCCGTGGTGGTGGTCATGCGCCAACGTTGGCGCGCTCATTAGCAGCACTCCCATGCCAAGTACAAAGGCTGATTTCTTCATGATCATATTGCGCTCCCTGGTTATCATTTGTTACGAAGTGAAATGTTATAATATAACAACATCAAATGCCACATCGCTTTCAATTCACCAGCCAAATGAGTGGGGCGCCGTACAACATAGCCAGCGCTATAAAACATAGCAATATCTATATGTTTATGATTAATAAGTAATTTTTGCGTTTTTTATTCGGCTATGGCATTCTTGCCGCTCTTTTCGCAGCGTCTGCGTTTTTGCCTTCGCCTGTGGGCATTTAGGGGTCAGCAATGAGTTTTTACGCAATAAGTATTCTTGCTTTCGGCATGTCGATGGATTCTTTTGCTGCCGCTATCGGTAAAGGGGCGATGTTAAAACGTCCGCCGGTGAGCGAAGCGCTACGCACCGGGTTGATTTTTGGTGTTATTGAAGCCATCACCCCAATTATTGGATGGGCCGCAGGTTTGGCCGCCAGTCAGTACATTATGCAGTGGGATCACTGGATAGCCTTTGTACTGCTGTTTGTGCTTGGTGTGCGCATGATGAAAGAAGGACTGACTAAAACTGCGGATGAAGAAGCCGAAGCGCCGCGCCGCCACGGTTTCTGGTTGCTGGTCACCACCGCTATCGCTACCAGCCTTGATGCGATGGCCGTTGGTGTCGGTCTGGCGTTTCTCAATGTGAACATTGTGACGACGGCGCTGATGATTGGCCTTGCGACCACCATCATGGCCACCACCGGGATGCTACTGGGGCGTTTTCTTGGCACGAAGATCGGTAAATGGGCGGAAGTGCTCGGCGGTGTTGTGCTTATCTGCATCGGCAGCTCAATTCTGGTTGAACACTTAGGCTTACTGTAACTTGCCCGAACGTGTGAAATCGTCAACAATGCGTACTCAGGTGATGGCGTTCCACCTGATCCAACCGCTTCCCTGAGAAGCTGATGACGCCTGGTATGTCTCTGTCATGAGGCATGTCGGGCGTTTTCCTTTTGTGTTCCCTGCATGCCTCGCACTTTTGTTGATGAGGAAAAACATGCTCAAATCTTTATTTGCCGTAATCATCGGTGGTTCTGCAGGCTGCGTGATCCGCTGGCTGCTCGCGATTCGTTTAAATACGCTGTTTCCCAATCTGCCGCCCGGCACGCTGCTGGTAAATTTACTCGGCGGGCTGATTATTGGCGGCGCGCTGGCGCTCTTCACCCGCCAGCCGCATCTGGATCCCAACTTGCGGCTGCTGATCACCACAGGCTTATGCGGCGGCATGACCACCTTTTCCACTTTTTCGCTGGAGATTTTTACCCGGTTGCAAACGGGCAACTATGCGTGGGCGCTGGCTTCGGTGCTGGTGCATGTAACGGGATCGATTTTAATGACGGCGCTGGGGTTTGCGCTGATAAACACCTGGTATGGATAAAACAGGAAGGGGGCAATGCGCCCCCTTTTCGCAGTGCATTTCACGCCGCCATTTGCAGGCACGCTTGTGCGCAAGCCCGGCAACGTTTAGCGCACTGCTGGCAGTGCTGATGTTGATGCCGGCTGCACTCTTCGGCGCAGGCTCTGCACACATCGACGCAAATCCGGCACAGCGAGGGTAAATGCTTACTTTCCAGCGCCATAAATTGACCGGCAAGGCGGCACAGGGCGGCACATTGTACGTCCAGCTTGATGCACTCACGCATCATGTCGATATTCTCTTCCTGCAGGCAAGAAAGCGCACAGTGTTCGCAAGCCGCAGCGCATTGATAACAGGCTTCTGCGCATCGTTGATGTTCTGTATGCATGGTTTATCTCCATAATATTTGTGCGTCATAAGATAAGTGTGCACAGAATATTTATCCCTACCATTTTATTTACACATTTCATCACATCTGTCCTTTTATTAGGCGAGAGAAATTTTACTAACCCGCTTATAAGTATAAAGATTTATTTTTAATGCAACATATGTGTTTAAATATTTCTTTAAAGATTGTTGTTTTTATATTGATATATTTTCGGATGATCAATTGACTAATCGTGATAAATAGCCAGACTTAAGACTCCAACGCGATTGATATGGGTTATTAACCGTATCGATTATATCGAAAACGAGATGTGGAGATATAACATGGCCGAACATAGAGGCGGTTCCGGTAATTTCGCTGAAGATCGTGAAAAAGCGTCAGAAGCGGGGCGTAAAGGTGGTCAGCACAGCGGTGGTAATTTTAAAAATGACCCCGAACGTGCATCCGAAGCCGGTAAAAAAGGTGGTAAAAATAGCCACAGCGGCGGCCAGAAATAGCCGTTTCGCTAGTTCTTTTTATTATCTGTAAAGTTCAGAACGGCAGCGGGCCGGAAACGGCTCGTTTATTTTTTAATTAACACTGTTTTGAAAATAAGAAAATAGAGGTATTAATGAGTTCGAACAATAATGATGAGGGTGAGAGGATATGCACATTACCTGAAGATTTATCTGAGCATTTATCTACTCATTTAATTGAAGATTCTCACCATCCTGCCGAAGTAATTGCCATTAATTTTACCGAAGCAGTTGATTTACGTCTCCCACCTTACAAGAAACGTCTTGTGCATAAAATGGCCAGTCGCAAACAACCCCCAAAAGGCAATAATCAATAAATCCTTTTCACCTTTCTAACGGCGTTGTGCTTCTTCAACGCGGAGAACTCTTCTTTTCAAGTTATGCCGCTGAAAGATACAGGAAACTTTCAGTCATTCGTTTTTACGAAAACGATCAGAATAATTTTTAGCGCATTGAAAACGAATAAAAAATAACCTTCAGGCCCGGCAAATCCGCGTTGTACCTGAAGGCATGCAATTGCATTTTCGTTACTAACAATAAGCGTGCTAATTATTAGCAAATTTCAACAGGAAAATCGCTATAAAACAGCGAGTTGCGATGAAATAAACCGATCTTTTCGAATGAATTTTTTTATCGTTAACACATTGATGTTATTGATGATTTGTCTGCATTTCATCCATCAGGCGTTTACAACCAAACCGGTGTCGCAGCGGCTACCGGGCCTTATGGTATTTTTTTTGCCTGCCGCCTGGCCTCTATAACAGCGGAGGATCTATAGTGAGTGAACTGAAGGCAACGAGAGGAGGTTTCGTGTTCAACGTTGAAAAAGATGACCCTCGTGAAGCGCCGGAATCAGGGGATAAAAAACCCCAACCGGTGAAGAAATAAATAAAAAGGTCGCTACGGCGGCCTTTTTATTTATTATTCAGTTTGTTACAGCAACGCCTTGAAGAGACTCGCGCGTATCTCAACGGCCTTGTTTGTTTATCGAACGCAAATTGACGCCTGCAGATTGGCTCTATTTCTCATCAATACTCTGGCGCGCACATCTGGCTTCAGGCACCGCAATCCACCCAGCCTCGCGCCGCTGTGGGCATCATGACGGCCCGGAAGACGGATGAACCAACTTCGGCACGCGATTTTTACCATCATCAGCAGGCGCTGCGCCTGCTGCTGCGGCTGACATTGAGTGGCAAATTGCCTGTTTGCGCAGGGCTTGACCATCTCAACCTTGCTGCGCGGTGGGCGGACAGGATCTTGTTGTTACACCGGGGAAAATGGCTGGCACAAGGCACGCCGGAACAGGTGATTCAGCCACCGCTTATCGCGCCGTGGTACGGTGCCGGGGGCGAGGTGATCCCGCATCCGGGCGGGGACACGCCGCCGCTTTTTCTCTTGGTCTGATAAACGCCACTGTTGGCTGATGAAGCCGTATTTTTGCTAAAGTTTAGTGTGACTTAACTGATGCGGGGATCGGCAATGACCTTACCGCCTTTGCAGGCGCTCATCTGTTTTAATGCTGTCGCTCAACACGGCAGTATGAAAGCGGCGGCAGCGGCATTATCCATCAGCGCCAGCGCAGTGAGCCAGCAGATTGCCAAACTGGAAGCCTGGGTTAATGTACGGCTGTTTATGCGCGGTTCGCGCGTGCTGACGCTGACGCCGGAAGGGAAAATTTACCTGCGGGCCATTCAGCCTGCCTTTCATCAGATTTCACAAGCCACCCACCGGTTAATTGACGCGGCGGCGCACCGCCGTGTGAGCGTCAGTTGTTCAACGGAGTTTGCCATGCACTGGTTGCTGCCAAGGCTTGGCGGCTTTGAACGTTATTACCCGCATGCCGAGGTGCTTATCACTACCACTACGCGGGACGTTGATTTGAAAAGGGAAGGGATCGATTTTGCTTTTCGCCGCACGGTGCAGGCCGGGGGTGAAGGTATCCTGCACCCGCTGGAGAACAGCGGTGGGATGCTGCTGATTTACGATAAATCGGCGCTGTTAGAACCTCTTTGCCACGCCTTTCGCGACTGGCTGCTGGCCGCCGCGCAGGAACATCATTGGCCGGAACGGTAAACGCAAAGGGCGCGGCATGTTCGCGTTCCGGCAATGGCGCGCTCATCGGCGGTTACGCATATTTCCACCACAATCGATGCAGTTCATATCCCTTGTCACTGGGTTCGGGCCGTTTTTCCCAGGGTTTATCGATAATAAAGTGCAGGTTTTTTACCTGCGCTAAATCCCACATTTGCGGATGCTGGAGCGGCAACGTTTTTAAGGCGTTATAGCCATAATGCAGCGGTAGCCAGCGGTCTCGGAACACCTCGTTCAGAAAATCCTGTTCGGCAAAAACATAGCCCGAAATATCGGCTTTCTCAGCCAGCTTCGCCATCATCTGCTGATAAAGGGCATTATCCGGCGTGAGCAGCAGAAACCCGCCGTTCAGGTAGTTATCCAGCGACGCCGGTGGGTTGGCATGCATTTGCGCGTCCGTACACCAGCTGTAATAGCAGTTTTCCGGCCGCCAGCTCGCCGGATAGCTTTCGATATGGTTAGGGTTACAGCGACAGGCATGGCAGGCGGCAATGGTGCCTGCGGCCAGTGGCAGTTCAAAAAGGTGATCCATATTTTGCAGCACCAGCATATCGGCATCGAGAAACGCCACTCGCTGGTATTCCTCAAGCGTCCACACTGCCAGTTTGCTCCACACGTCGGCAAAACGGGCGTTTGCATAGCGGCTTTCAAGCGTGGGATCGGGGCCGATAACCGGCACTTCCCGCACTTTGCAGCCTTGGGCGCTCAGGTGCTGGCGCGTGCTGTCGTCAATGGCGTCGGTAACCATCACCACCAGCGGCCACGGCGAACCGCTGGCGCGCAGCGAACGGTGCAGTGTTTCTACACCCGGCAGGTAATCTGGCTGCGTCAGGAGAGTTACCCAGGCGAATGCGGCGCTCATGACAACAGCTCCGTCATAAAGGTGTTGAGAAATTTGCCCTGCGGATCAAAACGCTGGCGTATAGCCTGAAACGCCGTCCATTGCGGGTAGAGCGTTGGCCAGTCGTATAAAGTCGGATCGAAGTATTTCCCCCAGTGCGGCTTCCCGCCTTCTTCTGCCAGCAACTGTTCGGCGGCGCGCAGAAACGCCAGCCCTTCTTCAGAGAGTGAGCCGTCTTCGGCGTAATAGACCACAAAGCCAAAAAAACAGGTCGCTTGCTGCCAGGCCGGGCTTAGCCATGCTCCGGAAGGCCCGGTGCAGCGCAAAATAATCGGATAGTGCATATGCGGGTGCGATTGCTGATGCCACGCTTTAATGCGCGCAATCACCGCCAGGGCACGCGCCAGTGGAATACCGATCTCAATATTGATTTGCGGCGTGGCGATACCCCGGCAGAACACCTGGTAGATATCACCAATCACATCTGAAAAGTCTTTAAAGCGCGTTACGGTGCGAAACGGCTTGCCGTTTTCATCAACAATATTGGTGTCGTCATGCATCTGCTCCAGCGTTTTTTCCACCGTGTCGTTCATCTGCGTGTCGGTCTCTTCCCGTTCCACCAGATCACCATGATTATCGCGCCATAGCGCCATTTCATCGGCGGTGGATTCGCGCGCGTTCCAGGTGTGAACTTTGTTTTCATCCGGGAACCACCACGTTTTGCTGAACGCCCACTGCTGGTTCCAGCTAAGCAAGTCTTGCGCAAGATTCCCGGCGCTGCTGGCGCTTTTAAAGCAGGTATACAGCGTTGCCGGGTGCGTGCGCAGGGTGACGGCGGTAATCGCCCCCAGCGTGCCGAGCGCCAGTTGCGCGGCGGCAAACGCGGGTTGCTGGCGGTCAAGCTCGTGGATCTGCCCGGCAGCATCCACCAGCCGGATACGCAGCGCTTCATCCGCCAGCGAGCTTTGCTGCATGCCCTGGCCGTGGGTCCCCGTTGAAATGGCGCCTGCCAGCGTTTGTGAATCGATCACTCCCGGCGACGCGTACAGCATGCGGTTCATGACGCTGAGGAGTTCAAACACTTCGTGCAGCTGCGTCCCGGCGCCAAACGTTACGCTGTCGTCATCCACCGCCAGCACACCGTGCAGCGCATAGATATCAATTAGCGTATCGCCCGGCTGGCTCAGTTTCAGCATGCGCCCTGGCGACATGCGACTGCCCATCACCCGCACGCGCCCGGCAGCGGCGGCAATAACCTGCTGCAACTGCGCTTCATTTTCCACATGGATGACGGCGTTTTTGCTGGCCAGTACCGCGTTTTTCGCCCAGTTGAAAAGGTGCGGATCTTGCGGGTCTGCATGCGGCTGTCGGCGTGGAAAAAGGGTCTGCGTGTCGTTCATGGGCGGCTCCTCGCTCAGATTTTTATTTATTAACCAAGCGTAGCGCATCACAGAAACGTGTGAGTGTTGGCGCGGCTTTTCAAGGCGCTTCGGCGTGGCGCAACAGAGGATGGGGGACTGTTAGCCTGGCGTAACACCAGGCAGGTGGAATACCAAATTAAGCTCCCTGCTTGCCACGGTATCGCGGACGTAACGCTGTGCGGCCTGATGAGTGAGAATTTACCGCGTGATGGTCGAAATGGGCCCGCGCGACATAACGACGCGCGGCGGAGTGAAAAGGTTAGCGGTTTAATAAGGTTATTAATGTTGCCAGCGCATATTTCACCGACTGCTCAATCACGCTTTCGCAATCCCCGGCAAAGTGGCGCAGCGCCGTGATCGGCGCTTGTCCCGGTAGCGCCCAGGCAAACCACACTGTTCCGGCCGGCGTGCCATCTTCGCCGCCATCCGGGCCGGCATAACCGGTGACCGCAATCCCGACCGGTTCATGGCTGACCGCGCAAGCGCCTTGCACCATCTCGCTGGCCGTCTGCTCGCTCACCGCCGTCCAGCGCGCCAACGTTTCGCGTTTGACATGCAACAGGGTACTTTTCGCTTCATCGGTAAACGAAACAAACCCGCAGCCAAAGAAGGCTGGCGTATCGCCTGCGGCGCACAGCGCAGTGGCGATTTGTCCGCCGGTACAGGATTCCGCCGTGGTAACGCGCAGCTGTTTTTGGGTAAGCAACTCACCCAGCTGCGCTGCCAGCATCGGGATAGGCAGGCAGAGCAGCGCATTCATGTTGTTCGTTAAGGTAATATCTTCATTCATAGGCTATTTTTCGTAAAGTCGGTTGTGACTCGGTAAGCAAAGTATAGCGAGCGAAAAGTCATGATGAGTTTTTGGGAATAATCGAGATATGGCCGTTGCGCTCAAGAATGGCGAATTTAATCTCCGCCAGATCGGCAATGCCCTGGTTATTTCGTGCTGACACCATAATGTCGTCGCGCGTGATATCGGCTTCGCGCATTTTGTTTTCCAGCATTTGACCATTCTCCACTAACACCACCGGCGTGCCGTCGATCAGGTTTTCCGCCCCTTTGACATACTTCTTCAGCGTGCCAAATAAGATATCCACCACCACCAGCGTGATAATGGTCAGCGCCGCGCCGGTCACGGAGAAGTCATTACCGAGTAGCGCTTGTTGCGTGGCTTCACTGATGATCAGCAGCAAAATCAGATCAAAAGAGGTCATCTGTAGCAGCGCCCGGCGGCCGGCGATTTTGAATACCACCATCAGCACCAGATAGATAGCTATCGCGCGTAATACCATGTCCATCGCGTTCTCCTCAGGGCCAGATAAACTGCGTCAGGGTAAGCGGGGGGGCGTTATTCACTGCAATCCGCTGCGTGCTGTTACCGACGCCGAGCGGTGTCAGCCCCAGCCATACGGTTAGCGGTTTATCGGCGGCGGGGCGGGTATATTCCAGCACCAGTTCGCCGCTGCGGCTGAACATGTTGAGCGGTTGTGGTTGCAGGGTGCGGATCTCAAAATCGTGCATGAAATCGCCGCCCAGGGTGAAAGTGATGTGGTTGTCGGCCGTAGCACTGGCGGTTATCTGCATATCCAGATCGCTTTGTAGCCGACCAAAGCGGTCGTACTCGACGGTGAGACGGTGATCGGCGCTGGTCGCCGTTTTTTTGCTCAGCCAGCCTTGTGAAAAGAGCCCGCACAGCCCGGCAATCACAATGGCGATAAGCGCTATCGCCCCCCATTTTTGCACCTGCATTTCAACATGCAGCCAGAAGGGGTTATCTTTCACGGGCCATGTTCGCTCTGCGTCAGCGCTGCTTTTTTTCTCCATACGCCCTCCACGGGTTCGCCGTAAATAACGTAAAGAGTGTAGATGACGGGGGGAGAAAGAGCGCTTCGTCACGCCAGCGCTCTGTGTTGAGATCAGCGCGTAATACGGGGAGTCACGCGCCCGTGCAGCGCCGGGTTGTCGCTTTCGTCTTTCAGTTGCACACCGGTGAGACGGCGCAGAAATGCCTGTTCCAGCAACCAGGCGAGCTTAAACGCGGCGGCCTCGTAATTGAGCCCTTCCGGGCGAATGTTAGAGATGCAGTTGCGTTCGGATTCAATGCGCTGGCGCGCGGGTTTCCAGGTGAGGTAGACGCCGAGGCTATCCGGCGAGGATAACCCCGGACGCTCGCCAATCAGTATCGCCACCGCTTTACTGCCCAGCGTTTCGCCAATGTCATCGCCAAGCGCCACGCGCGACTGGTGCGCCAGCACGATGGGCCCCAGGGAAATGCCCAGCGTGTCCAGATAGGGCAGCAGGGCGGTGATAAGCCCGACAGACTGACGGTGTACGGCGTGGGAAGAGAGCCCGTCGCCAATCACCAGCAGCAGATCGTGCGCGGGCGGGCGGTGTGCGGCAAGGGTTTCGCGGCTCTCATCACTCAATCGGCGGCCCAGATCCGGGCGGTTCAGGTAGATATGCCGGTCGGCAGCGGCACTGTGCGCTTCCAGCGTTTTTAAGCCAAGCACATGGAGTTGTTGCGCCAGGCTTTCGCTGTCGAACGGCTGGTGAATGGCATCACGCGCCTGGGCGTGCGCGAGGCCAAAGTTGAGCACCTCCCGCGTCGGCAGGCTGGCGCCGCTGCGCCCCAGCGCAATGCGGGCATCGGTAAACTCACGCAGCAGTGTCCAGGCATCGGGTCCATTCATGCGTGCGCTCCTTGTGGCATAACGGTCAGCAGCGGGTGGTTAGCGCCGGTCAGGCGCAACTGTCCATGGGTGTCGATAATCTGCATCTTCGTTAGCCACTCGGCGAACTCCGGCGCATGTTTCAGCCCCAGCAGGCGGCGGGCGTAGAGCGCATCGTGGAACGAGGTGCTCTGGTAATTGAGCATGATGTCATCCGCGCCCGGTACGCCAATCATGAAGGTCAGCCCGGCGGTACACAGCAGCGTCAGCAGCGTGTCCATATCGTCCTGATCCGCTTCGGCGTGGTTGGTGTAGCAGACGTCGCAGCCGATTGGCAGCCCCATCAGTTTGCCGCAGAAGTGATCCTCCAGCCCGGCGCGGATGATCTGCTTGCCGTCGTAGAGGTATTCCGGGCCGATAAACCCAACCACGGTGTTGACCAACAGCGGGTTAAAATGTCGTGCCACCGCGTAAGCGCGCGCTTCGCAGGTTTGCTGATCGACGCCGTGATGCGCATTGGCGGAAAGGCAACTGCCCTGACCGGTTTCAAAATACATTACGTTGTTGCCCAGCGTGCCGCGCTTCAGGCTCAGCGCCGCTTCATGCGCCTCCTGCAACAGCGCCAGGTTGATGCCAAAACCGCTGTTAGCGGCTTCCGTCCCCGCCACCGACTGGAACACCAAATCAACCGGCGCACCGCGTTCAATCAACTGGATGGTATTGGTGACATGCGTCAGCACACAGGACTGGGTAGGGATGTCAAAACGCTCAATGATGTCTGCCATCATGTGGTTGAGCTTTTGCAGTACCGGCAGGCTGTCGCTGGCCGGGTTGATGCCTACCACCGCGTCGCCCGCGCCATACAGCAGGCCATCGAGCATACTGGCGGCAATGCCTTTCAGATCGTCGGTCGGGTGATTGGGCTGCAAACGCACACTGAGATGGCCGGGCAGGCCAATGGTGTTGCGAAAGCGGGTGATCACGCTGCATTTGCTGGCGGCGAGGATCAAATCCTGGTTACGCATCAGCTTACTGACGGCGGCGGCCATTTCCGGAGTGATCGCCGGGGCAACATGGCTAAGCGTGGCGGTATCGGTGCTGTCGGCCAGTAGCCAGTCGCGGAATTCGCCCACCGTCAGATGGGCAATCAGGGCAAACGCGCGGCTATCGTGGGTATCAATGATTAACCGCGTCACTTCATCGTCTTCATACGGAATGAGCGGAGAGGCGAGGATCTCGCGCAGCGGCACATCCGCAAGGGCGATTTTCGCCGCCATCCGCTCTTCTGCCGACTGCGCCGCCACCCCGGCCAGCACATCCCCGGATCGCGCCGGGGAGGCTTTCGCCATTAACGTTTTCAGGCTGTCGAACTGATAAGTACGGTGAGCCAGCGTGGTTTTATACATTCCGTCTCCTCAGGAGAGCGCCCGCAGTTGCGGATCCATCTCGGCACGTTCACGCGCGTGCGCCGTTTTACGAAACCACATATAGCCGCCCAGCATCATCAGCGCGAAGATCAGTGCCAGCAGCGTGTTGTACCAGACCATCGCCACCAGGCAGAGCACCGCCATGCCCAGCGCAAACGCGGGGGCGTACGGGAACAGGGGCGCTTTAAACGGGCGCTCAAGTTCCGGTTCGCTGCGGCGCAGCTTAAACAGCGCGGCCATTGAGGTGATATACATAACGATAGCCCCGAAAACGGACATCGTCACAATACAGGCAGTGAGCGGCATGCCGCTGATGGTGACCAGCGAGTCGGAGAAAATCGCCGCAATCCCGACCACGCCCCCGGCGAGGATCGCCAGATGCGGCGTGCGGGTTTTGCGGTTGAGGTTTGCCAGGCTTGCCGGCAGATAGCCCGCGCGCGCCAGCGAATAGATCTGGCGTGAGTAACCCATAATGATGCCGTGGAACGACGCCACCAGGCCAAACAAGCCGAGCCACACCAGCATATGCAGCCAGCCGCTGCTGTTGCCGACCACTACTTTCATCGCCTGCGGCAGCGGATCGTTAATGTTCGACAGCGTGCGCCAGTCGCCAACGCCACCGGCAAAAATCATCACGCCAACCGCCAGCACGGTGAGGGTCAGAATACCGCCGCCGAGTGCACGCGGAATGGTGCGTTTCGGATCTTTAGCTTCTTCCGCTGCCATAGAAGCGCCTTCAATGGCGAGAAAGAACCAGATGGCGAAGGGGATCGCGGCGAACATGCCCGGCAGCGCCAGGCTGCTGAAGCTCTCTGCGCCTGCCCAGCCGTTGGCGGTAAAGTTGCCCCAGGAGAAGCCCGGTGCCACCACGCCCATAAACACCAGCAGTTCGAAAATTGCCAGCAGGGTGACAATCAGCTCAAACGTCGCGGCAATGCCGACGCCGAGAATGTTCAGCGCCATAAAGATGAGGTATGCGCCGCACGCCACCCATTTCGCATCCAGCGACGGGAACTGCACGTTCAGGTACGCGCCAATCGCCATTGCGATAGCCGGAGGTGCGAAAACAAACTCGATTAAGGTGGCAAAACCGGCAATAAACCCGCCCGTTGGCCCAAATGCGCGGTACGCGTAAGCGAAAGGGCCACCGGCATGAGGAATGGCAGTGGTCAGCTCGGTAAAACTAAAGATAAAGGCGCAATACATCGCGGCAATTAACAGTGCGACAATCAAGAAGCCGAGCGTGCCGGCCTGTGACCAGCCATAGCTCCAGCCAAAATACTCCCCTGAAATCACCAGCCCGACGGCAATGCCCCACAGACGGAAGCTGCCCAGTGTTCTTTTTAGTGTTGTTTGTGTGCTCATGCTTTACTGCCTCGCCATTGAATACAGTTAGCAGTAAATGTGCAAAGGCGGTGCCAAAAGATATATTCCTTTATTAATTAATTGGTTAAATAATTATGGCTTTGAAATGATGCATGGCTTGCACCGTGGCAGATCGAATTCTGGTGCAGGCTGCCCTGCAATGGTGAAACTGGCGAATATGCTGCTTAAGGTGAAATTAATTGCCGACGGATTAATAAAAAAAGGATATAGCCCGGTTTCTGGAAATGTTATAGGGAATAACTGGAAATTTAAATCCGACTATTCTTAACCCTTTTTTGTCATATCAGGCTTTAATTAAAGTGATGATATGTTATTTAAATGGCGTAATTCACAATAACTTAACATGTTGATTTTACAGTGTGATTTATTTCTTTTTTTGTGAGGCGCAACACATATCATTATCATAATAACCTGATGTTAAATCTAATCCGGAATAATGGGTTGACCTGAATTGTCTGGCACTTTAGTTTGACACAATAATTTTCAGCCAAACCCAGGATGATATTTAGCAAAGGAGGACGTCATGGCCTGGCGACCCATTTTATATGTCATTTTTACCGACAACCCTCGTTTAAATAGCCGACGAGCACAGTTGCGGCTGGTGCATGGCTGACAGGATCCGTTAAAAAGCCGTCACGCATAACGCGACGGCTTTTGTATTTTGTGCAGGTTTACGTTATGCCGTTTCTGTTTCCGGTTGCGGCAGATGCGCAGCAATATATCGCTCGTAGCGGTTCGCTTTCAGGTGCGTTAAATCCACCAGCACCAGGCCATCCACGCAGTTGTTGAAATCCGGGTCGCAGCCGAAATCAATAAATTGCACGCCGCCTGGCTCACACAGTTCGGAATATTGTTTATACAGGGGCGGAATGCCGCAGCCCAGGTTTCCCAGCAGCGATTTCAGCCGCGTCAGATCTTCGGTGTAGTCATCGCCGGTAAACTGCGCCAGCACTTCCGGCATGCTGGCAGGCCACGGGCGGCGCGATGACGCCAGCGGCCAGGTTGCCGGGAACCACAGGCGGTAGAACGCCACCAGCAGATCGCGCGCCGCAGGCGGCATACCACCGGAAATAGAGACTGGGCCAAACAGGTAGCGATACTGCGGATAACGCGCCAGATAGGCGCCAATACCCGACCACAGATAATCCAGCCCGCGACGTCCCCAGTAGCGCGGCTGAATAAAGCTGCGCCCCAGTTCGATGCCGTGGCGCAGCACATCTGCCATGCGATCGTCGTAATGGAACAGGCTGTAGCTGTATAACCCTTCGACGCCGCGCGCCGCCATTTGCTGCGCGGTTGGCATAAAACGGTAAGCGCCGACAATTTCCAGATCGGCTTCATCCCACAAAATCAGATGCAGGTAATCGTCGTCATATTTATCCGTATCACGACGTTTACCGCTGCCTTCGCCCACCGCGCGGAAGGCGATTTCACGCAGTCGCCCCAGTTCGCGCAGCAGCGGCGCATCTTCCTGCCCTTTACGCTGCCACAGATAGATGACCTTGCCATCAGCGGTGCGGCCGAGGCATTCGGCGTTGTTAAGCTCCCGGCGCAGCGTAATGCGCTCTTCCGGACGTGCGATGGCGCACTCGGTTTTGAAGGGGCCGGGCAATCCCTTGCCAAGACGCAGGACATGTTTGCGACACTTATCGGCCAGCTCGCGCGGCGCGAGCTGCGGCGTGTGCCAGCTATCCCAGGGAATACGTTCACCGATTTTGATCGGCAGCGCGCTGTCGCGCCGGCGAAACATCTGCTGCATAAGCAGTAAAAAGGGCAGCGTTTCAGAGACCATCGCGCTGGCGTAAAACAGGGCGCTGTTGCGCGCGTCAATCCATACCGGCAGCAGCGGGGTGCGGAATTTGCTGGCCAGTTTAATAAACCCGGCGTGCCAGCCTTTGTCGCGAATGCCTTTGCGCGTCAGGCGCGAAACTTCCCCGGCCGGGAAGAAGATCAACACGCCGCCGCCTTGCAGATGGTTTTCCATTTGCTGCAATGAGGATTTACGCGTACGTCCACCCATGTTATCCACCGGAATAAACAGCGAACTGAGCGGCTCAAGGTGCGTCAGCATGCGGTTGGTGACCACTTTCACATCGCGGCGAACGCGGGAAACCGCGTACATCAGCGCCAGCCCGTCGAGCGTGCCTGTCGGATGGTTGGAAATGATGACCAGCGGGCCATGTTCAGGGATTTGTTCGAGGCAGTGAGCGGGAACGGTGCAGCGGATTTGTAGATGTTCGAGTACTTGTTCCACCATATCCAGCCCTTTCAGGTGGGGGTGGCGCGCGGCGAACTGCTGAAACTCTTGCTCATAGAGCAGGCGTCTGAGCAGATTTTTTTGCCAGGGTGCTGGCCTGGCCTGTGGCCAGAGATCCTCAAGTACATTGTCGAGACTAAACATGGTGATTCCTCCTCCCGTCTTGCCGATGACAGTAAAGGGCGAAGATGACGCTTACATTTCATTACAATGAATAAATGACACTTTAAAGGCGCGAGGAGAATCAGAAGCAAAGGCAAAAAAAAGCGGGCCAGGCCCGCTTCGTTCAGAGGATGCCGCGTTCGGCGAGATCGAGGGCGAAATAGCTGAAAATCAAATCCGCGCCGGCGCGTTTAATCGCACCCAGGCTTTCCAGTACCACTTTGTCTTCATCAATCGCGCCTGCCTGAGCGGCAAACTTGATCATCGCGTATTCGCCGCTCACCTGATAAGCGCCCAGCGGCAGCTCGGTGCGCTCGCGGATATCACGCAGGATATCGAGATAAGCGCCAGCCGGTTTCACCATCAGGCAATCTGCGCCTTCGGCCTGATCGATAAGCGACTCGCGAATCGCTTCGCGACGGTTCATCGGGTGCATCTGATAGGTTTTACGATCGCCTTTCAGCGCCGTGCCCGCTGCTTCGCGGAACGGACCGTAGAAGGATGAGGCGAATTTAGTCGAATAGGACATGATCGCGGTATCGGTAAAGCCCGCCGCGTCCAGCGCCTGACGGATCGCCTGCACCTGGCCGTCCATCGCCGCCGATGGCGCGATGAAATCAGCGCCTGCCGCGGCGGCAATCACCGCTTGTTTACCGAGGTTAATCAGGGTGGCGTCGTTATCCACGCCGTGATCGCACAACACGCCGCAGTGACCGTGCGAGGTGTATTCGCAAAAACAGGTGTCGGACATCACCACCATTTCCGGCACTGTCTCTTTGCAGATGCGCGACATCCGCGCCACCAGACCGTTTTCCTGCCAGGTATCGCTGCCGGTCGCATCGGTGTGATGCGAAATGCCAAAGGTCATTACTGAGCGGATCCCGGCGTTGGCGATGCGTTCGATTTCGCGTGCCAGATACTTTTCCGGAATGCGCATCACGCCTGGCATAGCGGCGATGGCTTTGTAATCGTCGAGCTCTTCTTCAACAAAGATCGGCAACACCAGGTCGTTTTTGCTCAGTGTTGTCTCTTCAAACATGGCGCGCAGCGCAGGCGATTTGCGCAAGCGGCGGGGGCGAGTAATTAAATCGGTCATGGTATGCCTGATGTTTGTGGAACAGATGGCGGCATTGTAGCCGAAAAGGCGGCGGGCTGTTTTACCAAAATCGCTGTTAAAAGGGGAAGGCAGGCGGCAAACCGCCTGCCTTTTGCCGCATCAGGAGGCCGGAACCACCAGCGGCTTATTGTTGCTCAGCTCGCTGACCAGGTCGTTTGCGCCGTCGCTCATGCTGGTAAAGCGCGTCAGCGGTGAACGGGTCATCACCACAAAGACGCCGACGTTATGCTGCGGCACCATCGCTATATAGGTGATGAAACCGCCGCCGCCGCCGGTTTTCTGGATGATGCCTGGGTGGCCGTCTTTCGGTGCCATATAGACCCAGCCAAGACCCAGCGCGTCGGCTTTGCCAGGAACATCCATGCCAATCACCTTGGTGAGCTGATTACGCGGGTAGATCAGCGTTTGCATCCGATCGGCCTGGCTGTTGCGGGTATAGAAATCGGAAGAGAGGAACTGCTGCATCCAGCGCATCATATCGCCTGGCGTGGAGTAAACGCCGCCGCTGCCAATCGCTGCCAGCGTGTTGTCGCACGGGCTGGCGCCTTTTTCCGCTACCATCAGACGCTTGCACTGATCCGGCGACGGCGTAAAGGTGGTGTCTTTCATCCCCAGCGGGCGGGTTATCTGCTCTTCAAATAGCTGCGGATAGGGTTTTCCGGCCGCCTGAGAAAGCGCATCGGCCAGCAGGTCAAAGGCCAGGTTGGAGTAAGACGCCTGCGCGCCCGGCGCGGTTTTTAGCTTCGCGGTGGAGAGCCAGCTCCAGCGCTGTTCGCGCGTTGGCCAGACAAATACCGAGCGGTGCGCCGCGCCGCCAGGCTGCTCACGCGGCAGGGCGCTGGTATGGGTCGCGAGGTTAACCAGCTTGATCGGCGTGCCTTCGTAGGTCGGTACGCGCGCGCCTGGTGGCGCATATTTGCTTAATGGATCGTCAAGACGCACCCGGCCCTGATCGAGCAGTTTCACCAGCATTTCGCTGGTCATCAGCTTGGAGAGCGAAGCGATACGGATAACCGAATCCAGCTGCGGGCGCACATTATTGCCCGGACGGGTTTCACCAAAACTTCTGAACACGCGCTGGTTACCGTCGATGACCACCATTGCCATCCCGGTCGCACCGCTACCGTAATAGATGTGGTTGGCGTAACGATCGACAATGTCAGAGGCAAATACCGGATCGGGAGATTGTTGCGCCGCACGGGCGCTGGTCATACTCAGCGTGCAGAGCAACGCGGAGAAAAGCAGACAACGTTTCAACGAAGGGGATCCATATAAGAATGGGAACGATAGAGGATATTTATACTACCCGGCGATTCGATGCAAAGCACCAATAAGCGTGTTATTTCGCCCTAATACGTAACGATGGGTAAATATGAAATTTTTTCCCTATGACTCTGGTGTAAGGCGGCTGTGATAACCTCTTTCTTTCCCACACTCAGGAGTCAGATAATGGCAAGTCAACGGGTAGTGATGGTGGTGGATATGCAAAACGGCGTGTTTGCCACAGAGCGTATTCAGCGCGAGCAATGCGTGGCGCGTATTAATCAACTGACCGCGGTAGCGGATACGGTGATTTTTATTCAACATGCTGAGGCTGGTGGGCTGGAAGAGGGCAGCGACGGGTTTGCGCTTCTGCCGGAGCTGACGCAACCAGCGAACGCGCTGTATGTCACCAAAACCGCCTGCGACGCGTTTTATCACACCACACTCGAAAGCGTGCTGCGTGAGCATGACATCCGCGCTTTTGTGATGTGCGGGTGCGCCACTGATTACTGCGTGGATACCACGCTGAAAAATGGTGCCAGCCGTGGCTACGCCATTACCGTCGCGCAAGATGCACACACCACGGCGAATCGCCCGGCGGCGCAGGCCACGGTGTTAATCGATCACTATAACGAGGTGTGGCGCACGTTAACGGTGCCGGGCAACCCGGTGTTAGTGAAACCCGTCGAAACAATTCTTCACGAATGGCAAACGAACTAAGGCGTTAAGCTCAGGTCAGATTTAACCAGACGGCGCCGCATTTCGCGGCGCTTTTTTTGTCGCGGCCCATTCAGGGGCTTACACACAGTGATGCACAGCATTTGTCGTAAATAATAAGAAGTGAGCAGGAGAGCATTATGTTTAAGTCCTTCTTTCCGAAACCGGCGTTGTTCTTTTTGTCGGTGTTCATCTGGACCGCGATTACCGTGGTTTTCTGGCAGGCTGGTGGTGAAGCGTGGTTGATGCGTCTCACCGGTGCGTCTGCGGATGTGCCGATTAGCGCCGCGCGTTTCTGGAGCCCTGGCTATCTGCTGTTTTATGCCTACTATCTGCTTTGTGTCGGCGTGTTTGCGCTGTTCTGGTTTACCCTCTCGCCGCATCGCTGGCAGCGCTGGTCGATTCTCGGCACCGCGTTAATTATCTTTGTGACCTGGTTTTTGGTGGAGGTGAATGTCGCCATTAACGCCTGGTATCAGCCGTTTTACGATCTTATCCAGACCGCACTCAGCGCGCCGAACAAAGTCAGCATTCATCAGTTGTACAGCGAGATTGGCGTGTTTTTGTGGATCGCACTGATTGCCGTAACGGTGGCGGTGCTCAATAACTTTTTCGTCAGCCATTATGTGTTCCGCTGGCGCACGGCGATGAACGAATACTATATGGCGCACTGGGAGCGTTTGCGCCATATCGAAGGCGCAGCGCAGCGCGTGCAGGAAGACACCATGCGTTTCGCCTCGACGCTTGAAGATATGGGCACCAGTTTTATTAACGCTATCATGACGTTGATTGCTTTTTTGCCGGTGCTGGTGGCGTTGTCGCCGCATGTACAAGAGATACCAGTGGTTGGGCACATCGCTTATGGCCTGGTGATTGCCGCCGTGAGCTGGGCATTGCTCGGCACCGTGTTGCTGGCGTTTGTGGGCATCAAACTGCCGGGTCTGGCGTTTAAAAACCAGCGCGTGGAAGCGGCTTACCGTAAAGAGCTGGTCTACGGCGAAGATGATGCCGGTCGCGCCAGGCCGCATACCGTTGCAGAGCTGTTCGCCGCCGTGCGCCGTAACTATTTCCGGCTCTATTTCCACTATATGTATTTCAATATCGCCCGTATCCTGTACATGCAGGTTGATGTGGTGGTTGGCCTGATTGTGCTGTTCCCGACGATTGCCGCCGGGGCTATCACTTTCGGTCTGATGCGCCAGATAACCAACGTGTTTGAGCAGGTACGCAGTTCGTTCCAGTATTTGATCTCTTCCTGGACGACGCTGGTGGAGCTGATGTCTATCTATAAACGTTTACGCAGTTTTGAGCGTGCGCTGGATGGGCAGGAGATCCAGCCTGTGCCCCATACTTTTGGTTAACACAAGGAACGTTATGGTTTACGTCCCCCGTTTTGGCTGTTTGCTGGCGACGTTGATTCTCGCCGGGTGTAGTACGCAGGGCACGCTTTCGCAAAAAGAAGCCGAAGCTGAAAAAGAAAAAGCGCTGGAACAACAGCAGAACCAGCCGATGGATGTCGCAAGCGTGGTGCGGCGAACCATTCCCGCCAGCGTGAAAGATCGCGAAGGCTGGGCGCAGGATCTGGCGACAACCTTTAGCAGCCAGAAGCTGTCGCCGACGCTGGAGAATATCTGTTCGGTGCTGGCGGTGGCGCAGCAGGAATCCAATTACCAGTCTGATCCGGTGGTGCCGGGGCTGAATAAAATTGCCTGGAAAGAGATCGATAAGCGCGCCGAGCGGATGCACATCCCAACGATGCTGGTGCATACCGCGCTGAAAATCCCGTCGCCGAACGGTAAAAGCTACAGCGAACGGTTGGACAAAGTGCGCACGGAAAAAGAGCTCAGCGCCATTTTTGATGACTTCATTGGCATGGTGCCGATGGGGCAGAAACTGTTTGGTTCGCTCAACCCGGTGCGCACCGGCGGGCCGATGCAGATTAGCGTCGCCTTTGCCGAGCAGCATACGGACGGTTATCCGTGGAAAATGGAAGGCACCGTGCGCCAGGAGGTCTTCAGCCGCCGCGGTGGATTATGGTTTGGCACCTATCATCTTCTCAATTACCCGGCCAGTTACACCGCACCCATCTACCGTTTCGCCGATTTCAACGCCGGGCTGTATGCCAGCCGTAACGCGGCGTTTCAGAACGCCATCAGCAAAGCGACCGGTGTGAAACTGGCGCTCGACGGCGATTTGATTTTGTACGGCAGCAGCGATGCGGGTAGCACGGAATTAGCCGTGCGCAAACTGGGCGTTTCGCTGGGCATGAGCGATCGTGATATCCGTCGGCAACTGGAGCGCGGAGACAGCGACAAGCTGGAAGAGACCAAACTCTATCGCGAAGTTTATCGGCTGGCCGAGAAGAAAAGCGGCAAACCATTGCCGAGAGAGGTACTGCCGGGGATCAAGCTGGAAAGCCCGAAGATCACGCGCAACCTGACAACAGCATGGTTTGCGAAGCGCGTCGACGATCGTCGGGCCGCCTGCATGGCGCAGAACTAGCGCGAATGGTGGTGTCGCCAGCGTAAGATAAGGAAGATGACGCCGAGCAGGGCGCTTCCCGCGAGGAAAGGCACAAGACCGAAAATCGTGCCGACGCCCATTCCCATTTCTACGTGCGGGCGGGTGGTGTCCTGCACTTGCATCAGATGCTCGAACACGCCCGGTGCATGCACCAGCAGGTTCAGCAGCTGCGCACCCGCCCAGAAGCAGAGTAGTACGAATACGGCGTAAGCAATATTACCCGGTCTGGAGGTGTCACGTTGTTTTGCGCCCTTAAAGGGTTTTGACATAGTAAAGTCAGCCATAAGACCTCCGGTACTCTTTACTTTTTAACGCTCGATGTAGTTGGCGTGTGGCCTCAACTGACGGTAATTTTGGCAGTTGTACCGCTTTGTCAACATCAGAATGGTGATAATTTCGCCCCGGGAATGATTCCAGTTGGATGATTTTTGCCGATGCTCACATTTCTGTAACGTTTTAATTACCTTGGTAACATTTCAGAATTTCCGCATACGCCACAGACGGTAAGCGGCGGTTGTGCGATGATGCCGTTTTGACTGCCGGAGTTGTCATGAAGCTGCCTGTAAAAATCCGCCGTGACTGGCACTATTACGCGTTTGCGATTGGGTTGATATTTATTCTGAATGGCGTGGTCGGGCTGCTGGGGTTTGAAGCCAAAGGCTGGCAAACCTACGCGGTGGGGCTGGTAACCTGGGTGATTGGTTTCTGGCTGGCCGGGTTAATTATCCGCCGCCGCCCCGAGGACGAGGAGACGGCGGATAAACCGCAGTGATTAGTTATTAACGGTAATTTTCAGCGCGCTGTTAGCCTGATGGCGCGCAATAGCCAGCTCAATCAGGCGCGTGATTAACTCGCTATAACCAATGCCGCTCGCCTGCCACAGTTTCGGGTACATGCTGATATTGGTGAACCCTGGCAGCGTGTTGATTTCGTTAATGATTACGTCGTTTTCCGGCGTCAGGAACACATCCACGCGCGCCATCCCTTCACAACCCAGCGCCTGATAAGCCTGCACGGCAATGCCGCGGATTTTATCGTTGATTGCCGGATCAATGTCGGCGGGCACAACCACCTGAGCCCCGTTTTCATCGATGTATTTGGTGTCGTAGGCGTAAAACTCGCTATTAAGCACGATTTCGCCACAGGTACTGGCCTGCGGTGAGTCATTACCCAGCACGGCGCATTCAATCTCACGGCCTTTGATGCCGGTTTCAACAACTACTTTTTTATCGAATTCAAACGCCAGGTTGACCGCCGCCTGGTACTGCGCTTCATTCGTCACTTTGCTGACGCCCACGGAGGAACCCTGGTTGGCGGGTTTAACAAACAGCGGCAAACCGAGCCTGGCTTGCACATCGCTGAAGCTAATCTGCCCGCGATTGGCGCGAGTTAGCGTGATAAACGGGGCGATGGAAAGCCCGGCGTCGCGTAACAGGCGCTTGGTAACGTCTTTATCCATGCAGGCTGCAGAGGCGAGCACGTCGGAGCCGACAAACGGCAAGTTCGCCAGACGCAGCATGCCCTGTAATGAACCATCTTCGCCCAGCGTGCCGTGAACAATCGGGAAGATCACATCGACATTCGGAAGCGGTGTGCTGTTTTCTGCCTGGATCAGTTGTTGTTGTTGGATCCCCGGCACCAGCGCCACGCTATTTTCCGAGGGGTTTAAGGCGATACGCGCCGGATCGTTGGCGTTTAGCAGGTAATTATTCGCATCGCTGACATGCCACTGCCCCTGTTTATCGATCCCCAGCAGCACCACGTCAAAGCGTGATTTATCCATGGCGTCGACGATATTTTTCGCCGACTGTAACGACACTTCATGTTCCGCTGATTTGCCGCCAAAGACGACCCCTACCCGCAGTTTTGCCATTTCTCCGTTCACTCACACTGAATTCACAAAGCACATACCATAGCACGTCAAAACGCACGATTCGCGGCCTTCTGCCATAATGTTTTCTGGAAACCAGAAGGAGGCGACGTGAGCGGGAAAGGGCTGATTGTTTTGTGCATCCTTCTGGCGGTGATTTGGGTTGGCTACCGCGCGTTGCCGTCTTACTACAACCCGTTTGCGCCGTTGCAGCTTAGCGACCCGCCCGGGCGCATTACGCAGTTCAAACTGCGCCGCTTGCCGCCGCAAGCCTGTGCGGAATTATTGTCGCAGGCGAACCAGCAACGCCTGATCTCGTCGGCTCCGGTTGCCGACAGTGCCGGAGATTGCCCGTTAACCAATGTCGTACGGGTACGCGACTTTGGCGCGGTTAAACTGAGCAGCAGTTTTCTCGCCAGTTGCCCGCTGGCGCTCAGTTCCGCGCTGTTTGTCGAGCAACAGGCGCGGCCACTCACCGAACGCTTTATGGGCAGCCAGCTTACGCGTATCGATCATCTTGGCAGCTATGCGTGTCGCAATATCTACAACCGCGCCGATGCGCGACGTAGCGAGCATGCCAGCGCCGAAGCGCTTGATCTCAGTGGTTTTCGACTGGCGAATGGCCAGTCCGTGACGGTACTGAAGGGCTGGCGGCAGGCGCGAACGCAGCCGTGGCTGCGGGCAATGTTAAGCGCCAGTTGCGGCTATTACGGTAACGGCCTTGGGCCGGAGTACAACGCGGCTCACGCTAACCATTTTCATCTTGGCATGCGCGGCTTTGGCCTCTGTCGCTAAGCATAATCCACTGTCAATAATGGGGTTTTTCCTCCGGGCGGCGGCATGAAACGCAAGCTGACAGATAAAATACCGAAATCGCCGTCACCGCATCTCTGGTGACTCATCGCTGGCGCATTCTTGTTAACCTGTGCGCTGTTTGTCAAAATCTCAACAATTACGCGTACTTATGGAATCCTGGAAGGTCAATCTTATCTCGGTCTGGTTCGGTTGTTTTTTCACCGGTCTGGCCATCAGCCAAATTCTGCCGTTCTTGCCGTTATATGTTGCGCAACTGGGCGTGACGTCCCACGAAGCGCTGTCGATGTGGTCAGGCTTAACGTTCAGTATCACCTTTCTGGTTTCGGCGATTGTTTCGCCCATGTGGGGCAGTCTGGCGGACCGGAAAGGGCGCAAACTGATGCTGTTGCGCGCCTCGTTAGGGATGGCGATCGCGATTCTGTTACAGGCGTTTGCCACCAATGTCTGGCAGTTGTTGATCCTGCGCGGCGTGATGGGGCTGACGTCTGGCTATATTCCCAATGCGATGGCGCTGGTGGCTTCGCAGGTGCCGCGCGAGCGCAGCGGCTGGGCGCTAAGTACGCTCTCCACGGCGCAGATAAGCGGCGTGATTGGCGGGCCGCTCATGGGTGGTTTTCTCGCCGACCATGTGGGGCTGCGCATGGTGTTCCTTATCACGGCGATATTGCTGATCGTGAGTTTCCTCGTCACGCTGTTTTTAATTAAAGAGGGCGTCAGACCCACGGTGAAAAAGGGCGATCGCCTGAGCGGCAAGGCGGTGTTCTCTACCTTGCCGTACCCGGCGCTGGTGATCAGTTTGTTTATCACCACCATGGTGATTCAGCTGTGCAACGGCTCTATCGGCCCGATCCTGGCGCTGTTTATTCAATCGTTGTCACCGCATACCACTAACATTGCTTTTCTCAGCGGGCTTATCGCCGCTGTGCCCGGTGTCTCGGCGCTGATTTCCGCCCCGCGCCTTGGCAAACTGGGGGATCGCATTGGTACATCGCGCATTTTAATGGCGACGATGGCGGTGGCCGTGGTGCTGTTTTTCGCCATGTCGTTTGTCACGTCGCCGCTCCAGCTTGGGATCTTACGCTTTATGTTGGGTTTTGCCGATGGTGCCATGTTGCCCGCCGTGCAGACGTTGCTACTGAAATACTCCAGCGATCAGGTCACCGGGCGTATTTTCGGGTACAACCAATCGTTTATGTATCTGGGAAATGTTGCCGGGCCGCTGATGGGAGCCACCGTATCCGCGATGGCGGGTTTCCGTTGGGTATTTGCCGCCACGGCCGTGGTGGTATTTATTAATCTCTGGCAATTACTGCTGGCGTTTCGCCGGGTAAAACGCTAACGCAACAGGGCCGAAATAATATAAGTCTGCTTCGGCCTTACTATCGTTTTTTCTTATGCAAATAAGCCAGGCGCTTTTTTTTATTTATCGCTAAGCCACTCAAAGGATTTGCCATCGAAGCGGGAGAAACGTTTCGTTACCCCTGTTTTTTAAATGACTATTAAGCGTTGTGAGAAAATCCGCAAAAATAATACATGTATCTACTTTGCAACATCAAAACTCAATGCTAACGTCTTTGAAATCTCGTAAGGAAATAGCGCTATGAAAAATCTCATTGCAGAGTTATTGGTCAAGCTGGCAGAAAAAGAAGAAGAGTCGAAAGAACTGGTCGCTCAGGTTGAAGCGCTGGAAATCGTGGTGACCGCGCTGCTGCGCCAGATGGCGACGACGGAACAACAGGCGTTAATTCAGAGTATTGAAGGGGCGCTGGAAGAAGCCCGGCCGGGAACGCACGTTACCCATCAGGACGCGGAGTTGCTGCAACAGTACGTAAAAAAGCTTTTAAGGCACCCGCGCAGCTAAACCTCTGACGCGCTGCCTGCACTGTCATATCACTGTCATCTGCGCTACCTATAGTCGCTCTGTTTTATTTTCTTTAAGTATTTGTACATGGAGAATATTAAAGTGAAACAGAGCGCATTATTTCTTGCATTATTACCTCTGATGTTTACCCCTGCTATTTATGCCGAAACGACGTCGGCACCGGTTCTTGATAATCGTGCTGCTCACGGCGATATTTCCACGCCTGGTGGTGCGCGCCGTTTAAGCGGTGACCAAACCGCTGCTCTGCGTGATTCCCTCATGGATAAGCCCGCCAAAAATATTATTTTGCTGATTGGCGATGGCATGGGGGATTCCGAAATTACCGCCGCGCGAAATTACGCCGAAGGGGCCGGTGGATTTTTTAAAGGCATTGACGCACTGCCGCTGACCGGCCAGTACACACACTATTCGCTGGATAAAAAAACCGGCAAGCCGGATTACGTCACCGATTCCGCCGCGTCGGCCACGGCCTGGAGCACCGGCGTGAAAACCTATAACGGTGCGCTCGGCGTCGACATTCACGATAAAGATCACACCACCATTCTGGAGATGGCCAAAGCCGCCGGTCTGGCGACGGGCAACGTTTCCACTGCGGAACTGCAAGACGCTACGCCCGCCGCGCTGGTTTCTCACGTTATCTCACGCCGCTGCTACGGCCCGACGGTGACCAGTGAGAAGTGTGCGCTTAACGCGCTGGAGAAAGGCGGGAAAGGGTCGATTACCGAACAACTGCTGAACGCCCGCGCGGATGTCACTTTGGGCGGCGGTGCGAAAACCTTTAGCGAAACCGCGACCGCTGGTGAGTGGAAAGGGAAAACGCTGCGTGAACAGGCGCAGGCGCGCGGCTACCAGCTGGTCGGTGATGCCTCTTCGCTGGCGGCGATCAGCGAAGCTAACCAGGATAAACCGCTGCTGGGGCTGTTCTCTGACGGCAACATGCCGGTGCGCTGGGAAGGGCCAAAAGCCTCGCTGCACGGCAATATTGATAAACCTGCCGTGACCTGTACGCCCAACGCGAAACGCACCGACAGCATACCAACACTGGCGGCGATGACGGAAAAAGCTATTGATTTGCTCAGCAAAAATGAGAAAGGCTTCTTCCTGCAAGTGGAAGGCGCGTCGATCGATAAACAGGATCACGCGGCGAACCCGTGCGGTCAGATCGGCGAAACGGTTGATCTCGACGAAGCTGTGCAGAAAGCGCTGGAATTTGCCAAAAAAGATGGCAATACGCTGGTGATCGTGACGGCGGATCATGCCCACGCCAGCCAGATCATTCCGGCAGATACCAAAGCGCCAGGCTTAAGCCAGGCACTGAACACCAAAGACGGCGCGGTAATGGCCATCACTTACGGCAACTCGGAAGAGGAGTCGATGGAACATACCGGAACGCAGGTTCGCATCGCGGCTTACGGCCCGCATGCGGGCAACGTGGTGGGGCTTACAGATCAGACCGATCTGTTCTACACCATGAAAGCAGCGCTGAATCTGAAGTAACAGCCTCCCGGCGGTAAATCTTTGCTGCCGGGTGGTTTTTTCACCAATTAGTACCATCCTTAAAAGGCACATTAAGAGAAGGATGGTGCTATGAAAATAACATTACTGGTTACCCTCGTTTTCGGTCTGCTGTTTGTCACGGCGTTAAGCGCCGCCGAAAAAACACTGACCCCGCAACAACAACGTATGACCCTCTGCAATCAACAGGCGACGGCGCAAACCCTGGCGGGAGACGCCCGTAAGAAATACATGAGTGACTGCCTGAAAAACACCAAAACTGAGCCCGGACAAAAAAGCCTGACGCCGCAGCAGCAGCGGATGCGCGAATGTAATGCCCAGGCGACGCAACAATCCCTGAAAGGCGAAGATCGCAGTAAATTTATGAGCGGTTGCCTGAAAAAACCGCAATAACGCATCGGGTGAGCATCGCGTTTTGCTCACCCTCTTTTCGGAATTTGCCCCGTCTTTTTACCCGCCCGCTAATCTCTGCCAGGCTTACTTTGTGAGCTTCGTTTTATTTTCCCTTTTCCTCGTGGTTGTGCGCTGTCTGGCGTTACGCCCGTTTTCGCAACACTGACACGGGAGCAAAGCGATGAACTATCAATATGTTACTGAACTGAATGCCTTGCCGGAAAGCCAACCGGTCAAAGTGGATGTCGCGGGCACCTCAATGATCCTTATCCGCACCGGGGCGAAAGTTCGCGCCTTTCAGAGTAAATGCCCGCACGCAGGCGGGCCGCTGGAGAAGGGCGCCGTGTGCGATGGCAAACTGGTCTGCCCGTGGCATAAAGCCGCGTTTGATATCACCAATGGCGAATGGCGTGAACCGCTGGCGCTGCAAAACCTCAAGCAGTATCCGGTGATGCTTGAGCAAAATCGTGTACTGGTGAACCCGCGTCCACTTTCTCCCGCCAGCCATTCGCTTATCCGTGGCGAGCGCCCGCAAACCGCCGTGATCCTGGGAACAGGTGCCGCTGGCAGTGCGGCGGCGATAACGCTGCGTGACGCCGGGTTTAACGGTCACCTGGTGTTGATCGATAAAGAAGATGATGCGCCCTACGATCGCACTGCGCTGAGCAAATTCGTTCCGGCGGGAAAAATGAAAATCAGTGACGTTCCCCACTTACTGGACAGCGCCTTTTACAGCCAGCCCGGCGTCGAAAGCCTGCGTGAAGAGGTGGCGAATATTGATTGCCACGCTCACCAGCTTACGCTTGCCGGTGGCCGACAGATCGCTTTCGACAAACTACTGCTGGCCACCGGCGGCCAGCCAGTATGGCCAGATATTCCCGGCAACCACCTGGCGGGTGTGCATGTGCTGCGTGGTATCCACCAGGCTGAGCGTCTGCTCAATGAAGTCGAACAGGAGCAGCAACTGGTAGTGATCGGTAATAGTTTTATCGCCATGGAACTGGCGGCGGCGCTGCGTAATCAGGATATCGACGTGACGGTGTTATCGCGCCATGCGCTGCCGTTTGTACCGCAGTTCGGTGAGGAGGTGGGGCGGTATTTTATGGATCTGCATAAACAGAACGGCGTGAAGTTTGTTACCGGAGAACCGGCGGCGCTGGAGGGGAACGGCCATGTGCAGAGCGTAACGTTAAAAGATGGCCGTTCCGTACCTGCACACGTAGTGGTGTTTGCCACGGGTGTGCAACCGGTGACCGATATGGCACACGATCTGCCTCATGAAAAGGATGGCAGCCTGACGGTGGATGAAACCTTGAGCGCGGCACCGGATGTCTGGGCGGTAGGGGATATCGCCAGCTACCCGGCCCCGGAAGGGCGTCGTCGCATTGAACACTGGCGTGTGGCGCAGCAGCAGGGACGGCTCGCCGCGCTGAATATGCTGGGTGAACGGCACACCTTTGATCGGGTGCCCTTTTTCTGGACGACTCACTTTGGTAACCGCTTTGAGTATCTCGGTTACACCCGTGAGTGGGACAGTATGAAAATGCTGGGATCGTTTGATAATAAACGTTTTGCCGTGCTCTATGGCGAAGAAGGCGTACTGAAAGCGGTGCTGAGTTGCGGCGAGTACAGTGAAACGGCGGGCTTACTGCTGAAAATGCAGCAACCGATTAGCATGCATGCCGCCAGCGAAATGCTGGCCTGAGAAATCGCGCCACGCGATATCGCGTGGCGCATTAGTTAGCTACTCATTTTGTCAGACTTCGCCATACACGCGGCAATCGCTTCGATCACCGCAGAGCGGAATCCTTTCTCTTCCAGCACTTTTACCGCTTCAATGGTGGTGCCGCCAGGCGAACAGACCATATCTTTAAGCTCGCCCGGATGCTTGCCACTTTCCAGCACCATTTTTGCCGAGCCCATCACCGCCTGTGCGGCAAATTTATAGGCCTGCGCGCGCGGCATCCCGCCCAGCACAGCGGCATCGGCCATCGCTTCGATAAACATAAACACATATGCCGGTGCGGAGCCGCTGACGCCAACCACCGGGTGGATCATCGGTTCGGCAATCACTTCCGCTTCACCAAAGCAGCGGAAGATATTCAGCACATCGGCGGTATCTTCTGGCGTGACCAGCGCGTTAGGCGTTACAGAGGTCATGCCCGCATTCACCAGCGACGGGGTGTTGGGCATAGCGCGGACGATTTTGCGGTCGTGGCCGAGCGCGCGCGCTAACTGATCAAGCGTAACGCCGGCGGCGATGGAGACCACCAGCGTCTCTTTGTTCAGGCTGGAGGCGATATCGTTAAGCACTTTAGCCATAATGTTCGGTTTGACAGCGCCAAAGACGATATCGGCAATCTGCGCCACTTCCTGCGCGCTTTGCGCGGCGTTCACGCCAAACTGGTCATGCAGGGCAGCCACTTTCTCCGGCGACGGGGTATACACCCAGATTTGCCCCGGCAGCACCTGACCGCTGGCAATCAGGCCGCCAACAATCGCTTTTCCCATGTTACCGCAGCCGATAAAACCGATTTTCTTCTCCATCACATCCGTCTCTCTGCTTGTAAATGTTTGTGCGATATAGCTTAACGTGGATTGGCGGCGAGGGCGAAAGGATCTCTCCTTTCCCCGACAGGAAATTAAAGCGACAATGCGCCAAAACCAGAAAGGAGTAACGATGGCGATTTGGGTTGATGCGGACGCCTGTCCGAACGTAATCAAAGAGATTTTATTCCGTGCCGCCGAGCGCACACAGACGCCGTTAACGCTGGTGGCGAACCAAAACCTGCGTGTGCCGCCGTCGCGGGTGATTCGCTCCATCAGAGTGCCTGCCGGCTTTGATGTCGCCGATAATGAAATTGTTCGGCTGTGCGAAGCCGGTGATTTGGTGATAACGGCGGATATTCCGCTGGCGGCGGAAGTGCTGGCAAAAGGCGCGGCGGCGCTGAACCCGCGCGGTGAACGCTATAGCGAGGCAACTATTCGCGAAAAGCTGACGATGCGCGATTTTATGGATACCCTGCGCAGCAGCGGTATTCAAACCGGTGGCCCGGACAGTCTGTCACAGCGGGATCGCCAGCAGTTCGCCGCCGAGCTGGATAAGTGGCTGCTGGCCGACAAGCGCCGCCAGAGCGAGTAAATTCTGCGCATCCCCGTTTGATATGTCACTGTTTGCCGCCTTGCGGGCTTGCCAGCCTGTGTTACATTCAGTAAGGTTGCCGCGACACGTGCTGCCATAGAATCTTTACAGATGAAACCCAGATTAACTCTGGTTTCGCTTGAGTTTTTTATCGGCGCAGACATAAAAGTGTAACGTTAATTTTACGATGAATTTCGTACTAGTTTGGTGATATTATCGCTGTCTTATTTTCCGTCCTGCACTGTGCAGGACCCGGAGGGAACACCTGCTCATGACGCTCCCCATTTTTCTTATCGGCGCACGTGGTTGCGGTAAAACGACAGTTGGTCGGACGCTGGCGCTGGCGCAGGGATGCCAGTTTATCGATACCGATTACTGGTTGCAGGAAAATGCCCAACAGACCATCGCAGCGATTGTTGAACAGGAAGGGTGGGACGGATTTCGCGCACGGGAAACCGCCGCGCTGGAAGCGGTTAGCGCGCCATCACGTGTGGTGGCGACCGGCGGCGGGATTATCCTTCGCGAATACAACCGCCGTTTTATGCGTGAACACGGCGTGGTGATTTATCTCTGCGCGCCGGTCGATGTGCTGGCTGACCGGCTGGAGGCTTTTCCCGAGGAGGGGCAACGCCCGACGCTAACCGGTAAGCCCATCAGCGAAGAGGTCAGTGAAGTGCTGGCGCAGCGCGATGCGTTGTACCGTGAAGCTGCGCATTATGTAGTGGATGCAGCGCAGTCGCCGGATAAGGTGGTGTCTGATATTGAAGCGGCATTGCAACTGGCGCGCGCCAGTTAGCGAAACGTTTGTCTATACTTATTGCTCGACCCGCAAAATGAGGAAGAGCTATGCCGACCAAACCGCCATATCCGCGTGAAGCCCGTGTTGTCGCCGTTGAAAAAGGTGCGAATGGCCCGACAGTGACCTGGTATGAACTGCGCGCCGACCATCCGAAACCGGACACCTTAATTAGTGAACACCCCACCGAGCAGGAAGCTCTGGACGCCAAACGGCGTTATGAAGATCCGGACAAAAGCTAAGCCGCGTCTTGCAGGCTGGATGATTTCCTGAACATTACAAAAAAGGATCTACGTCACGTTTTTAAACTGGCTGAATAATAGCCAGCGGTTACTCTTTTATGGTTACTGGAATTTATATGAACACAGGAGTGGCATGTTCTCTTTACACAACAGCCGTCAAAACGGCGTGATCGAGAGCGAATAAGAACAAGCAGTGATGAAAGGCGGAAAGTAGAAAATGAGCGCGACCTTGGCGATCCTCACCATTGGTGTGGTGCCGGTAAAAGAGATTTTCCCGCTCCTCGCGGAGCACGTTTCAGAAGAGCAGATCACCCATCTCAGCCTGCTGGGAAAAATGGATCCGGATGAGGTGCGACGTGAATACGCCGTTGGTGCCGGGGAGCACGCCATTCCCACTCGATTAAGCGATGACAGCCTCGGGATGGTTTCCCGCGAGAAAGTGGAGCGCGATCTGCAAGGTATCATCGAGGTGCTGGATAACCAGGGTTACGATGTCATTTTGCTGATGAGTACCGCCGATATTCGCGGTTTTGTTGCGCGTAACGCGATTTTGCTTGAGCCGCAGCGCATTATTCCGCCGCTGGTCGCTTCCATTGTTGACGGGCATCAGGTGGGCGTGATGGTGCCCATTCCCGAACTGATGGCGCAGCAAAAGAAAAAATGGCAAGTGCTGGAAAATGAACCTTACTATGTGCTGGCCCATCCTTACCTGGCGACAGAACAGGAATTAATTGCCGCGGGTAAAGAACTTATTGAGCGCGGTGCGGATGTGCTGATGCTGGATTGTCTTGGTTTCCATCAATATCACCGCGATTTGCTGCAAAAAGCGCTGGATGTGCCCGTTTTGTTATCGAACGTGCTGGCCGCGCGGCTGGCATCTGAACTGCTGGTTTAGACCAGCAATCGTGTGAATTTCTCGTGACAGAAGCAAAGCCCGGCCTCTATAGTGTTTTTCCATACATTTTCTTTATAAGGGCCAGTTCATGCTTCAAAGTAACGAATACTTTTCCGGTAAAGTGAAATCCATTGGTTTTACCAGCAGCAGCACTGGCCGTGCCAGCGTTGGGGTCATGGCGGAAGGGGAATACACTTTCAGCACCGCGCAGCCGGAAGAGATGACGGTAGTAAGCGGCGCGCTGAATGTACTGCTGCCGGGCGAAACCGAATGGAAAGCTTACGCCGCGGGTGAAGTGTTCAACGTACCTGGCCATAGCGAATTTCATTTGCAGGTGGCGGAACCGAGTTCTTACCTCTGCCGTTACCTGTAATGCAAAACGCCCGGAAAAACCGGGCGTTTGTCTGTGGGGAAAAGGTTAGCGCTGCGCTTCGCCGCCTAAGCCTTCCACCAGGTTTTGAATCAGCGCCGCCAGCTCGCCGGTCATCAGAATAAAATCGGCATCGAAACGCTGGGCAAAATCTTCGCGATCGATATCTTCGTTCTGATCGCGCAGCTCATCGCAGAATTTCAGGCGTTTTACGGAACCGTCATCGCACATCAGGAACTGGATACGCTGCTGCCAGTCGAGCGCCAGCTTAGTGACCACTTTGCCCGCCTCAATGTGTACGGCGATTTCATCGCTCACCAGATCCTGTTTTTTCGCACGGATCACGCCGCCATCTTCCAGCATCGCTTTCAGCTCTGCTTCGTCCAGCAACTGGAAACCCTGCGCTACCGTACCGGAACGCACCCATTCGGTGAGCGTCAGTTCGATAGGATTTTCCATCGCCAGCGGTACGACCGGCAGCGAACCGAGGCTTTTACGCAGCAGCGCCAGCGTGTCTTCCGCTTTTTTGGCGCTGGCGCAGTCGACCATAATCAGACCATTCACGGTGTCGATCCACATCATGGTCTGGCTGAAACGGCTGAACGCACGCGGCAGCAAGGAGTGCAGCACTTCGTCTTTCAGCGAATCTTTTTCGGTTTTTTTCAGCTTGCGACCCTGCTCGGCTTCAAGACGGGAAATTTTTGCTTCCAGCGCTTGTTTGACTACCGGCGTCGGCAGAATTTTTTCTTCTTTACGCGCACAGATAATAATCTGACCGTTGTTGCTATGGGTCAGCGCGTCGCTGTGTGAACCCATCGGTGGAACCCATCCGGTTTTCGCCATATCCTGACTACCGCATGGAGTAAACGATAGTGGGGCAAGCTGTTTTTCCATCTCTTCCGCACGCAGCGCAACATCGCGGCTGAGACGGTATACCATTAAATTTTTGAACCACAGCATGATTTTTTCCACGGCCTTGTCGTTAAATGCAGCGGGCATGATAGCGAATTGTCGCCGCCGTTGCATTGCTAATGCGTGGTCCACTATGAGGAGTTTGATGTGCGTATCGGTATCGACTTAGGTGGTACAAAAACAGAAATTATTGCGCTGGGCGAACAGGGCGAAGAGTTGTTTCGCCACCGCCAGGCCACGCCGCGTGACTATTGGCAGACCATTGAGCTAATCGCTTCGTTGGTGGATCTCACGGAAAAAGAGACCGGGCAGCGCGGCACGGTAGGCATGGGCATTCCCGGTTCGATTTCGCCCTACACTGGTGTGGTGAAAAATGCCAATTCAACCTGGTTGAACGGTAAACCGTTCGATAAGGATTTGAGCCAGCGGTTAAACCGCGAAGTGCGGCTGGCAAACGACGCCAACTGCCTGGCGGTTTCCGAGGCGGTGGACGGCGCGGCAGCCGGTGCGCAAACGGTGTTCGCGGTGATTATCGGCACCGGCTGCGGTTCCGGCGTCGCGCTTAACGGCCACGCGCACATCGGCGGTAACGGCACCGCAGGCGAGTGGGGGCACAATCCGCTGCCGTGGATGGATGAGGATGAGCTGCGCTACCGTACCGAAGTCCCCTGTTATTGCGGCAAGCAGGGCTGTATTGAAACCTTTATTTCCGGCACCGGCTTTGCCACGGATTATCAGCGGCTTAGCGGCAAGGCACTCAAAGGCCATGAAATCATGCGGCTGGTAGACGAGCAGGACGCGGTGGCGGAACTGGCGATCGGCCGGTACGAGCTGCGGCTGGCAAAATCACTGGCGCATGTGGTGAACATTCTTGACCCGGATGTGATTGTGCTGGGCGGCGGCATGAGCAACGTCGAGCGGCTTTACCAGACCGTACCGGTTCTGCTGCGCAACTGGGTATTTGGCGGTGAGTGCGAAACGCCGATCCGCAAAGCGCTGCACGGCGATTCCAGCGGTGTACGCGGCGCGGCATGGCTGTGGCCGCAGGGCGAATAAACAACAAGGGCGCGGTTGAACGCGCCCTTGTTTTTAACTCACCGCGAATTTCCCGTCGAGTTTGCTGTAGCCCAGCCCGTTAATTTTCTTCACTTTGATCTGCACCGGGATGCGCTCTTTCATCGCTTCCACATGGCTAATCACGCCGATGGTTTTGCCGCTGGCGTTCAGCGCGTCAAGGGCATCCAGCGCCGTATCCAGCGTTTCGCTATCCAGCGTGCCAAAACCTTCATCGAGGAACAGCGAGTCGATGCGGGTTTTATGGCTCACCAGATCGGAGAGCGCCAGCGCCAGCGCCAGGCTGACCAGGAAGCTCTCGCCGCCGGAAAGGGTGCGCGTATCGCGTACCGCGTCCGCCTGCCAGGTGTCGACCACCTCCAGCTCCAGGGCGTCGCTCTCCTTACGTTTCAGCAGATAACGACCATGCAGGCGATTAAGCTGGTTGTTCGCCAGCCAGACGAGGTTATCCAGCGTTAACCCCTGGGCGAATTTGCGGAATTTATCCCCCTCTCTGGAGCCGATAAGCGCGTTCAGATGTCCCCAGTCGTCATACAGCACGCTGGCATGCGCCATCTCCTGCAATACGTTTTGCTGGCGCTTGCGGTTATCTTCGTCCTGTTTCAGCTGTTGGCGGAATTCACCCTGACGAGTGGTGTTTTCCCGAAGCTGGCGCGAAATAGCCTCCAGCGCCAGGCCAATGCTTTCAACCGTGGCATCCGGGGCGAGTGCCGCAGGCGGCTGTGCCTGGTGCGCATTTAGCGCCTGTTCAGCGCTGTTCGCTAGTGCCTGTTTCTGCTGGCATTCGCTGTCGAGCTTCTGGCGTAACTGCTCAAGGCGCTGACGTTCAGGCTCGGTGAGCAGGGCGTCGAGAAAGGCCTGATGATCGGCGAAAACGCTTTTCCCCAGCGCATCGGTAAATTGCTGCTCCAGCGCGCCTGCGGTTTGTTCCTCTTGCGCCAGTTGCTGGTGCAGAGTTTGCCACTGGCTTTGCAGCGCAAGACAGGCATCGTGTACTTTCCGCCAGCCTTCCAGCGCTACTGTCTGCCCGTCGCTGGCGGTGTCGCTTTCCGGTAGCGTCTCAAGGATCGGCGTGAGCTGCGCCATCTTTTCGTGCAGCGCATTGAGCTGCTGCTGTTGGTGTTGCCATTGTTCGGCTTCCTGCGTGCGCGCCGCCAGCCACGGCTCCTCTTCGCCTTCCGCTGGCAGGGTCAGATCCAGCTGCTGCAGCGAGGTCGCCAGTTTTTCACGGCGGGCAACCACAGCTTGTTGATACTGTTCGCTTTGTTGATGAAGTTCGCGGATTTGCAACTGCAGTGTCTGGCGCTGGTTTAGCAAGTAAAGCTGATGTTCATAAGCATCCTGCGCGCTTTGCCAACTGGTAAGCTCGCGATGCGGCTCCAGCGTGACGCTGAGCGCGGCACAGGCTTTTGCCCACTCCTGCAACCAGTTTTGCTCCTCTTGTTGCAGGTTTTTCACTTCGCGCTCATCTTTTTCGTAGCGTTCAGCCAACCCTTTCAGCCGCTCGCCAAGCGCGACGCCATCCTCTTTAACCTGGCGCACTTCCAGGTCCAGCGCGCTGCGCCGTGCCTGATTGACGCCTGGCTCAAGGGTTTGATAATGCGCAATTGCCGGATGTTCAGTTGCGCCACACAGCGGGCAAGGGTGACCCGGTTGCAGACGCGCGCGCTCGCTTTCCAGATCTTTGATGCGGTTTTCCAGCTCGCAAATGGTCGTGACTTCCGTCAGCAGCTGGTTTTTCTCTTTATACAGCTCGCGTTTGCGCGCCAGTTCAGCGCTGATCTTTTCCTGCTCGGCGCGTAAATCAAGCAAGCTCTGCTGGCGCTGCGCCAGCTGTTTGCGCAGCGGAGCAAAACGGGCATGCAGGGCGGTAAGTTGCTGGCGCAGCGGGCGGTTTTGCGCGCACAACGCCATTGCTGCAGCCGTCTCTTCCGCGCTCATTGCCAGTGTCGATTCAGGCAAGGTGCGCAGTTTCGCCTCGTGAGTCTGCACACGCTGTTGCAGTCCGAGCCACTGTTTTTTCTCTTCTTCCAACTGGTTGAACAACACGCGCCAGCCGGTTAATTCGTTCTGCCAGCGCTCAAAACGGGCATTCTCAGCAAGCCAGCTTTCCAGCGTTTTCTGCGTTTTCTGCAATGTTGCATGCTGCTGCTGGGCGCTAAAACGAATGTGTGCGCGCTGTAACAGGCTGGCATGTAAGCGAGTATTTACTTCTTCGCTTTGTGCGCGGGTGCGAACCAGCGCTTTACGCTGCTCCTCAAGCCGATCCCATAGCGGGCGCAATTGCAGCGCCGGTTGCGCACGTTCCAGCGCCGCTAATTGCGGCTGGGCACCGGCCAGCGCCTGCTGAGCCTGTACCAGTGCGGCCTGCGCACGTCCGCGCGCGGCGCGTAACTCCGCGTCGCGGTTCAGCCAGTTGGCCTGCTCCTGTATGTCGCGCTGCCCTGCCAGCAAACGTTGCTCTTCGTCAGTAAGCGCCTGCAAACGTTGCGCAAGCTGCTGGCGCTGCTCATCACTGAGCAGTTCCACGCCTTTTGCCTGCGCCTGCAACTGCTCCAGCCGGGTTTTCGCCGCTTTGTGTTTTTCAAACACCATGGCGGAAATCTGGCCGTAAATCTCGGTGCCGGTCAGCTCTTCGAGCAACTCGGCGCGTTCGCGCGGCTTCGCGTTGAGGAACGCGGCAAACTGCCCCTGCGACAGCAGCATAGAACGGGTAAAGCGGCCATAATCCAGCCCGGTCAGTGAGGCGGTAAGATCAAGCTTATCTTTCACTTTATCGGCAAGGATTTTGCCATCGGCGCAGGCCGCCAGCTCAACGCGCGGGGCTTGCAGGTTGCCATCCGGCAGCCCGCGGGCGCGGCTCTGGCTCCAGAACGCGCGGTAGGCGACGCCTTTCACTTCAAACTCCACCTCGGCCAGGCAGTCGGCCGTATCGCGGGTCATTAAATCGTTTTGCGATTGCGAAAGGGTGCTCAGGCGCGGTGTTTCGTGGTACAGCGCCAGGCAGATAGCGTCGAGCAGCGTGGTTTTCCCCGCGCCGGTCGCGCCGGTAATGGCGAATAAACCGTTACTGGCAAACGGCTCTTCGGTGAAGTCTATTTTCCACTCGCCTTTAAGCGAGTTCAGGTTTTTTAGCCGCAGGCTCAGGATTTTCATGCTTCATTCTCCTCATCCAACGCCTGGCGCGCTTCGCTAAACAACGTGTGTAACCGTGCATTTTGTGTGTCGTCGAGTTCTGCCAGCGCAAGGCGGCGGGCAAACACCTCTTCCACTTTTAATTCGTTTAAGGTTTCGCGTAACTCGCCGGAAAGAATTCGCTCGCGCTGCTCGCGGCTGCGGCGCACCAGCAGCACTTCGACCGGCAAATCTTCGGTTACCAGCTGAATTTTGCGTTGCATATCCGCCAGATATTCATGGCTTTCGATTTCAATATCCAGCCAGACGGGGGGCTCTGCGGGGGCATTACGCCACTGTTCTAACTGACGGCAGATTTCAGCGAAATCGCCTTTGATCACCGCTAACGGTTGGGTTGCCGGCACCTCCAGCGCCGTGACATCGGCGAGCTTACCTTCGGCGAATGTCACCAGATTAACGCTTTTGCTTTTCCCGGTTTCATCAAAACTCAACGCAATGGGCGAACCGCAGTAACGGATGTGCTCAAGGCCGCCAATCTTCTGCGCGCGATGAATATGGCCGAGCGCGAGGTAATCCACAGGGGGAAAATTTTGTGCAGGGAAGGCGTCTAACGTGCCGATATAAATATCACGCACCGCGTCACTTTTACTGGCACCCACCGTGGTTAAATGGCCGCTGGCGATAATCGGCAGTGGTTTGTCACCGCGCAGTTCACAGGCCTCAGTAAATTGTTGTTGATAGTAATCGGTGATCGCCGCCAGTAAATGCTGCTGTTTTTGTTGCCCGGAAAGCCCCGCCTGGCTAACGGTAATGTCGCGCGGGCGTAAAAACGGCACCGGGCAAAATACCGCGCCGGGTTCGCCATCGCGGCGCTTTAGCAGGAACGGCCTGGCGCCTGCACTGGCCACCACGGTGGTTTTCAGGTAGGCGAGGATCTCTTTTGATTCATTCAGCGTGGCCACGGAATCGTGGTTTCCCGCCAGCACGATAAGCTGGCAGCCCGTCTGCTGGAGTTTGACCACAAAGCGGTTGTAAAGCTCGCGGGCGTAGCTTGGCGGGGAACCAGTATCAAAAATATCGCCTGCGACAATAATGGCATCCACCTGATGCGTTTCGGCGGCGGCGAGCAGCCAGTCGAGAAAAGCGTCATGTTCGGCGGCGCGGTTTTTACTGTAGAAGTTTTGACCCAGATGCCAGTCTGAAGTGTGAATGATGCGCATAGCGGTTCCATGGCGAAAAAGCGTAAAGCAGATTATAAACATTAAGCAGATGAGGGACATAACCGAACGCAAATTTGCGTTGTCACACGGCCACCGGGCGGGTCATATAGCGGTCATCTTATTCATAAATCTGTCATAAAACTGACGCATAATGGCGCCGCTACATATACTGACGACTTAATTAAAACAGGGCGAATTATGGCGAGACGAATTCTGGTCGTAGAAGATGAAGCACCAATCCGTGAAATGGTGTGCTTCGTGCTCGAGCAAAATGGTTTTCAACCGGTGGAAGCTGAAGATTATGACAGCGCGGTGAACCAACTTAACGAACCCTGGCCCGACCTGGTTTTACTGGACTGGATGCTGCCTGGCGGTTCTGGCATTCAGTTTATTAAACATCTTAAACGCGAAGCGATGACCCGTGATATTCCGGTGATGATGCTGACCGCGCGCGGGGAGGAAGAGGATCGCGTTCGCGGTCTGGAAACGGGGGCGGACGATTACATTACCAAGCCATTTTCACCGAAAGAGCTGGTCGCGCGTATTAAAGCCGTGATGCGCCGTATTTCACCGATGGCGGTGGAAGAGGTGATTGAAATGCAGGGGCTGAGCCTCGATCCTTCCTCTCACCGCGTGATGACCGGTGAAAATCCGCTGGATATGGGACCGACAGAGTTTAAACTCTTACACTTCTTTATGACTCACCCGGAACGTGTTTATAGCCGCGAACAGCTGCTGAACCACGTATGGGGAACCAACGTTTACGTTGAAGACAGAACCGTGGACGTGCATATTCGCCGTCTGCGCAAAGCGCTGGAACACAGCGGCCACGATCGTATGGTGCAAACAGTGCGCGGCACGGGATATCGTTTTTCGACCCGTTTCTGAAATTTGACAGGAGTGTGACGCGTGCTGGAACGGCTGTCATGGAAAAGGCTGGTGCTGGAGCTCCTCCTTTGTTGTATCCCCGCCTTTATTCTCGGCGCGATTTTCGGTTACCTGCCCTGGTTTTTGTTCGCCGCGGTAACCGGGTTGCTGATCTGGCATTTCTGGAATTTACTGCGTCTTTCCTGGTGGTTATGGGTCGATAAAAGCATGACGCCGCCGCCGGGAACCGGAAGCTGGGAGCCGCTACTTTACGGGCTACACCAGATGCAGATGCGTAACAAAAAGCGCCGCCGCGAACTGGGAAATTTGATCAAACGCTTTCGCAGCGGTGCGGAATCGCTGCCGGATGCGGTGATCCTCACCACGGAAGAAGGGGCGATTTTCTGGTGTAACGGTCTCGCGCAGCAGATGCTGGGGCTGCGCTGGCCGGACGATAATGGCCAGAATATCCTTAACTTGCTGCGCTACCCCGAATTTACGAAATACATCAGGAACCAGGAGTTTGGCCGACCTCTGCACCTGGTGCTTAATAATGGGCGGCATCTTGAGATCCGCGTCATGCCCTACAGCGAGCAACAACTGCTGATGGTGGCGCGCGATGTGACGCAAATGCACCAGCTGGAAGGCGCGCGGCGTAACTTTTTCGCTAACGTCAGCCATGAACTGCGCACCCCGTTAACGGTGCTGCAGGGCTACCTGGAAATGATGCAGGAGCAAACGCTGGAAGGAGCGCCGCGCGAAAAAGCGTTGCACACCATGCGTGAACAAACGTCGCGGATGGAAGGGCTGGTGCGTCAGCTACTCACGCTGTCGAAAATCGAAGCCGCACCGACGCTACCCCCTAACGAAACCATTGATGTACCGATGATGCTGCGGGTTGTCGAACGGGAAGCGCAAACTCTCAGCCAGCAAAAACACACGTTCACGTTTGACGTGGATAACACGCTCAAAGTGCTCGGGAATGAGGAGCAGCTGCGTAGCGCAATCTCTAATCTGGTGTATAACGCCGTCAACCACACGCCAGCGGGCACACACGTTATTGTGCGCTGGCAGCATGTACCGCAGGGCGCCGAATTTAGCGTGGAAGATAACGGACCGGGCATTGCCGCAGAACATATTCCGCGCCTGACTGAACGTTTCTACCGGGTGGATAAAGCCCGCTCGCGGCAAACCGGCGGCAGCGGTCTTGGATTGGCGATTGTCAAACACGCGGTAAATCACCACGAAAGCCGCCTTGATATCGTCAGCGAGCCGGGCAAGGGCACTCGCTTTAGCTTTGTTCTGCCGGAACGTCTGGTTGCCAAAAAAGCCGCTTCCTGAAGGCGCTGTCAGCATATCTTTCCAGCGGCCTGCGAAAACAGGCCGCTTTCCCGCACCGTCTACCACAGCTGAAACGTATTTTGTACGTCTGCTGCTTTTTTGTTCGCATGATCAGCCATGTGTTTTTCCTATAAATGGAGTATTTGACTGCCTGTTTTTTGCAATGCAGCATAACCATCTGGTTTTGCGATCCCACCTTGCCTTTAAACGTTATAAGCGTTTAAATTGCGCCCCATACATTGTCAGACCGACTGTGTTTACGTGGTAAATCGAAAAACTATTCTTCGCCACGTTGTACATAAAGCATTTCCCGCTGATTTTTCACGCAATTGGCGTTTTATTGTTCGGTTGGGAAAGGCCAATAATTCATCACTTTACGACACCACATCCACAGGCAGTAAAACTTATGACCCATCACTTAAAACCACGAGACATAGTTGCTCTGGGCTTTATGACCTTTGCCCTCTTCGTAGGCGCAGGTAACATCATTTTTCCTCCGATGGTCGGCTTACAGGCGGGTGAACACGTCTGGACGGCGGCGTTTGGCTTTCTGATTACCGCTGTGGGTTTGCCGGTGCTCACCGTTGTCGCGCTGGCGAAAGTGGGTGGTGGCGTCGATAGCCTGAGCACGCCGATTGGTAAAGTGGCGGGGGTTCTGCTGGCGACGGTTTGCTATCTGGCAGTTGGGCCACTGTTTGCGACGCCGCGTACGGCAACCGTCTCGTTTGAAGTCGGGATTGCACCGCTGACTGGCGAAGGCGCAATGCCGCTGCTGATTTACAGCGTGGTTTACTTCGCGCTGGTGATCCTGGTGTCGCTCTATCCGGGCAAACTGCTTGATACCGTGGGTAACTTCCTTGCCCCGTTGAAAATCATCGCGCTGACTATCCTCTCGATCGCCGCGATTGTCTGGCCGGCGGGTTCCATCAGCCATGCGCTGGACGCCTACCAGAACGCCTCTTTCTCCAACGGTTTCGTCAACGGCTACCTGACGATGGACACCCTGGGTGCGATGGTTTTCGGCATTGTGATTGTCAACGCGGCGCGTTCGCGCGGCGTGACCGAAGCGCGTCTGCTGACCCGTTACACCGTTTGGGCTGGCCTGATGGCGGGCGTGGGTCTGACGCTGCTTTATCTGGCGCTGTTCCACCTGGGTTCAGACAGCTCTTCGCTGGTTGAACAGTCTGCCAATGGCGCTGCCATTCTGCATGCTTACGTTCAGCACACCTTTGGCGGTGCGGGCAGCTTCCTGCTGGCGGCGCTGATTTTCATCGCCTGCCTGGTGACGGCGGTTGGCCTGACCTGCGCCTGTGCCGAGTTTTTCGCGCAGTATCTGCCGCTCTCTTATCGTGCGCTGGTGTTTATTCTGGGTATCTTCTCGATGGCGGTGTCCAACCTCGGGTTGAGCCACCTGATTCAGATTTCGATTCCGGTGCTGACGATGATCTACCCGCCCTGTATCGTACTGGTGGTGCTGAGTTTTACCCGCTCCTTCTGGAACAGTTCAACACGCGTTATCGCACCGACCATGTTTATCAGCCTGCTTTTTGGTATCCTTGACGGCGTGAAAGCCTCCGCGTTTGCTGAACACCTTCCTGCCTGGACACAGCGCTTGCCGCTGGCGGAGCAGGGACTGGCCTGGTTGATGCCGGGTCTGGTGATGGTGATTCTGGCCGCAATCTGGGATCGCGCCGCCGGACGGCAAGTGACTTCCAGCGCGCATTAACAGCAGCAAACACGGTTTGTTTAACCACGGGGTACGCGCTCCGTGGTTTTTTATTTTTGTGTTGAATAATGGCAGTGGAAACGATGGAAAGTACTAATAAGCTGAAGCGTGGGCTAAGCACCCGCCACATTCGCTTTATGGCGCTGGGTTCAGCGATTGGCACCGGGCTGTTTTACGGCTCCGCAGACGCCATCAAAATGGCCGGGCCAAGCGTGCTGCTGGCTTACATTATTGGCGGTGTCGCCGCGTATATCATTATGCGTGCGCTGGGCGAAATGTCCGTGCATAACCCTTCTGCCAGCTCCTTCTCTCGCTACGCGCAGGAAAACCTCGGCCCGCTGGCTGGTTATATCACCGGCTGGACCTACTGTTTTGAAATCCTGATTGTCGCCATTGCCGATGTGACCGCTTTCGGCATCTATATGGGCGTCTGGTTCCCGACGGTGCCGCACTGGATTTGGGTGTTGAGCGTGGTGCTGATTATCTGCGCCATTAACCTGATGAGCGTGAAGGTGTTCGGCGAACTGGAGTTCTGGTTCTCATTCTTCAAAGTCGCCACGATCATCATCATGATTGTCGCCGGTTTCGGCATCATCATCTGGGGCATTGGCAACGGTGGCGAACCGACCGGCATCAGCAACTTGTGGAGCCACGGCGGCTTCTTCAGCAATGGCTGGCTCGGCACGGTGATGGCGCTGCAAATGGTGATGTTCGCCTACGGCGGTATTGAAATCATCGGTATCACCGCCGGTGAAGCGAAAGATCCGGAAAAGTCGATCCCGCGCGCCATTAATTCAGTGCCGCTGCGCATACTGGTGTTCTACGTCGGGACGCTGTTCGTGATTATGTCCATTTACCCGTGGAACCAGGTAGGAACAGACGGCAGCCCGTTTGTGCTGACCTTCCAGCATATGGGCATCACCTTTGCCGCCAGCATTCTTAACTTTGTGGTACTGACCGCCTCGCTTTCCGCGATCAACAGCGACGTGTTTGGTGTCGGGCGTATGCTGCACGGCATGGCCGAGCAGGGAAGCGCGCCGAAGATGTTCGCCAAAACCTCGCGCCGCGGTATTCCGTGGGTAACGGTAATGGTGATGACGATCGCGCTGCTGCTGGCGGTCTATCTGAACTACATCATGCCGGAAAATGTCTTCCTGGTGATTGCTTCGCTGGCGACCTTCGCCACGGTGTGGGTGTGGATCATGATCCTGCTCTCGCAGATTGGTTTCCGTCGCCGCCTCTCCGCTGATGAAGTGAAAGCGCTGAAATTCAAAGTTCCGGGCGGTGTGGCCACTACCGTTGCCGGGCTGATTTTCCTCGTGTTTATTATCGCGCTGATTGGCTGGCACCCGGACACCCGCATCTCGCTGTATGTCGGTTTCGCGTGGATTGTGTTGTTGCTGATTGGCTGGATGTTTAAACGCCGCAAAGCCTGATAACCAACCGTGCCGGATAAGCGGTATGCTTATCCGGCAGCGCTTGTGCCGCTGGTGATGATGTTACTGGCGGCCGTTATTTTTCTGCCTGAAGCAGGGTGGTTTGCGCCGGTATCAATGACGCAGCCGCAAATTCATTAGCCTCTCTGCGGCCTCCGCGCTCTTCTTTCAAACGCCATAAAAGGCCTTTCTCTCTCCCGGAGCAGCGTGGCTGTTCAGTTTAAATCACTTATTCATCTATAGTTTTTATCAAGATACAAGCGCGTCTGTCTGCGATTCCGGGCTGCCGCACGGCGAGGGCTGGCGACCCTCTCGCCAAATTCCATCTGCGCCCTCTCTCTCACCCCCGGAAAAAAGCGGAAAGAAGGAGGCAGGGCGAGAATCGCTGTGGAAGAGTGGCGTCATTTTGAGCAAAGGGGATTTTTTGATGTTGAATGCATGGCATTTGCCCGTCGCGCCGTTTGTGAAACAGAACCAGGATCAATTAGTTATTAGCCTTTGGTTAACCGGTACTTCGCTGCCGGAGCGGGTGACGCTGCGGACGGAAATCGATAACGAAGAGACGCCGGTGGTGATGCATCGCGCGCGCAAACCAACAGCCGATGGTGTGACTGTCTGGCGTGCCGCGATTGATGTGACGAGCGGGCAGCCGCGTCGTCGCTACAGCTTTAAGCTGCTATGGGAAGACCGCCAGCTCTGGTTTACCCCGCAGGGCTTTAGCCACTTTCCACCCGCGCGGCTTGAGCTGTTCGCCATTGATGTGCCGGACAGCGGGCCGCAATGGGTGGCGGATCAGGTGTTCTACCAGATTTTCCCGGATCGCTTTGCCCGCAGCCTGCCGCGCGGCAAAGAGCAAGACAAAATCTATCATCACGATGCGGCCGGGCAGCCGATCGTCATGCGTGAATGGGACGATCCACTGACTGGCGAAGCGGGCGGTTCGACCTTTTATGGCGGCGATCTTGACGGCATCAGCGAGAAACTACCGTACCTGAAAAAGCTCGGCGTCACCGCGCTGTACCTTAACCCGGTATTTGTCGCCCCCAGCGTACATAAATATGACACCGAAGATTATCGCCATGTTGACCCGCAGTTTGGCGGTGATGAGGCGTTGCTGCGCCTGCGGCACAACACGCGCGAAGCAGGCATGAAGCTGATTCTGGATGGCGTCTTTAATCACACCGGTGATTCCCACGCCTGGTTCGACCGGCACAACCGCGCAACGGGCGGAGCCTGTCACAACCCGGACTCACGCTGGCGTAGCTGGTTCAGTTTTGATGAGAACGGCCACGCCCGCGACTGGCTGGGCTATGCGAGCCTGCCGAAACTCGATTACCAGTCGCCCGCGTTAGTTGACGAAATTTATCAGGGCGAAGAGAGCGTGGTGCGCCACTGGCTGAAAGCGCCGTGGCAGATGGATGGCTGGCGGCTGGATGTGGTGCATATGCTGGGCGAAGATGGCGGGGCGCGTAACAATTTGCGCCATGTCACGGGCATTACACAGGCGGCGAAAGAGACTCAGCCGCAGGCGTATGTCTTTGGCGAACATTTTGGCGATGCGCGCCAGTGGTTGCAGGCGGATGCTGAAGACGCGGCAATGAACTATCGCGGTTTTACCCTGCCGGTGTGGGCTTTTCTGGCGAAGACCGATCTCTCTTATGATCCGCAAAAAATCGATGCGCAAACCTGTGCGGCATGGATGGATAACTACCGCGCCGGGTTGTCGCATCAGCAGCAATTACGCATGTTTAACCAGCTCGACAGCCACGATACGCCGCGCTTTAAAACCGTGCTCGGCAATGACATTGCGCGCTTACCATTGGCGGTGGTCTGGCTGTTTAGCTGGCCGGGTACGCCGTGCATTTATTACGGCGACGAAGTGGGGCTGGATGGCGCTAACGATCCGTTTTGCCGCAAGCCGTTCCCGTGGGACAAAAAGCGCCAGGATGGCAAACTGCTGGCGCTTTATCAGCGCATGGCGAAGTTGCGTTCACGTTCACAAGCGTTGCGCTACGGTGGCTGTCTGGTGATTTACGCGCACGACAATGTGCTGGTATTTTTGCGCGTTTACCGTCAGCAACGGGTTATGGTCGCCATTAACCGCGGAGAAGCCTGTGAAGTTGTGCTGGAGGATTCACCGCTGTTACGGGGGAAAAGCTGGCGGCTTCAGGAAGGTACAGGTACGCTACAGGATGATGTGCTGACGCTTTCAGCCATTAGCGCATCTGTCTGGTCCGCCGCCTGAATCGCCACGCGAAAAGGGGCGGGCATTACGTCTCCCCTTTAGCGAAGGCGATAGTACATGGATGGTCTTTTACTCTTTGGCGTGGTGGTGCTGTTTCTGGCACTGGTGGTGGTGCCCATTGTGGCTATCACCGCCTGGCGGCGCAGCATTGCCACCCAGAATGAACTGCAACAACTGCGTCAGCGGCTGAGCATACTGGAACGGCAGTTTTCGGCGACGCCGGAAAGCCGTGAACCAACGCCAGTGGCGGCGGCTGAAATTGCGCATCCCATTGAACCGGTTGAAATCCCTCAACCCGTTACGCCGGTAGAAAACCCGTGGGGGCGTAAAGTCGAACCGACCGCGTCAGCGGAAAACCCATGGGAGCGAAAAGTCGAACCGACCGCGCCGGCGGAAAACCCGTGGGGACGCAAAGCTGAAACACCTGCGCCGGTTATGTCCGCGCCTGCTATTGACGAACCTGCCGTAACGACAAAAACACCGGAAACCGCATCGTGGGGAATGGTAACGTCGCTGGTGCGCTGGTTTATGCAGGGCAACCCGCTGGCAAAACTGGGCATTATCCTGCTGTTTATCGGCCTCTCCTTCCTGCTGCGCTACACCGTGGAATATGCGTTGTTCCCGCTGGAACTGCGGCTGGCCGCTGTCGCGCTGGTGGCGATTGTGCTGCTCGGGCTTGGCTGGCGGCTGCGACATAAACAGACGGTCTTTGCCCTGATACTGCAAGGCGGCGCGGTTGGCGCACTCTATCTCACCGTTTTTGGCGCGTTTCGTCTGTGGCAGATGCTGCCGATGACGCTGGCCTTTGTGCTGTTAATTGTTATCTGTGCGGCGAGCGTTGGCCTGGCGGTACTGCAAAAAGCGCTGAGCCTGGCGTTGCTGGCAAGCCTTGGCGGCTATCTCGCGCCGATCCTGCTCTCTACCGGCGGCGGCAGCCATGTCGCGTTGTTCTCGTTTTACCTGCTGCTGTCGGTGGGCATTCTCGCCATCAGTATCTGGCAGCACTGGCGCGAATTGAACCTGCTCGGCATGGTCTTCACTTTCGGCGTTGCCGGGCTGTGGGGAATAGATAATTATCGCCCGGAATTCTACCTCAGTTGCCAGCTGTTCCTGATGGCTAACATTCTCATCTTCGGTGTACTCAGCGTGTCGCTTTCGCTGCGCGCACAGCGCCGGGGCGAGCGCATTATTGATGGCGTTTTACTCTTTGCCCCGCCACTGGCGGGCTTTGGCATGCAGTACGCCATCACGCAACACTGGCATTATGGCCCGGCATTTAGCGCACTGGGCTTTGGTCTTTTCTACCTGGCGCTGGCGATGCTGGCGCTTAAACGCTTCCCGGCGACCGCAAAACCGCTGGTACTGGCGGCGCTGGCGCTCGGCGGCGCGTTTGCCACGCTCGCCATTCCGCTGGCGCTGTCGGCGCGCTGGACGGCGATGGCCTGGGCGCTGGAAGGGCTGGGAATTTTGTGGCTCGGCGCGCAGCAAAATCTGCGCCGCATGAGCTACAGCGGCAGCGCCTTACTGCTGCTGGCGTTGTGCAGCGCGCTGTGGGCGGCGGCGGACGGCATTAACGCCGTGTCGACGTTGCTGATCTTCGCCGTGCTCAGCGCATGCTGGCTGGCAGCCTCCTGGTTGTGGCGTGGTCTGCGGCAAGAGGGAAGCTGGCTATTGCTGGTGGGCGGCATCGTGTTTTGGGTCGTTGCCCTCGGCGGGGCGTCTCAGGCTGCGCTGCCAACCTCTGTCGACAACGGGTTTGGCGTGCTGACGTTGCTGGCGCTTTCCGTATGGTTATGGCGTGCGGGCAGCTTGCGCTGGTCGTGGCCGGAACTGGGTTACGCCCGCTGGCTGTTATGGCCGGGAATGGCAGTCATGCTGGTCTGGCAGATTATGACCCAGGGGCACCTGCTGGCAGCGGGCTGGCCGAATCTGGCCTGGTGTATTGCGCTGCCTGCCGCGTTCCTGCTGCTTTATCGCGAGAGAGAAACGATACCCGCGCGGGTGTCGCAGGGGCTGCATATCGCGTTGTTATGGATGCTGCTACTGGCGGCAGGTACTGAGCTGTGGTGGTTCGTCGATGGGCTGGTGTGGGGGAACGAACCCTGGCAGCTCGGGCTGCCCATGGTAGCGGGTGGTGTGGTGATTGCGTTGGCACTGGCGGCTATTCGCCGTCAGTTCTGGCCGTGGCGCGTCTGGCCCGCGCTGTATGGCGCGTTGGGATTATTACCGCTGGTTCCTGTGCTGCTGTGTTTGCTGGTGTATGCCAATCTGAGCGACGGGGTGGTGATGGGCATGACTTATCTGCCAATTATTAACCCGCTGGAAGAGGGCGCGGCGTTTGCACTGCTCGGCGTCTGGCTGTACAGCCGTTTTGCCGAAGCGCACTATCCGGCCATTGCACCGCAACTCTGGCGTGCGCGCCCGTGGGTGCTGGCGGCGCTTGGTTTCTGGTGGCTAAACGGTGTGTTACTGCGCCTGCTGGCTTATTACGGCGACGTGGCCTGGGAGAGTGAAAGCCTGTGGCAGTCGCGATTGATTCAGACCAGCTTTGCGCTGTTCTGGATGCTGATCGCGCTGGTGGTGATGATCCGCGCCACCCGTCAGCATACGCGCCAGCAGTGGTTGTGCGGCAGTGTGTTGCTGGGCGTGGTGCTGGTCAAATTAATGCTGGTTGACAGCGCCGGCGGCGGTGGGCTTTCGCGAGCAATTGCCTTTATTGGCGTGGCGGTTCTGGTGCTGATTGTGGGGTATTTTTCACCCCTGCCGCCAAAAGCCGTGCGGGAAGAGGACAAGGGAGAAGAGCAATGAAAAAGTGGCATGGATTACTACTGGCCGCGCTGGTGACAACTGCAGGCGCGGCGATAAGCAGTGAAGCTGTTCCGGATTCACCGCAGGATTACGCGTTTGGCGCGACACTCGATCTACCGCAACCGGCATCCTGGTATCGCGTCGATCTGCCGCAGGATACTTACGCGCAGAGCGTCTGGCCGGATCTGCGTGATGTGCGGGTGTTTAACCACGATGGCGAGCGTGTGCCGTTTACGCTGGAAACACAGCGTGCCACCGCGCGTGCGCCAGAGCCTGTTGCGCTGCGCGTGTTCCCGCTGGATACGTCGCCGGTTGACACTGGCACAGAAGGTCAAAATGTGGTGCGTTTGCACTCCTCCTCCGGCGTCGATATTCGTATTGAAGGCGAGCCCGACGAGGTGGTCGGACAGAGCTATTTGCTGGCGTTCCCGGAAAATACGCAGGAAAACTTCACTCTCGCGCAACTGAAGCTGGCCTGGTCGGAGCCCGTAAAAAACTGGCGTGGCAAAGTGACGCTCTTTTTCAGCAGCGATATGCGCAACTGGACGACATTGCAGCAAGACATACCGGTGATGGAGCTGGCGAGCGGCAGCGATCGGTTGACGCTCGATCAGATTAACCTCGACCAGCCGATGCCTGCCGATGGTGTACGTTATTTGCTGATGGTGTTTGATACTCCGAACCTGCCAGTGACGATTACGCAGGTCACCGCGCGGCCTGGTAGTGAGCCAACACCGCTGGAACAGGTGGAAATGGCAGGCCGCGAACAACGGATTTCCCCAACCGAAGCGCAGTATCAGTGGACGCAACCGCAGCCATTAAGCGCGCTATCGGTGAGGCTTGCTGAAGAGGGCGTGTTGCCGGTGGCGATTGACTGGCGTAGCAGCGCCAATGGCGAGTGGAAACCGTTAAGTAAAACGGTGCTGTGGGCGCTTAATGGGCGTGTTTCCGCGCCGCTCAGCCTGCCAGGCGATGTCGTGCAGGCGGTGCGCATCACCACGCTTGATGCCCGTTTACCCGAAGCATTGCCGCAGGTGACCGGCAGCCGCGACCGACAATCGCTGGTCTTTAATGCGCAGGGCAAGGGGCCGTTTATGCTGGCGTGGGGTAACCGTGCAGCGGCGCCTGCTGCGGTGACAATGGAAGGCCTGATCCCGGAAGCGTTGCGTAAACAGCTCGATCTTACGGCGATACCGGAAGTGCAGGTGCAGGATCGGGTGGCGCTTGGCGGCGAGGAACGGCTAACGGCGACATCACCAGCAGAGCGCCAGCAGACGTGGAAAGCTTTGCTGGTGTGGGGTGTCTTACTGTTGGGGGTTGCGGTGCTGGTATGGATGGCTCTGCGTATCTGGCGTGAAGTGAAGGCACGCGAATAACGATCCGCTTGTTAAGGGGGCGGTATTGGTTTCGCCCCTGAACGCTGTGCCGGAACTTAACAAGCAGCCGCGGCCCATAGAGTTTGTTTGCCATCCAAAGACAATAAGGCCGACCCAAACTTGTTGACGACGACGCCCACCGGGCGTTGTTTTCAGATTTCCATAAAAAAGGCCCGCAGTGCGGGCCTTTATCAATGCAGCTAATTACAGGCTGGAGACGTTTTCGCTCAGGTATTTTGCCACGCCGTCCGGAGAGGCGTTCATCCCTTCTTTACCTTTTTCCCACTGAGCCGGGCACACTTCGCCGTGCTCTTCGTGGAACTGCAGCGCGTCAACCATGCGCAGCATTTCATCGATGTTACGGCCCAGCGGCAGGTCATTGACGACCTGGTGGCGCACGATGCCGTTTTTGTCGATCAGGAAAGAACCACGCAGGGCAACGCCCGCGTCCGGATGCTCGATACCGTAAGCCTGCTGAATTTCACGTTTGATGTCAGCGACCATCGCGTATTTCACCGCGCCGATACCGCCTTTCTCAACCGGCGTGTTACGCCATGCGTTGTGAACAAACTCGGAGTCGAAAGAGACACCGACCACTTCCACACCGCGGCTTTTGAACTCTTCGTAACGTTTGTCAAAAGCGATCAGTTCAGACGGGCAAACGAAGGTGAAGTCCATCGGCCAGAAGAACAGCACGGTCGCTTTACCGTTGGTGTGCTGTTTGAAGTTGAAGTTTTCAACAATTTCACCGCTGCCCAGAACGGCTGCGGCAGTAAAATCCGGTGCCTGACGAGTAACCAGTACCATATGTACTCCTGTGATTTACAAGGTTAATAGAACGCAACGCGGGCCAGTATAGGGAGAGGGGTAGGGTAGCTCAAAGCGCCACTGACAATCGCTGGTATAGGTTTTATCTATCGATTGCTTCTGCAATAACGCTTTCCAAAATAGCGTAATGCCCACACAGTGCAAGCGTTAAAGCTGCTGATCTTTGGCCTGCGCCATCATGCGCGGATAGAACGCCCAGAATTGCGACTCCAGCGCGGCGTAGTTGGCGTCCAGATCCTGCCAGGAGTCACGCAGTGCGTCCAGCCGCGGGCGACGGTTCGCCATGCCGTTAAGCACATTCTGGATAAAGGCCATCTCGCGATAGCGCTCCAGCCAGCGCTCTGACCAAAGGTAATTGTTCAAATTAACAAATCGCGGCGGAGAATCAGGCAGGATCGTCGCCACCTGCGCACGGGCGTAGCGAACAAAATCCTCCAGCGGGAAATCCGGTGAGATTTGCGCCCAGTGGCGGGAGAGGAAGTGATCCCACATCACATCCAGCGTGATCGGCGCAACCCGGCGGGTTTCGGGGCGGAACCACTCGCGGGCGGTTTTGACTTCCGGCAGGTTGTCGGTCATGACGTCGATACGGCGATGCATCTGGATCCCGTCAACGATCTCCATCGGGTAGAGGTCTTGTGGGTTGCCGCGAACAAAATCCGCCAGCAGGTTGCCGGGCAGGGAACTGTCGGCAAGATGGGCTAAGTGCAGGTGTGCTAAAAAATTCATGCTTATTGTTTGTCCAAAAGCGGCTAACGGTTGCAGCGAAGGGGCGTGGGCACTAGACTACCCGCCTCTTAAATATGTATCGAGTTAGTGTCATGCGCGTTGCCGATTTTTCCTTTGAATTGCCCGAATCCCTGATTGCCCACTATCCGCAGCCTGAGCGCAGCAGTTGCCGCTTACTGTCGCTGGATGGCCCAACAGGCGCGCTGACGCACGGTACTTTCACCGATTTGCTCGACAAGCTCAACCCCGGCGATCTGCTGGTGTTTAATAACACCCGCGTAATTCCTGCACGCCTGTTCGGTCGTAAAGCCAGCGGCGGCAAGATTGAGGTGCTGGTTGAGCGTATGCTCGACGATAAACGTATTCTGGCACATATTCGCGCCTCTAAAGCGCCGAAACCGGGCGCGGAACTGCTGCTGGGTGATGCGGAAGATATTCAGGCGACGATGGTGGCGCGCCATGACGCGCTGTTCGAAGTCGAGTTTCACGACGAACGCCCGGTGCTGGATATCCTTAACGCAATCGGCCATATGCCGCTGCCGCCCTATATTGACCGGCCGGATGAAGACGCGGACCGTGAACTCTACCAGACCGTGTACAGCGAGAAGCCTGGCGCGGTGGCCGCACCGACGGCAGGGTTGCATTTTGATGAACCGCTTCTGGAACGTCTGCGTAATAAAGGCATCGAGATGGCGTTTGTGACGCTGCATGTGGGGGCGGGAACTTTCCAGCCGGTGCGCGTAGACAGCATTGAAGACCACATTATGCATTCCGAATACGCCGAAGTGCCGCAGGAGGTTGTTGATGCGGTGCTGGCGGCAAAAGCGCGCGGTAATCGGGTTGTCGCCGTGGGAACCACGTCCGTGCGTTCGCTGGAAAGCGCCGCGCAGGCAGCAAAAAAAGATCTGATCGAGTCGTTCTTCGGCGATACGCAGATTTTCATTTATCCGGGTTACCAGTACCGGGTGATTGATGCGCTGGTCACCAACTTCCATTTGCCGGAATCGACGCTGATCATGCTGGTTTCCGCCTTCGCCGGGTATCAACACACCATGAATGCGTACCGCGCCGCAGTTGCAGAGAAATATCGCTTTTTTAGTTACGGGGATGCGATGTTTATCACGTACAATCCGCAAGCCATTTTAGAGCGTCCTTAACAACGCGATACGTACTGCGTGTACGCTCCGGTTGCTGCACGCTGTGCGTGTCCAATCTGGCTGCGCCAATACGCCTTGAGTGCGTATTGGTTAATTCGAAGTTGTGGAGTGATTCCGCAACGGGATAGTTATCATCAGACTGTTTCTCTGATGCTGGAGAAGAAATGAAATTTGAACTGGATACCACTGACGGACGCGCCCGCCGCGGTCGTCTGGTGTTTGATCGTGGCGTGGTTGAAACGCCCGCGTTTATGCCTGTAGGCACTTACGGCACCGTAAAAGGGATGACGCCGGAAGAAGTTGAAGCCACCGGCGCGCAGATTATCCTTGGCAACACCTTCCACCTGTGGCTGCGCCCGGGTCAGGAGATCATGAAGCTGCATGGCGATCTGCACGACTTTATGCAGTGGAAAGGCCCAATCCTTACCGATTCCGGCGGTTTCCAGGTGTTCAGCCTTGGCGACATCCGCAAGATCACCGAAGCGGGCGTGCACTTCCGTAACCCGATCAACGGCGATCCTATTTTCCTCGATCCTGAAAAATCGATGGAGATTCAGTACGATCTCGGTTCCGATATCGTGATGATCTTCGACGAATGTACGCCGTATCCGGCGGACTGGGATTACGCGAAACGCTCTATGGAGATGTCCCTGCGCTGGGCGAAACGCAGCCGTGAGCGTTTTGATGGGCTGGGTAACAAAAACGCGCTGTTCGGTATTATTCAGGGCAGCGTTTACGAAGATTTACGCGATATCTCGGTCAAAGGTCTGGTAGAGATTGGCTTTGATGGCTACGCTGTCGGCGGTCTGGCTGTGGGCGAGCCGAAAGAAGATATGCACCGTATTCTGGAGCATGTCTGCCCGCAAATCCCCGCAGACAAACCACGATACCTGATGGGCGTTGGTAAACCAGAAGATCTGGTTGAAGGCGTGCGACGCGGCATTGATATGTTTGACTGCGTGATGCCGACGCGCAACGCCCGTAACGGTCACCTGTTTGTGACCAATGGCGTGGTGAAAATCCGTAACGCGAAATATAAAAGCGATACCGGCCCGCTTGATAGCGAGTGTGATTGCTATACCTGTCGCAATTATTCTCTTGCTTACTTGCATCATCTCGACCGTTGCAACGAAATATTGGGCGCGCGTCTCAATACCATTCATAACCTGCGGTATTATCAGCGTTTAATGGCTGGTTTACGCAAGGCTATCGAAGAGGGTAAATTAGAGAGCTTCGTCGCGGATTTTTACCAGCGTCAGGGGCGGTCTGTACCACCTTTGAACGTTGATTAATTTAATAATGAGGGAATTTGAATGAGCTTTTTTATTTCTGATGCGGTAGCAGCAGCAGGCGCACCGGCAGCCCAAAGCCAGTGGACGTTGATTCCGATGCTGGTGGTGTTCGGTCTGATTTTTTACTTCATGATCCTGCGCCCGCAGCAAAAACGCACGAAAGAGCATAAAAAGCTGATGGACTCCATCGCCAAAGGTGATGAAGTGCTGACCAATGGTGGTCTGATCGGCCGCGTGACCAAAGTAGCAGACACTGGCTACATTGCTATCGCACTGAACGACACCACCGAAGTGGTAATCAAACGTGACTTCGTAGCTGCCGTTCTGCCGAAAGGCACGATGAAGGCGCTGTAATCTATTGTTTTCCCAAAGGGAACTGCCGTGTTAAACCGTTATCCTTTGTGGAAGTACATTATGCTGGTCGTCGTCATTATCGTCGGCCTGCTTTACGCACTTCCCAACCTGTATGGTGAGGATCCGGCTGTTCAGATCACTGGCGTGCGCGGTGTCGCCGCCAGTGAGCAAACGCTGATCCAGGTCCAGAACGATCTACAAAAAGAAAAAATCAACGCGAAGTCTGTGGCACTGGAAGAGGGCGCGATTCTTGCTCGCTTCGATTCTACTGATACGCAGCTGCGCGCCCGTGAAGTGCTGGTCAGCGCATTAGGCGATCAGTATGTTGTCGCGCTTAACCTTGCTCCGGCAACGCCACGCTGGTTGACCGCCATTAAAGCCGAACCGATGAAACTCGGTCTCGATCTGCGCGGCGGTGTGCACTTCCTGATGGAAGTGGATATGCAAACAGCGCTCAGTAAACTGCAGGAACAAAACATGGACAGCCTGCGCAGCGATCTGCGCGACAAAGGCATTCCTTACACCACCGTGCGTAAGGAAGATAACTATGGCCTGAGCATTCAGTTCCGCGACAGCGCGGCGCGCGATCAGGCGAATGCTTACCTGACAGCCCGCCACCGCGATCTCGTTATCTCCAATCAGGGCGACAACGTACTGCGCGCCGTGATGAGCGATGCTCGTCTGAGCGAAGCCCGCGAATATGCCGTTCAGCAGAACATCAATATCCTGCGTAACCGTGTAAACCAACTGGGCGTGGCTGAGCCACTGGTACAGCGCCAGGGCGCTGACCGTATCGTGGTTGAGCTGCCGGGGATTCAGGATACCGCGCGTGCGAAAGAGATTCTGGGCGCCACTGCGACGCTGGAATTCCGCCTCGTTAACAGCAGTGTGGATGCTTCCGCCGCCGCTGCTGGCCGCGTACCGGGTGACTCCGAAGTGAAACAGACGCGCGAAGGTCAGCCCGTTGTGCTGTACAAACGCGTGATCCTGACCGGTGACCATATCACCGACTCCACGTCCAGCCAGGATGAGTACAACCAACCGCAGGTTAACATTTCACTGGATAGCGCGGGTGGCAACATCATGTCTAACTTCACTAAGGACAATATCGGTAAACCGATGGCGACCTTGTTTGTGGAGTACAAAGACAGCGGTAAAAAAGATGCCAACGGACGTGCGGTGCTGGTGAAACAGGAAGAGGTGATTAACATCGCCAATATCCAGTCTCGCCTTGGCAACAGCTTCCGTATTACCGGTATCAGCAACCCGAACGAAGCGCGTCAGCTCTCCCTGCTGCTGCGTGCCGGTGCGCTGATTGCGCCGATTCAGATTGTTGAAGAACGCACTATTGGCCCAACGCTTGGTTCGCAGAACATCACGCAGGGTCTGGAAGCGTGCCTGGCAGGTCTGGTGGTTTCGATCATCTTTATGATCTTCTTCTATAAGAAGTTTGGTCTGATCGCCACGTCCGCGCTGATTGCCAACCTGGTGTTAATTGTCGGCATTATGTCGCTGTTGCCTGGCGCAACGCTGACGATGCCGGGGATTGCGGGTATCGTGTTAACCCTTGCGGTGGCGGTAGATGCTAACGTCTTGATAAACGAACGTATTAAAGAAGAGCTGAGCAATGGCCGTTCGGTGCAGCAGGCGATTCATGAAGGTTATCAGGGCGCGTTTTCATCCATTTTCGATGCGAACGTCACCACGTTGATCAAAGTGCTTATCCTTTACGCGGTAGGTACTGGTTCAATTAAAGGGTTTGCGATCACTACCGGTATCGGTGTGGCGACCTCAATGTTCACCGCTATTGTCGGTACCCGTGCCATCGTCAACCTGTTGTACGGCGGCAAACGCATTAACAAGCTGTCTATCTGAGGAGTGCGTTGTGGCACAGGATTATACTGTTGAACAATTGAACCACGGCCGTAAAGTCTGGGACTTTATGCGCTGGGACAACTGGGCTTTTATCATTTCCGGCGCGCTGCTGATCCTCTCCATCGTTGTGATGGGCGTTCGCGGCTTTAACTGGGGCCTGGATTTTACCGGTGGTACGGTTATCGAAATCTCGCTGGAAAAACCAGCGGATATGGATTTGATGCGTGACGCGCTGGAGAAAGCGGGCTTCCAGGAGCCGCTGCTGCAAAACTTCGGTAGCAGCCGCGACATCATGGTACGTATGCCGCCTGCTCAGGGCGAAACTGGTGGCCAGGTGCTGGGAAGTAAAGTCGTTAGCGTGATTAACGAAGCGACCAGCCAGAATGCCGCTGTAAAACGTATTGAGTTTGTCGGTCCGAGCGTGGGCGCTGATCTGGCGCAGACCGGTGGGATGGCGCTGCTGGTCGCGTTGATCAGTATTCTGGTTTATGTCGGTTTCCGCTTCGAGTGGCGTCTGGCGGCGGGCGTGGTTATCGCGCTGGCGCACGACGTTATTATCACGATGGGCGTACTCTCGCTGTTCCAGATTGAGATTGACCTGACCATCGTGGCGTCGCTGATGTCGGTAATTGGTTACTCGCTTAACGACAGCATCGTGGTATCTGACCGTATTCGTGAGAACTTCCGCAAGATCCGCCGCGGTACGCCATACGAGATCTTTAACATCTCTCTGACGCAAACATTGCACCGTACGTTGATCACGTCCGGTACGACGTTAGTCGTGATTTTGATGCTTTATCTCTTTGGCGGCGCGATGCTGAAGGGCTTCTCACTGACCATGCTTATCGGTGTTTCCATCGGTACGGCTTCGTCTATCTATGTCGCGTCTGCTCTGGCGCTGAAAATGGGGATGAAGCGCGAGCATTTACTGCAGCAGAAAGTGGAAAAAGAAGGGGCGGATCAGCCGTCTATTCTGCCGTAAACATTCGTTGCACAGAACAAACCGCAGCCATGTGCTGCGGTTTTTTTTATCTGTAGTATTTTTTCTATTTATAATAAAAGAGTGTTTATTTATTGAAGATATTAATCTGCTTTTTTTATTTTTATAAAATGTGAGCGCCTTTCCTTTATTCAATATTCATTCTGCATTGCCATTTTTTTTTGTTAAAGTGCGAGAACTCGTAATGCTATGGCTGTGACCAGAGATTTGTAAGCGTGTTGAAACCTAAAAAAGTGTTGATTGCTGATGATCACCCTATTTATTTAATGGGGATGCGAACGTTGCTCGCACCACTTTCCGCGCAATACCTCATCATTGATGAAGCCAGGACCGCCGATGAAGTTGTGGCAAAGCTGGAGCAGCACGCAACCGATATTTTGATAACCGATCTCAGCATGCCCGGAGAACGATACAACGATGGTCTGGCGCTCATTCAATTATTAAAAAGACGCTGGCCAGATTTGCTGATAATTGTCGTTTCGATGATCAATAACCCCGGAATTCAGCACTCGTTACTCCGTCTCGGAGTGCACAGAGTATTAAATAAAGCCAGTTTGTCGACAAAGCTATTACAGACATTGCAAGCGCTCACCTCGCCTGCTATTTCCCCAAAAACAAATGCGCCGCAAGTGGACGTTGTAGCGCAACTTGAGGTGAGGCTAACGCCAAAAGAGAATGAGGTGCTGCGCCTGTTACTGCGCGGTATGACAGTGAACGATATCAGTACCCGGCTTAACAGGACGAAACAAACCGTCAGCGCACAGAAAAAAAGTGCCATGCGTAAACTGGGTGTCACCTCCGAGTACGAACTCTATCAATACTTACAGCATATTGGATTAACAAGTTAACGACACGGAGTTTGTTATGCATGGAATGCAGACACTACTTGCGACGTACAGTGCTGAACAGCAGCGCACTCTCGCCCAACAGCTGCGTTTTTGCAGTGATTTAAATATCGCTACTGTGAATATAAGCGATGCGCATGATGCGCTTTCCCATCACGTCTGGCACGCGCTACTGGTCGATTTAAGCGAGAATGCAAATTCAGGTGTTACGTTAGTTGAGAAGCTACTCGCAACGGAACTGGCAGGAGAATTAACACTACCTCCGTTATTACTGGCCTGCACAGACGATGAACAGGCGGAAACAGAATCAATGCTGCGTCTGAAAGGTTTCGATCATATTTTGTATTTTCCTTTATCTGAAGCACGCTTACGCTGCGCATCTCAATCGAGGGATATGGCGCAACCGGAACTGCATGAATTACATAAGCTGGCGAATCATCAGCAACCAGTCATTGATGCAATGCTCCCTAAACTTTTGCAAGCGTTGGCCAGTGATATTCAACAACTCGAAATCATCGCGCGGGTTGGAACACTTCTTCAGATCGCCAGGCTTGCCCACCGAATGAAATCTTCCTGGTATCTTTTGGGAATGCGCCGGGCGATACGCTGCTGCATTGTGATGGAACAATTGCCGAAGTTGATTGATGAGGGAGTTATAAATCAAAGGAGTATTTCTAAAATGCGTCAGCGTTTTATTTCGCTCATGTTTAAAGATTATAAGCAACTGGTTTTATTATTGGGTTGATTTACTGTGAGTATGCTCGCGTCGAATTATTAATAGGTTTTACATATTGCATCGACCAGCAATTGCAAACGGGAAAAGCGAATGTCTTCTTTTATTTTTCACCGTATTAAGTGGTGCATCTTTTTATTATCGCTCTTCTTTACTTGCTGCCTCGTAGTTAATGCTCGTCCGACAAATATCGCTTTTTATACAGCCGATATTTCCGGCAGCAGAGCAGCAGAAAAGCAAATAGCTCAAGCAACGCCTCCTGTCGGGTCGGCAGTCGTGAACACGTTTCCGGTGAATAATGCTGGGTTTGCTGCGCAAAAGAGCGTGTTCTGGCAGGGCGGGCGTCGTCATATCAAGGTCATTAGCCTGATGATGTTGGCGATTGTTGTCATCTCGATGCTGTGGATTATTTCGCTCAGACGCCAGGTCAACCAGCGCATACGTATGCAGCAGCGGCTTAAAGAGCAACTCTCCTGCATGAGCAATATGATGTTTTCCGTCCCCTGGCCGGTTGCGGTGCGTAATCTGCGCGGGGAGCTTGTCAGTTGTAATAGCCGCTATCTGGAAGAGATGAACGTCACGCGCGAAGAGGTGTATGGGAAAACCGTCGATGTTTTGCCTTTGCCGGATTTCATGATCCGCGAGTTTCACCGGGACTATCAACGGGTGATTACCACAGGTGTCCCGCACATGCGTGACAGGTTGCTGATGTTTAACCACTCTGCGCAATCACGCACTGTTTTTTACTGGATTATTCCTTTTCACGGGAGTGATGGCAGAAACAATGGTGTTTTAAGTGGCTGGATAGACATGACCGAGCGGCAGGAATTTATTCAGCAATTGAATGAAGCGAGGGATGAAGCCGTAGCGGCAAACCGGGCGAAGACGAATTTTCTCTCGGTGATGAGTCATGAAATTCGCACGCCGTTAAACGCAATCCTGGGCATTCTGGAACTGCAAATTAAACAGAATGTGCTGGCGCAACAGTCACAGCCCATGCTGGAAGTTGCGCACGATGCCGCAAAAAATTTACTCGCTGTCGTGGGGGATATCCTGGATATTTCACGGATTGAATCGGGCCGTATGGCAATAGCGCCGCGAAAAGAGGAGCTAATTGCGTTGACACGCTCGGTGGCGCTGTTATTCAAAGAGGCGACCGATCAAAAACAGCTAACTATTAATATGCACGTCGAAGGTGGCGATCGGTGTCTGCTAAAAATTGACCCTCATCGTTATAAACAGATCCTTTCTAACTTGCTAAGTAATGCGGTTAAATTTACTCGCAAAGGTTCAATAGAGGTCATTCTAAAACATGAACCGGCTGTTGAGGGGATGATTGCGGTTTCGCTGACCGTTAAAGACACCGGAATCGGGATTACGCCCGAAGACCAGAAAAGGCTTTTTAAACCCTTCACCCAGTTGGGTTCCGATAAAGACGCCTCGCGGCTCGGCTCAGGGCTGGGGCTGTTTATCTGCCGTACCCTGTGTGAACTAATGAAAGGCGAATTGACGCTGGAAAGTACTCCAGGCGTAGGTACTGCGGTCCATGTGCGCCTGCGCCTGCCTGCTGTGGCGATAAATCCCGCTGAGCTCGTGTCGATTGCGCCAGTAAGGCGCCCATCTTCTGGCGTTAAACGGGTACTCATTGTTGATGATTACCCGCCGAACCTTATGTTGTTGCGTCATCAACTCGAATTTCTCGGTCATCAGGTCAGCGAAGCAACGAATGGAGAAGAAGCGCTAACCCTTTGGCTGATGACCCGCAATTACGATTACATACTGATTGATTGCAACATGCCGGTGATGGATGGTTTCACGCTTGCAAAGCTGATACGCGCGGAAGAGCTGCGCTCCGCAGAGACGCGTGCAATCCTGTTGGGGTTTACCGCCATTGCGCAAGCCGAGGTTGTTGAACAGTGCATCGCGGCAGGAATGGATGGCTGTTTGTTCAAGCCTTGCAGTCAGGAAGTTATCAATAAATGGATTAAATAACCGGTGATATTTTTAAAGTTCTACATAAAGGCCTGAGTGGGAAAATACAGAGGCCTTTTCATTTACCGGGTAATAGATTAAATGCGGGACGGCGATTTACATGGCGATATCAAACATCCGCGTCTGAAATAATAAACAGTAAAGCTGGCAATCCGTTCGCACATTTAATTTTCCCATGGCGCGGAGTTTATGTGCGCTGACTGTTTTAATACTGATATTCATGCGTTTGGAAATCGTTGTTAACGAAAGCCCGCGGCATAGTAAGCGTAATACCTCACTTTCGCGCGTTGATAATTCCTGCGGTGCCAGCGCATCGCGGCGGAAAAGTGAATCCATTAGCCCTCGTTCAATATAGACTTCGTCCATCAGCACGGTAGTAATGGCACGCCAGAGCGTTCGTTCGCTGGTGTTACGGCTGATATAGCCTTTGGCACCCGCCTCCAGCGCAATACGAATAAGATTCGTATTGTTATAAGGAGATAAAACGATGGTTTTTGTATTGGGATAACGGCTTGAAATCCATTTCACCAGCGCAACGCCATCGAGCTCCGACACAGGGTTACCGGTTTTAATGGTGTGCAGGCCATAACCCAGAAAGAGAAGATCCACTTTTTTACTGGCGAGAATATCAAGAAGCTCTGTTTGCTCATTGGTATCACCGATAACGTCGATATCAAGTTTATCGGTATTAAGATTGCTGTTTTTTAGTGAGTTAATCATCGAGGTCATTCCCCGACGTATAATTGCATGCTCATCCACAATTAAAATATTAATGGACATAGATTAACCTCCTAAACCTGCCTGAGGAATGTAAGCGGGATAGAGAAGATACGATGTTCTATTCCTGTTTTCTATCTGACCAGTAAGAAAAATGACCATTATATTTAAGCCTGGTTTGTAAGATGTGATAAATAAACCGTCAACGTTATTTTCAGGGCTGCTCGTTATATTCCTGAAATGGATAGATTCCCATTCAACAATTGTTGAGGTGATGAGTCAGGTTATTCGTATTGTCATTGTGGGTAGGGGATTGATGATGCCCCCGGCAATATCACGCAGTTTAAAAATAGTAATCCACGGAGAGTTGCCAGCGCCTGTCTGGCTGCACGCTATAAGTCTTTTTCACCTCAGCGCGGTAGATTTTTTGCCACTGAAGGGCGATATCCACCGAATTCAGGTGACGCCTTAGCTCCACAAATCCCATATTTTTCTGGCGCTGCAAATCCCGCTGCCAAATCAGATTGAAATCATACTGGTCGGCGATGTCTTTCCAGTATGCCTGAAATAGTGCACCACGGCGTGGTGTCAGCCCGTCTTGTGCTAGCTGCGCTGTGCTGTCTGCGGGAGCGGCGGCACTCTGCGCGGCAATATAAGGGGGCGCGGCACGAAGTGCGGAGATGGCCTTTTTGCTGTCGGCACTGCCGTTATAGTGGCCCTCCAGGCGCAGAGTTAAATGGTTCTCGCCAGTCCAGGTTGAACCAATGGCCGCACGGTTACGCCACGCCGTATCCCACTGGCTTTCAGGCAGCGCTTCCTGCCAGTTGAAGGGCTGACGTCCTCCCGCCCATTCAGCATAGACCAGTGCGGAGCGCGACAGCACCCGCGAAAGGTTTACGCCCAACTGTGCAGAGCGGTGTTCTTCCTGCAGCAGCAACAATTGCGGATTAAGGTTTTCGGCAAAGCGATAGCTTCCCGCCAGCAAGACGCGTTCCCGGGGATTACTGGCATTCCAGTCCAGGCTGGCGCTGTTCTGCCGCCGGCTGGCACTGATTTTTGGCGACCAGATGACCGTTGCAGCCGCCTTGTCCCAAAACTTTTGCAAACGGATCATCGCATTGCCCAGACGGTTACTGCGCAACGACTCCGGATCGGCCGAAATGGCTGAACGCACCGTACCACGACCAAGAAAGTCGGTAGGGTTGTAGCCCAGCGCAACGCCATAACGGGTGTTAATGCGCCCGACATCGACGGAAGCCTGAGAGGTCAGCGCATGGCTAAGCCAGGCTTCACGCAACGTATTGATATTGCGGTTTTGGCGCAGATGACTGGAGAAACGGCTGTCGAAGCGGTTCGAAAGTACAACCCGCCAGTTGCGCAACAGGTTTTTGTCCCAGCGCATATCCAGTGACACGCGTTGTTCTTTGGCGCTGTTTTCGTTCAGGCTACCGGCAATTTCGAGCAGTGCACTTAGCGCCTTGTTATCCACGGCGGTAAACTCGGTTTTATCCGCCAGTTCAAGCGCCGCCATGGTGCTGTCCTGCTGTGCGCTGGCAGAGGCGTTGCACAGCGCGCCGAGTGCGATGAACCAGCTTAAGTGCGCGCGCGTTGCCTTCATTGATCCGTATCCTTAAAGTGCGCCAGATAATCGCGTTGTAGCCACGCTTCCGGAACATCCCGCCAGGTAAAATTCTGCTGGCGCAGAACAGTAACAAGCTGGGCGTTGACGCCATCTATGATCACCGCCTCGGTGGGACGCACACCGCCCAGCGCGGGTTCGTAGCGACGATACCAGGTCGTTTTCAGCAGGTTGCCATTAACGGCGTAAAACTCCGCTTTACGGCTTTTGAAATCGTTTTTATCGACCCAAAGATCCATCGAAGGGTACGGCGCGTCCGGATTGGTGGCGACCAAATGCAAGTGGTAGCAGTCGCGCATTTGCTTTTCACCATCCATGATCTGCTCTTCCGCCAGCAGGCTTGCCTTGTAATCTTCAGCCCAGTTTGCTGTTACGACATCGCCGTTAGACGCTTGCCCCAACAGGCGCTGTTGCGGGGAAATTGGCACGCTCGCCTGGCTTGCCGGGTCATAAAGCCAGAGATCGCGACCGCTTTTCAGGGTCAATTTACCCGCATCGCGTTGCGGGCTGATAAAGCGCAGCAGGCTGCGGAATTGGCCGCCATTCGGCGATGCGCGCGAGTAAAGCACCAGTTTGCTGGTGTCGTTCTGCTTGCCGTTTTTATAGCTAATGAGCGTTGTGACCAGGCTAAAGGAGCGATCCGGGTTACGCACCTCGTCGCTTTTTTTCAGGATTTGTTGCGCATCAAGCGCGGCACTTGCTGGCATAGCGGCCAACAGGAGCCACACCAGGCACAATGGTGCCAGTGGTTTCTTTTGCAATTGCATGACGTTCTTCCTTGTTAATAGATGAAGGGCAGGAGTCAGATATGGCGCAGCGCCTCGACGATCGAGACATTCGCCGCGCGGCGTGCAGGCCACCACGATGAGATCACGGTTATTAGCAACAACACACCGACCACACTGCTAATCATTGCCCACTCTCCCCACACGCTGATATGGATCCTGATTGGCACTGTCACGCCGGGAGGCTGCCAGGTAAGCCCGGCGTGATTAATCAGGCACGCCAGCAATAAAGAGACGATGACCCCGATAATCGAGCCAAACATCCCCAGGAGCGAGCCTTCGCTGAGGAACAGGCGCTGGATATCACGCCGTTTCTGCCCGACAGCACGCAGCGTACCAATCTCCACCGTGCGCTCCATTACCGCCATTCCCATGGTGTTAGTTACGGTAAATAATGCGATGGCGAGGATAAGAACCAGCATGAAATTGAGCATATTGGCGAACATTTTCAGCACCTGGTTATACAACGGTTGTAGCTCGGTGAAGTCGTATACTGCCAGTGGGTAATCCGAGAGTTCGCTGGTAAAAAGCTGCTGGAGACGCGCTCGCGCTGCCGCCAGTTGCGAGGTGCTGTGCAGTTGCAGGATGATTGCCGTCACGCCTGGCGTCTCCTGACCAAACAGCAGTTGTTGCGCCTGGTGCAGGTGGATGCCGACGAAGCTATCATCCAGCTCGCGAGCGGGTTGCGGCTGAATCCCTTCCACTTTGACGCGCACAATATTTGGCGCACCGTTACCGGAAGCCGCCAGCAGTTCGATGTAATTATCACTGTCCGTAGCGTGTGCCTGCCGCGCTTGTTGCGACAGTTGCAAAAGATCGCTTGGGAGATCGGCGGCGTGGTTCTCTTTGGCTGGTGGAGCACTGCAAGGCTGGTTTCTGGCGAGGTTGCACAGTTGCAGCAAACGCGCCAGACCTCCGCCAATAAATGCCGAATCCGCTGCGGCACCAGAGTATATCTGGCGGTTTTGCAGGAAATCCCCGAGATGGTATTCGTCCCATTTGTTCAGTTGTACTTTTCCTGCGGCTTCACTGCCGTAAATAAGTGCCGGACGTGACGTCCCGACCGTATAATGCCCGGCGATGCCTGTCAGCATGAGCACTGGTGTGCTGACGGTGAGCATTGGTTGCAGTACCGGATCGTGGGCAATGATATCCATCACTTTCTGGTAATGACGGATGCTGTATTGCGCCGGGTTTCCCGTGCCGTGCAGTAAATAATCCCGATGCTGGATTTGCAGATGACCGGTGCTACGCACAAAAGTCGTTTGCAAACTGTATTTGATCGAGTGGTTATAACCGCCAAACAGCAGAATACCGACGGCGCCCACCACGATGGCGCAAAGCGTTGATAAGGTACGGCGACGGTTACGCAGAAGGTTGCGCAGCGCGTGTTTCAGCGTTTTTAGTTTCAGCATGTTCTCTCCTTATCAAGCCCCCGGGCCGTTCACACTGCCATCGTGGACGACATACAGGTCATCGGCCTCGGCAATCACCTGCGGATCGTGGGAAGAGAACACCACCGTGACGGCATGCTCCTGCTGCAAACGCCGTAACAGCTGTAAAATGGATTTGCCGGTTTTGCTGTCAAGATTCGCCGTGGGTTCGTCGGCCACCACCAGCGCTGGGCGGTGAATAAGCGCCCGGGCGATGGCGACGCGCTGGCGCTGCCCGCCAGAGAGCTGGTTCGGCAATGAATCGGCTTTATCGCCAAGACCGACGCTCTCGAGCATGTCGTTGACCGCCTGTTTGCGCCAGGCCGCCGTTCGATGCTGTGCGAGAAGTGGAATTTCGACATTTTCACGTGCGGTCAGCACCGGGATAAGATTGAAGTTCTGAAAGATAAATCCAAGGTTACGGGCGCGAAAAGCGCTGCACTGGTCATCATTGAGGCTGTTCATTTCGCGATCGGCAATCACCAGACGGCCACTGTCGGGCGTATCGATGCCGCCGATTAAGTTCAGTAGTGTCGTTTTGCCACTGCCGGACTGACCGGATAATACGGTAAACCGTTTTGCTGCAATGTTGAGCGTCACCTCTTTTAATGCATCAACACGAACCTGTCCTAACAAATAACTTTTACTGACGGCCTGCATTTCAACTGCCCACATCGTTCCCTGTTCCTTTGCGTGTAATTCCTGTTTGGGTCGGCTACCCATTACGGCAGGGGGCGGAGTTTATAGATATCATTTGGCTTTGAATATATAGCCTGCTCATTAATGCTTTGATTAATTATATTTTTCGGATAATTATCGCGGCGGAACGGAAAATAGTAAGACGATCCCTACTGACAATATGCTGTCAGTAGCCCTCTGGCAGACTCGCTGTGTTGATTTTTTTAACGCAGAGGAACAGAGCATGAACACATTAGTGAATTGGTTTGAATTGCCGGTACAGCAACTGGATCGTGCGGTAGCGTTTTATGAGCATGTATTGGGCGGTCAGTTTCGCCATGAGAGCGTAGCCGGTATCGAAATGGCGGTATTTCCCCATGTCAAACCCGCCACCGGCGGTGCGCTGGTAAAAGGGCCAATGTTCCAGCCGGTAAGCGGTGGTACAGTGGTTTACCTGGCGACGGCAAACCTCGCGGCTGCGCTGGAGCGCGTGCGTGAAAAGGGCGGTGAATGCTGTTTTGGCCCGGAAGTATTGCCGCAGGGCATTGGTACAATTGCCCTGATTATTGACAGTGAGGGTAACCGGGTTGGACTGCATCAACCTGCATGAACCACTGATGCCCGCGCTGAAAGCGCGGGCTTTTCCTCAACCGGATAAGTTATGAGCCGCCGTGCTGATCGATTGTTTCAGATAGTTCAGGTTTTGCGTACCCGACGTCGCGTGACCGCGGCGCTACTGGCCGAGCGGCTGGAGGTTTCTGAACGCACCATCTACCGTGACATTCGCGATTTGTCGCTCTCCGGCGTACCGATTCAGGGCGAAGCGGGTAGTGGCTACCGTTTGCTGCCCGGTTTCGATTTGCCGCCGTTAATGTTTACCGGTCTGGAAGTTGAAGCATTAATTGCCGCTATCGGTATGTTACAAACCTGGAGCGGCGATACGCTGGCACAGGCTGCCGGTTCAGCGCAGGAAAAACTTTTGGCAGTGCTACCCTACGACAAGCGCATTACGGCTGAACGCAACCGCATCGTTTCACCCAATTTTGATAAATACCCGCAGGTACGCGTCTGGTTTGATGTGATGCACCAGGCGATGCGGCTGCATCAGGAGCTGCATCTGCATTATGAAGACGACAAAGGAAAAGCCTCGGAGCGGGTGATCCATCCGTTAGGGTTGTCGTTTATGGGAAGCGTGTGGGTACTGGTGTCGTGGTGTACGTTACGCGATGACTATCGTTGTTTTCGTCTCGATCGCTGCACGTCGGTCGCTTTTACAGGCAAGACATTTACGGAACGCGCGGACAGATCGATGCAGGATTTCGTTAACCTGCAGAAAGCGCGCTTTCAATAAAAAAGCCGACCATCGGTCGGCTTTTTGCAATGCAGTGGGATTAGAAGTTGTAACCAACAACCAGGTAACCACCCCAACCGGTAGAACGCGCGCTGAAGTCGCCTGCGCCCCAGTTCAACGTTGCATCGTCTTTGAACTGACCACCGTTATGCCAGTAACGTGCAACTACAGAGTAGTGCCAGTGATCGTAGCCCAGAGAAAGAATGTGGCTGGAAGCGATGGAGTTGTTGGTACGTTGCTGCTCGCCGTTAACATAGTAGCGACTATCGCCCAGATCTGAACCCCAGTCAAAGTTGGTAAAACCGATATAGCTCAGTTGGCCGCCCCACAGGCTGGTGATCGGCACGAAATATTTCACTTTGAAACGGTAACCGTCCCACTCGTTTTCGTTTGTGGCACCATAGTTCTGCCACTGGTATTTCGCATAGACGTTCAGGGAGAGGCTCATCGGCAGACCGGTGTCGATGTCGGTACCCAGACCCATGTACCAGGTGCTCTGGCGACCGGAGGCGTTGCGCCCCATGTCGTAAATGTAGTTGTTGGCAAAGTACCACTCTTTGAACGGACCGAAACTCAGGTCGGTTCCAGTCAGTTTATCAATAGAGAAACGCGGCTCGATTTCCATAAACAGCGGCGACCCGTGGTTCCAGATCCCCTTCGCACCGGTGTTACCACCGAAGAAGACCGGCGCATCCAGGTAGCCGTAGAAATCAAACCAATCTTTCTTGGCGAACGCTTCATATTCCAGATAAGTATCGTTACGCGGAACAGGTGAGAAACGAGTGTGGTAGCTGCCCACCACGTTTACGCTCTGGTGCCACCAGTCGGAAACGTATTCAGGTTTGCTGTTTTCCGCTGCGTTAGCAGTAAAAGAAGCGGAAAGCGCCAGAGCAGCACCGGCTGCGAGAATTGTTTTTTTCATCATTACGCCACTGATTGAGATCCCAGACGGGAGTGAAAGAAAGCACGCATGGAGTTTCTAAATGTTTCATATTTCTGCGCGCCTATTATAAGTATCCGCGTTCACAAAAATATGTGTTGTTTCACATTATTGACACACGCGTAATCGATTGCGTTCACGTTTGCGTGCAATAAACGACGGCGATTGTACTGGCATTTATCGATATTGCAAATTGGTGAATGTGATGAAGAGATGACGAAAAAGAAGAAAATGCATGACAGAGAGTAAGAAAGGGCGACAGCGTCGCCCCGGATGTTACTGCAAATTGGCGGGCTGGATATCGTGAATGCGGACAAAGCCTAACTGTTCTGGCGTGATGCCGTTAAGTTGCAGCGGAATATCAACGTCGCTCGGTGCGAGTGTGCTGGCCGGTGCGTTAATCAGTTGGTTTTGTACATTCACTTCCTGATAGTTTTCGGTGGTACCCTGAATTTGTCCCCACTCAACGGTGCCGCTAAAAGCCGGTAACGGATCGTTGGATTCGCCCTGGATCCGCAGCACGACGCGGGTTCCCGCTGCATTAGGCGCGATATTTTGCAACGACATTCGCAGCATACCGATTTGGCTATTCAAGCGGGCGGGCGTGTTCGCACCGGGCAGTAGGTAAACGCCGCTCCCGGATTTGGCATTCAGCGTGTTCTGCTGGGTGATTTTCACCGTCTCTTTGTTCAGCTTGCTCATTTCATTATTTAGCGTACTGACACTTTGATGAAGCTGGCGAACTTCGCTTTGCTGGGCGCAGGCACTGAGGGCAAAAAGGCTTCCCAGTAACAGGGTTCTTAGGTAACGTCTTGTCATTATGTCTGTTTCCTTGGATAGGATCTTCTCTGTAATGGTAGATCGCAACGGCCTCGTTGCCATCGATCCATTGTCTCAAAAACGGTCTGCCTTTGTTGTCATGCCAGTTCAGGGTAAAATAGATTTCAGTTAACTCTAACATCAGGACGCCGTATGCATTGCCCATTCTGTTTCGCCGTGGATACCAAAGTTATCGATTCTCGCCTGGTGGGTGAAGGTTCATCCGTTCGCCGTCGCCGGCAGTGCCTGGTCTGCAATGAGCGTTTCACCACGTTTGAAGTGGCGGAGCTTGTGATGCCGCGCGTCGTGAAAAGCAATGATGTGCGTGAACCTTTCAATGAAGAGAAGCTGCGTCGTGGCATGTTAAAAGCGCTCGAAAAGCGCCCGGTCAGCGCAGATGACGTCGAAATGGCGCTGAATCACATTAAATCACAACTTCGCGCAACCGGCGAAAGGGAAGTGCCGAGTAAGATGATTGGCAATTTGGTGATGGAGCAGCTGAAAAAGCTCGATAAAGTGGCCTATGTCCGCTTTGCCTCCGTTTACCGTAGCTTTGAAGATATTCGCGAATTTGGCGAAGAGATCGCCCGTCTACAGGACTAATCATGCTCGACGAAATGTATATGGCGCGGGCGCTGAAACTGGCGCAGCGCGGGCGTTTTACAACTCACCCGAACCCGCGTGTCGGCTGCGTAATTGTCAACAATGGCGAAATTGTCGGCGAAGGTTTTCATTACCGCGCTGGCGAACCGCACGCGGAAGTTCATGCGCTGCGCATGGCGGGCGAACGGGCTCGCGGCGCGACGGCATACGTCACGCTCGAACCGTGCAGCCATCACGGACGCACACCGCCATGCTGTGAAGCGCTGATTAATGCCGGCGTTGCGCGCGTGGTTGCCGCAATGCAGGATCCGAACCCACAGGTTGCCGGGCGTGGTTTGTATCGCTTGCAGCAGGAGGGCATTGAAGTCAGCCACGGGTTAATGATGAGTGAAGCCGAAGCGCTGAATAAAGGCTTTCTCAAACGCATGCGCACCGGGTTCCCTTACGTGCAACTCAAGCTTGGCGCGTCGCTTGATGGCCGTACCGCGATGGCCAGCGGCGAAAGTCAGTGGATCACCTCAGCGCAGGCGCGCCGTGATGTACAGCTTTTACGCGCGCAAAGCCACGCGATACTGACCAGCAGCGAAACGGTGCTGGCGGACAATCCGGCGCTGACCGTGCGCTGGGCAGAGTTAAATGCGGATACGCAGGCGCTTTACCCGCAGGAAAATTTGCGTCAACCGGTACGCATTGTTGTCGACAGCCAGAACCGGGTGACACCGCAGCATCAGTTAGTCGCCCTGCCGGGAGAAACCTGGTTTGCCCGCACGCGCGCCGATGCGCGCCAGTGGCCTGAAAATGTGCGTGAAATTATTGTGCCGGAACATAATGGCCACGCCGATCTGGTCACGCTGATGATGCTGCTCGGCAAACAGCAGATCAACAGTGTGTGGGTCGAAGCGGGTGCGCACCTTGCCGGCGCGTTACTGCAGGCAGGCCTGGTGGATGAGCTGATTGTCTATCTGGCACCTACACTGTTAGGCAGCGATGCGCGCGGTCTGTGCGTGCTGCCGGGGTTATCGGCGCTTGCGGACGCACCACACTTTAAATTCAATGAGATACGTCAGGTTGGCCCGGATGTCTGCCTGCATCTCACTCATGCGTGATGCCTGCTGTAAAAGGGAAGCAGCGCGTAAAATATTATGCTAAAATCCGCCCCCCTGCGGGGTCCGAACTGAACCTGTGAAGGAAGTGTATGAACATTATTGAAGCCAACGTTGCTGCTCCGGACGCTCGCGTCGCCATCACCATTGCGCGTTTCAACAACTTCATCAACGACAGCCTGCTGGAAGGCGCGGTTGATGCGCTGAAACGCATCGGTCAGGTGAAAGATAACAACATCACCGTTGTGTGGGTGCCTGGCGCTTACGAACTGCCGCTGGCGGCAGGCGCGCTGGCCAAAACCGGCAAATATGACGCGGTGATTGCACTTGGCACCGTGATCCGCGGCGGTACCGCGCACTTCGAATATGTTGCTGGCGGTGCAAGCAATGGCCTGGCGCATGTTGCCCAGGACAGTGAAATCCCGGTGGCTTTCGGCGTGCTGACCACTGAAAGTATTGAACAAGCCATCGAACGCGCTGGCACCAAAGCCGGTAATAAAGGTGCGGAAGCCGCACTGACCGCGCTTGAAATGATTAATGTACTGAAAGCCATCAAGGCCTGATTTTTGTAAGGGGAATTCCGTGAAACCTGCTGCTCGTCGCCGCGCCCGTGAGTGTGCCGTCCAGGCGCTCTACTCCTGGCAGTTGTCCCAGAACGACATCTCTGATGTTGAATACCAGTTCCTGGCAGAGCAAGACGTTAAAGATGTTGACGTCCTGTATTTCCGCGAGCTGTTGACCGGGGTGGCGACTAATAGCGCATATCTCGATGGCTTAATGAAGCCTTACCTGTCCCGTTTGCTCGAAGAGCTGGGCCAGGTCGAGAAAGCGGTATTGCGTATCGCACTGTTCGAACTGTCCAAACGTGATGATGTGCCGTACAAAGTGGCGATCAACGAGGCTATCGAACTGGCAAAAACCTTCGGCGCTGAAGACAGCCACAAGTTTGTTAACGGCGTGCTGGATAAAGCCGCACCTGCGATCCGTCCCCACAAGAAGTGATCCGCAAGCCGGAAACTGGCGCTGCACGTTGCGCGTCGGTTCCGGCTTTTTCTTTTTTCTACAGAGGCATAACGTATGGCATGCGGCGAATTTTCCCTGATTGCCCGTTATTTTGACCGCGTACGAAATTCCCGTCGCGATGTAGAAACTGGCATCGGCGACGACTGCGCGCTACTCAATGTTCCCGAAAAACAGACGCTGGCGATAAGCGTCGATACGCTGGTGGCGGGCAACCATTTTCTGCCGGATATCGATCCGGCCGATCTGGCGTACAAAGCGATGGCATCGAATCTCAGCGATTTGGCGGCGATGGGTGCCGATCCGGCGTGGTTAACGCTGGCTCTGACGCTGCCCGAGGCGGATGAAGCCTGGCTGCAAGCCTTTAGTGATAGCCTGTTCGAACAGCTCAATTACTACGATATGCAACTGATTGGCGGCGACACCACGCGTGGCCCGCTGTCGATGACGATTGGCATTCATGGTTATGTGCCGGTTGGGCGGGCAATGAAACGTTCTGGCGCGAAGCCAGGTGACTGGATTTACGTCACCGGCACGCCAGGTGACAGCGCTGCCGGGCTGGCGATTTTGCAACAGCGTTTAGCCGTGAACGATAGCGCTGATGCACAGTATTTGCTCAAGCGCCATCTGCGACCAACGCCGCGCGTATTGCAGGGGCAGGCGCTGCGCAATCTCGCAAGTTCGGCGATTGATCTCTCCGATGGCCTGATTTCCGACCTCGCGCATGTGTTGAAAGCCAGCGGCTGCGGCGCGCGTATCGATCTGGATGCGTTGCCATTTTCCAACGCCGTTCGCCGCCATGTTATGCCGGATCAGGCGCTACGCTGGGCGCTTTCCGGCGGGGAAGATTACGAGTTGTGCTTTACCGTGCCGGAGCTGAACCGTGGTGCGCTGGATGTCGCGATTGGTCAGTTGGGTGCGCCTTTTACCTGTATCGGGCAGATTAGTGCGGATATTGAAGGATTGCATTTCACCCGTGACGGCAAAGCCGTGACGCTTGACTGGAAAGGATATGACCACTTTGCCGCGCACTAAAGATGTGGCTAAAAGCCGTCTCAACTTACGCAACCCCTGGCATCTGCTGGCTACTGGCTTTGGTAGCGGTTTAAGCCCCATCGTTCCGGGAACGATGGGATCGCTGGCGTCGATTCCCTTCTGGTGGGCGATGACCTTTTTGCCCTGGCAGCTCTACTCGCTGCTGGTGATGTTTGGGATCTCGCTTGGCGTTTACCTCTGCCACCAGACAGCAAAAGATATGGGTGTGCACGATCACGGCAGTATTGTCTGGGATGAGTTCATCGGCATGTGGATAACGCTCATGGCCCTCCCGACCAATGACTGGCAATGGGTCGCCGTGGGGTTTGTGCTGTTCCGTATTCTGGATATGTGGAAGCCGTGGCCGATCCGCTGGTTTGATCGCAACGTGCATGGCGGAATGGGGATCATGGTCGATGATATTGTCGCCGGGATCATCGCCGCCGGGCTGCTCTATCTGATTGGCCATCACTGGCCGCCTGGCCTTATCTGAGCTTCCCCTCTCCCGGCGGGAGAGGGAGGTTTCGCGTTTACTTAAAGCCAACCACTGGATGCGGTTTATATGGCGTCTCCAGCTCGGCTATCTGCTCCGGTTTCAGCGTTAAATCCACCGCGCCCAGCAAGTCGTCCAGTTGCTCTTCACGCGATGTACCGATAATCGGCGCGGCAACACCGGGTTTACTCAGCAGCCACGCCAGCGCGACCTGCGCGCGCGATGCGCCAATCTCTTCTGCCACACCCGCCAGCCGCTCGGCGATCTGCGCGTCGTTGTCATCCGTTTCGCTGTATAGTGTTTTGCCAAATTCATCCGACACCAGACGTGCAGTGGTTTCCCCCCACGGGCGCGTTAAACGACCGCGCGCCAGCGGGCTCCACGGAATAATCGCTACGCCCTCTTTGTAGCACAGCGGCAACATCTCGCGCTCTTCTTCGCGGTAGATCAGATTGTAATGATCCTGCATGGTGACAAAGCGCGCCCAGCCGTTTTGCTCCTGCAACGCTAACGTCTGGGCAAACTGGCGGGCGTGCATTGATGATGCCCCGATATAGCGGGCCTTACCGGCTTTTACAACCTCGTCCAGCGCTTCAAGTGTCTCTTCGATAGGCGTGGTGTAATCCCAGCGATGAATTTGCAGTAAATCCACATAGTCCATGCCAAGACGCCGCAGGCTGTCGTCAATGGAGCGCAAAATTTGCGCGCGTGACAGGCCTTCGGGCAGGTCGCCAACCTGGTGATACACTTTGGTCGCGACGACCACATCTTCGCGGCGGGCGAAATCACGCAGCGCCCGGCCAACAATCTCTTCACTGCTGCCGTCTGAGTAGCTGTTTGCGGTATCGAAAAAGTTGATCCCGCCTTCCAGGGCGCGTTTGATGATGGGGCGGCTGCTCTCTTCGGGCAAAGTCCAGGCGTGTTTACCGCGATCCGGTTCGCCAAACGTCATGCAGCCCAGACAAAGGCGGGAAACCTTCAGGTCTGTTTTTCCTAATGTGTTGTATTGCATGGTTCCACTCCTGCTTGTCAAAACGTACGTTTAAGCATAGCAGGAGCGGATGGGGGAGGGTCAGGCAAGCCAGTTTCTGATGCGGGATTCAATGCCTGCGGCATCCAGGCCTATTTCAGCGCGGGCTTCATCCTGCGTGCCCTGCGGGATAAAGAAATCCGGCAGCCCAAGATTCAGCACCGGTACTGGTTTGCGGTGAGCCATCAGCACTTCATTCACGCCGCTACCTGCGCCACCGATAATGGCGTTTTCTTCCAGCGTTACCAGCGATTCATGGTGTGCGGCGGTTTCCAGAATCAGCGCCTCATCCAGCGGTTTGGCAAAACGCATATCGATAAGCGTGGCGTTCAGCGCTTCGGCGGCTTTTTCGGCCTCCGGCAATAGCGTGCCAAAATTAAGAATTGCCACTTTTTCGCCACGGCGTTTCACCACACCTTTGCCGATAGGCATTTTTTCCAGCGGTTGTAGCGGCACACCAACTGCATTACCGCGCGGGTAGCGCACCGCGCTTGGGCCATCTGCGTAGTGATAGCCGGTAAACAGCATCTGGCGACATTCGTTTTCATCGCTCGGTGTCATCACCACCATCCCCGGGATGCAGCGCAGATACGAAATATCAAACGCCCCCTGGTGAGTCTGGCCGTCTGCGCCAACGATCCCGGCGCGGTCGATAGCGAACAGCACCGGCAGTTTCTGGATCGCCACATCATGAATAACCTGATCGTAGGCGCGTTGCAGGAAGGTGGAGTAAATCGCCACCACCGGCTTGTAGCCGCCAATCGCAAGACCTGCGGCAAATGTCACCGCGTGCTGTTCGGCAATCGCCACATCAAAGTATTGATCCGGGTATTTGCGTGAGAACTCGACCATGCCGGAACCTTCACGCATCGCCGGTGTGATCGCCATCAGCTTGCTGTCTTTCGCCGCGGTTTCGCACAGCCAGTCGCCGAAAATCTTCGAATAGCTCGGCATGCCGCCGCTGCTTTTTGGCAGCGTTCCGCTGGTCGGATCGAATTTCGGTACGGCGTGGAAAGTGATCGGATCTTTTTCGGCCGGTTCATAACCGCGCCCTTTTTTGGTCATGATATGCAGGAACTGCGGACCTTTCAGATCGCGCATATTGCGCAGCGTCTGCACTAACCCCAGCACATCGTGACCGTCGACCGGGCCGATATAATTAAAGCCCAGCTCTTCAAAGAGCGTACCCGGCACCACCATTCCTTTGATGTGCTCTTCGGTGCGCTTAATCAGCTCTTTAATCGGCGGTACGCCGGAAAGCACTTTTTTGCCGCCTTCGCGCAGCGTGGAGTAGAGCTTGCCGGAGAGCAGCTGCGCCAGGTGATTATTCAGCGCGCCGACATTCTCAGAAATCGACATCTCGTTGTCGTTTAACACCACCAGCATATCCGGGCGGATATCACCCGCGTGGTTCATGGCTTCAAATGCCATGCCAGCGGTGATCGCGCCATCGCCAATCACGCAGACGGTGCGGCGCTGTTTACCCTCTTTTGCCGCCGCGACGGCGACACCAATACCGGCGCTAATGGACGTCGATGAATGGCCAACGCTCAGCACGTCGTATTCGCTTTCGCCGCGCCAGGGAAAAGGGTGCAACCCGTTCTTCTGTCGGATGGTGCCGATTTTGTCACGACGTCCGGTCAGAATTTTATGCGGATACGCCTGGTGGCCCACGTCCCAGATCAACTGATCAAACGGCGTGTTGTAGACGTAATGTAGCGCGACGGTCAATTCAACCGTGCCAAGCCCGGAGGCGAAGTGCCCGCTGGAGCGGCTCACGCTGTCGAGCAGGTAGCGACGCAGTTCGTCGCATAGCTTCGGCAGGCTCTCTTTCGGCAGCAGGCGCAACTCTTGCGTGGTATCAACCAGCGCCAGCGTCGGGTATTTGGCTATATCAAAACTCATCAGAGACTCATCGTGGTGTTTTCGTTATTTATCACGCTGGATTATGTAATTCGCCAGTGCTTCCAGTGCCGTCGTATCCAGCGACTGTGCCGCAAGCAGGCTTAAAGCTTGCCGGGCGTCGTCAATCAGGTCGCGGGCTTTTGTCCGGGCTTGCTCAAGGCCCAGTAGTGCGGGATAGGTGCTTTTCCCCAGTTGCTGGTCAGCGCCCTGGCGTTTGCCAAGCGTCGCAGTATCGCCGACAACATCCAGAATGTCATCCTGAACCTGGAACGCCAGACCAACGCATTCGGCATAGCGATCGAGCAATGGCAGGGCTTCGCGGCCTTTATCCCCAGCGCTTAGCGCGCCCATTCGCACCGCTGCGCGAATCAGGGCGCCGGTTTTGTGGCGATGGATCTGCTCCAGTTCAGCCAGCGAAACCCGCTTGCCTTCCGCTGCGAGATCCAGCGCCTGGCCGCCGCACATTCCTGCTACGCCGCTGGCGTGAGCCAGTTCCGAAACCATCGCCAGCCGGTCACGCGCATCGACTTCTGCCATGGGCGCATCTGTAAGAATGGAGAAAGCCAGAGTTTGTAACGCATCACCCGCGAGGATGGCGCTGGCTTCACCAAACTTAATATGGCATGTCGGTAAACCCCGGCGGAGATCATCATCATCCATGGCGGGCAGATCGTCGTGGATCAGCGAGTAAGCGTGAATACACTCCACCGCCGCTGCAGGCGCATCCAGCGTTTGCTGGCTAACGCCGAACATGTTGCCTGTGGCATAAACCAAAAAAGGACGCAGACGTTTACCGCCTAATAATGCGCCATAGGAAATGGCCTCAACCAGAGGAGTGTTCTGAAAGGGCAGTGGCGCGATAAATCGGCGCAGCGCTTCATTGGCCTGAGAGACACAGGCCTGTAGCTGTTGATCGAAATCCATTTATTCAGCGTCCGGAGCAAAAGGCGTAAGGGGAGCCTCTTGTGAATCAGAGAGCAGGATCTGCACGCGTTGTTCCGCCTGCTGGAGTTTCACCTGTCCCTGGCGCGCCAGCTGCACGCCGCGTTCGAATTCATTGAGTGCCTCTTCAAGCGGTAGATCGCCGCTTTCAAGACGAGTGACAATCTGTTCCAGTTCGCTTAGCGCTGTTTCAAAACTGGCCGGTGCGTCGTTTTTCTTTGGCATAGTGAATGTCTGACTCTTCTATTGTTCTGGCTCAACGTAGCTATGGTAGCGAAGTCACGGCGCTTAGCAAATAACGCGCAATGGTAATGCAATGTGCGCAGCTTTATTGCGATGGTGGTATACTCCTGCGCCTGGATGCAGCCGCGGGTATGGGGCTGCTGTACTATTTTCCTATACAGGCCCAGCCGGGCTTGCCAACGAACCATTGCCGCCATGAAGTTTATCATTAAATTGTTCCCGGAAATCACCATCAAAAGCCAATCTGTGCGTTTGCGCTTTATTAAAATTTTGACCGGGAACATTCGTAACGTTCTGAAGCACTACGACGAGACCCTCGCCGTTGTCCGCCACTGGGATCATATCGAAGTGCGCGCCAAAGATGAAAATCATCGCCTGGCTATCCGCGACGCGCTGACCCGTATTCCGGGCATCCACCATATTCTCGAAGTGGAAGATGTTCCTTTCACCTCGCTGCACGACATTTTTGAGAAAGCGCTGGTGCAGTACCGCGAGCAGATCGAAGGTAAAACCTTCTGCGTACGCGTTAAACGCCGCGGCAAACATGAGTTTAGCTCGATTGAAGTTGAACGTTACGTCGGCGGCGGTCTGAACCAGCATGTCGACTCTGCGCGTGTCAAACTGACTCACCCGGATGTGACGGTGAATCTGGAGATCGAAGACGATCGCCTGCTGTTAGTGAAAGGCCGTTATGAAGGTATTGGCGGTTTCCCGATCGGCACTCAGGAAGATGTGCTGTCGCTCATCTCCGGCGGTTTCGACTCCGGCGTTTCCAGCTATATGCTGATGCGTCGCGGTTGCCGCGTACACTACTGCTTCTTTAACCTGGGCGGCGCCGCGCATGAAATTGGTGTTCGCCAGGTCGCGCACTACCTGTGGAACCGTTTTGGCAGTTCTCACCGTGTACGGTTTGTGGCGATCAACTTTGAGCCAGTGGTCGGTGAAATCCTCGAAAAAGTGGATGATGGCCAGATGGGCGTGGTGTTGAAACGCATGATGGTGCGCGCAGCGTCAAAAGTGGCTGAACGCTACGGCGTGCAGGCGCTGGTGACCGGTGAAGCACTGGGCCAGGTGTCCAGCCAGACGCTGACCAACCTGCGTTTAATCGACAACGTTTCTGACACGCTGATTTTGCGCCCGCTTATCTCTTACGATAAAGAGCACATCATCGATCTGGCGCGTGAAATCGGTACTGAAGATTTCGCCCGTACCATGCCGGAGTATTGTGGTGTGATCTCGAAAAGCCCAACTGTAAAAGCGGTGAAGGCGAAAATCGAAGCGGAAGAGGAACATTTCGACTTCTCCATCCTCGATAAAGTGGTTGCTGAAGCGAGCAATATCGATATCCGCGAAATCGCCCAGCAGGCCCAGGAAACCGTGGTCGAAGTTGAAACGGTCAACGGTTTTGGCCCGAACGATGTGATCCTGGATATCCGCTCTATTGATGAACAGGATGACAAACCGCTGAAGCTGGAAGGGATCGACGTGGTTTCGCTGCCGTTCTATAAACTGAGCACCAAATTTGGCGACCTCGATCAGAACAAAACCTGGTTGTTGTGGTGCGAACGCGGCGTGATGAGCCGTCTGCAGGCGCTCTATCTGCGCGAGCAGGGTTTTACCAACGTTAAAGTTTATCGCCCATAAAAAACTGCCGGAGAGGGTGACCTTTTCCGGCAGTTTTCGCGTCACTTTGCATTGAAAGCCCGGCAGGCATCGCACCGCCGGGCTTTTTGTTTTCAGGCTTCGTAGTAGTTATAAATTCCGGCAGCCATCACCAGTTGTGACGCCACTTCGTGCGCTTTTTCACGCCCCACCAGTAAATCAATAATTTTCAAAGCAAAATCGATGGCGGTACCCGGCCCCTGGCTGGTGAGCAGATTAACGCGCGGATCCCACACGACGCGTTTATCCTGCCACTGTTCGGCGGGAATAGTCTCTTTCAGGCCTGGAAAGCCGGTCATATTGCCCAGCGGGAAAATCTCATGCGGCACCAGCACGGTGCCCGCCGCAGCACAAATTGCGGCGACGATACGGCCCGAGAGGTGAAACTGGCGCACGGTTTCCACCAGTAACGGACTATCGCGAAAACACTCCGCCCCTTTCAGACCGCCGGGCAGCACAATCACGTCGTAATCGCCATCGGCTACTTCTACTAACGGCGCATCCGCCAGCAGTTTTACGCCGCGTGAGCAAGTAACGACCAGGTTGCCATCACTGGCGACGCTGGCGGTAGTAACGGCAATTCCACCACGTACCAGCAGATCGATAGTGGTGACCGCTTCGGTTTCTTCACTACCAGGGGCGAGACATATCAGAGCCGATGCGCTCATACTCACTCTCCTTACGTTTAATCATTTCATACAGACGGGCGTTTTCCGGCACCGCAATACCGTGCGCGCGGGCGCGCCTGAGCAGGTAACCCGTAATATAATCACACTCGGTATGGCGCATCGCGCGTACGTCCTGCAGCATAGATGAGATATTTTCTGCCGTGTTTTCAATAATCTGATTCACGTAGCTCAGTAAATCATCGGCAGAAATATGGTGGCCTTCACGTTCAATCACCGCAGCAACTTCACGCGTCACCTTTTGGATCTCCTCCGGGAACGCTCGCAGATCGCCATTTTTACAGTCATGCAGCGCGGTTAACGGGTTGATGACGCAGTTCACCGCCAGCTTGCGCCACAGCGCCGGACGGATCGTGTTATGCCAGGCCACGTCCGGCAGCACATCCTGCAGGATGTCGGCCAGATAGCTGAACTCGCCATCCTGCTGTCGCGCCGGGCCAATGTGCGTGGTACCGCTGGCAACGTGCACGATAACGTTGCCATCACGGCGCGCAGCATGAGTAGTCGTACCGATCAGTAACGGATTCGCCAGTGCTTTCAACTCTTCGACAGTGCCCATGCCGTTGTGAATCAGTAGCACGGGGGTTGAAGGTGAGAGTGTTGCTGCCAGCCCTTTCACCGCATCGGAAACTTGCCACGCTTTTAACGTCACCAGCAATAAATCGCTACGCGCCAGGAATTCAGGATCGTTGGCCGTCAGGGATTCGTTAAATATTGAGCCGTCTTCATCAACGACATTCACACTGCAAAATGGCTGTGGCACGCGCAACCAACCCTGTACCTCATGTCCCTTTTTACACAACGCGGTTAACCACAATTGCCCTAAAGCACCGCATCCGAGTACGGTAATTCTCATTTATCCTCCTCACCTGCAACGTCGCCAGGTGTTGCTTTCACCATTATAGCGCTGTCGGCTAAGCTTCCCGTATTACAAGTTGAGTTATGCCTCGTTGCGGGTATTATGCAACGCAACAAATGCAGAGGGAGAAGAAAAGATGCCATCTTTCGATATCGTTTCCGAAGTTGAAATGCGTGAAGTGCAAAACGGCGTTGAGAATGCGACCCGTGAAGTAGGGACTCGCTTTGATTTTCGCAACGTTGAAGCCACGTTTGAACTGAACGAAGAGAAACAGACCATTAAAGTTCTGAGCGAATCCGATTTCCAGGTTAACCAGCTTCTGGATATTTTACGCGCGAAATTGCTGAAACGCGGCATTGAAGGGGCGTCGCTGGACGTGCCGGAAGAGTTTGTACACAGCGGCAAGACCTGGTTCGTGGAAGCAAAACTGAAACAGGGTATTGATGCAGCGACGGCGAAGAAAATCATCAAGCTGATTAAAGACAGCAAGCTGAAAGTGCAGGCGCAGATTCAGGGCGAAGAAATTCGTGTGACCGGGAAATCCCGTGATGACTTGCAGTCTGTTATGGCACTGGTGCGCGGCGGTAATCTTGGCCAGCCGTTCCAGTTCAAAAACTTCCGCGATTAATGTGCGCGCTCTCTCCCTGGCGGAGAGAGCGTGTCGCAGCGTTAACCCGCTACGGCTTGTTCAACCTCAAAGCGGTTAGTGACCTTACTGTCAATCTTGACGTAAGCGCTACGCTCTTCGGTAACCACTAATACTTCACTTACTCCCTTTGTTGCCAGCAAACGTTTTTGCAACGCTTCATTGATGATGACATTTTCCGGGATCGCGATGCGCAGGCTGCTGACATAGGGCGGTTCCTGCATGGTGCCTGCGACAAGCAGCCAGACCATCGCCAGCAATGCACCGGCAAGAAATACCGTTTGTGAATCAAACAGACCATCTACCCAGCCGCCGAGCGCGCCGCCAATTGCCACGCCGATAAACTGGCTGGTGGAGTAAATCCCCATCGCCGTGCCTTTATAGCCCGCTGGCGCTTCTTTGCTGATTAACGAGGGTAGTAATGCTTCCATCAGGTTAAAGGCGAGGAAAAAGATCTGTACACCAATGACGATTTCCCAGAAATGTGGCCCCGCGCCCCACAACACGATTTCCGCAATCAGCAGCAGCGCCACGCAGAACACGAAAACGCGCTTCATGCGGCGCTTCACTTCGGCGTAGATAATAAATGGCACCACCGAAACGAAAGAGATAAGCATGGTGACCAGGTAGATTTTCCAGTGATCCGGTGCGAGAAAACCGGCGGCTTCGAGTTGGCCTGGCAGGGCAACAAACGTCGACATCAGCAGGATATGCAGGCACATAATGCCAAAGTTGAGTTTTAGCAGCTTCGGGTTGACCATCACCATCTGGAAACAGTCTTTCACCATGCCGGATTCGCGGTTACGCACATGTTGCTGACTGTCTGGCACGACCCAGATAGTCAACGCAATACCGGCAGTTGCCAGCCCGGCAATCATCCAGAACAGCGCATGCAAACCCAACTGATGCGTGATAATCGGGCCAAGCACCATGGCAATGGCGAAGGTGACGCCAAAACTAACGCCGATAAAGGCCATCGCTTTGGTACGATTCTGTTCGCGAGTGAGATCGGAAAGAAGCGCCATAACAGCGGCGGCGATGGCACCGGAGCCTTGTAATGCGCGACCAAGAATAATGCCCCAGATAGAATCGGAAAGGGCGGCAATCACGCTACCGGCGACAAAAATCGCTAACCCGCCAACGATAAGCGGCTTGCGGCCGATGCGGTCAGAAAGCAAGCCAAAGGGAATTTGAAACACGGCTTGCGCGAGGCCATAAATACCAATCGCCAGACCGATGAGTGCTTCACTGGCGCCCTGCAGCGCCATACCGTACGTGGTCAGAACGGGCAGGACCATAAACATGCCGAGCATGCGCAGTGAGAATACAGTCCCTAAACCCCAGGTGGCGCGCAACTCGCCTGGCGTCATTTTATAATCGTTCATTACCACCTCAATTTGAAAACCGGACATAGTGTAGTGCGGGGGCAGGGCGGGGTAAATAACAGCTTAATTAACAAATATTACCTGTAGAGCGGGGCGTTTGGGCATGAAAAAAGGGTGCCGTAGCACCCTTTATAATGGCGGTTTGGATCACCAGACGTAGGTCAACAGGTTATGGGAATCCGGCACCATAAAATCGACCGACATCATCACGCTGAGCGAGGTGATAGCGACAATGGAGAAGACGAACAGTTTGCGCGCCCACACCTTGTCATCCTCAACTTTATAACCACGTAGCGCCATGCCCAGCCACCAGAGGCTTACCGCTGCGGCAACGACCAGGTATTTGTAACCGGCGTAGCCGCCAAGCGACAGCATCAAAGTGGCGATAGCGAACGCCAGGATGTAGAGCGTGATATGGTTTTTCGCCACGGAAATACCTTTCACCACCGGCAGTACAGGGATGTTCGCTGCCTGATAATCCTTAAAGCGGAAAATCGCGATGGCATACGAGTGAGGCATCTGCCACAGGCTGAAAATCGCCAACAGGATCGCCGCGCCGCTGTCAAACTCGTTGGTGACGGCGCAGTAGCCAATCACCGGCGGCGCAGCGCCGGAGAGTGAACCAATCAGCGTACCGTAAACGGAGTGGCGTTTCATATACAGGCTGTAGACGCCCACATATACCACGAACCCCATTACCCCCAGCCAGCAAGCCAGCGGGTTGGCGCCAAACCACAGCAGCATGAAGCCAGCAATACCCAGCAAGGCGGCGTAAACCAGCGAGACTTTTGGCGAGATCAGCCCTCTGACCAGCACCCTGTTTTTCGTCCGTTCCATCTTTTTGTCGATGTCACGATCGATGTAGTTGTTAAAAACACAACCAGAGGCGACCACCAGCGACACACCAATCAGCGTGTAGATGAATAGGGGGTAATCAATGTGGCCTTTAGAGGCCAGCAGGAATCCCCCGATCACGGAGATCAAGTTGCCAAAAATAATGCCCGGTTTCGTGACTTGCAGGTATTGCTTAAACATACTTCGCCGCTCTTATCGAACCATCATGTTGTAGTTGAGGTTCCACATAATCCAGATGGAACCTACCACCACGATCGCGATGATCAGCACAGTAAAGACGAAAGCCGTCATGTTCCAGCCTTCATCAGACTTGGTGTTCATGTGCAGGAAGCACACCAGATGCACCAGAATCTGTACCACCGCTGTCACCAGCACAGTGCCGAGAATCGCCACGTGGGACGCAGTACCGCTCATCACCATCCAGAACGGGATCACCGTCAGGATGATCGACAGGATAAAACCTGTCATGTAGGTTTTTACGCTACCGTGGGAAGCGCCATGATCGGTTGAATGACTCATTACATCGCCCCCATCAGATAAACGACTGAGAATACACAAATCCATACGACGTCCAGGAAGTGCCAGAACAGGCTCAGGCACAGGATACGCGTACGGTTTGTACTGGTCAGGCCGCGACGGGAAATCTGGAACATCAGCACTGCCATCCAGATCAGACCCGAGGTCACGTGCAGACCGTGGGTGCCAACCAGCGCGAAGAACGCTGACAGGAAGCCGCTGCGATCCGGACCCATACCTTCAACAATCAGGTGATGGAATTCATAGAGTTCCATCCCGATGAAGCCTGCGCCGAACAGCCAGGTCAACGCCAGCCAGGAAACAACCTGGCTTTTGTTGTTCTTATACATGGCGATCGCCGCCATGCCATAGGTGATGGAGCTGAACAGCAGCAGGGCGGTTTCCACCAGAACGAACGGCAGTTCAAAAATGTCTTTACCCGACGGGCCACCCGCCGTGTTATTCACTAACACGGCATAGGTCGCGAACAGGATCGAGAACAGAATGCAGTCGCTCATCAGGTAGATCCAGAAACCGAAGACTTTGGTCGGTCCTGAATCATGGTGCCCATGTTCGTGCGCGTGGGCGTTCGCAGTCGTCAGAGTATCAGTTGCCATTTTTCAGCCCTGCCTTTTTGATCTCATCGAAATGCTGGTTTTCCAGTTTTTCGATTTCTGCAACCGGTACGTAGTAATCCACGTCCTCGTCAAAGCTCTTCACAATCCAGCTAATTACGATGCCGGCGAAACCGACGATCGCCATCCACCAGATGTGCCAGATCATGGCAAAGCCAAACACCGTTGCGAAAGCGGCAATAACAATGCCCGCACCGCTGTTTTTCGGCATATGAATTTCTTCATAATGCGCAGGTTGCTTGTACGCTTCGCCTTTTTCTTTCATTTCCCAGAATGCATCACGCTCATGAACGTGTGGCACTTCAGCGAAGTTGTAGAACGGCGGCGGAGAAGAGGTTGCCCACTCCAGCGTACGGCCGCCCCACGGGTCACCGGTCAGGTCACGGTTGAGGTGACGGTCGCGGATGGAGACGTAGTACTGAATCAACTGGCACAGAATACCGCAGGCAATCAGCGCAGCACCGCAAGCGGCAACCACCAGCATTGAGTGGAACTGCGGATCAATCTGCTGGCTCAGGCGACGGGTCATACCCATAAAGCCCAGCACATACAGCGGCATAAATGCTACGAAGAAGCCGATGATCCAGAACCAGAACGCGCGTTTACCCCAGGTTTCATTCAGGGTGAAGCCAAACGCTTTCGGCCACCAGTAAGTGATACCCGCAAAGCAACCAAATACCACACCGCCGATGATGACGTTATGGAAGTGAGCAATCAGGAACAGACTGTTGTGCAGCACAAAGTCCGCGCCCGGTACCGCCAGCAGTACGCCGGTCATACCGCCCACAGAGAAGGTCACGATAAAGCCGATGGTCCACATCATTGCTGAATGGAACACGATACGGCCCTGGTACATGGTGAACAGCCAGTTGAAGATCTTCACCCCGGTCGGGATGGCGATAATCATGGTGGCGATACCGAAGAAGGCGTTAACGTTCGCGCCTGCACCCATGGTGAAGAAGTGGTGCAACCAAACGATAAACGACAGTACGGTAATACACACGGTCGCCCAAACCAGCGAGGTGTAACCGAACAGACGCTTACGCGAGAAGGTCGCGGCGACTTCCGAGAACACACCGAATACCGGCAGAACCAGGATGTACACTTCCGGATGGCCCCAGGCCCAGATCAGGTTGATGTACATCATCATGTTGCCGCCCATTTCGTTGGTGAAGAAATGGGTACCCAGATAGCGGTCCAGGGTCAGCAGCGCGATGGTGACAGTCAGGATCGGGAACGAGGCGATGATCAGCACGTTGGCGCACAGCGATGCCCAGGTAAATACCGGCATCTTGAACATGGTCATGCCCGGCGCACGCATCTTCAGAATGGTCACGAAGAAGTTGATACCGGTCAGCGTCGTACCGATACCGGAGAGCTGAAGTGCCCAGATCCAGTAATCAACCCCGACACCAGGACTGTATTCAATCCCCGATAGCGGCGGATAAGCCAGCCAGCCAGTCTGCGCGAATTCACCCACGCCGAGAGACAGGTTAACCAGGATTACACCGACAACCGTGAACCAGAAGCTCAGGTTGTTGAGGAACGGGAACGCCACGTCGCGAGCGCCGATCTGCAGTGGGATCACCACGTTCATCAGACCGATAACCAGCGGCATTGCTACGAAGAAGATCATGATCACGCCGTGGGCGGTGAAGATCTGATCGTAGTGGTGCGGCGGCAGGAAGCCTGCTTCACCCGCCGAGGCGAGTGCTTGCTGGCTACGCATCATGATGGCGTCAGCAAAGCCACGAATCAGCATCACGATACCGACGATGCAGTACATGATACCGAGCTTTTTGTGGTCAACCGAAGTCAGCCACTCTTTCCACAAGTAGTTCCACTTACCGAAGTAAGTAATCAGGGCCAGTAATGCCAGGCCACCGATGATAATGGCAGCCACCGTAACCACAATAATGGGTTCATGGTAGGGGACTGCATCCAGTGTCAATTTTCCGAACATCGTTTTCTTCCTCGACCCCTTAGTGAGAGGTTTCCGCGTGGCTCATGTCCATGCCTTCCATACCTTCGTGCTCGCTATGCTCGCCCTTAGGTTGGTTCATGTCCATGCTCATGCCGTGGCCCATAAATTTGTTGATAACGTCTTTAAACAAATCGGGTTTCACGCTGGAGAAGTATTCAACCTTGTTGTATTCGCTTGGCGCAGCAAGTTTGTCATACGCTGCCATATCCGGCAGGGTATTCGGAGCTTGTTTCGCTTTTGCGACCCACTGGTCGAATGCGGCACGGTCCGGCGTAGCAATTGCTTTAAACTTCATACCCGAGAAGCCCGGGCCGCTGTAGCTTGCGGAGATACCATCGTAGGTACCAGCTTCGTTGGCGATCAGATGCAGGTTAGTCTGCATACCGGCCATCGCATAAATCTGGCTACCAAGTTTCGGGATAAAGAACGAGTTCATCACGGAGTTGGAGGTCACTTTGAACTGAACCGGAACGTTAGCCGGGAAGGCGATTTCGTTCACGGTAGCAATGCCCTGCTCCGGATAGATGAAGAACCATTTCCAGTCCATAGAAACAACTTCAATGGTGATCGGTTGTTCGTCATGGGCTAATGGTTTGCTCGGTTCGAGCGCGTGGGTGGTTTTCCATGTCAATACGGCGAGGAACAGGATGATCAGAATAGGTACCGTCCAGACCACAGCTTCCACTTTATTGGAGTGTGACCAGTTAGGGCTATACTTCGCATCTTTATTGCTCGCACGATACTTCCAGGCGAAACCAACGGCCATCAAGATGGCGGGAATAACGACAATCAACATCAGGCCAAAAGCCGTCAGTATCAGCGAACGTTGCTCCAGTCCAATCTGTCCTTTGGGGTCAAGAAGTGCAGAATCGCAGCCACTGAGTAAAACAGTACCGGCGATTAATGACAACCATCCCAAACTTTTATTGTATTTCCTGAGTCTCATTTAACGACCTCAATTCCACGGGATCTGGTGGCGCTTAAAGTGTGCGGGCATTTTACGGAAAGGTTACGTTACTGTAAACATGATTGGCTCTGTGTCAGTAAGGTGTTACTGGCTTTTGCCGTTTATGTCACATCGAATGCAACAATCTGTAAAAAAAGCGATTCGCACTGCCAGAGAGTGAGATTATAACGGAAAAATTACATGACAATCAGTCCAGGGGGTAAATTGGTATAACCAATCAGTTAAATATACATTTATTTAACAAATATCCAGCAAATATCGAACATTATTGGAACGAACTTGAAACCCAACAATTAATAACCGTGCTGAATCGTTAAAGAGTAGCCTTTAATTTATAAGGCACAAAACAATTAAGATTTTTTTATTTGCACAATTTGAATTAGGCGATTTGCTAAAAAGATGTGGTGTTTATTTATTGAACATAATAATAACTGCGGTGAATTGTTTTAGGCCGTTTTTATTTTTTGGTGGCCTGATTTTAATAGGAAAATAGCCAGTAAATATATTCTTAAGCGATTTTATTTGCCATTTTACTGTTTTTTAACATTTCGAGGCTTTGACGCCAAAAAAAGCGCCCGCAGGCGCTTTTTTATCACGTCGTTTTAACACGTTATAGCAACTCTGTTTTACGTAGCGCCAGCAGATCCAACACACCGCCAAACACAATGCCGATAAACGCTAACAGTGCGCCCCATTCCAGCAGCGTGGTGCCGAAAGACCAGTCGGTAAACCCTGTGGCGTTGATCATTAACACCAGCAGCCAGCATCCTAACAGTACGCAACCGGCGCTCAGTATGCGCAGCGCCAGCTGGTAGGCCGTAGCGTATTCGGTTCTGCAGAGAAAACTTTCACTCTGTTGCGTAAATGCCAGTGTTTTTTTGCACAGCATCAGCAATAACAGACCGGGAAGCGCGGCCACAATCGAAAAGAGATAGAACGTCGACCAGCTGTAACTTTCAACAAACCAGCCAGCCAGCGGGCCGACATAGACGCGTCCAACCGCCGATAGCGCCGAGAGCAGAGCAAACTGCGTTGCGGAGAAGGATTTGTTGCAGAGCGTCATTAATAGCGCAACAAACGCCGCAGTCCCCATGCCGCCACACAAGTTTTCTAAAAAGACGGCTGAACCCATCGTAAAAATGCTTTTCGCCGTTATTGAAAGCAGCCAGTAACCGGCATTCGAAATGGCCTGCAGTACGCCGAAAATTAACAACGCACGGAACAGGGATAACCGCTGCATCAGTACGCCGCCTAACAACGCGCCGATAATCGTGGCGATAAGCCCCAGCGTTTTGTTCACCACTCCCACTTCTCCGGCGTCAAAACCAACGCCGCGGATGAGAAATGTTGTTGTCAGACTCATGGCGAACGCATCGCCCAGTTTGTACAGCACTATTAATAGAAGAATAAGCCAGGCGTTGTTACGCCCAAAGAAATCACGCAGCGGCTCGACAACGGCGCGTTCCAGCGTTTTCGGCACCGGAATCACATCCTCTGGCTCCGGTGCGAGCAGGGTGGCGATAATGCACGGGACCAGTAGCACGGCCATCAACCAGTACATTCCCTGCCAGCCGAGCCAGCGATCCGCCAGCCATAAAGCCAGTCCTCCGGAAACCAACATTCCGAGTCGATAGCCCAGCACGCTTATTGCCGCACCTGCGCCTCGCTCTTCGAGCGGCAGCACATCCGTTTTCCAGGCGTCAAACACTATATCCTGAGACGCAGAGCAGAAAGCGATAAGCACAGCCAGCGCCGCCATCCAGCGCAGATGGTTGGCCGGATCGAGGAAACCCATTGCGGCAATCGACACCAGCAGCAGAATTTGCGTGAGGAGCAGCCAGCCGCGACGACGCCCGAGTAAAGGCGGCGTGTAGCGATCCATCAGCGGCGACCACAAAAACTTAAACACGTAAGCCTGGCCGACCAGAGAGAAGAAACCGATGGTTTTTAAATCGATGTTTTCAACGGTCATCCACGCCTGGAGCGTGCCGCTGGTCAGGGCGAGAGGCAAACCGGAAGCAAAACCCAGAATCAGCAGGATGGCTGATTTCGGTTGGGTGAAGATGCGTAAGTAGTGACTGGACATGTGTTAAAAACTGGCCCGGAAAACCGGGCCAGAAAAAGATTAACGAGCGTTTTGCTTGATGAAGTCGTGAATGCTGGTGTCCTGAGACATATCAGCGATGGTGTCAGTCAACACGCTGTTAACCGCACCGGCAATCTTGTCGTTGGTAGCCTGGAATGCGCCTTCGACGTTATAGCTTGCGCGGTAGTTTTTGGTCATCTTGTTGCCGTTCGCAGCAGTCGCGATGATTGCGATATCCGCTTTGGTCGCGATGTTGTAGCGGACGTTGCCCTGAGAGACATCCGCATACAGCTGGTTAACAATAATCTGCAGGTTTACCGCGCCGTTCGGCCCGATCATATAACCGCGCGCGGTCATCTGTTTTTCCAGCACTTCTTGCAGCAGGAAACGCAGATCGCGGGAGGCTGTCAGGGTAACCAGCTGGTTATCGCGTGTCACTTTGGCCAGCGCTTGATCCGGGCGCTGATCGGCACCGTTGATGCTCACGGTGACACCCATCAGGCTTGGATCCTGTTGCGGCAGAGTAATTTTTGGGGTGACATCAAGTGTTGTCGGCGGGGTTGCGCACCCGGCCAGCATAAATAAAGCGACCAACGGAAAGAGTAGTTTTTTAAACATGTTCAGGCTCTCAAGGATCTAAGCTTCTGGGGGAAAATTCTCGCCATCATAACATTGCCGGTGTTAAGAGGAAGTCCTCAATGCATGGAAATTCATCGTCTTGTGCTTTTTTTGCCGTCAAAAACGGTTTTATGGGTGATGCCACGCAAAAAAAGCTGCTTTCAGTAGAGTTCATCCCCTTGAGCGGGAAAATAGGACGAACGCTAATTTTTTGTTGTTTTATTGTTATAGAGACGGTAAAAGCGGCTAACATTTAAAGAGATGGCTGGCATCTCAGCGTTGTCGGAGGTGTAATATCATGATGATGCGTGAACAAATAGAAGCAAAGCTGAAGGCGGCGTTTGAGCCCCTCATTCTCGAGGTTGTTGACGAGAGCTATCGTCACAATGTCCCCGCAGGTTCTGAAAGTCACTTCAAAGTTGTACTGGTAAGCGACCGTTTTACTGGAGAGCGTTTTCTGAACCGTCATCGCATGATTTACGGCACGTTGGCAGATGAACTGTCTACGACGATTCATGCACTGGCTCTGCATACTTACACACTTAAGGAGTGGGAAGGTTTGCAGGATACCCTGCTGACCTCGCCAGCCTGTCGCGGTGCCGGAAGCATCGCGTAGAAAACCTGGTTGCAACAGCCCAAACTTTTCCAGTATGTTGCATGCAGATTATGTAAAAACGGCCTACGGGCCGTTTTGTTTTGTCTGAATTTTGAGCGAGAAACGCCCTTTTTTGAGCGAAATTGCTTCAGAAGTGTGAAAAATGACGCACCATTGCGACATTCCCGTTCTCGACTCATATCTGTGATGCCGCTATAATGCTGCGTCTTATTTTTCGGAATGTCTTCGGGATGATTCTGACGACAGGGAATGTATATCTGATTTGAGAGAACATCCCGGTTCTGCAAGCGAAACGGTTTGCTTCGCAGAGTAGAGTTGACCGAGCACTGTGATTTTTTGAGGTAACAAGATGCAAGTTTCAGTTGAAACCACTCAGGGCCTTGGGCGCCGTGTAACGATTACAATCGCTGCTGACAGCATCGAGACCGCTGTGAAGAGCGAGCTGGTCAACGTAGCGAAGAAAGTGCGTATTGACGGCTTCCGTAAGGGTAAAGTACCGATGACCGTTGTTGCTCAGCGTTATGGCGCGTCTGTTCGCCAGGACGTTCTGGGCGATCTGATGAGCCGCAACTTTATCGATGCGATCATTCAGGAAAAAATCAACCCAGCTGGCGCGCCGAACTATGTTCCGGGCGAATACAAACTGGGCGAAGACTTCACCTACTCTGTAGAGTTCGAAGTGTACCCGGAAGTTGAGCTGAAAGCGCTGGATACCATCGAAGTTGAAAAACCGGTTGTTGAAGTGACCGATGCTGACGTGGACACCATGCTGGAAACGCTGCGCAAGCAGCAGGCGACCTGGAAAGACAAAGACGGCGCTGCTGACGCTGAAGATCGCGTGACCGTTGATTTCACTGGTTCCGTTGATGGCGAAGAATTTGAAGGCGGCAAAGCCACTGATTTCGTACTGGCAATGGGCCAGGGTCGTATGATCCCGGGTTTCGAAGACGGTATTAAAGGCCACAAAGCGGGCGAAGAGTTCACCATCGACGTGACCTTCCCGGAAGAGTACCACGCAGAAAACCTGAAAGGTAAAGCGGCGAAATTCGTCATTAACCTGAAGAAAGTTGAGGAGCGTGAACTGCCGGAACTGACCGAAGAGTTCATCAAACGCTTTGGCGTGGAAGATGGCTCCGTTGCGGGTCTGCGCGCTGAAGTACGCAAAAACATGGAGCGTGAGCTGAAAGGCGCGGTGCGTAACCGTGTTAAATCTCAGGCGATTGAAGGCCTGGTGAAAGCGAACGAAATCGACGTTCCGGCTGCACTGATTGACAGCGAAATCGACGTTCTGCGCCGCCAGGCTGCACAGCGTTTCGGTGGCAACGAGAAACAAGCTCTGGAACTGCCGCGTGAGCTGTTCGAAGAGCAGGCAAAACGTCGTGTTGTGGTTGGCCTGCTGCTGGGCGAAGTTATTCGTACCCACGAGCTGAAAGCTGACGAAGAGCGCGTTAAAGGCCTGATCGAAGAGATGGCTTCTGCATATGAAGATCCGAAAGAAGTGATCGAATTCTACAATAAAAACAAAGAGCTGATGGAAAACATGCGTAACGTTGCGCTGGAAGAACAAGCGGTTGAAGCGGTTCTGGAAAAAGCGAAAGTGACTGAAAAAGCCACTTCCTTTAACGAACTGATGAACCAACAGGCTTAATCGACTTCTGCGATAGCTAAAAGCAATAAGCCCGTCACCTGCTTGCTGGTGACGGGCTTTTTTTATCGCATCAGGACTATCAGATCTGTGCTAAAAGGGCGTTTCAGTGTTAGCGTAACAGCAAAAGATTGTTATGCTTGAAATCAGGTAATGTCATCCCCACTAAGGGAATAGCGACAGAAAAGACTCTGGCTGATAATCCGTCCGTGAGGCGTCGTAGTCAGACCCCACTCACTCAAGTACAATCAGTACAGCAGGTTTGTTAATTTTTTATCCAGGAGACGGAAATGTCATACAGCGGCGAACGAGACAACTTTGCACCCCATATGGCCCTGGTGCCAATGGTTATTGAACAGACCTCACGCGGTGAGCGCTCTTTCGATATCTACTCCCGTCTTCTCAAGGAACGCGTAATTTTTCTGACCGGTCAGGTTGAAGACCACATGGCGAACCTGATTGTGGCACAAATGCTGTTTTTGGAAGCGGAAAACCCGGAAAAGGACATTTACCTGTACATTAACTCGCCTGGCGGGGTAATTACCGCAGGGATGTCAATTTATGACACCATGCAATTTATTAAGCCGGACGTCAGCACAATTTGTATGGGCCAGGCTGCGTCAATGGGCGCATTCCTGCTGACGGCGGGTGCGAAAGGCAAGCGTTTCTGCCTGCCAAACTCACGTGTGATGATTCACCAGCCGCTGGGCGGCTATCAGGGCCAGGCGACGGATATTGAAATCCACGCGCGTGAGATTCTGAAAGTGAAAGGGCGCATGAATGAACTTATGGCGCATCATACGGGTCAATCTTTAGAACAAATTGAACGCGATACAGAACGTGACCGCTTCCTTGCCGCGCAAGAGGCGGTTGAATACGGGCTGGTTGATTCAATTTTAACCCATCGTAACTAAGCTCAGGCTGCAGGTGCCGCTATACTAATGAGTACAAGCGGCACACGCTTGAGTAACGTTTTGCGCCTGGAATGGCATATGCGTCGTCATGTGCGGCACAAAGAACAGATAAGAGGTTTTGACTCATGACAGATAAACGCAAAGATGGTTCGGGCAAACTGTTGTACTGCTCTTTTTGCGGCAAAAGCCAGCATGAAGTGCGTAAGCTGATCGCCGGGCCATCCGTGTATATCTGCGACGAATGTGTGGATCTATGTAACGACATTATTCGCGAAGAGATTAAAGAGGTTGCGCCGCATCGCGAGCGCAGCGCGCTGCCGACCCCGCATGAAATTCGCCACCACCTTGATGATTATGTCATCGGTCAGGAGCAGGCGAAAAAAGTGCTGGCGGTCGCGGTATATAACCACTACAAACGTCTGCGCAATGGCGACACCAGCAACGGCGTTGAACTGGGTAAAAGTAACATCCTGCTTATCGGGCCAACGGGTTCCGGTAAAACGCTGTTGGCGGAAACGCTGGCGCGTCTGTTGGATGTCCCGTTCACCATGGCCGATGCTACGACGTTAACCGAAGCAGGTTACGTGGGTGAAGACGTAGAAAACATCATTCAGAAACTGTTGCAGAAGTGCGACTACGATGTGCAGAAAGCGCAGCGTGGGATTGTCTACATCGATGAAATCGACAAGATCTCCCGTAAGTCTGATAACCCGTCGATTACCCGTGATGTCTCCGGCGAAGGTGTACAGCAGGCGCTGCTGAAGCTGATCGAAGGTACCGTGGCTGCGGTTCCGCCGCAGGGTGGACGTAAGCATCCGCAGCAGGAGTTTTTGCAGGTTGATACCTCTAAAATCCTGTTTATCTGTGGCGGTGCGTTCGCAGGCCTGGATAAAGTGATTTCTCACCGTGTTGAAACCGGCTCCGGCATTGGTTTTGGCGCAACGGTGAAAGGAAAATCTGAAAAAGCCAACGAAGGCGAACTGCTGGCGCAGGTTGAACCGGAAGATTTGATTAAATTCGGTCTGATCCCTGAATTCATCGGCCGTCTGCCAGTTGTTGCAACGCTGAGTGAATTGAGTGAAGAAGCGCTGATTCAGATCCTGAAAGAGCCTAAAAATGCCCTGACTAAGCAGTATCAGGCGCTTTTCAACCTGGAAGGCGTGGATCTCGAATTCCGCGACGAAGCGCTCGACGCTATCGCGAAGAAAGCAATGGTGCGCAAAACCGGCGCTCGCGGGCTGCGTTCTATCGTTGAAGCCGCTCTGCTGGACACTATGTATGATCTGCCATCACTTGAAGATGTCGAGAAAGTGGTGATTGATGAGTCGGTCATCGCGGGTCAAACCAAACCCTTGCTGATTTATGGCAAACCGGAAGCGCAGCAGGCGTCTGGCGAATAATTAGCCAAATCTTACAATCAGTTAATCGAGAAGGGGGGATTTTATCTCCCCTTTTATTTTTCCGTAAACACAGCGTTGAATGTGTGGGAAACATCCCCATATACTGCTTTACATGTTAATGGTGCGTGTTGCACAGTCACGTCACCTGATTACCTGGCGGACTTTAAACTAAGAGAGAGCTCTATGAATCCTGAGCGTTCTGAACGCATTGAAATCCCCGTATTGCCGTTGCGCGATGTGGTGGTTTATCCGCACATGGTCATTCCGTTATTTGTGGGACGGGAAAAATCTATCCGTTGTCTGGAAGCGGCCATGGACCATGATAAAAAAATCATGCTGGTTGCACAGAAGGAAGCCTCAACGGATGAGCCGGGTGTAAACGATCTATTCACCGTCGGGACCGTGGCGTCTATTTTGCAAATGTTGAAACTGCCCGATGGCACGGTAAAAGTGCTGGTCGAGGGGCTTCAGCGCGCGCGTATTACCACGCTTGCTGACGATGGTGAGCATTTCTCAGCGAAAGCAGAATACCTTGACTCGCCGGCTATCGATGAGCGCGAGCAGGAAGTGCTGGTGCGCACTGCGATCAGCCAGTTTGAAGGCTATATCAAGCTCAACAAAAAAATCCCGCCAGAAGTGCTGACGTCGCTCAATAGCATCGACGATCCTGCGCGTCTGGCTGACACCATCGCTGCACACATGCCGCTGAAGCTGGCGGATAAGCAGTCCGTGCTGGAGATGTCCGACGTCAACGAACGTCTGGAATATCTGATGGCGATGATGGAGTCTGAAATCGATCTGCTGCAGGTTGAGAAACGCATCCGCAATCGCGTGAAAAAGCAGATGGAGAAATCCCAGCGTGAGTACTATCTGAATGAACAGATGAAAGCCATTCAGAAAGAGCTGGGCGAAATGGATGACGCGCCGGACGAAAACGAAGCGCTGAAGCGTAAAATCGACGCTTCGAAAATGCCGAAAGAGGCAAAAGAAAAAGCCGAATCGGAGCTGCAAAAGCTGAAAATGATGTCGCCGATGTCTGCGGAAGCAACCGTGGTGCGCGGCTATATCGAATGGATGGTGCAGGTACCGTGGAACGCGCGTAGCAAGGTCAAAAAAGATCTGCGCCAGGCGCAGGAAATCCTTGATACCGACCATTACGGCCTCGAACGTGTCAAAGACCGCATCCTAGAGTATCTTGCGGTTCAGAGCCGTATGAACAAACTGAAAGGGCCGATTCTGTGCCTGGTTGGACCGCCGGGGGTAGGTAAAACCTCTCTGGGTCAGTCGATAGCGAAGGCTACCGGGCGCAAATACATCCGTATGGCGCTGGGCGGCGTGCGTGATGAAGCAGAAATCCGCGGTCACCGCCGTACTTACATCGGTTCTATGCCGGGTAAGTTGATTCAGAAGATGGCAAAAGTGGGCGTGAAAAACCCGCTGTTCCTGCTCGATGAGATCGACAAAATGTCATCCGATATGCGCGGCGATCCGGCTTCAGCGCTGCTGGAAGTGCTGGATCCGGAACAGAACGTGGCATTTAGCGATCACTATCTGGAAGTGGACTACGATCTCAGCGACGTTATGTTCGTTGCGACCTCCAACTCTATGAATATTCCGGCGCCGCTGCTGGACCGTATGGAAGTGATCCGTCTTTCTGGTTACACCGAAGACGAAAAACTGAACATTGCCAAACGTCACCTGTTGACCAAACAGATTGAGCGTAACGCACTGAAACCGGGTGAGTTGACCGTTGATGACAGCGCGATCATTGGCATTATCCGTTACTACACCCGCGAAGCGGGTGTGCGTGGTCTGGAACGCGAAATTTCGAAACTGTGCCGGAAAGCGGTGAAACAGCTGCTGCTGGATCCGTCTCTGAAGCATATCGAAATCAACGGTGAAAACCTGCATGACTACCTTGGTGTGCAGCGCTTTGATTACGGTCGAGCGGACGATGAAAACCGTGTGGGTCAGGTCACCGGCCTGGCCTGGACGGAAGTGGGCGGCGACTTGCTGACCATTGAAACCGCCTGTGTCCCAGGCAAAGGTAAGCTGACTTATACCGGTTCTCTGGGTGAAGTGATGCAGGAGTCTATCCAGGCGGCGCTGACGGTTGTGCGTGCCCGCGCGGAAAAACTCGGTATCAACGGCGATTTCTATGAAAAACGTGATATTCACGTTCACGTGCCGGAAGGTGCGACGCCAAAAGATGGCCCAAGCGCAGGTATTGCGATGTGCACCGCGCTGGTTTCTTGTCTGACCGGTAATCCGGTTCGTGCAGACGTGGCGATGACAGGGGAGATCACCCTGCGTGGCCAGGTTCTGCCGATTGGCGGACTGAAGGAAAAACTGCTGGCGGCGCATCGTGGGGGCATTAAGACTGTTCTGATTCCTTACGAAAACAAGCGCGATCTGGAAGAGATCCCGGACAACGTTGTAGCGGATCTGGATATCCATCCGGTCAAGCGTATCGAAGAAGTTCTCGCCCTCGCGCTGCAGAATGAACCCTTTGGTATGCAAGTCGTAACGGCAAAATAGTGACCTTGCGCAAAGTGCGTTAATAAAAACAAGGCTGGTGAGTGATTTCGGACTTGCCAGCCTTTTTTTGTATAGCTAATTTAGATTGCTGGTTGGGTGTGTCATCATCAACTGGTGTTGTAAGGGCATGACAGGCCTGATATAACTGCTGCGCGGTCGCGCTGTGAAGGATTCAGGTGCGATATAAATTATAAAGAGAGGAAGAGTAGAGTGAATAAATCTCAACTGGTAGACAAGATTGCCGCAGATGCTGACATCTCTAAAGCTGCGGCTGGACGTGTGTTAGATGCTTTTATTGCTGCCGTTACTGATTCTTTGAAATCCGGGGACGACGTAGCGCTGGTAGGTTTTGGCTCTTTTGTTGTTAAAGAGCGTGCTGCCCGTACAGGCCGCAACCCTCAGACCGGCAAAGAAATCACCATTGCTGCGGCTAAAGTTCCTGGTTTCCGCGCAGGCAAAGCACTGAAAGACGCAGTAAACTGATCGCCTTCCCCTTGAAGGGATAGCGACAAACTACAAGGGCGCATCGCGAGATGTGCCTTTTTTATTTGTGCAAATGCACTTTCTGCGAGTTAATACGCGATGCGGGCTAACAATTGCCCCGTTTTCTTGTCAAAATACGCGTTTACACGCAGCGGGCAACTTGAGCTGCCTGAGATCTACAGTCACCTACAGCGGAGTGTTGTTACACCATGATGGACAATTTACGCGCGGCGGCAAATCACGTCGTGCTCAAGATCATTCTGGGTTTGATTATCGTGTCATTCATTTTGACTGGCGTAGGTAACTACCTGATTGGCGGTAACAATAATTACGCCGCAAAAGTAAATGGTCAGGAAATCGGCCGTTCACAGTTTGAAAACGCGGTGAATAGCGAGCGCAACCGCATGGCGCAACAGCTGGGCGATCAGTTCTCGGAGCTGGCGGCCAACGAAAACTACATGAAATCTGTGCGCCAGCAAGTGCTTAACCGTTTAATTGATGAAGCGCTGCTGGACCAGTACGCAAAAAGCCTGGGTCTTGGCATTAGCGATGATCAGGTGAAAAAAGCGATTTTCGCTACTCAGGCATTTCAGGCTAACGGTAAATTTGATAACAATCGCTTCAGCGCCATCGTAAACCAGATGGGGATGAGCACCGATCAATATGCTCAGGCGCTGCGCAACCAGTTAACCTCGCAGCAACTGGTTAACGCCGTTGCCGGTACTGATTTCATGCTCAAAGGTGAGACTGACGAGCTGGCTGCACTGGTCGCTCAACAGCGTGTTGTGCGTCAGGCAGTGATTGATGTCAACGCGCTGGCGGCGAAGCAGACCGCAAGCGATGAAGAAGTTGCCAGTTATTACGATCAGAACAAGAGCCGCTTTGTTTCGCCGGAGCAATTCCGCGTAAGCTATATCAAGCTGGATGCTGCATCGATGCAGGAAAACGTCACCGACGAGCAAATCCAGGCCTATTACGATCAGCATCAGGATCAGTTCACGCAGCCGCAGCGTAATCGCTACAGCATTATCCAGACCAAAACGGAAGATGAAGCAAAAGCGGTACTGGATGAGCTGAAAAAAGGCGCGGACTTTGCGGCTCTGGCAAAAACGAAATCTGTGGATATTATCTCTGCGCGTGATGGCGGTGATATGGGCTGGCTTGAAGACGCCACCACGCCGGAAGAGCTTAAAAACGCCGGTTTGAAAGAGAAAGGCCAGCTGTCTGGCGTCATTAAATCTTCGGTGGGTTACCTGGTTGCACGTCTGGATGATATCCAGCCTGCGCAGGTGAAACCGCTGAACGATGTGCGTGATGAACTGGCAGCGAAAGTGAAACAGGAAAAAGCGCTGGATGCATGGTACGCGCTGCAGCAGAAAGTGAGCGAAGCGGCGAGCAACGATAACGAATCGCTGGCAGGTGCGGAGCAGGCTGCTGGTGCTAAAGCAGTACAGACCGGCTGGTTCGGTCGCGATAACCTGCCGGAAGAGCTGAATTTCAAACCGGTAAGCGATGCCATTTTCAATGGTGGTCTGGTAGGGAAGAACGGCACGCCGGGCAGCAACTCCGACATCATCACCGTTGATGGTGACCGCGCATTTGTGCTGCGTATCTCCGATCACAAAGCCGAAGCGATCAAGCCGCTGGACGAGGTAAAAACCCAGGTCAGCGATATCGTGAAGCACAACAAAGCGGAGCAACAAGCAAAACTCGATGCGGATAAACTGCTGGGTGAGCTGAAAGCCGGTAAAGGTGATGATGCGCTGAAAGCGGCGGGGCTGAGCTTTGGTGAGGCGAAAACGCTGGCACGTACTGGCCAGGATCCGGTAAGCCAGGCGGCGTTTAATCTGCCGCTGCCAGCAAAAGATAAACCTTCCTTCGGTACCGCTAACGATCAGCAAGGCAATGTCGTTATCATGGCGCTGGACGAAGTGAAAGCAGGCACGATGCCGGATGCGCAGAAGAAAGCGATGGTACAGGGCATCACGCAGAACAATGCGCAAATCGCTTTTGAAGCGTTGATGAGCAACTTGCGTAAAGAAGCGAAGATCAAACTGGGTGACATCGTCGCTGAGCCACAGCAATAAAAAGGCTCGATGCGTCTCGCAAAAAAAGAGTAATACTCTGCAAACCTTAAAGGCCGCTTTCGCGGCCTTTTCCATTTTGAATGTTTGTGTTTTGTCTGCGTCCTTTGTTGTGGTTATTGTTGCCTGGCGTTGAAAACAAAGGAGAAACACAATGAAACATGGAATCAAAGCACTCTTAATTTCGCTGTCCTTCGCTTGCGCGACGCTGAGCCACAGTGCGCTGGCAGCGCCTTCTGCTGCGGCTAAGCCGCCCGCTGCGCAGCAAAGTAAAAGCGATACCGCCACATCAGCGCAAACCAAAGCGCAGGATGCGGCGAAAAGCGCGGATGATGAAGGTGGCACCCGGGTGAGTATCAATAGCGCAACGGCGGAAGAGCTGTCACGGGTCATGAATGGCGTGGGTATCAAGAAAGCCCAGGCGATTGTCAGCTATCGGGAAGAGTACGGCCCGTTTAAATCTGTAGACGATCTTAAGCAGGTGCCAGGCATAGGAGGGACGCTGGTTGAGCGTAATTTGTCGAATCTGAAGCTGTAAGCCGCTTGCGTAGTCGCTAATCTTTGCCAGAATAGAGAGGTCATACCAGTATGACCTCTGTCTCTATAACTATAAACAGTGAAGGTTAAAGCGCTATGCAGACGCAAATCAAAGTTCGTGGTTTTCATCTTGATGTCTACCAACATGTGAATAATGCCCGCTATCTTGAGTTCCTTGAAGAGGCGCGCTGGGATGGGCTGGAAAACAACGAGAGCTTTAAATGGATGACTGCCAACAACATCGCTTTCGTGGTGGTCAATATCAATATCAACTATCGCCGTCCGGCCGTATTGGGCGATGTGCTTACAGTGACCAGCCATGTGCAGCAGATTAATGGCAAAAGCGGTGTACTGAGCCAGGCGGTGACATTGAACCCTGAGGGGCAAATGGTTGCTGATGCGCTGGTGACGTTCGTCTGTATCGATCTCAAAACGCAAAAAGCGCTGGCGCTGGAAGGTGAATTAAGAGAAAGGCTTGAGAAGATGATCCGCGAAGGCGATTAATTCATCCTTTTCGCGTCGTTTCGTCGTTCGGATAAAGCAATGCCGCCATCAGGCTAAAGCCCGGTGGCGAGCACGCTCACCGGGCCGTGCATCGTGCTTACTTGAGCCCGGTTTTCTGTTTCATTGCCGCCATCACGGCGGGTTTATCCGCAAGGTAGTGCTGTAAACCATTGGCGCGCAGGTTACAGGCCGCGCAATGCCCGCAGCCATCGCCTTTGATGCCGTTATAGCAGGTCAGCGTCTCGCTGCGTACCAGATCCAGCTTGCCCCAGTAATCAGCGAGCGCCCAGGTTTCGGCTTTATCAATCCACATCAGTGGGGTTTCAAAACGAATCTCTTTTGCCAGGCCCAGGTTGACCGCATGATTCAGCGCCTTAACAAACTCATCGCGGCAGTCGGGATAACCAGAAAAATCAGTTTCGCATACGCCGGTGATCACCGCTTCCGCCTGCACCTGATAGGCATACACGGCGGCCAGCGTCAGAAACAGAATATTACGCCCCGGTACGAAGGTGTTCGGAATGCCGGTCGCGTCGGGTTCATAATCCGGAACCGGGATGCTGTCGCGCGTCAGGCTACTCACCGCCAGTTCATTCAGCAGCGTTACATTCAGCACTTTATGCGCGCGTGCGCCCAGCGTTAGCGCCAGTTCTCGTGCCACATCAATTTCAGCACGATGGCGCTGGCCGTAATCAAAGGTTACGCAATGCACTTCATCGTACTGCTGTAACGCCTGGATCAGGCAGGTTGTGGAGTCTTGTCCGCCACTAAACACAACAACGGCACGTTTCATAATTCTTCCTGACAATGACAAATAAAGCGCTATGGTAGCGCGAGCGACTGGCAGCGACCAGCTTCTTCACAGCAATGGGGCAGGGAGCCAGGCTTCGGCAAAATCAAACCAGCCGCGCGTATTTAAGTGGATCCCTTCCACGCCCGGCGGCGCACTAATGCGGTACTGATAATTAAACATCGGCGTGAGAATGGCGTTGTCCATCAAGTGATAAAAAACATCCTGTAGTGCGCGGTTGCGCTGCTGTTCGTCGGGCTGGCGCTGAACCGCATCCAGTGTGGCTTGCAGATGCGCAAATTGTTGCGTACTCAGCAGGTTTGGCCACAGCGGATCGCAGCGCAACCACTGTTCCAGCGTGCATTCTGGCGCTTCGCCGATCAGCCTGTCACCCATCATCAAATCGGCGCTGGCGAGATGAGTACAACCTTCCCAGTTTTTGCCGTCATGGAAAATCACCGTCAACTCGCAGCCAAGTGTTTGCAAATGCCGCTTAAACTGTTCCGCCATGGTGTGTAACTCCACGGGTAAGTGATAAACCAGCGTAAGTTTGCCCGGTAGCGAAACCTGTTCAGTGGGCCAGTCTGGCATTTGCCAGCCGGGTAATAGCTCCTGGCTTGGCGTGATGAGATTCTCATCCAGCGGCAGCGTTTGCAGCAGCGAAGAGTGATGAATAATCTGCACCAGCCTGCGTAACTGGGCGTCATTTAACCGCGCACCCGGGCGCAGAGTAAGGTAGCAGAACCCCAGGCTGATACTGTTACTCACCGGCTGCAAGTGTTGCAACTCATCGGCCTCGCCAATGGCAATCTGTACCGGGTGCCGACAACTGGTGCCGAGATCTTGCTCAAAGAGTTGCGGGGTTATCCAGAATTCCACCGCTTTAAGCAGCGGGTGGCCCAGGTGGTAATAGTCGTGGCTTTCCAGGCGAACCAGTTCCCGGCTGAATGTCACCAGCCGAAAAGGCCCGGTGCCCAGCATCGGCTGCTGCGGGTGCGCCAGACGGCTGCCATAGCTGGCTAGCCTGTGCGCCAGCCAGTAATCCGGGTGATGCAGCTTGAAGGTCAAACACCAGGGATGCGTTATGGCGATGCGTTCGACACTGGCAAATAGCTTTTGCAGGGCGGGGAGCGTCAGCAGCTTGTGCAGTTGCGCCTGCAACTGTTCAGCCGTCACGGCGTCGCCGTTATGCCAGCGCAACGTTGAGTGCAGATGAAAACGCCAGCACAAGCCATCCGGGCTGATATCCCAGTGATGTGCCAGGTCGCCCTGCGGCTGGAAACTGCGCGTGACGAAACGCGTTAAGCCGCTAAAAATCTGCCCGGCTAAATGCTGCTCCGCACGGCCGGGGAGAAAGCCCGGTACCAGCGGATCCAGCGGGCGATAATAGGGAATACGCAGCGTCGGCGTTTCGTTTTGCCATAAGCCACCCAGAAAGGGATTGAGCAACGCGCGCAGATCGTCAGGATCGAGCTGCGCTAACGCCAGCGCGTTCTGCTGTTGCCCGGCGTTTAACGCGAACTCCAGCATTTCGCTACGCAGGGATTCAGGTGTGGCGAGAAAATGAAGCTCGCCGCGCTTGCCGCGCCCGGATTGCGACTGCCAGCTTAACCAACCTGCTTCCTGCATCTGGCGCAGTAGCGTGCGCATATGCCTCTCGCTGCAAAAACAGCGTGCCGCCAGTTCACCAATGCTGACGGATTGCGCCTCCCCGGCGGATGCCTGCCACAGACGCTGGTATTGATTAAGCCGATTGAGTTGTCGCATAAACCCGGAACAATAATTTTTATCTATTCACTATTACTTCCGTATATCCCACGCAATACTGGAACACAACACTGAACTTCACAAAAACGCACTACACGCGGAGAAAAATCATGGCACGTCTGGCCGCTTTTGACATGGATGGCACCCTGTTAATGCCCGACCATCGTTTGGGCGACCAAACCTTAGCAACCCTCCGGCGCTTGCATGAGCGGGAGGTGACGCTCGCTTTTGCCACCGGGCGTCACGCGCTGGAGATGCGACGTATTCTTAGCGCTATCGCGATTGACGCTTTTTTAATTACCGGCAACGGTACGCGGATCCATTCTCGTGAAGGTGACGTGTTATATCGGCAGGATCTCAGCCCGGAAGTGGCCGATCTGGTGCTGCACAGCCGCTGGGAAACCGAGGCCACTGTCCATGTTTTCAATGATTCGGGTTGGTTGACCGACAAAGCGCTGCCAGAGACATTGCAGGCGCACCTTTACAGCGGGTTTACCTACCAGCTCACCGATCTCAAACGCCTGCCCGCGCATGACGTGACCAAAATCTGCTTTGTTGGCGATCACGACGATCTTTGCCGTTTGCGCATTCAGTTAAATGAGGTGCTGGGCGCACGCGCACACTTGTGTTTCTCCGCGATGGACTGCCTGGAAATCCTGCCGGTGGGGTGCAATAAAGGCTCGGCGCTAGCGGTGCTCAGCACGACGCTGGGTTATTCGTTGCAGGATTGCATGGCATTTGGCGATGCGATGAATGACAGAGAGATGCTCGAAAGCGTCGGAAAAGGAATGATCATGGGCAACGCCATGCCGCAACTGCGTGCGGCGCTGCCCCATTTACCGGTAATTGGACACTGCCGGGATCAGGCAGTATCACACTTTTTGACCCACTGGCTGGACACCCCCAATCTTCCTTATTCCCCCGAATGAAAAGATCTTTCCAGCGAGCCAGGCACTACTGCCTGGCTTTTTTTATGCCGTAAGGCGGGTGATTTCGGCTTTCCACTGCTCAATATCACCAAAGTTCGCCGCTACCCATTGCGGGTTGTAGTAGGTGTCCAGATAGCGTTCACCACTATCGCAGAGCAGCGTCACGATAGAGCCGCTGCGGCCTTCTTCACGCATCCGCGCGGCAAGCTGCAACACGCCCCACATATTGGTACCGGTGGATGCTCCCACTTTGCGCCCCAGTTGCGTTTCCAGCCATTGCGCGGTGGCAATACTTGCCGCATCCGGCACGCGCAGCATCTCATCAACAACGTCGGCAATGAACGAGGGTTCCACACGCGGGCGGCCAATGCCTTCGATTTTACTGCCTACCGCGCTTCGCAGACTGGCGTCGCGATGCTGCCAGTAGTCGAGAAACACTGAATTTTCAGGATCGACCACCATCAACTGGGTGTCATACCCCTGGCTGCGAATATAGCGGCCAATGGTGGCGGAAGTCCCGCCAGTGCCCGCGCTCATCACAATATAGTCAGGTTGCGGATGCGGTTCATTTTTCATCTGGCGGAAAATACTGTCGGCAATGTTGTTATTGCCACGCCAGTCGGTTGCGCGCTCGGCAAAAGTAAACTGATCCATATAGTGACCGTTCAGTTCTTTCGCCAGCCGTTCGGACTCAGCGTAAATCTCGCAGGCGCTATCGACAAAGTGGCAGCGACCGCCGTAGAACTCAATCTGCTCAATCTTGCGTTTCGCCGTACAGTGCGGCATCACGGCAATAAACGGTAAACCTAAAAGCCGTGCGAACCACGCCTCTGAAACCGCCGTGGAACCGGAGGAGGCCTCAATAATCGTGGTGCCCTCTTTGATCCAGCCGTTGCATAAGCCGTAAAGAAACAGCGAGCGCGCCAGACGGTGCTTCAGGCTGCCGGTCGGGTGAGTGCTTTCATCTTTTAAATAGAGGTTGATGCCTGCAAAACCCGGCAATGCCAGGCGGATCAAATGGGTATCTGCTGAGCGCTGTGCGTCCGCGTTGATTTCATTGATAGCGTATTTAACCCAGTTGCTATTCATGGTGGTTATCCGTTTGTCATTTTGTGCCCAGTCTAGCGAAAGAGAAAGAAAAAAGGGTTGCCATTTCGCCTTTGTATTAGACTGTTAAGAGAAAAATATTCTCCTGAGGTGGGTAATGTTAGATAAAATTGACCGCAAACTTCTTTCGCTGCTGCAACAGGATTGTTCGCTCTCTTTGCAGGCGCTGGCAGATGCCGTTAATCTGACCACCACACCGTGCTGGAAACGTCTGAAGCGGCTGGAAGATGACGGCATTTTACTCGGTCGGGTGGCGGTGCTGGATGCCGAAAAACTGGGGTTAAATTTAACGGCATTTGTGCTGATCAAAACCCAGCATCACAGCAGCGACTGGTACTGCCGTTTCGTTAACGAAGTCACGCAAATGCCGGAAGTGCTCGGTTTCTGGCGCATGGCGGGAGAATACGACTATCTTCTGCGTGTGCAGGTGGCAGATATGAAACGCTATGACGACTTTTACAAGAAGCTGGTGAACAGTGTTCCGGGGCTGTCAGATGTCACTTCTAGCTTCGCCATGGAACAGATAAAATACACCACGGCTTTGCCCATTGAATAACCCTCGCGGCAGTAATTCACTGCCGGAAAATCACGTTCAGGATGTAACCGCGTGCGATTATTTGCTCAGTTAGGCTGGTACTTTCGCCGGGAATGGCAACGCTATCTCGGGGCTGTCGCCTTACTTATTATCATTGCTATCTTGCAGCTTATCCCGCCCAAAGTGGTGGGGATCGTGGTGGATGGCGTCACCGAACAGCACTTCACCACGCAACAAGTGTGGATGTGGGTAGGTGTTTTGGTCGCTGTGGCTATTGTCACCTACTTGCTGCGCTACGTCTGGCGCGTCTGGCTGTTCGGTGCATCCTATCAACTGGCCGTTGAGTTGCGGGAAGATTTTTACCGTCAGTTGAGCCGACAACATCCGGAATTTTATCTCCGTCACCGCACCGGTGATTTGATGGCCCGCGCGACCAACGATGTCGATCGCGTCGTTTTTGCCGCGGGTGAAGGGGTGCTGACGCTGGTGGATTCGCTGGTGATGGGCTGCGTGGTGCTGGTAGTGATGTCAACGCAAATCAGCTGGCAGCTCACGCTGCTGTCGCTATTACCGATGCCGATTATGGCGCTGGTTATCAAGCGTTACGGCGATCAGTTGCATCAGCGCTTTAAGCTGGCGCAGGCGGCGTTTTCCGCGTTAAACGATCGAACCCAGGAGAGCATGACCAGCATTCGCATGATCAAAGCGTTTGGTCTGGAGGATCGCCAGTCGGCGTTGTTCAGCCGTGAGGCGGCAGATACCGGAGCAAAAAACATGCGCGTGGCGCGCGTAGATGCCCGTTTTGATCCCACTATTTATATCGCCATTGGTATGGCAAATATGCTGGCGATTGGCGGCGGTAGCTGGATGGTGGTGCACGGTTCCTTAACGCTCGGCCAGTTAACCAGCTTCGCTATGTATCTGGGGCTGATGATTTGGCCGATGCTGGCGCTGGCGTGGATGTTTAATATCGTCGAGCGCGGCAGCGCGGCTTATAGCCGTATCCGCGATATGCTGGCGGAAGCACCGGTAGTGAATGACGGCACCGAACCGGTGCCGGAAGGGCGCGGTAACCTGAATATCGCCATCCGTGAATTTCGTTACCCGCAGACCGGGAGCGCGGTGCTTAACAACGTGGCAGCGACGCTGGCGCCAGGCCAGATGTTGGGCATTTGCGGCCCGACGGGCGCGGGGAAAACCACATTACTTTCTCTGATTCAGCGCCATTTCGATGTTGAGCAGGGTGATATCCGTTTTCATGATATCCCCCTGACGCGCCTGCAACTGGACGCCTGGCGCAGCCGGCTGGCGGTGGTCAACCAGACGCCATTCCTCTTTTCCGATACCGTGGGCAACAATATTGCGCTGGGTAAACCTGGCGCGACGCAGGAGGAGATCGAGCATGTGGCGAAACTTGCCAGCGTGCACGACGATATTCTGCGTTTGCCGCAGGGGTATGACACCGAAGTGGGTGAGCGCGGCGTGATGCTTTCTGGCGGGCAAAAACAGCGGATCTCAATTGCCCGTGCGCTGCTGCTGAATGCGGAGATTTTAATCCTTGATGATGCGCTCTCCGCTGTAGATGGGCGTACTGAACACCAGATCTTGCACAACCTGCGCCAGTGGGGCGAAGGGCGCACCGTTATTATCAGCGCGCATCGCCTGTCGGCGCTGACCGAGGCCAGTGAGATTATTGTCATGCAGCATGGGCACATCGCACAACGCGGCCAGCACGAGCAACTGGCGCGCCAGCCGGGCTGGTATCGCGATATGTATCGCTATCAGCAACTTGAGGCGGCGCTGAATGATGTTCCGCAGGAGGCGGTTGATGCGTAATTTCACCAAACAGTGGCCAACGCTGAAACGCTTGCTGAAATACGGCTCGCCGTGGCGCAAACCGTTGGCTAAAGCGGTGCTGATGCTGTGGGTCGCGGCGATTGCCGAAGTCTCCGGCCCGGCGCTGATCAGCTACTTTATCGATAATATGGTGGCGAAAAACTATCTGCCGCTCGGCATGGTTGCCGGGATGGCGGCGGTGTATGTCGGCCTGCAATTACTTGCGGCCCTGCTGCATTATGCGCAAGCGCTGCTGTTTAACCAGGCGGCGGTCGGCGTGGTGCAACAGTTGCGTACCGATGTGATGGATGCCGCCCTGCGTCAGCCGCTCAGCGCGTTTGACACCCAGCCTGTCGGGCAGATTATTTCGCGCGTGACCAATGATACTGAAGTGATCCGCGATCTCTACGTCACGGTGGTGGCAACGGTGTTGCGCAGCGCGGCGCTGATTGGCGCGATGCTGGTAGCGATGTTTAGCCTCGACTGGCGCATGGCGCTGGTAGCGATGGCGATTTTCCCGGCGGTGCTGATAGTGATGCTGCTTTACCAGCGTTACAGCACGCCGATTGTGCGGCGCATGCGTGCTTATCTGGCGGATATCAATGATGGTTTCAACGAAATCATCAACGGGATGAGCGTTATTCAGCAGTTTCGCCAGCAGGCGCGTTTTGGGGAACGCATGAGCGAATCCAGCCGTTCGCACTATATCGCCCGCATGCAAACCCTGCGGCTGGACGGCTTTTTGCTGCGTCCGCTGTTGAGCCTTTTCTCCGCGCTGGTGCTGTGTGGCTTGCTGATGCTGTTCGGTTTCTCGTCCGTAGGCACGGTAGAGGTTGGGGTGCTGTATGCCTTCATCAGCTATCTCGGGCGTCTTAACGAGCCGTTGATTGAACTGACAACGCAGCAGTCGATGCTGCAGCAGGCGGTAGTCGCCGGTGAGCGCGTGTTCGAGCTGATGGACAGGCCGCGCCAGACTTACGGCTACGATGACGCGCCGCTGCAAAGCGGGTCTATCGATATCGACAATCTCTCTTTTGCTTACCGCGATGATCAACTGGTGCTGCAGGATATCTCCTTGCACGTGGAGCCGCGCAGTTTTGTCGCGCTGGTCGGGCACACCGGTAGTGGCAAAAGTACGCTGGCCAGCCTGTTAATGGGCTATTACCCGCTGACGAAAGGGGAGATCCGGCTGGACGGGCGTCCTCTGTCTGCATTAGGGCATGCGCCGCTGCGCAAAGGTGTGGCGATGGTGCAGCAGGATCCGGTAGTGCTGGCGGACAGCTTCTACGCTAACGTGACGCTGGGGCGTGAAATCAGCGAAGAACAGGTGTGGAAAGCGCTGGAAACGGTGCAGTTAGCTGAGCTGGCGCGCACGATGAGCGACGGTATTTACACACGATTGGGCGAGCAGGGTAATAATCTCTCGGTGGGGCAAAAACAGCTGCTGGCGCTGGCGCGCGTGCTGGTTGATACGCCGCAGATCCTGATTCTGGATGAAGCGACAGCGAACATCGATTCCGGCACCGAACAGGCAATTCAGCACGCGCTGGCGGCCGTGCGTGAGCATACGACGCTGGTGGTGATCGCCCACCGTTTATCGACCATTGTTGAGGCAGAAACGATTCTGGTGCTGCATCGCGGTCAGGCGGTTGAGCGCGGTACTCATCAGCAACTGCTTGAAGCGAAGGGCCGTTACTGGCAGATGTATCAGTTACAGCTTGCCGGTGAGGAGCTGGCTGCCAGCGCGCGCGAAGAGTCGCTTATCGCCTGATGCACCAAAATTAAGCACGCACCTTCACGGACTCTCTGTTGGTGCAAAAAAGTAACGCACCATGCACTGTCATGGTGCGTTTTTCTTTGCGCTTAACCTGCCGAATCACAAGCAAACTTTTTCCCCTTTCTTGCTCTGCCCGTCCGGGCGCACTAACAACCTGAAATCTTCCCTGTTTTCATTCCTGGCACAACGATTGCAATGTCTATTGCGTGTTAGCTGCGGCCATTATCGAATTCGACTGGAGGGGGATCTATGAAGCTGGTTACCGTGGTGATTAAGCCATTCAAACTTGAAGACGTGCGTGAAGCGCTTTCTTCTATTGGTATTCAAGGGCTGACCGTAACTGAAGTGAAAGGCTTTGGCCGTCAGAAGGGTCACGCTGAGTTGTACCGCGGTGCGGAATATAGCGTCAATTTCCTGCCAAAAGTGAAAATTGATGTGGCGATCGCTGACGATCAACTCGATGAAGTGATCGATGTGATCAGCAAAGCGGCCTATACCGGAAAAATTGGCGACGGCAAAATCTTCGTTGCCGAGCTGCAACGCGTCATTCGTATTCGTACCGGCGAAGCCGACGAAGCGGCACTGTAATACAAGACACACAGTGATGGGGATCGGAACAATGAAAAACACAACATTAAAAACAGCTCTTGCTTCGCTGGCGTTGCTGCCAGGCCTGGCGATGGCGGCTCCCGCTGTGGCGGATAAAGCCGACAACGGCTTTATGATGATTTGCACCGCGCTGGTGCTGTTTATGACCATTCCGGGCATTGCGCTTTTTTACGGCGGTTTGATCCGCGGTAAAAACGTACTGTCGATGCTGACGCAGGTTGCCGTCACCTTCGCTCTGGTGTGCATCCTGTGGGTGGTGTATGGCTACTCGCTGGCATTTGGCGAGGGCAACAGCTTCTTCGGCAGCTTCAACTGGGCAATGTTGAAAAACATCGAACTGAAAGCCGTGATGGGCAGCATTTATCAGTACATCCACGTGGCGTTCCAGGGTTCCTTCGCTTGTATCACCGTTGGCCTGATTGTCGGCGCGCTGGCTGAGCGTATTCGCTTCTCTGCGGTGCTGATTTTTGTGGTGGTATGGCTGACGCTCTCTTACGTGCCGATTGCACACATGGTCTGGGGCGGCGGTCTGCTGGCAACCCACGGCGCGCTGGATTTCGCGGGCGGTACGGTTGTTCACATCAACGCCGCGATTGCAGGTCTGGTGGGTGCTTACCTGATTGGCAAACGCGTGGGCTTTGGCAAAGAAGCATTCAAACCGCATAACCTGCCGATGGTCTTCACCGGTACCGCTATCCTCTATGTTGGCTGGTTTGGCTTCAACGCTGGCTCTGCAAGCTCGGCGAACGAAATCGCGGCGCTGGCCTTTGTGAATACTGTCGTTGCTACTGCGGCCGCTATTCTGGCGTGGGTATTTGGCGAATGGGCAATGCGCGGCAAGCCGTCTCTGCTCGGTGCTTGTTCTGGTGCCATCGCGGGTCTGGTTGGTATCACCCCGGCCTGTGGTTATGTGGGTGTCGGCGGCGCACTGATTGTGGGGCTGATTGCCGGTCTGGCTGGGCTGTGGGGCGTTACTGCGCTGAAACGTATGTTGCGTGTAGATGACCCGTGCGATGTCTTCGGTGTGCACGGTGTGTGCGGCATCGTCGGTTGTATCCTGACGGGTATCTTCGCGTCTACGTCGCTGGGCGGTGTCGGTTTCGCTGAAGGTGTGACCATGGGCCATCAGGTGCTGGTACAGCTGGAAAGCGTTGCCATCACTATCGTGTGGTCTGGCGTGGTGGCCTTTATCGGCTACAAACTGGCGGACATGACGGTAGGTCTGCGCGTACCGGAAGAGCAAGAGCGTGAAGGGCTGGATGTGAACAGCCACGGCGAAAACGCCTATAACGCCTGATTACGTTGAGTTATCTCCTGAGCATAAAAAAGCCTCCGATCGGAGGCTTTTCTTTTTAAAGCATTTAAAGCGCAGTTAGTTGCGATTGCGCATAACGCCTTCCTGCACGCTGGAGGCCACCAGCACACCCTCTTGCGTATAGAACTCGCCGCGCACAAAACCGCGAGCGCTGGAAGCTGACGTACTTTCCACACTGTAGAGCAACCACTCGTTCATATTAAACGGGCGATGGAACCACATGGAGTGGTCAATGGTGGCAACCTGCATACCGCGCTCAAGAAAGCCCACGCCGTGCGGCTGAAGCGCAACCGGCAGGAAGTTAAAGTCCGAAGCATATCCAAGCAGATATTGATGCACGCGGAAATCGTCCGGCACGGTGCCGTTTGCGCGGATCCATACCTGGCGGGTGGGATCGGCAACGTGGCCTTTTAGCGGGTTATGAAACTCAACCGGGCGGATCTCCAGAGGCTTGTCACTGAGAAACTTCTCTTTGGCCTGCGGAGGCAACAAGTGGGCAAGCGCGCGGGCAATATCCGTTTCAGATTGCAGTGAATCCGGCGACGGTGTCGGCGGCATCGTTTTTTGGTGCTCGTAGCCGGTTTCCGGTGCCTGGAACGACGCGGTCATATAGAAAATAGGTTTACCGTTCTGGATGGCCGCAACGCGTCGGGCGCTGAAACTGTTGCCATCACGCAGCACTTCCACATCATAAACAATCGGTTTTTCACTATCGCCCGGACGTAAAAAGTAACTATGGAACGAATGCACCAGGCGCTCGGCAGGAACGGTCTCTTTGGCGGCATACAAAGCCTGGCCTACGACCTGGCCGCCAAAAACCTGGCGCAAGCCGAGATCTTCGCTCTGCCCGCGAAACAAGCCCTCTTCAATTTTTTCCAGGTTCAGTAATGCCAGCAGATTGGATAACGCCTGACTCATAGATTTCCTCAAATTAATAACGGCTGACGGAGCGAATTATCCGAATAGTATAACCTGGAAAAATTGCTGGTCCGATGGGTTCAATAATCTGAATAGATGGCAGTTTGCAGGAATATATCCCGCACGTGTGCCACACTTGTTCAGGTTACGATGGTTTGACCACACATCCTGGCGGGCGAAACGCCTGCCGGTGCATTGAAGATAAGGAGAAATCAATGAAACTCGTGCACATGTTAAGTGGTTTAGCAGTCGCGGTCGCGCTGTCTGCCTGCGCCCAAAAGGGCGGCGATATTCCGACACCTGCACCTAACCCAAATGCACCTGCGGCAACAAATAAACCGGCGATCACGCAACCGAATGTTTCGGGTACGGTTTGGATCCGTCAGAAAGTGGCGTTGCCGCCGAACGCGGTACTCACCGTGACGGTTTCTGATGCTTCGCAGGCAGATGCGCCGTCGAAGGTACTGGCGCAGAAAGCTGTCCGTACTGAAGGTAAACAGTCACCGTTTAGCTTTGTGCTGCCATTTAACCCGGCGGATATTCAGCCCAACGCCCGCATCCTGCTGAGCGCGGCGATTACCATTGACAACAAAATCGTCTTTATTACCGATACAGTTAAGCCGGTTATCAACCAGGGCGGTACGAAAGTTGACCTGACGCTGGTGCCGGTACAGCAAACCGCTGTGCCGCTGCAACAAAGTGGTGGGGCGGCAACAACAGTGCCTTCCACTTCTCCCACTCAGGTAAACCCGTCGGAAGCGACACCTGCGCCGACGCAGTACTAATCTGATTGTGCTCCTCCCGGTTGGGAGGAGCCTTAATAGATCCAGCGATAATGCTGTAAATCGATTTGCCCACTTCCCGACACCACCACGCCTTCCGCCAGCAGCGCCTGACGCTGACGCTGTAGATCCGGCCCGGTCAGCGAGATACAACCATGACGATTCACCACCCGATGCCACGGTAATGTGCTGCCTTCCGGTAAGCGTTTCAGCACGCCGCCCACCTGGCGTGCCGCGCGCGGTGAACCGGCCAGCTTCGCCACATCACCATAGGTCGTGACATAGCCTTCGGGTATGGCGGCAACGATTTGCCACACTCGCTGCGGGAAAGAGTCCTGTGTATCCATTGTGATGTCCTGAAGGAAGAAGAGGCAGCATAAACAGCCAATCGTGTGCTGTGAAGAGGGGATTGCGCAAGAAACCAGCATCCGCCCCGGCGCGGCTTGCAATTGCCATCCCGGATAGGGATAATGCGCCAGCGCGTTGGTTAACAACGCTCTCAATGGGGGCTCTGTTGGTTCTCCCGCAACGCTACTCTGTTCACCAGGTCAGGTCCGGAAGGAAGCAGCCAGGGCGGATGACGTGTGTGCCGGGATGTAGCTGGCAGGGCCCCCACCCAATTCTGCTTCCTTTGTTTTTCTCACTCGCGTGAATAACGCAAATACCCCGCAATGCCATCTTCTCCGCCATCCGAAGGGTGATGAACACCTTCTGAAACCGGAACTTGCGCAAAGTCGAAGGGCGAAACGCCAGCAATACAGGCCACATTGACACCATACTGATCCGGGTTTGAGCGCCGCTGATGGAAGGTGTAGATGCCGCAAATCGAGCAAAAATAGTGCATAGCTGTTCCGGTGTTAAAGCGATATTCGGTCAATTTATCCTTGCCTTTAATCACCTCAATGCCCGAGAGCGGGGCCGACACGGTAACTGCGCCGCGCATTCGGCAAAAAGAGCAATTACAGCGCCGCACAGTGTTAAAACCATCCGAAAGCTGCACCGAAAACGCCACCGCGCCGCAGTGACACTGCGCCATTAATTTTTCCGCCATCGCTTTCCTCATCAAGACAAATCAAACGGGTCTTTCAACCTTAGCCTTTTTTACCTTTTTTGGTGGGGGAAAACGCGTGGGTTCACTGGTGATGTTTTTATGCAGAAACGGTACGCTGTAGCCGCAAAAAATAATTCTGATAAAAGGGCAGGGAGTATGCGCAACATCGTATTGGCATTGACGTTATCGGTATCGACGGCATCTTTTGCCGCTACGTTGCAGTCGGGGGTTTATGAAGAGCTGCAACTGGCGGTATCACCCTCCGGGCAGGTCACGGGCTACTACTCTGAAACCATGGGTGTTGGCATGACGCGAAACTGCTCCTTTGCGCTGGCGGGTAACGTCTCTCCGGCCGGGGAGGCGGAAATTTCCAGCTGGTCTTCCGATGTGCTGCCGGGGCATCTTTCCGCTACGGCGGACGGCGTGACATTGAAGATTGCGAACGGGCAAAACCATGACGGCTGCATGAATGTGATGGTGCCGCAGATCAACGAGGGGATTGAGTTGAGTAAAACCCAGTCGACACAATGGGTTTCTCTCGCCGAAGTGGTTGATGAACGGGTTTATCTCAGCAGCACACCGGATACCAGCACGCGGCGCAAGGCGTGGATTGTCAAAGATGATGTGGTGGGAGTGCTGAAAACCGGGCAGGGCTGGACGCAGATCCAGTTTATTAGCGAGTCAGGGAAAAGCACCACTGGCTGGGTTAACAGCCAGTCGATAAAGCCGCTGACAGCGCCTGCGGCCTGAGTTTTACACCACGCTACGTTTTAATGGCGCTTGCGTTTCGCGAAGCGCCAGCCACAAGGGTTTAAGTCGCAGTAGCGCGTTTTCCAGCTCATTTGAATCCAGCGCGAAAGGGATACGCAGATAACGCTCAAACGCCCCTGTTAGCCCAAAACGCGGGCCAGCGCCGAGGTGGATACCAATCGTTTCTGCACGGGCAGCAAACTGCGTTGCCAGCATATCGGGCAGCTCTATCCAGAAAGAGAGGCCGCCTTCCGGCAGTGAGAAACGCCAGTCGGGGAAGTGTTCCCGCAACAGCGCTGCACAGCGATCGCGTCGTGCTTTGAGCATATCGCGACGCGCGGGCAGGAAGTTTTCGCCATTTTCCATCAGCCATAGCGTTGCCAGTTGTTCCAGCAGCGGTGAGCCGAGTTCCAGCGTATCGCGCGTCTGCACCAGCGTGGTAATGGTTCGCGATGAGGCGCGGATCCACCCTAAACGCAGCCCACCCCAAAACGTTTTCCCCGCCGAACCGAGCGTAATTACCGTGCTGCTACTATCAAACGCCGCCATTGGCGGTGGTGGCGGAGATTCGTACCACAAATCCACCATCGTTTCGTCAACCACCAGGGTGGTGCGCGCTTGCGCGGCAACGCTGACGATGGCCCTGCGCGTGGCGATATCCATACAGCGACCGGTTGGATTGTGATAATCAGGCATTAAATAAGCCAGCCGTGGCGCGGTCTGCGCCAGCGTCGCGGCGAAACCGTCGATGTCCCAGCCCGTTTGTGGTAAAGAAACGCCAACCGGCCTGCTCGACGCTCCCTGAATGGCGGCAATCGCCAGCGGGTAGGTTGGATGATCGACCACCACGCGATCGCCGGGCCCGGTCAGCATGCGCAGAATCAGCGCCAGACCGCTGAGCGCGCCATTGACTACCATCACTTCATCAGCATGCGTGGGTAAGCCGCGGGCGGTGTATCGTGTGGCAATCGCTTCGCGCAATGCCTGCACACCTAATTGCCCGTAACCGGTGCGGGAAAGATAGGGCGGAATGGCCGCCAGCGCGTGGGTATAAGCCTGGTGAATTTCCGGGCCAGCGCTGAGCGCGGCAGTGGAGAGATCGAGTGCTGTGCCTGCCGTGCTTAGCGTGGGTATCGCGCGGCTATCGGGCAGGATCACGCGCGAGCCACTGCCGTGGCGGCTTTCCAGATAACCTTCATCACGCAAGTGTGCGAGTGCGCTGGCAACGGTTGTGCGGCTGATCTCGAGCATTGAGGCCAGTTCACGCTCTCCGGGAAGGCGTGTCTCCATTGCCAGCCTGCCATCAAGGATCAGCAGGCGCAGCGCGTCGGCAAGTTGTCGCCATAACGGCGTACGCGAAGCAGGTTGTTGCCAGTGGCCCAACAGACGGTGTAACGAGTGGCTACCCAGACGGCGTGATGACATATACAGTCCACTATTTGAAAACTGGACATTAATAATAAGTCCATTTTCGGTAAAGATGAAAGCCTGGACAACCGGAGAAAAATAATGCTGCGTCGATTAATTCAACTGTATACAGGTCTGGTTCTGTACGGCGTTTCTACCGCCATGTTTGTACGTGCGGATCTGGGCGCGGACCCATGGAACGTCTTTCATTTAGGCATAATGAAATTGCTATCGCTGGATATTGGTACGGTGATGATCGTGACCGGTGCGCTGGTGCTGCTACTGTGGATCCCGCTGCGCCAGCGGCCCGGATTGGGAACGATCAGTAATGTGATTGTATTAGGTCTGGCCGCCGATGCTGCGTTGTCGCTGATGCCGGTGCTGAATTCGCTGGTGGCTCGCGGCACCTTACTGGTTTGCGCCGTGGTAGTGAATGCCATCGCGACCGGAATGTATATTGGCGCGGGGTTTGGTGCCGGGCCGCGTGATGGGCTAATGACCGGTATTCATGCGCGCACCGGCTGGTCGGTGCGGACTATCCGCACAGCGATTGAAGTTTCTGTGCTGTTTATCGGCTGGCTGCTGGGGGGAACCGTTGGCGTGGGCACGGTGGTTTACGCACTGGCGATTGGCCCGCTGATCCAGCTTTGCCTGCCGTGGTTTCGTCAGAAACCAACGCGAAAGCCTGAGCCACAAAGCGAGCCAGCGTTATAAATGTGTATTCACTGCAATGCGCTGCGCCATTCACCCCCCCTCAATTTTGGTGTTGAGCTGGCGGTTTACTTTATAAAACGACCAGGGGATTCTGGTGTAACAACATCCGTTGGCGTTGAAAAGGAGTGATGGTCAATGGCAACACCCGAGCTCGAAACCGCAAGACTTCTTCTCAAGCCGCTGGCATCGGAAGATGCCACGCAAATTCAGCGTATTTTCCCGCGCTGGGAAATCGTACGCTACCTGATAGCCAGTGTGCCCTGGCCTTACCCGGAAGGTGCCGCGCAGCATTATGTAGATAATGTTGCGCTGGCGGCAAACCGCGCAGGGGAAGGTTGGTTTTGGACACTGCGTCGCAAAGCAGACCCGACAGAGTTGATGGGGGTTATTTGCTTAATGAATACGCCAGATAATAACCGAGGTTTCTGGCTGGCACCGGAGTGGCAAGGGCAGGGCTTTATGACGGAAGCTTGCCATGCGGTGAATGATTACTGGTTCAATGTGCTCGATCGCGATGTGCTGCGCGCACCGAAAGCCGTGGCGAATGCGCGTTCGAAAAAGATTTCTGAACGTAGCGGAATGCGGCTGGTTCGCTGCGAGAAAGGGCAATACGTCTCCGGAGAACTGGACACCGAGCTTTGGGAGATCACGCGCGACGAATGGAATAATTTTCACCGCTGAAACCTGTCAGCCGCAGGAGGCTGGCAGGTTATTTAAATTTCATTGTCGATATATTTATTTACGCAGGTTTATTTGTCATTTAAATGACATATTAATTTAATATTTTTGTCATAATTCTTAGGCAGATTAATCTAGGGTTTTTTTAAGTTGTTATAATTCTGAAATATATTTCTGGATCAGTTCCATAAGTTCGTGTATTAATTAGCATGTTTATTCACACAAGAAGGGATAATCATGGCCAGTGCTGTATTAAACGTCAAAATTGATGAAGCGCTAAAAGAGAAACTTCGTCATTACGCAGAAGTAAATAGTGAAAATCTCGGTACCGCGACAGAAAAACTGTTGCTGCTGGCTTTTCAGGCTGCGGAAGAGGCGGGAGTATCGGAAGACGACATTGATAACCAGCATACCGAAGAAGAGAGTTCTACTCCGTTAACTCCTAAAGAAATTAAAGCGTTACGTAAACTTCTGAAGAAGAAAAAATGAACCAACAACTGCTATCAACCGCCAGCAACTATGGCGAAGCCTGTGAGCTGCTGCGCTCAGGTTTTGTTAAACAAGTTCGTCTGGACTGGAATATCGGAAGTGATGAGTTTTTTCGCATCGCATCAGACTGGTGCGACGCCGGAGCGAAAATTAAAAAAGAAGGGCACAGCTTTATTATTTCGATAAAAGGCTTCCCGATCCCGCGTCAGCAGTAATGTATTTGTCATGAAACTGTCATTTTAATTGCATTAAAAAATGTGATGGTGGTTTCATAATAAAAATACGTAACCATCTCAAATGCACATTACGGATGATGTTTCCGACGAGCCTTTTGTGGCTCGTCGCTATTTCTTTTCCCGCAAAATATCCTTCAACTGTATTTAGCCCTGTCTGGTATTTTCTCCGAAGCGCTCACAGGCACTGACCTGCAAACCGGGTATACTGGAAAACTGTTTGCAGCCGGGAAGCGCTATGAAAACCATCACTCTTTATGATGTCGCCAGCCATGCGGGCGTCTCTTACCAGACCGTTTCGCGCGTGATTAACGATGCGGCACATGTCTCGCCAAGGACGCGCGAGAAAGTGCTCGCTGCAATGGCGAAACTGCATTACATCCCCAATCGCGGTGCTCAGCAACTGGCAGGTAAACGCACAAAAACGCTCGGTTTGTTGACGACCGATCTGGCTTTGCATGCGCCATCGCAAATCGCGTCGGCGGTAAAATCCCGCGCCGGCCAGGCCGCGGCCAGCGTGATCATCTCTATGCTGGAGCAGCACGATGCAGCCAGCTGCTCGGCTGCCTTACAGGAACTGCTGGCGCAGCGCGTTGAAGGCGTGTTGATCAACGTGCCGCTTGATGATGCGCTGGCGCAGCAACTCGCGGAGCAGGCGGCACCCACGCCTGTGTTGTTCCTGGATGTTGGCGAGACGGCCGCGGTGAACAGCCTGGTGTTTGATGCCATGCAAGGCGCGCGGCTTGGCGTAGAACATCTGCTGGCGCAGGGGCATCGTCAGATTGCGTTACTCGGCGGGCCGCAGACTTCGGTTTCCGCGCGCACCCGCTTTGCTGGCTGGCTGACGGCGCTCCAGCAGGCGGGGCTTACGCCTTGTGCCAGCGCGCACGGTGACTGGAGCGCGGCTTCCGGTTATGAAAAAGCGCACAGTTTGCTTGCGGGCAGCCAGTTACCCGACGCGGTGCTGGTGGCAAATGATCAAATGGCGCTTGGCGTTATCCGCGCCTGCGTCGAGAAAGGAATTGATGTGCCGGCGCAGATCTCGGTGGTGGGTTATGACGATACCGCCGATAGCGCCTGGTTTTCCCCACCGCTCACCACTATCCGTCAGGCATTTAAAGAGGCCGGGGAGCGAAGCGTCGACTGGCTACTCAGCCCGTCAGCTCAGGGCGATGTCACAGGTCAAACGCGGCTGCCGGTGATGCTCATCGAACGCCACTCCACCGCGCCAGCCCGGCAACAGAAACTGAGTGGTGAAACCCTTGCCAGACGCTTAAACGAACTGGCGCAGCAGATTGCGATGCTGGATCGCCGTTAACACTTTTGTGATCCCCTTCGCTTTGATCCTGCTACCGGCTTTACCTGTGGTGAAAAATGCGTCATTGTGCCGTTAATTGTGAGCGCTTCGCAAAATGAGGTTTTTATGTCTGCTTCCGCGTTAAATTCGCTTCTCTCCCGCCGCGACTGGGAGAACCCGGTCCTCACGCACTGGCACCGTTTAGCCGCGCATGCGCCGATGCGCAGTTGGCGCGATGAAGTCTCTGCGCGTGTTAACGCGCCATCGCCCGCACGCCGCTTACTCAACGGTCAATGGCTATTCAGTTTTTTCGCTGCTCCAGAAGCGGTGCCGGCAGGGTGGATCGAGGAAGATTGCGCTGATGCGGTGGCAATGCCAGTCCCTTCAAACTGGCAAATGCAGGGTTTCGATACGCCGATTTATACCAATGTCACTTACCCGATCCCGGTAAATCCTCCGTTTGTACCACAACAAAACCCGACCGGTTGTTACTCGCTCACATTCGAGGTGAGCGAATCAGAACTGGTGCACGGGCAAACCCGTATTGTTTTTGACGGGGTGAACTCGGCTTTTTATCTGTGGTGTAACGGGCAATGGATCGGCTACTCACAGGACAGCCGCCTGCCTGCTGAGTTTGATTTAAGTCAGGCACTGAAGGTCGGAGAGAACCGGCTGGCGGTGATGGTGCTGCGCTGGTGCGATGGCAGTTACCTGGAAGATCAGGATATGTGGCGGATGAGCGGCATTTTCCGTGACGTTTCTCTACAGCGTAAGCCCGTCACGCACATTGCCGACTTTCACCACGTTACGCAGTTAAATGCGGAACTGACTCACGGGCAGTTGCAGGTTTATGCCCGGCTTGCAGGCGATTTTACCGATTGCCGCGTCGCTTTTGCGTTATGGCGAGGGGAAGAAAAAATCGCCGAAGCGCAACAAACGCCGGGCAGCGCAGTGGTTGATGAGCGCGGATGCTGGGCAGAGCGCCTGAGCGTCACGTTGCCGGTGGCTTCTCCATTGTTGTGGAGCGCTGAAACGCCGCACCTTTATCGCCTGACGCTAACACTGTTCGACGCACGGGGAAATGTACTGGAAGTGGAAGCCTGTAATGTCGGGTTCCGCCAGGTTGAAATCAGCAACGGCTTGCTGAAACTTAATGGAAAACTGTTGCTGATCCGTGGCGTTAACCGCCACGAGCACCACCCGGAAAACGGGCAGGCGATAGATGAAGCCACCATGCGTCGCGACATTGAGCTAATGAAACAGCATAACTTTAATGCGGTGCGCTGCTCTCACTATCCCAATCATCCGTTGTGGTATCAGCTGTGCGATGAGTACGGTTTATATGTGGTGGATGAAGCCAATATCGAAACCCACGGTATGGTGCCGATGAGCCGTCTCGCTGACGATCCACTCTGGCTTCCGGCGATGAGCGAACGCGTAACCCGCATGGTGCAACGCGATCGTAACCATCCATCGATCATCATCTGGTCGCTGGGAAATGAGTCGGGGCATGGCGCGAACCACGATGCGCTCTATCGCTGGCTGAAAACCACCGATCCGACGCGCCCGGTGCAGTATGAAGGTGGCGGGGCGAACACCGCCGCGACCGATATTGTTTGCCCAATGTATGCGCGCGTTGACCAGGATCAGCCATTTCCGGCGGTGCCGAAGTGGTCAATCAAAAAGTGGATCGGTTTGCCGGATGAAAACCGCCCGCTGATTTTATGTGAATACGCCCACGCGATGGGCAACAGCTTCGGCGGCTTTGCCAAATACTGGCAGGCCTTTCGCGCCGCGCCGCGCTTGCAGGGCGGTTTTGTCTGGGACTGGGTCGACCAGGCGCTAACGAAAAAGGACGAGAACGGACAACCGTTCTGGGCGTATGGCGGTGACTTTGGCGATACGCCAAATGACCGACAGTTCTGTATGAATGGGCTGGTTTTCCCGGACAGAACACCGCATCCGGCGCTGTATGAAGCGCAGCGCGCCCAGCAATTTTTCCAGTTCAGCCTGCTGAGTACCCAGCCGCTGGTTATTGAGGTGGAGAGCGAATACCTGTTCCGCGCTGCCGATAACGAGTCCCTGCGCTGGCGCGTGGAGCGTGATGGCGAGGTTCTGGCACAGGGAGAAACGGCACTCGATATCGCGCCGCAAGGAAAACAGAAAATTGCGCTCACGCTCCCTGAACTGCATGCGGCCCCGGGAGATGTATGGCTGAATGTCGAGGTTTACCAGCGGGCGGCAACGCGCTGGTCGGCGGCGGAACACCTTTGCGCGTGGGATCAGTGGCGTTTACCTGCCCCGCTGTATAGTGCACCGCGTGAGGTTAAAGGTACGCGTCCGGCGTTGCAGACGAGCGAGCTGGATTACACAGTCAGCGCTGGTCATCAGCGCTGGCAGTTCAGTCGCCAAAGCGGCAACCTGGTGCAGTGGTGGCGCGATGAGCAACCGACGCTGTTAACGCCGCTCACGGACTGCTTTGCCCGCGCGCCGCTGGACAACGATATTGGCATCAGCGAAGTGACGCGCATTGATCCTAACGCCTGGGTAGAGCGCTGGAAAGCGGCTGGCATGTATGACCTGCACGCGCAGTTGCTCTATTGCGAGGCGGAAGAGGGGGCAGCAGACGTTGTTATTCATACGGGACATTGCTGGGTGGGCGCGGGAAAAACGGCGTTTATCAGCCATAAGCGCTGGCGCATTGATAGCCACGGTGTATTGCACGGTGACGTGGAGGTACAGGTGGCAACCGATATTCCGCCACCGGCGCGTGTCGGCCTGGTTTGCCAGCTCGCAGAACTCCATTCGCAGGCAAGCTGGTTAGGGTTAGGGCCGCATGAAAACTACCCCGACCGTAAACTGGCGGCGCGCCAGGGTTTGTGGACATTGCCGCTTGCTGCGCTGCATACGCCCTATATTTTCCCCGGCGAGAATGGCCTGCGTTGCGATACGCGCATGTTACGCTATGGCGCGCATCGACTGGACGGCGATTTCCACTTCTCGCTGGGGCGCTACAGCGATAAGCAACTGCGCGAAACCACACATCATCATCTGCTGCGTGAAGAGGCTGGTTGCTGGCTGCATGTTGATGCGTTCCATATGGGAGTCGGCGGCGATGACTCCTGGAGCCCAAGCGTGTCGGAAGAGTTTATTCTCAACATGGACAAGGTGCGTTACGCCTTTTGCTGGCGGCAAGACTAAACTTATCGGGCCTGATGCGGCGGGGGTGTCCTGCCGCACGGCCACTTCGGAGATCAACTCATGAAGTATGTTGATGGTTTTGTGGTTGCCGTGCCGGCCGATCAAAAAGAGGCCTACCGCCAGTTGGCGGCAAAATCTGTCGCGTTGTTTAAAGCGTATGGCGCCACGCGGATTGTCGAATGCTGGGCGGACGATGTTCCCGACGGTAATTTCACCGACTTTCGCATGGCCGTGAAAGCTGAAGACAACGAAGAGGTCGTCTTCAGCTGGATTGAATATCCATCAAAAGAGATACGCGACGCCGCGAATCAGAAAATCATGGCTGACCCGCGGATGCGCGAGCTGGGCAACGAGATGCCCTTTGACGGCAAACGTTTGATTTACGGGGGCTTCGTTCCCATTCTTGACGAATAAGTGGTCGCTCAGGAAACTTTGGTAAACAGCGCCTTGCGCTCCAGCACGTCGCCATCGGTACGGAATACTCCCCCACCGACATAATGCAGGGTTTGCGGCCACTCCGGCTGGGGGTTAACCCGTGCGGCAACCACTTCAAAAATAAAGAAGTTGTAGTTATCCACCATCGCGTCATCGTAGAGCCGGCACTCGAACTGCCCGAAACACTCTTTTATCGACGGCGCGCTGACCTTGTCGCTTTTTTCTGCCGTCAGGCCAAATTTCGCGAACTTGTCGACGTCATCGCCGGTGCAGTTACCGATGCGTGAAACGGTATCAATCATGCTGGCTTCCGGCAGATTAATTACACATTCACCGCTCTGGCGAATGCGCGCAAAACTGGCGTTTCCCGCTGAAATCATGCAGCCCACCAGCGACGGCGTAAACTCCAGAATCGTGTGCCAGCCCAGGGTCATAATATTGTTTTGCCCTTGCCAGTGGCTGCTGAGCAGTACCACCGGGCCGGGTTCCAGCCAATGCCGGACATCATGCAGCGGCCAGGATTGCTTTTTCATCATGCTTCCTCCGCGTGTTAAACCACTTTTAACAGTAGCAAAACTAGGCGGCGCGCAGGTTGTTTTCCGCCCACTGAATAAACGCGTCAGGCGGCAGCGCTTTGCTGTAGAGCCAGCCCTGGCCGTACTCCACGCCATACTTCTTTAGCCACTGAAGCTGGCCTTCGGTTTCAATGCCTTCTGCCACCATCGCCAGCCTGAGCGCTTTCGCCATATCGATGATGTGCGGCGTTACGGCTTTGTACTCCAGCGCATCGACAAACGATTTGTCGATTTTGATGATGTCGACATCCAGATTTTGCAGATAGCTCAGGCTGCAATAGCCGGTGCCAAAGTCATCAATGTAAATTGCGTGTCCGGCGGCGCGCAGCGCACTGATTGCCGGGCCGCTCACAGCCGGATCGGCGAAACCGCGTTCGGTGAGTTCAAGGGCGATTTGTGTTGGCGAGAGCTGCCACTGGGCGAGGAGACGCGCCAGCAGATCCGGCAGTGTAGGATCAAGCAGATCCGCCGGCTCAAGGTTAATCGAAATATGTTGATCCGGGTGTTGGTGCAGCCAGGATCCGAGAGTGGAAAATACGGTTTCGACCACCAGTTTGGTCAACTGCGGCATCAGACCGCTGTGCACCGCCAGCGGAATAAAAATATCTGGCGCAAGGTAACTGCCATCTTTCTGCCGCCAGCGTGCCAGCGCCTCCGCGCCGACTATCTTGCCGTTATCGAGCTCAACAATCGGTTGAAAAAAAACGGTAATTTCGCGTCCGTGAATGGCGTCCTGCAACTGCGCGCGCGGTGAATGCAAACGGCGCAGCAGCCTTAACATGACAAAAGCGAGCAGCAGGCTTACCAGCAAACCGAGTGGCAACCAAATCATCAGTAACCGATGCCAGTTTTTTTCCAGCGGCGCAATCGCCATCCAGGTAACAATTGCCAGCCCCATGTCCGCATCGCGCTCGATCCGGTAGACCTCGCCATTGGTAATGATGCGCGTTGGACCCTGCTGGTTTATTTGTGCCAGCCTGGCCGCAGTCAGCCGGGGGCTTCCGGCAATGCGCTGGTGCGTTTTGGTATTGATAAGCGCGATATAAACGGGGGCGGTGCCATGCGACAAAATATCAATAAACGACGTTGGATCGACCATCACCACATAGTGCGCACTGCCGATTGCGACCATATATTTCGCCAGACCCAGATCGTTGTGGCGAGTCAGCCAGGCGCGAAAGCCATCGGTAGTGATCTTCCCGGGCTCGGGAAAAGGCGGAATATGGCTGTCGGCTTGTAGTGATGAGCAGATCGGTTGCAGCCCGTTCATATAAAGAACTTCGCGCACATAGCGCCATGAATAAGAAATACGCCGCATCGTCAACAAATGTTCTGGCGTACAGGGCGCGCCATCGTAGGCATCCAGCTCACGAAGCGCGGCTTTACTCTGGTTGATGACGCGTTGGGTACGCATTTCTGCCAGCGTAGAGTACGCGTCCAGATCATTCATAAAGTTTTCTTCAGCCTGGCGGTGACTCATCCAGATACTCAGGCTCACCGGCAGGAAAATGGCGAGCACCAGAGCAACTGTCGCAAGACTCATCAGTCGTCGGTTGGTCATGATCAAAAATCCTTCTTTGATACTGATAAACGAGGAGTATCTTTTAGCCGCTGATGTTATAACACGCGGCAGCGATTGTTTTCTTTCAGGAAAGAAAGGATGAAAAAAAAAGAGTTTGTGACCCAGGATTTGCTAAGCAAAATTTATCAAATCAGCGCGCCTGGCCCGCGCAAACTCCCGCCTGAACGCCAACTGGCTCAGGAGTATGGCGTCTCGCGCTTTACTATCCGACAGGCGCTGGAAAAACTCGCGAGTATTGGTGTGGTGAATATTGTGCAGGGTTCCGGCATCTGGATTAACGAGCAGGCGCGCAGCAATCCGCTGGTTTACAACTCCATCACCGAAAAGCGTTTTGATCAGATTCGTTTTCGCATGATTAGCCTGCATAAAAAGCGCCCGGACCGCGATGAACAGCAAATCTTTGGCCTGGACGAAGAGAGCTTTATCTGGCAGTTTTGCCGCCTGCGGTTTGTCGACGAACAAGCGGTACAGATTGAGATTTCCCGCATGCCGGTGGAAGGGTTTGCCGATCTCAACCAGCAGATCATTGAACGTTCGATCCAGCAGTATGTGCTGGGCAAAGGCTACCGGATCTCACATCTCCTGACCACCTACCGGGCGGTGAGCGTGAGCCGCGAACAGGCGGTGCTGTTGGGCTGTAAAAAGGGCAGCCCGGCAATGCATATTAGTAATCGCGGTATCCTGGAAGGCGGGCAGGTGTATGAGATCAGCGACATTATTGATATCAACTACACCTGTACGTATGTCATTCCGCATAACCGCGAAAACCTCACCTTCCGCCAGGGTGGTGGCTGACGTTACGGCGTGTGGATGGCGCCATCGGCAAGGCGGCTTTGCGTCCACTCATGCGGGCGATAGATGCCAGGGTGCGCCAGCGCTTGCTGCTCGTCGAAACTGACGCCAATGCCCGGTTTTTCCGGCGCATAGACGAAGCCATCTTTGACTTCCGGCGCGCCAGGAAACACCGCGTCTGTGCTGGCGGAGCGGGGGATATACTCCTGGATCGCCGCATTATGCAGATGAATATTCAAATGCGTATTCACCGCCACACCAATGGGCGTCATATCTCCCGGCCCGTGCCAGGCCAGCCGTACGCCGAATGCCTGGCACAGAATCGCCAGTTTTAATGCCGGTGTGATGCCGCCAATCTGCGAAATGTGGCAGCGGATGAAATCGATGCGGCGATTGACAATCAACTCGTGCCACTCTGCCGGGTTGTTAAACAACTCGCCCATCGCCAGCGGCGCACTGCTGTGCTGGCGCACCTGATCCAGCCATGCGCTTTGCGCTGGCGGCAGAATATCTTCAATAAAATAAGGCTGATACGGCTCAAGCTGCTTTGCTAACTGCACCGCTTGTTGCGGGAATAAGCGCTCGTGAACATCGTGCAGGATCTGCAAGCGATAATCATATTTTTCCCGCAACGCTTTAAACATCGCCACGGTGTTGGCCATGTACTCCTGCTGATCAAAATAGGCGCCGGTTGTGGGATTTTCCGGCGTATGCAGTTGCGCGGGCGTGCCGCCGTAAAAACCGAGCTGGCAGCGAATGTGGCGATAGCCCTGAGCCGCCAGCTTGTCGACGGCGGTGAATAATTCTTCCAGCGTTTCGCCACTGGCATGGCTGTAGGCGGCGATAGCATCCCGTGATTTCCCGCCGAGCAACTGGTACAGCGGCATGCCCGCCAACTGACCTTTGATATCCCACAGCGCCATATCAACGCCGGAGATGGCGTTGTTCATGATCGGGCCGTTACGCCAGTAGGCGTTAACGTTCATCATTTGCCAGAGATCTTCAATGTGGTTGGCATCACGGCCTATCAGCAAGGGTTTCAGATATTCATCGACCAGCGTTTTCACCGCCAGTGGGCGTTGCTGGAAGGTGGCACAGCCGTGCCCCGAGATGCCTTTATCGGTTGTCACCCGCACTACCACCAGGTTGTGGCGGTCGGGCCGGGTGATAAAACATTCGATATTCTGGATAAGCGTGGGCGTCACGGGAACTCCTTTACAGCGTGAGATAAGCGAGTGAGGGCTATTATCTTCGCCCTAATTTTGGCGAAAGGTAAACTGTTTTGTGGAATAAATTTTTTGGTCAGTTATTGCTTCTTTTTTTAATTAAAAACCAAACCAATTTAAGGTTTGTTGCGTTTTTATGGCTTGTTGATTGGTAATTGTGATGCGATTCATATTTTATTGGTTTGTTTTAAAATTTGGCTTTCTCTACCATTTGAGGCAATGAGTAAAACGACAACACATCCGGCAGGAGTTTTTATGGGGACGCAAGAAGCCATCGGCAATATTATTCGCCTGGTGGGCGGACGGGATAATATCAACAACGTCTGGCACTGCATGACACGCTTACGTTTTGATCTGATCGACGATGACAAAGTGGATCAGAACGAAATTAAAAAACTGCCGGGCGTGCTGGGCGCACAACTGCAAAGTGACCAGTTCCAGATTGTGATTGGTCCAAAAGTGAATAGCTGGTACGAGCAACTACTGGCCATGCTGGGTAAGGCACCAGAACACGCGGCAGGGCAGGGGAAAGCGCGCAAAAGCCTGGTGTCGATGTTTATGGATACGGTATCTGGCGTGTTTGGGCCGATTGTGCCCGCCATTGCTGGTGCCGGGATGATTAAAGGTCTGCTGGCCGGGTTGATTGCGCTAAAAGTGGTATCGGCGAAAAGCGATACGGTGATGGTTATCGATCTTATCGCCAGCGGTGTTTTCTATTTCCTGCCGTTTTTCCTTGCGGTTTCGGCGGCAAAAATATTCAAGACCAATGAATATCTCGCAGCGGCGATTGCCGCTTGCCTGATGTATCCTTCGCTGATTGAGGCGGCAAAAGCGCTGGCAACACATCAGGATGGCGCGGTCAGCGCGTTCTGGTTGCTTAATGCGCTGCCGGTGTCGGTGTTTAACTACTCGGCCAGCGTCATCCCGGTTATCTTCTCGATCCTCGCGTTAAGTTACATTCATCGCTGGGTCGATAGCATCATGCCCGATGTGTTGAAAACCGTTTTTACCCCAACATTGACGCTGTTTCTCGGCGCGCTGGCGGCGCTGGTGGTGATTGGCCCGATTGGTATTTACCTGGGCAAAGCGCTGGCGTGGTTTATTGAAGGGCTGTTTGGCGTGTCGGCGAGTTTTGCCGGGCTGATTGTCGGCGCGATTCGCCCGGTGGCGATCCTCACCGGGATGCATCACGCGATGACGCCGATTGCATTACAGAACTTTAGCGAGCGCGGTTACGACATGCTGATGCCGATGATGTTTATGGCAAACATGGCGATTGCCGGGGCGACGTTTGCTATCTGGCGGTTGAGTAAAAACCGCCAGGACAAAACCGTTACGCTGTCGGCGGCTATCTCCGCGCTGCTGGGGATCACGGAACCGGCGCTGTTTGGCGTACTGACGCGCTACAAAAAAGCCTTTATCGCCGCCACCGTCGCAAGCTCGCTGGCCTCTGCGTTCATCGCCTTCTTCGGCGTGCGGCTGTATGGCTATATTTTGTCGAGCATTTTCAGCCTGCCGGCCTATATTGGCCCGTACTTTGTCTTTGCGGTTTCAGGTGTGATCATCGCGCTTGTCCTGTCGTTTGTGCTGACCACCTTGCTCGTGGGTAAAGAGGCGCAAGAGTAAACCTTATCGTCGGTGCGCCAGGCGGCGCACCAGCCTGTCGCCCGCCATTTGTACCCCTTGCACCAGCGCCACCAGAATCACCACTGTGCCGACCATGACCTGATCGTTAAACCGCTGATAGCCGTAACGAATCGCCAAATCGCCAAGACCGCCGCCGCCAATTACGCCAGCCATCGACGAGAAACCAATCAGCATAACGATAGTAAGCGTGATACTCGCCAGCAGGGTGGGTAACGCCTCCGGCAGCAGCGCTTTGGCAATCACATGCCACAGATTACCGCCCATCGAAAGAATGGCTTCAATACGCCCGTAATCCACTTCATCGAGCGCGTTTTCCGTTAACCGTGCGAAGAAAGGAAATGCGCCGATGGTCACCGGCACCACGGCCGCCGTGCTGCCAAGCGTAGTACCAATCAGCGCGCGGGTAAAAGGGATGAGCGCAATCAGCAGCACAATAAAAGGCAGTGAGCGGCCAAAGTTAATCACCGCACCCAGCAAGGCATTCAGTTTTGGCATTGGTGCCAGCCCGTTACTGCGTGAGACAAATAACAGCACGCCGACGGGCAAACCGATCAGTACGGTGAAAAATGCCGCCAACCCAACCATATAAATCGTCTCCAGCGTGCCGTTAAGCAGCAGCGGCCAGAGATCGTCCCAGCTCATGCGACCACGCATAACGGCCTCCCGTTAAAACCATGGCGGGCCAAAAACGCCTGTTCGGCTTTTGGATCGTGCAGTAGCGCCTGGCGCAGTTTTGACCACGGCGCGACCAGCAAATCGGCGATTTTTCCGCTCTCGATAAGCTCGCCATTTTCCAGTAGCGCGGCGTGATCGCACAGGGTTTTCACCACTTCCAGCTCGTGGGTGATCAGCACTATGGTGAGCTTCAGTTTCTGGTTGATATCTGCCAGCAGCTCAAGCACAGACGCGGTGGTTTGGGGATCTAACGCGCTGGTGGCTTCATCGCACAGCAGCACGTCTGGCCTTGTCGCCAGCGCGCGGGCGATACCGACGCGCTGTTTTTGCCCACCGGAAAGCTGCGAGGGAAAGGCATCGGCTTTTTCACTCAAGCCGACCAGCCAGAGCAGCTCTTCGACGCGCGCCTGGCGCTGCGCTTTTGCGACGCCAGCGATTTCGAGCGGCACGGCAATATTGTCGGCCACTGTGCGCGCATGCAGTAAATTGAAGTGCTGGAAAATCATGCCGGTGCGCAGGCGATGCTCGCGCAATGCCGCTTTGTCTAACTGCGTGATGTCGTTGCCGTTGATAATAATGCGGCCCGCCGTGGGCCGCTCCAGCAAGTTAAGGCAGCGAATCAGCGTGCTTTTGCCCGCGCCACTGCGCCCAAGGATGCCGTAAATCGCCCCCTTCGGTACGCTCAGCGAGACCTCTTTCAGCGCCGGTCGGCCTGTTCCGGCATAGGTTTTGCTCAGCCCTTCAATCTCTATCATGACTGCGGCGCGACCGGGATCACCGAGCCGTTATATTGCTTACGGATAAACTCCGCCACCTGCGGCGAGGTGAGATCTTTCGCCAGTTCTTTGATGCGCGGATCGTTAGCCAACTGCGGGTTGGTAACCAGAATATTGGCATACGGGTTGTGGCTCGCGCTTTCCAGGCCGAGCGCATCTTTCGCCGGGGTTAACCCGGCTTCCAGCGCGTAGTTACCGTTTATTACCGCCAGATCGACATCATCCAGCGAGCGTGGGATCTGCGGCGATTCGATCTCAAGGATCTTCAGGTGTTTTGGGTTTTCGGCAATATCTTTCGGTGTTGCCAGCGTAGTTGCCGGGTCGGTGAACTTACTGTTGAGTTTTATTAATCCCTGCGCTTGCAGCAGAAACAGCGCGCGACTCAGGTTGGTGGCGTTGTTCGGTACGGCTACGGTGGCGTTATTGGGCAGCGATTTGAAATCTTTATATTTGTGCGAGTAAATACCCAGAGGTTCGATATGTACCGTCGCGGCAACCGCAAAGGTTTTGCCCAGCGCTTTTTCCTGATCCTTCAGGTAAGGAACATGCTGGAAATAGTTCGCATCGACGTCGCCGTTCGCCAGCAGTTCGTTGGCGTTAGCACCACTGGTTAGCTCGACAACTTGCAGATCCAGTTTTGGGTCGATCTTTTTGATGTAATTAAGGATTTCCGCGTGTGGTACCGGGTCGGCAGCAACGCGCAGAGCGGCAGCCTGGGCGGAAGACCAGGCCAGTGAAAGAGACAGTGCAACCCCTGCCAGAGTGAATGCGGCATGTTTCATGATGTGTGTTCCTGTGTTGTTATTAGACGATCAGTTGTTCTGTGCGTTCGCGCAGCACATCGCGGTAATAGCGTTCCGCCACATCCGGGTGGGAACGCAGACGCCCTTTCAGGTAGTTCCATCCCACGTCGCGCAGTAGCGGATTTTGTGGGTCGCTCTCTGGCCCGCGCGCTTCCTGTGCCAGCTCAGGTGGCAGTGTGTAAAGCGGGACGACGGCATCCAGTTGCGCGCCGAGGAAGAAGGCGATAGAGAGGCGCTGCTGGCCGGCCGGGGGCGATACCACGCGATGCACGGTGGCGCGCAGATAACCGTTTGTCGCCAGCTCCAGCAACTCGCCAATATTGACCACAAAGCTGCCTGGCAGCGGTAACGCATCGATCCAGCGGCCGGGTTCGATTTCGACCTGCAACCCTTTTTGCTCGTCCTGCAGCAGGAAACTGAGGAAACCCGAATCTTTATGCGCGCCGACGCCCTGTGAGCTCTGCGTGTTTTGCTGGCCGGGATAGCGGATCAGTTTGATGTGTTCGTTGGGCTTGCTGCCATACAACGCATCAAAGGCGTTGGCTGGCAGGTGCAGTGCTTCGGCAAAGGCGCGCAGCAAGGTGATCGCCATGTTGGTCATTGCCTGTTGCCAGTTAAGCAGGGCGGGTTTTAGCGTCGGCTGCGCCGTTGGCCACAAGTTTGGGCCTTGTAACCGTCGCCAGCGCGGGTCATTTTCACTGAGCTGCAAAGCCGGGCGTTCCGCGCCGATATCAAACTGTTCGCGCCAGTCAGGCTGCCCGCGGGTGATTTCTGATGCTGCGCGGTTGTAGCCGCGAAAATGCGGAGAATGGATCATCGCCACTTGCTGTTTTTGCGCATCAGAAAGCGCGAAAAATTGCCGGGCTTCGTGCTGGACAGCCTGCTGTAGCGCGTCATCGACGCCGTGGTTAATAAGGTAAAAGAAGCCGATATCGCGCGCGGCATGGCGCAGGTCGGCAAGAAAGGTGTCGCGCTCAGCGCGTTGCGTATAGCGGGCGAGATCGAGAATAGGCAGTGTTGTCGCGGTCATTGTGGTCTCCGGGGACGTTAAAAAGATGTCGGTTCTGGCTCAGGGTTCGGCGGCAACAACAGCGCATTTTCTTTTCCTCATATTTGGGTGTCGTCACAGCTTGCCTTATGACAAACACTTCAACCAATAACGTTCTTTTCTAATTTATGACCGGGCAGGATCATGTGCTTTTGCAAAAAACGCATAACGCGGAATGCTTGAAATGGGCAAATAAGTTCGATAAACTTTTGTTATGTTATAACAAAACAAAAGAGTGAATGATGAGACCTGATATCCACCCCCATTACCGTACCGTTGTGTTTCACGACACCAGCGCCAATGAGTATTTCAAAGTGGGTTCGACCATTAAAACGGACCGCGAAATTGAACTGGAAGGCGTGACGTATCCGTACGTCACGATTGACGTTTCTTCCGCTTCGCACCCGTATTACACCGGTAAACAGAAAGTGATTGCTAACGAAGGCAGCGCGGCGCGTTTCCAGCAGCGTTATGGCCGCTTTTTTGCCGATAAAAAGGAGTAAATGATGCAGGTGCTGAATTCACTACGTAGCGCGAAGCAACGCCACCCTGACTGCCAAATCGTTAAGCGCAAAGGGCGTTTGTATGTGATTTGCAAATCTAACCCGCGCTTCAAAGCCGTGCAGGGTAAAAAGAAAAGACGCTAAGCGCGAAGCGATGCCAGGGAATAACGCTGCTTGCCGTCAGCCGTGAAATTATCGGCGGCAAGCCAGCGTTGCAGCGCGCTATCCACGGCAGGCCATTCACTATCAATAATTGAAAACTAGTCTGTGTCGCGGTTATGGCCTTTACTCACCAGTGCCTGACGAAAGCGGCCTTCAAACTGAAAACCTAAGCGCAGCGCGGCCTGGCGTGAAGGTTCATTCAGACTGTTGCATTTCCACTCATAGCGGCGATAGCCAAGCGTGTCAAAAACGTAGCGCATCAGTAACCATTGGGCTTCTGTCGATGCCGGGGTACGGCTTAGCAGGGGCGAAAAATGCACGCTGCCCACTTCTACCACGCCGTTTTTTTCATCAATGCGCATCAACGATAAGCTGCCAACCGGCAAACCGGTTGGCTTATCGATAACGGCAAAATGAAGCGGATCGCGAAGGTCGCATACGCTGGTGACCCACGCGCTAAATGCGGCTTCATCCTGCTCGGGTTCGCGCAACAACCATGTCCAGCTACGGTTGTCGCCTGCACGTTGATGCGCCTGAAACAGTGCGGCGGCGTGTCCTGGTTGCAAGGGTTCGAGACGACAATAATCGCCTTTCAGCACTACGCGCTCGGGGAAAGGTCGCGGATGCCAGCCCGGCAGCGCTGCACCGATCGGCTGTTGATACACGTTGAATGCGTTCATTTGTGGCTCCTTTTGATATGCCGCCAGCGTAACGTGGTACTGGTTCCCTAAAAAGAGCCATACCGCTATAGTCTTATGGGGCCACGATTGAGAGCGTGAAATGAACATTCCGGACGATGAGTTATATGCGCTACTGCGCCAGCCGCTGGCGGCGCGCGTGGGAGTGACGCGGCAGCGGACGCTTTATCTGGCGCTGCGTGATGCGATACGTAATGGCAGGTTAAAATCGGGTAGCCTGTTGCCGGGTTCGCGCGTACTGGCGCAGGCGTTGGTGCTTTCGCGCAATACTGTTAACACGGCGCTTGAGCAGCTGGCGGTGGAAGGATATGTATTGCGTGACCGGCAAGGAACGCGTGTCGCTACACTGACAAATGTTGAACGTTCACCGCAGACGCCGCCACCGGTCAGGCTGGCGCGCGGCGTACAACAGCTACCCGGCGGTGTTCAGCGTTATTCACCCGCGCTGGCATTCACTCCCGGCATTCCCGCCGCCAACTATTTTCCGCTGGCTATCTGGCGGCGTCTGACGGAGCGAGTATGGCGCGACGAGGGCAACGCGTTGCTGAATTATGGCGCGTCTGCCGGTGAACTGCGTCTGCGCGCGGCGATTGCGCGCCATCTGGCGATTTCCCGCGGTATTCATTGTGACGCCGAACAGATTGTGATCACTGAAGGTGCGCAGGAAGCACTGATGTTGTGTGTGCGTTTGTTGTGCGATGCCGGTGATGAAGCGTGGGTGGAAGAGCCTGGTTATGGCGGTGCAAAAACCGCGTTTTTATCGGCGGGGTTGAATGTCACGGGAATCGGCGTCGATAACGAAGGTATGCGGCTGGATGTGAAGGCAACTACGCCGCGCATTATTTACACCTCGCCGTCGCATCAATATCCCTTAGGCCAGGTGATGAGTGCAACCCGGCGACTGGCGTTGCTGGATTATGCCCGTCGTGTGGGGAGCTGGATTATCGAGGACGATTATGACAGCGAGTTCCGTTATCCGGGCGAGCCTATTCCCGCGATGCTCGGCATGGTGGCTCATCCGCCGGTGGTCTATATCGGGACATTCAGCAAGACGCTGTTTCCATCGCTGCGTATTGGCTTTATGGTCATGCCGCCCGCCCTGGCGCAGGTTGCTGCGCCGGTTATTGGTAGTTTATTACGCGGGGGCCACCGGGCAGAGCAACTAACGCTGGCGCGTTTTATTGAAGAGGGACATTACACGCGCCATCTGGCGGCGATGCGGCGTCTTTACCGCAAGCGGCAGGCACATTTGCTGGAGGCGTTACACAGCGAAATGCGGGTTGATCATCATGTATATGGTGGCGGCGGTGGGCTGCATTTAGCGTTGTCGATTCCGGGGATTGACGACCAGGCTCTTGTTCGCGAAGCGCATCAACTCCAGCTTGCGCCGCATGCATTAAGCCGTTTCTGGCTTGAGCAAAACGCGGCATCAAGTGGGCTGGTATTGGGTTACGGTAATACCTCCGCCGCGCGGTTTCCGGCGGCGGTAAGTGCGCTTAACCGGCTGATTGTGCGCCAGCAGGGCGGGTAAGAGTGAAAACATCGTAAAAAGAGAGTTCGCCTTTACGCTCAACCATTTTCCGTAGCTGCGCTTTGTGTTCCTCATCCACACTCGGCGAGTGAAGAATGGCCTCAATCAAACCATCAGGTACAAAGCGGGTGTTGTACCACTCGCCGTTATAACAGACGCGAAAATCGAGAACATCGATATCGTCGTAGTTGTAGCGCGGGTAAACATCGAAAAAGAAAAAGCCGTTTAGCACGATGAACAGCACAACCAGCAACCATACCGAACCGGAGAGGGTTTCGGACTGCAGCATCACGGCGAGCGTAGCCAGCCAGGCCAGATACATGCCGATAAACAAGCCAGGATGTTTGCGGATAAAACTGATGCTGAAGCGCGGCCGGTTATCCCGTTTCTCGCGCTGATTTATCTCTTCAATCGTTTCGGTGAGCAGCTGCTGTATCTCTGTCATCTTACGCCTTTGTTGATACTGTTTTGCAGGTGGACAGCCTATTTTAAGTTGCCACCATGTATGAAAAAAGTAACAGTTTCAGCACAAAAAACGATAACAGTTACCGCGCGGCGGGGGGCAGTGTTTTGATAATCTGCGCCGGGTTACCGCCGACGATCACATTGGGTGGTACATCTTTGACCACAACCGCACCGGAAGCAATCACGGCGTTATCCCCGATTGTGACGCCAGGATTAATCACCGCTCGCCCGCCAATCCAGACGTTATGGCCAATGGTGACGGGCTTTCCATATTCAATGCCGCTTATGCGTTCAGCGGCATCAACCGGATGCGTTGCTGTGTAAATATGCACGCCAGGTGCCAGCATGCAATTGTCGCCGATGTGAATAGGGCAGACATCGAGCATCACGCAATCAAAATTAGCGTAAAACGACTTACCGAGGAAAATATTGTACCCATAGTCACAGCGGAAACTGGGTTCAATGTAAGCATCTTCACTTTTACCAAGCAGATCTTTGAGAATGGCTTTGCGTTCAGCTTTTTCCTCAGGGCCTGAATGGTTATAGCGATGAAGCAACTGCCGGGCGCGCAGACGGTCGGCACGCAAGGTTTCATCAGACGGGCGGTAGGGTAGGCCGGCTGTCATTTTTTGTTTTTCATCATTCATTGGGAGCGGATACACCTGTCACCAAGGTTGAACGCTATGTTGCGGTAGAAAAATCTTCGATAAACATTCAGGATAATTAGCGCACAAACTTCCACACGGAGGAGGGGATTTTGTCATAAAGCTTATTCATGGTCAGTTCTGCCAGACGATGATCCGCTGCTGAATAAAACACCGCGAGTTCCTCGTCGGGAAGTTCATATTTATTTTTTTCAATTACACGTTCAAGAGTATCAATTGTCTGACAGCGTCTTAAACGCATCAAATAATCAATTTTTGTTAATGGTTTTTCGGACATACCTTCACCTTAGTGTTGAAAAATTAACAAGAGTGGCTAACAGGATTAGCCTTGCTTACATTGACGAAACTGCGGAATAGTTTGTTACCTGTTTTACGCCATTTCTGTAAGTCGTGTGTATTTATGCCATAGCTGCTGAACAACATAAACGTATCGTCGAGGTATTCGTCTATCAGTTCAATCAGCTTATTATCTTCATTGTACTTAATTTTATAATTAAGTGCGAAAGTGGCTATGTGTTCTATCAGCTCGTTTAACTGCAAATTGATTGCTGAAGTAGGATCGTTAACCCACCCATGATGGCTCTCTTCAAGATTAACGAGGCAATCATGGTACAACGTTTCGCAGAGAAATTTGAGCTGCGCAATATCATGCCTTTTCGGCGAGTATTCGTCCATAACGCATCCCCTTCTGAGTGGTAATTTTTTTACTAACCAAACGCTGTTTCAGGATGGGAAACTTCTGCTCTGACCAGAGACACAGGCTGCTTTATGATGTTGATATAACTATAAGCTAGTCTGAATAGGATTTCATGGTGGCATCATGAAAAATTACAAATAATATGTTTTTCTGCCCAAAATGGACGAAATAGCAATCGACTCAATGGAGATAAAATGTCGCGGATATGCGTTTTATTGTTCGCGCATCCTTACGATTCATTAAGTTAGCGCAATTGAGATTATTCCTCAAATGGGAATATTTTTATACCAGGATTTTTCTGACTTAATCTGATTGTACCAGCTAATTAAGAGTATTACCTGGCGATCAAAGTTTTATCCCAAATACACAGTAATTATATGCCTTATATTTGCAGCATAAAATAAACAAACAGACAATAAATGCTTTTAATGGCTGTTTATGGACGAATGCGTTGATGTGAAAAAGGCCGCTAAGCGCGGCCTTTTCTAATATAGAGACTGAGAAACTTACTGCTGCTCAACCTTGTGGCTATGTTCGATATCTTCGCTGCGGCGGCTAAAGCGGCGGCGGACCACCACAAAGAACACCGGAACGAAGAAGATAGCCAGTACGGTTGCGGTGATCATCCCGCCCATTACGCCGGTACCTACGGCGTTCTGCGCACCAGAACCTGCACCGGAGCTGATAACCAACGGCAGTACCCCGAGGATAAACGCCAGAGACGTCATCAGAATCGGGCGCAAACGCATACGTACTGCTTCGAGCGTCGCTTCTATCAGCCCTTTACCCTCTTTATCCATCAGATCCTTGGCGAATTCGACGATTAGTATCGCGTTCTTCGCCGACAAGCCAATGGTTGTCAGCAGGCCTACCTGGAAGTACACGTCATTGGTCAGGCCACGGAAAGTTGCCGCCAGCAATGCGCCAACTACCCCCAGTGGCACCACCAGCATGACCGAGAACGGAATCGACCAGCTCTCATACAGTGCCGCCAGACAGAGGAAGACCACAATCAGCGAAATGGCGTACAGCGCTGGCGCCTGGTTACCGGAGAGACGTTCCTGGTAGGACATCCCCGTCCAGTCATAGCCGATGCCGGTAGGCAACTTGCTGGCCAGTTCTTCCATCATTGCCATTGCTTCACCGGTACTTTTACCCGGAGCCGCCTGGCCAAGAAGTTCCATTGACGGTAAACCATTGTAACGTTCCAGACGCGGTGAACCATATTCCCAGTGCGTGGTGGAGAAGGCCGAGAACGGCACCATCTGACCATCGGCTGCACGGACGTACCAGTTACCGATGTCGCTTGGCAGCATGCGGTATTTCGCCTGCGACATCACGTACACTTTCTTCACGCGACCACGATCGATGAAGTCGTTAACGTAGCTCCCACCCCATGCTGCTCCCAGCGTGGTGTTGATATCGCTAATTGAGACGCCCAGCGCCTGCGCTTTTTCCTGATCGATATCGATCTTGAATTGCGGCGTATCTTCAAGTCCGTTAGGACGCACACCGACCAGCAGATCCGGATGCTGCGCGATTTCACCAAACAGCTGGTTACGCGCCTGCGTTAACTTCTCATGACCGAGGTTGGCCTGATCGATTAACTGGAAGTCAAAGCCGGTAGCCGTACCCAGCTCGACAATCGCTGGCAGGTTAAAGGCGAAGACCATCGCATCTTTAATCGAGGCAAAGTGCGCACTGGCACGGCCCGCAATGGCCGGAACCTTGTTCGCTTCACCTGGGCGTTCATCCCAGTTTTTCAGCGAAACGAATGCCAGACCGGTGTTCTGACCGCGACCGGAGAAGCCGAAACCGTTAACGGTAAAGACGGAGTTAACGTTGTCTTTCTCGTTTTCCAGATAATACTTCGTCACTTCATCCAGCACTTTCTGCGTGCGTTCTTGAGTCGCACCCGCAGGCAACTGAGCCATGGTCAAAAATACACCCTGGTCTTCATCCGGCAGGAACGAACTTGGCAGACGCACAAACAGCACCGCCATGCCCGCAACGATAATGATATAGAGCAGCAAATAACGACCGGTGCTGCGCAGGATGTTGCCCACGCTGTCGGTGTAGTGGTGAGTGCTCTTCTCGAACATGCGGTTGAACCAGCCGAAGAAGCCTTTTTTGCCTTCGCCGTGATCGCCTTTTGCGACCGGTTTCAGCATCGTGGCACACAGCGCAGGCGTCAGGATCAACGCCACCAGTACAGAGAGCACCATCGCAGAAACGATAGTGATCGAGAACTGGCGATAGATAGCGCCGGTAGAACCACCAAAGAAGGCCATCGGGATAAATACGGCTGACAGAACCAGCGCAATACCGACCAGCGCGCCCTGAATCTGCTCCATCGAGCGGCGTGTCGCCTCTTTCGGCGGCAAGCCCTCTTCCATCATCACACGCTCGACGTTTTCCACCACCACGATGGCGTCGTCCACGAGCAGACCTATCGCCAGTACCATACCAAACATGGTGAGGGTATTTATCGAGTAGCCAAACGCGGCGAGTATGGCGAAAGTACCGAGCAGCACCACCGGCACCGCGATGGTTGGGATAAGCGTTGCGCGGAAGTTCTGCAGGAACAAATACATCACCAGGAACACCAGCACGATCGCTTCAACCAGCGTTTTCACCACTTCGTTAATCGAGATCTTAACGAACGGGGTGGTGTCGTACGGGTAAACCACTTTCAGACCGTGCGGGAAGAACGGTTCCAGTTTGGCAATAGTCGCGCGTACTGCCTCGGCGGTATCCAGTGCGTTCGCGCCGGTTGCCAGTTTAATCCCCAGACCCGCTGCCGGTTGACCGTTGTAGCGGGCGATAACGTCGTAGCTTTCGCCGCCCAGTTCGATCTTCGCGACATCACGCAGACGAACCTGCGAGCCATCGCTGTTCACTTTCAGCAGGATTTTGCCAAACTCTTCGGTCGAGGTCAGACGGGTCTGCGCGATGATGGAGGCGTTCAACTGCTGCCCTTTCACCGGCGGTGTACCGCCTAACTGACCAGCCGCTACCTGGGCGTTCTGCGCTTTAATAGCCGTAATCACGTCAACCGGCGTAAGCTGGAAGTTATTGAGTTTGTTAGGATCCATCCAGATACGCATTGCATACTGCGCACCGAACAGCTGAACATCACCCACGCCCGCAGTACGGCTGACCGGATCTTTAATGGTCGCGCCCACGTAGTCGGCGATATCTTCCTGCGTCATTGAGCCATCGGTACTGATCATACCGAGAACCATCAGGAAGCTACTGGATGATTTCTCAACGCTAACACCTTGCTGTTGTACTTCCTGGGGTAACAACGGCATCGCCAGCTGCAGTTTGTTCTGCACCTGAACCTGCGCGATATCCGCATCAGTACCGGAATCGAAGGTGATAGTGATCTGCACCGTACCAGAGGAATCACTGGCAGAGGACATATACAGCAGGTTATCGATACCGTTCATGTTCTGTTCGATAACCTGCGTTACGGTATCCTGCACCGTTTTCGCATCAGCACCTGGGTAGGAAGCCGTGATCTGAATTGCCGGTGGCGCGATCGTCGGATACTGCGCTACCGGCAATTTGAGGATCGAAAGCGCCCCCGCCAGCATGATGATAATCGCGATAACCCACGCAAATATGGGGCGATCGATAAAAAACTTAGCCATGTCTTAACGGCTCCTGTTTAAGTTAAGACTTCGGTTTTTCTGACTGGCCGCCGGCCTGGGCTTGCTCTTTATTGTCAGAAGTCACTTCCTGCGCTTTCACCTGCGCGCCCGGTTTGACTTTTTGTAAGCCCGTGATGATCACGCGATCGCCGGTTTTCAGGCCATCCGTTACGAGCCATTTGTCGCCAATGGCCTGGGTCGCAGTGATATTACGGATTTCAACTTTGTCACCTTCGCCCACAACCATCACCGTAGCATCGCCGCGCGGTGTACGGGCAACGCCTTGCTGCGGAACCAGCATCGCGTTCGGGTTTACACCCTCTTCAAGCCTGGCGCGCACAAACATGCCCGGCAGCAGAGTGTGGTCAGGGTTCGGGAACACCGCACGCAGCGTGATAGAACCGGTGGTCTGGTCAACGGTCACACCGGAGAACTCCAGCGTACCAGTCTGCGAATACTGAATGCCGTCATTGGTGACCAGTTGCACTTTCGCTTTGCCGTTTTCCTGTTTCAGAGAACCATTGGCCATCTCTTGTTTCAGGCGCAGGAAGTCGTTGCTCGACTGGGTTACATCAACGTAGATCGGGTCAAGCTGCTGCACAGTAGTCAGCGCAGTCGTTTGCCCACTCTGCACTAACGCGCCTTCCGTTACGGTCGAGGTACCGGTGCGGCCACTAATTGGCGAGGTCACTTTGGTGTAAGCCAGATTGATACGCGCGCTTTCAACCGCTGCTTTTGCGGCGACAACCGACGCATTAGCCTGCTGTGCATCCGCCTGCGCGGTGTCGTAATCCTGTTGGCTGATGTACTTGGTGCCGAGCAGCTTTTTATAACGATTCACGGTCATCTGCGCGATATTCGCCGCAGCTTGCGCCTTAGCAAGATCGCCTTTCGCGCTGTCGTAAGCAGCCTGATAAGTTGCCGGATCAATCTGATAGAGCGAGACACCAGCTTCAACGTCACTGCCTTCCGTGAAGTTGCGTTTTAAGATAATGCCGCTAACCTGCGGGCGGACTTCTGCGATGCGGTACGCACTGGTTCGGCCCGGCAGTTCTGTGGTGATTTGCAGAGGTTCAGTTTTGACCGTTACGACGCCAACTTCTGGCATCTGGCCTGCTCCCTGCTGCGCAGGTTTTTCGTCACATCCTGTAAGCGCTAAGCTGCCCGAAAGCATCAGAACGACCGCCAGAGGCGTTAACCCTCTGTTTTTGTTCATAAGTAAACCTCGAGTGTCCGATTTCAAATTGATCAATGGATCAATGGCCCAAAAACCCATTGCTGCGTTTATATTATGGTCGTGCTATGGTACAAACATTCACAAATGTATGTAAATCTGACTCCTGTAAATTCACCAACATATGGCACGAAAAACCAAACAACAGGCGCTGGAGACTCGTCAGCACATTCTTGATGTCGCCATGCGTCTATTTTCGCAGAATGGCGTTTCTGCAACTTCGTTGGCTGAAATTGCGCAGGCGGCAGGCGTGACTCGCGGCGCGATTTACTGGCACTTCAAAAACAAGTCGGATTTGTTTAGTGAAATATGGGAGCTATCAGAGTCCAGTATTAGCGATCTTGAGACTGAGTATCGGGCAAAATTCCCCGACGATCCACTCTCTGTATTAAGAGAAATATTGGTTTATATCCTTGAAGCAACAGTTGTTGAAGAACGGCGTCGCTTAATGATGGAGATCATTTTTCACAAATGTGAGTTTGTCGGTGAAATGGCGATTGTGCAAGAAGCGCAGCGGAATTTGTGCCTGGAAAGTTATGATCGAATCGAGCTTACACTCCGCGAATGTATGCAGGCAAAATTGCTGCCGGACAATTTACTCACCCGCCGCGTCGCAGTGCTTATACGCGCCTATATTTCAGGGATTATGGAAAACTGGCTCTTTGCCCCGCAATCTTTTGACCTCAAAAAAGAAGCGCGTGATTACGTTTCTGTCTTGCTTGAGATGTGCCAGCTCTGCCCGACGCTGCGCGCTGAGCCGCACGCGTTCAACGCATAACATTGCAAGCCGCCAGGATTTCTCCTGGAGGCTTCTCACTTCGCTAGGTTGTTGCATAACAGCGTGATATTCTTGCGCGCGTGGCTATTCCGGCCGCCTTCCCGAACAGAAAACGATCGCTCAAATTATGTTGCACAACTATCGCACGCGAAATACGTTCGCCGCTTTTGCCGCCGCATTGTTTCTTGTCTTTATTTGCCTTGCGAGTAACGTCGCCCGGGCGCAGACAACCAACGATTTGCCTTCCCGCACCGATGTGCAAAACCAGCTTGATGCGCTGAATAAGCAAAAAGAGCACTCCGCGCAGGACAAACTGGTTATCCAGGATTTAACGGAGACGCTGGACACGCTCGACAAAATTGACCGGGTCAAGCAAGAAACCGCGCTGCTCAAGCAGAAAGTCGCACAAGCGCCAGACAAACTGCGCCAGGCAACGGATGCGCTCAACGCGCTTAACGATAAAGACAACGACGACGAGACGCGTAAAACGCTGGCCTCGCTCTCCCTGCGCCAGCTGGAATCCCGCGTGTCACAATTGCTGGAAGATCTGCAAACCGCGCAAAACGACTTATCTAATTACAACAGCCAACTGGTGTCATTACAGACTCAGCCGGAGCGTGTGCAGAATTCTATGTACTCCGCTTCGCAGCAGTTGCAGCAAATTCGCAACCGTCTGAACGGCACCGCAGCGGGCGAGGGCGCACTGCGTCCTTCGCAGCAAAACTTGTTGCTGGTACAGCAGGCATTGCTCAATGCGCAGATCGAGCAGCTGCGCAAAAGCTTGGAAGGTAACACGGTATTGCAAGACACGCTGCAAAAGCAGCGCGATTACGTTACTGCGAACAGTAACCGCCTTGAACACCAGCTCCAGTTATTGCAGGAAGCGGTAAACAGCAAGCGCCTGACGCTAACCGAAAAAACCGCGCAAGAAGCAGTCACTCCGGACGAAACGGCGCGTATCCAGGCGAACCCGCTGGTAAAACAAGAGCTGGATATTAACCATCAACTGAGCCAGAAATTGATTGCCGCGACAGAGAGCGGTAACGCGCTGGTGCAGCAGAATATCAAGGTGAAAAACTGGCTCGATCGTGCGTTGCAGTCTGAGCGCAATATAAAAGAACAGATTTCCGTATTGAAAGGCAGCTTGCTGTTGTCGCGTATTCTCTACCAGCAACAGCAGACCTTACCGTCGGCGGATGAACTGGAAGATATGACCAACCGCATTGCGGATCTGCGTCTTGAGCAGTTCGACATCAACCAGCAGCGTGATGCCCTGTTCCAGAGCGATAACTTTGTCGCCAAACTGGAAGAGGGGCACCAGACCGAGGTTAACGACGAAGTCCATGACGCGCTGTTGCAAGTGGTGGATATGCGCCGCGAACTGCTCGATCAACTGAACAAGCAGCTTGGCAACCAGCTCATGATGGCCATCAACTTGCAGGTGAATCAGCAGCAATTGATGAGCGTGTCGAAAAGCTTGCAGGAGATCCTGACCCAGCAAATCTTCTGGGTGAACAGCAATAAGCCGATGGACTGGGAGTGGTTCAAAGCTTTCCCGAAAGCGCTACGCGACCAGATTAAAAGCACCAAAATCACCGTTAACTGGGAAAAAGCCTGGCCAGCGGTGGCCATTGCTTTCCTGGCCGGTTTGCCATTATTACTGATTGCCGGGCTGATCCGCTGGCGTTTGCGCTGGCTGAAAAACTACCAGGCAAAACTTGCCGCCCAGGTCGGGCAATTGCGAAGCGACAGCCAGTTGCATACGCCGAAAGCGATCTTTATCGATCTGATTCGTGCCTTGCCAGTCTGTTTGCTAATCCTGGCAGTCGGTCTGATCCTGCTTACCATGCAGCTAAATATTAGCGAGCTGCTGTGGGCATTCAGTAAAAAACTGGCGCTGTTCTGGCTGGTATTTGGCCTGTGCTGGAAAGTGCTGGAAAAAGACGGCGTTGCGGTCAGTCATTTCAATATGCCCGCCCAGCTTACCAGCCACTGGCGTCGGCAGATTGTGCGTATCAGCCTGGCATTATTGCCGCTGCACTTCTGGTCGGTGGTATCAGAACTCTCCCCGCTGCATCTGATGGATGATGTGATCGGGCAGTTTGTCATTCTGGTCAACTTGCTGGTGATCACCGCGCTGGTATGGCCGATGTTCCGCGAAAGCTGGCGTGATAAAGAGTCGCACAGCATTCGTCTGGTGACGGTCACCGTGCTGGCGATTGTACCGATTGCCTTAATGGTGCTGACGGCGACAGGTTATTTCTACACCACGCTGCGCCTCTCCGGGCGCTGGATTGAAACGGTTTACCTGGTCATTATCTGGAACCTGCTTTACCAGACGGTGCTGCGTGGCTTAAGCGTAGCGGCACGCCGTATTGCGTATCGTCGTGCGCTGGCGCGTCGGCAGAATATGGTGAAAGAGGGCGCAGAAGGGGCTGAACCGCAAGAAGAACCGACCATTGCGCTGGAACAGGTTAACCAGCAAACATTGCGTATCACGATGTTGGTGATGGTCGCGCTGTTTGGCGTGGTGTTCTGGGCGATTTGGTCTGATTTGATCACCGTTTTCGCCTATCTCGACAGCATCACCTTGTGGCATTACAACGGCACTGAAGCTGGTGCGGCGGTGACGAAAAGCGTGACGCTTGGCAGCTTGCTGTTTGCGGTGATTGTCTTTGTGGTGGCATGGGCGCTAATCCGCAACTTACCGGGCTTATTGGAAGTGTTGATCCTCTCGCGGCTGAATATGCGCCAGGGCTCGTCTTATGCCGTCACTACTATCCTTAATTACGTCATTATTGCCGTTGGCGCATTAACCGTGTTCGGCTCGCTTGGCGTCTCGTGGGATAAACTGCAATGGCTGGCAGCCGCGTTGTCGGTTGGTCTGGGGTTCGGCTTACAGGAAATTTTCGGTAACTTTGTTTCCGGCCTGATTATTCTGTTTGAACGCCCGGTGCGCATAGGCGATACGGTAACAATTGGGACTTTCTCCGGTACGGTCAGCAAAATCCGTATCCGTGCCACTACCATTACCGATTTTGACCGCAAAGAGGTCATCATCCCGAACAAAGCGTTCGTCACCGAACGTCTGATTAACTGGTCATTGTCCGATACCATTACCCGCGTGGTGATCCGCATTGGCGTGGCCTATGGTTCAGATCTCGACAAGGTGAAAAAAGTGTTGTTGAAAGCGGCGATGGAGCACCCAAAAGTGATGCACGATCCGGAACCGTCCGTCTTCTTCACTACTTTTGGCGCCAGTACGCTGGATCACGAGTTGCGTCTGTATGTGCGTGAACTGCGCGATCGCAGCTATACGGTGGATGAGCTCAACCGCACCATCGATAAACTGTGTCGCGAGAATAATATTGATATCGCCTTCAATCAGCTGGAAGTGCACCTGCGTAATGGTAAAGGTGATGAGCTGACCGAAGTGAAGCGTGAGCTAAAAGGTGACGATCCGACACCGTCGGTCGGGCAGTAAAAATATGGCCCCTCTTACGGAAGAGGGGCTGCCAGTTGTTTATTTTCAAAATCTTTTTTAACAATCTCCAGCGCCTTGAGCACCAGCTCAGGCGCAATATCATGCTGCTCCAGCAACATAATCAAATCCACCGCCAGCTTGACCTCATCGGGGGCATTTTCCAGTGACATTCTCTCTCCTGGGTTAACGGGTTAAGCGCGTCAGTACGCCTTCGATCTTCTCCAGCGCATGGCGGCAACGGGTGAGCCTGCCGGCAAACGCTTCAACTTCCTTCTGCAACTGTTGCTGTTCAACAAGCGTAGTGACCGAGCGCAAACGCTGTTCGCGTTCTTGTTTCATTGCCAGCAGCCGACGCTCATACTCCTGATGCTTCAGGCGTCTGCGCTGCCAGCGTGCGATGCCCGGCGATGCGTGATCCCACTCGCGCAACGACCAGACGGCGCTTTCACGCGTCAACGCCGCGATTTGCGCGGTCAAATGCTCCGCCAGCCAGACCACTTGTTCTACCCGCCCATGTTCAACCGCGTGGCGTAACGCCGCCATATTTGCTGTACTTTCATCAAGATAAGATTGCATCCGCGTACTGCGGGTTTGAAAAAGATGCCTGTCAAAACGGGCGCTAACCGTGGCGTGATGCGCCAGCGGTGCGACCTGCTGGCGTAGCGTCGCGAGTTGTTGTTCCAGCCTCTGTAAAAGCACGGCGCTTTTCACGCGTCTTCCCCCTGTAAATCATCCTGACTGTGCTACATTAGCCGCTCATCCTGATAACGATTCGCATTATGCAACGCACTATTTTAATCATCATAGGCTGGTTGGCGGTAGCCCTTGGTACGCTCGGCGTGGTGTTGCCGCTGCTCCCAACCACTCCTTTTATATTGCTGGCGGCATGGTGCTTCGCCCGCTCTTCGCCGCGTTTTCACCAGTGGTTGCTCTACCGTTCCTGGTTTGGTGGCTATCTGCGCCACTGGCAGCAGTACCGTGCGATGCCGCCGGGCGCGAAGCCGCGTGCGATTGCGGTCATCCTGGTTACGTTCGCCATTTCATTATATTTCGTGAACATGCTATGGGTTCGAATTCTGTTACTGGTCATTCTGTCCTGTCTGCTTTTCTTTATGTGGCGCATTCCGGTGATTGATGCAAAGCAACAAAAACCATAAAGCGCAGCGAAGGCAGTTGCAATTGTGGCGGACTGCCAGTAAATTCGAGCGTTTTCGAGCACGGGTGCGGCTGATTAAATGTTAATCAGTGGTTACATCAAGCCTTCAACGCGCGTACCGTGAGTAATACCGTTTCTATCAGGCAAAAAATCCATGACAGCGACTGCGCAGCAGCTTGAATTTCTTAAAAACAGCATCAAAAGCATTCAGGATTACCCGAAACCGGGCATCCTGTTCCGTGATGTCACCAGTTTGCTGGAAGACCCGAAAGCGTACGCTCTCAGCATTGAACTGCTGGTTGAACGTTATAAAAACGCCGGGATCACCAAAGTTGTCGGTACCGAAGCGCGCGGTTTCCTGTTTGGCGCGCCGGTCGCGCTCGGTCTGGGCGTCGGTTTTGTACCGGTGCGTAAACCGCGTAAACTGCCGCGCGAAACCATCGCCGAAAGCTATGAGCTGGAGTACGGCACCGATCAGTTAGAGATCCACGTTGATGCGATCCAGCCAGGCGATAAAGTGCTGGTGGTGGACGATCTGCTGGCAACCGGCGGCACCATTGAGGCGACCGTAAAACTGATTCGCCGTCTGGGGGGTGAAGTAACCGACGCCGCATTTATCATTAATCTGTTCGACCTCGGCGGCGAACAGCGCCTGCAAAAACAGGGCATTACCAGCTATAGCCTGGTGCCGTTCCCGGGGCATTAATCGCGCTGTTTACGCCAATTACCTCCATTCCTCACGCCTGAGGGATGGAGTGTATTCACAGCCTGGCTGTGTTAGCATTATCCCTTCGTAAATCCACCTTCCAGCGTTTCAGAGCCTGCCAATGAGTTATCAGGTCTTAGCCCGAAAATGGCGACCACAAACTTTTGCTGACGTCGTCGGCCAGGAGCATGTGCTGACCGCACTGGCGAACGGCTTATCCTCAGGACGCATACATCATGCGTATCTGTTTTCTGGCACCCGTGGTGTCGGAAAAACCTCTATTGCCCGCTTGCTGGCGAAGGGGCTTAATTGCGAAACCGGCATCACCGCCACACCGTGCGGCGTCTGTGATAACTGCCGCGAAATCGAGCAGGGCCGCTTTGTTGATTTAATCGAGATTGACGCCGCCTCGCGCACCAAAGTGGAAGACACGCGCGATCTGCTGGACAACGTACAGTACGCACCGGCGCGTGGGCGTTTCAAAGTTTATCTCATCGATGAAGTGCATATGCTCTCGCGCCACAGCTTTAACGCGCTGTTAAAGACGCTGGAAGAGCCGCCCGAACATGTCAAATTCCTGCTGGCGACCACCGACCCGCAAAAACTGCCGGTGACCATTCTCTCTCGTTGCCTGCAGTTCCATCTTAAAGCGCTGGATGTCGACCAGATCCGTAACCAGCTCGAACATATTCTCGACGACGAGAAGATCGAACACGAACCCCGCGCGCTGCAACTGCTGGCGCGCGCCGCTGACGGCAGCCTGCGTGATGCGCTGAGTCTGACTGACCAGGCGATAGCCAGCGGCAACGGCCAGCTTTCCGCCGACGTGGTCAGTTCCATGCTCGGCACGCTCAATGACGATCAGGCGCTTTCGCTGGTTGAAGCGATCGTCGCCGCCAACGGCGAACGCGCAATGGCGCTGGTGAACGATGCGGCCTCGCGCGGCGTTGAGTGGGATGCCTTGCTGCTGGAAATGCAAACGTTACTGCACCGCATCGCGATGGTTCAGCTCACACCTTCGGCGCTTGGCAGCGATATGGCGCCGGTTGAACACCGTCTGCGTGAGCTGGCCCGTACGGTACCGCCTGCCGATGTGCAGCTCTATTACCAGACGTTGCTGATTGGCCGCAAAGAGCTGCCGTTTGCGCCGGACAGGCGTATGGGTGTCGAGATGACGCTGCTGCGCGCGCTGGCTTTCCACCCGCGGATGCCGCTGGCCGCGCCGGAAGCAACACAACACTCTTTTGCTCCCGTGGCACCCACGGCGGTAGTCGCGCCGCAGCAGGTTGCTGTCGCACCGCAAATGCCTTCGCAGATGCCACCGCCGCAAGATGTACCGATGCCCGACGCGACCAGCCAGGTGCTGGCGGCGCGCAGACAACTGCAACGCGCGCAGGGAGCCGACAAAGCAAAAAAGAGTGAACCGGCAGCCGCAACCCGCGCGCGGCCGGTGAGTAACGCCGCGCTGGAACGACTGGCTTCGGTGACCGAGCGCGTGCAATCGCGTCCGGCTCCGTCGGCGCTCGAACAGGCTCCGGCCAAAAAAGAAGCCTATCGCTGGAAAGCGACAACGGTCGTGGAAACGGTAAAAGAAGTTGTCGCCACGCCAAAAGCGTTGAAAAAAGCGCTCGAGCATGAAAAAACGCCAGAGCTGGCGAAAAAACTGGCGGAAGAAGCGATAGAACGCGACGCCTGGGCGAAAGAAGTCAGCCAGCTTAAATTGCCGAAACTGGTCGAGCAGGTTGCGCTGAACGCCTGGAAAGAGCAGGACGGCGAACGGATATGCCTGCATTTGCGTAGTTCTCAGCGCCATCTAAACTCGCAGGGCGCGTTGAAAACGCTGGGCGAGGCGCTGAGTGAATTACATGGCGCGGCGGTTGAACTGACTATCATTGAAGATGATAATCCGGCAGTGCGTACGCCGCTGGAGTGGCGCCAGGCAATCTATGAGGAAAAACTTGCGCAGGCGCGCGAGTCGATCATTGCGGATAGCAACATCCAGACGCTGCAACGCTTTTTCGATGCGGATCTGGACGAAGAGAGTATCCGCCCCCTTTGACGGGCAGCTGCGGCTACCCGTTTTCAACCCTGAATGTGACTTATCACTCTGGTTAGTCACCACAGCTAAAGAGAGAAGCCTATGTTTGGAAAAGGCGGTCTGGGTAACCTGATGAAGCAGGCCCAGCAGATGCAAGAAAAAATGCAGAAAATGCAGGAAGAGATCGCGCAGCTGGAAGTGACCGGCGAATCGGGCGCGGGTCTGGTGAAAGTGACCATCAACGGCGCGCATAACTGCCGTCGCGTGGAGATCGATCCGAGCCTGCTCGAAGACGACAAAGAGATGCTGGAAGATCTGGTTGCCGCTGCTTTTAACGATGCCGCTCGCCGCATTGACGAAACGCAGAAAGAGAAAATGGCCTCCGTCTCTTCTGGTATGTCGCTGCCGCCAGGCTTTAAGATGCCGTTCTGATGCAGACCAGCCCGCTGTTAACGCAGCTTATGGAAGCACTGCGCTGCCTGCCGGGCGTTGGCCCGAAGTCGGCGCAGCGTATGGCGTTTACGCTGTTGCAGCGCGATCGCAGCGGCGGCATGCGGCTGGCACAGGCGCTCACTCGGGCAATGTCGGAAATCGGCCACTGCGCCGATTGCCGCACATTCACCGAGCAGGAAGTCTGCAACATTTGCAGCAACCCGCGCCGCCAGGAAAACGGTCAAATCTGTGTGGTGGAAAGCCCGGCAGATATCTACGCCATTGAGCAGACCGGGCAGTTCTCTGGTCGCTACTTTGTGCTGATGGGGCATCTGTCACCGCTCGACGGTATCGGCCCGGACGACATTGGCCTTGACCGGCTGGAGCAGCGTCTGGCGTCCGAGAAAATCCAGGAGCTGATCCTCGCCACCAACCCGACGGTAGAAGGTGAAGCGACCGCTAACTATATTGCTGAGCTTTGCGCGCAGTATGGTGTGGAAGCCAGCCGTATCGCCCACGGCGTGCCGGTGGGCGGCGAACTGGAAATGGTTGACGGGACGACGCTGTCGCACTCGCTGGCCGGCCGCCACAAGATTCGTTTTTAACCAAACGGAGGCAGAAATTTTTGCCTCCGCTTGAAAATTCCCGCCAATATCCCCACTTCTCCCTCAACGCATTTTTACCTTGTAAATGGCATTGTTGAGGTTTTCCCAATGAAAGGACAAGAAACTCGCGGTTTTCAGTCTGAAGTGAAACAGCTTCTGCACTTGATGATCCATTCTCTTTATTCGAACAAAGAAATCTTCCTGCGTGAGCTTATCTCCAACGCCTCGGATGCGGCGGACAAACTGCGTTTCCGCGCGCTGTCCAAACCGGAACTGTACGAAGGCGATGGCGATCTGCACGTGCGCGTCTCCTTTGATAAAGAGAACCGTACGCTGACCATTGCCGATAACGGCATTGGTATGACGCGCGATGAAGTGATCGACCACCTGGGGACGATTGCAAAATCGGGTACCAAGGCGTTTCTGGAATCCATGGGTTCCGATCAGGCGAAAGACAGCCAGCTGATTGGTCAGTTCGGCGTCGGTTTCTATTCGGCATTTATCGTTGCCGATAAAGTGACCGTGCGCACCCGCGCGGCGGGTGAAAGCGCTGAAAACGGCGTGTTCTGGGAATCCGAAGGTGCGGGTGAATACACCGTTGCCGATATCACCAAAGCCGATCGCGGTACCGAAATCACGCTGCACCTGCGCGAAGGGGAAGACGACTTCCTCAACGACTGGCGCGTACGCTCGATCATCAGCAAGTATTCCGACCATATTGCGCTGCCGGTAGAGATCGAAAAACAGGAAGAGAAAGACGGCGAAACCGTGGTTTCCTGGGAGAAGATCAACAAAGCGCAGGCTCTGTGGACGCGTAACAAAGCGGAAATCAAAGACGAGGAATACAACGAGTTCTACAAACATATCTCCCACGACTTTACCGATCCGCTGATCTGGAGCCACAACCGTGTGGAAGGTAAACAGGAGTACACCAGCCTGCTTTACATTCCGTCGCAGGCGCCGTGGGATATGTGGAACCGCGATCATAAACACGGCCTGAAACTCTATGTTCAGCGCGTGTTTATCATGGACGAAGCCGAGCAGTTCATGCCGAACTACCTGCGCTTTGTGCGTGGCCTGGTCGATTCCAACGACCTGCCGCTCAACGTTTCCCGTGAAATCTTACAAGACAGCAACGTGACGCGCAGCCTGCGCACCGCGCTGACCAAACGCGTGCTGCAAATGCTGGAAAAACTGGCGAAAGATGACGCGGAAAAATACCAGACCTTCTGGCAACAGTTTGGCCTGGTGCTGAAAGAGGGCACGGGCGAAGATCACGCGAACCTGGAAACCATCGCCAAACTGCTGCGCTTTGCCTCCACGCACAACGACTCTTCCGCACAAGCTGTGTCACTGGAAGAGTATGTGTCGCGCATGAAAGAAGGGCAGGAAAAAATCTACTTCATCACCGCCGACAGCTACGCCGCGGCGAAGAGCAGCCCGCATCTGGAGCTGCTGCGTAAGAAAGGCATCGAAGTGCTGCTGCTTTCCGATCGCATCGACGAGTGGATGATGAGCTACCTGACCGAGTTCGACGGCAAGCCGTTCCAGTCAGTTGCCAAAGCCGACGCTTCGCTGGATAAACTGGCAGACGAAGTGGATGAAAGCACAAAAGAAGCCGAGAAAGCGCTGGAGCCGTTCGTTGAGCGCGTGAAAACGCTGCTGGGCGATCGTGTGAAAGAAGTGCGCCTGACTCACCGTCTGACCGATACGCCAGCCGTGGTAGTGACCGATGCCGACGAAATGAGCACCCAGATGGCGAAACTGTTCGCCGCGGCGGGCCAGAATGCGCCGGAAGTGAAGTACATTTTCGAACTTAACCCGGATCACGCCCTGGTGAAACGCACGGCTGACACGCAGGACGAAACCCAGTTTAAAGAATGGGTCGAGTTACTGCTGGATCAGGCGCTGTTTGCTGAACGCGGTACGCTGGAAGATCCGAACCAGTTTATTCGCCGCATGAACCAGTTACTGGTTTCATAAGCCGCGTTTGAGCTGATACCGATAAGGGGCCGTTGGCCCCTTTTTTTATTTCTCAGTGGGCTTATTTGCGCCGGGTTGATGTTACCGGGCACTTTTCCGTTTATGCCTTGCGCATGATAAGAAAACGTATCATTAACCGTTTCAGCCGATCCCGCTTCCTTGAGCGTGGGTCGTTCTGGTGGTATCTTTTAGCGCTTTTTGAAAAATTGAACCAACATTTGAGGGGATTTTCGCAATGCGTATTATTCTGCTTGGCGCTCCGGGCGCGGGTAAAGGAACTCAGGCTCAGTTCATCATGGAGAAATACGGTATTCCGCAAATCTCTACCGGTGACATGCTGCGCGCCGCTGTTAAATCTGGCAGCGAACTGGGCAAACAGGCAAAAGACATCATGGACGCGGGCAAGCTGGTCACTGACGAGCTGGTTATCGCGCTGGTGAAAGAGCGTATTGCCCAGGAAGATTGCCGCAATGGTTTCCTGCTGGACGGTTTCCCGCGCACCATTCCGCAAGCGGACGCGATGAAAGAAGCCGGCATCAACGTTGATTTCGTTCTTGAGTTCGATGTGCCGGACGAGCTGATCGTCGATCGCATTATCGGTCGCCGTGTACACGCTGCTTCCGGTCGCGTTTACCACATCAAATTCAACCCGCCGAAAGTGGAAGGCAAAGATGACGTGACCGGCGAAGAGCTGACCACGCGTAAAGACGATCAGGAAGAGACCGTGCGTAAACGCCTGGTGGAATACCATCAGATGACCGCGCCGCTGATCGGCTACTACCAGAAAGAAGCGCAGGCGGGTAACACGCGCTATGCGAAAGTCGACGGCACCAAAGCCGTTGCTGATGTACGCGCAGAGCTGGAAAAAATCCTCGGCTAATCGCGCCCGCTCACCCGGACTCTCCGGGTGAGAATTTTTCTCATCTTACCTATCGCAGCAATGGGTTCCGTTTAACCGCTTTTACGCTACAATTACCAACCATTCAAAAGGTTAAGAGGCGTGAATGAGTCAGGCGAAAACCGGCATCCTGCTTGCCAATCTGGGCACTCCCGATGCCCCGACCCCCGAAGCGGTGAAACGCTATCTGCGGCAATTCTTGAGTGACAGACGCGTGGTCGATACGCCGCGTTTATTGTGGTGGCCGCTACTGCGCGGTGTGATCCTGCCCATTCGTTCTCCCCGCGTCGCCAAACTCTATCAGTCTGTCTGGATGGAAGAGGGCTCACCGCTGATGGTTTACAGCCGCAGGCAGCAGCGGGCCCTGGCAGCGCGCTTGCCTGACGTGCCGGTCGTGCTTGGGATGAGTTACGGTTCGCCGTCGCTGGAAAGCGCGGTCGATGAGTTGCTGGCGCAAGGGGTCGAGCATATTGTGGTGCTGTCGCTCTACCCGCAATACTCCTGTTCTACCGTTGCCGCCGTGTGGGACGAGCTGGCGCGCATTCTGGCGAAAAAGCGCCATATTCCGGGCGTCTCCTTTATTCGCGACTACGCCGACAATGCGGATTACATCGCTGCGCTCGCCAATAGCGTGCGTGCCTCGTTTGCGCAGCATGGCGAGCCGGATTTATTGCTGCTCTCTTACCACGGCATTCCCCAGCGTTATGCGGCAGAAGGGGATGATTACCCGCAGCGCTGTCGCGATACGACGCGCGAGCTGGTTTCTGCGCTCGACTTACCGCCGGAAAAAGTGATGATGACGTTCCAGTCACGCTTTGGTCGCGAACCGTGGTTAACGCCATATACGGATGAAACTCTGAAAATGCTCGGCGAAAAAGGTGTGAAGCATATTCAGGTGATGTCTCCGGGTTTTGCAGCCGACTGTCTGGAAACGCTGGAAGAGATCGCCGTGCAAAACCGCGAATTCTTCCTGGAAGCCGGTGGCGAAAAATATGAGTACATTCCGGCGCTTAATGATTCTCCTGAACATATCGAGATGATGGTCAATCTGACGGCCAAATATCGCTGATCGCAGCGCGGGCTGAGAGTGTGTTAACATTCCCGGCCCGAATGTATGGCGCTAATTACAATCATGAAATTTCCCGGTAAACGTAAATCCAAGCATTATTTCCCCGTTAACGCCCGCGATCCGCTGTTACAACAAATTCAGCCCGAGAGCGAATCCGGTACGTGTTGGGTTGTCGGTATCGACCAGACGCTGGTGGATATCGAGGCGAAAGTGGATGATGCGTTTATTACCCGTTACGGCCTCAGTGCCGGTCATTCGCTGGTGATCGCCGACGATGTCGCGGAAGCGCTCTATCAGGAACTGGTCAGTAACGATTTGATCACGCACCAGTTCGCGGGGGGCACCATCGGCAATACCATGCATAATTACTCTGTGCTGGCGGATGACCGCTCGGTGCTGCTTGGTGTTATGTGCGACAACGTGAAAATCGGCAGTTATGCCTACCGCTACCTGTGTAACACCTCCAGCCGTACCGATCTCAACTATCTGCAAGGCGTCGATGGCGCCATTGGTCGTTGTTTCACGCTGATTAGCGACAGCGGCGAGCGCACCTTTGCTATCAGCCCTGGCCATATGAACCAGTTGCGCCCGGAGAGCATCCCGGAAGCGGTGATCGCCGGAGCGTCTGCGCTGGTGCTCTCCTCTTACCTGGTGCGCTGTAATCCCGGTGAACCGATGCCGGAAGCCACCATGCAGGCGGTGGCGTACGCCAAAAAGCATAACGTGCCGGTGGTGCTGACACTCGGCACCAAATATGTGATTGCCGATAACCCGCAGTGGTGGCGTGATTTCCTTAAAGAGAACGTCTCGATTCTGGCGATGAATGAAGAGGAAGGCCACGCGCTGACCGGCGAAAGCGATCCGCTGCTGGCGGCCGATAAAGCGCTGGACTGGGTTGATCTCGTCCTGTGTACCGCAGGCCCAATTGGTCTGTATATGGCCGGTTTCACCGAAGACGAAGCGAAGCGCAAAACCCAGCATCCCTTGCTGCCGGGCGCGATTGCCGAATTTAACCAGTACGAATTCAGCCGTGCGCTGCGCCACAAAGATTGTGAACATCCGCTGCGCATTTACTCGCACATTGCGCCGTATATGGGCGGGCCGGAAAAAATCATGAATACCAACGGCGCGGGCGATGGCGCACTCGCGGCGTTGCTGCATGACATCACCGCCAACAACTACCACCGCACCAACGTGCCGAACTCCAGCAAGCACAAATTCAACTGGCTGACGTACTCTTCGCTGGCACAGGTGTGCAAATACGCCAATCGCGTCAGTTACCAGGTGCTGAACCAGCACTCGCCGCGTTTAACGCGCGGTCTGCCGGAACGCGAAGACAGCCTCGAAGAGGCATACTGGGAACGTTAATGTGATTGCCCGACGAAGCCGGGCAGACACGACGATGAGACAAAGCCGGAGCAGCGTAAGCACTCCGGCTTTTTTGGATTAACCCGTTACGGCTTCTTCAGCCGGCGGTTTTTCCAGCAATGTCAGCATGGTGTTAGCGATTTCGCGCTCGCCCATGACCACCTGATTCGCGCCACGTTCAGTGATGTAGTCCACCTCATCGTCGTAGTGCGCACGAGCGATAATTTCAATGTGCGGGCACTTCTCACGCGCGGTGGCGACAATCTCCCCGGCTTCGTAACCATTTGGAATGGTCAGCAGCAACCAGCGGGCGCAATCGAGATGCGCCAGGTTCATGATCTCTTCGTTAGCGGCATTGCCCAGCACCGCGCGGATGCCACGCTCACGCAGTTCATCCACGCGGGTACGTGAAGTTTCAATCACCACCAGCGGAATGCCTTGTGCCATCAGTTTTTCACCCAGCAGGCTGCCGACGCGGCCAAAACCTACCAGCAACGCGTGGTTGCAGATATCGACCGGGATCTGTTTCTCTTCTTCGATAGCCTCTTCCAGCGTTTGCTCTTCCAGCGTCTCGGTTTTGTCGAGGTACTTTTCCAGCAGTGTGAACAGCACCGGGTTGAGCATAATCGACAGGATAGCGCCCGCCAGCACCAGATTTTGCCCGGCCTGCGGCAGCAGGTTCAGCGACATGCCGAGGCCCGCCAGAATAAAGGCGAACTCACCGATCTGCGCAAGGCTTGCGGCGATGGTCAGCGCGGTGCGCGGCGAGTGGCCAAACATGCGCACCAGCAGGAACGCGGCGACAGATTTACCAAAGATGATGATCGCCAGCGTAGCGAGCACCGCCAGTGGTTGCTCAATGAGCACCAGCGGATCAAACAGCATACCGACGGAGACAAAGAACAGCACCGCAAACGCGTCGCGCAGCGGCAGCGTATCGTGCGCCGCACGGTGGCTCAGCTCGGATTCGTTGAGCACCATTCCGGCGAAGAACGCGCCCAGCGCAAACGAAACATCAAACAGCTCCACCGCGCCAAAAGCGATACCGAGCGCCAGTGCCAGCACGGAGAGCGTAAACAGCTCGCGTGAGCCGGTCGCCGCGCTGCGCGCCATGATCCACGGCACCAGACGGCGGCCAACCAGCATCATGATAGCGATAAAGGCCACCACTTTGCCGATGGTGATGCCCATATCCACCGCCAGCGATGCCAGCCCGACATTGCCTTTTTCCACCATTCCGGCGACGGCAGGCAGCAACACCAGTGTTAGCACCATCACCAGATCTTCCACAATCAGCCAGCCGATAGCGATTTGCCCTCGTTGGCTGTCGATAAGCTGCCGCTCCTCAAGCGCGCGCAGCAGCACCACGGTACTGGCGGTGGAGAGACAGAGCCCAAACACGATGCCGGTCATCAGTGACCAATCCAGCATTGCGGAAAGCGCCATACCCAGTAGCGTCGCAACAGCAATTTGCGCGATCGCACCGGGAATGGCGATGGACTTTACCGCCATCAGATCCTTCAACGAGAAATGCAGCCCGACGCCGAACATCAACAAAATCACGCCCAGCTCCGCAAGCTCCGGCGCGAGTTGGGTATCGGCGACAAAGCCCGGCGTAAACGGCCCGGACAATACACCCGCTATCAGGTAGCCCACCAGTGGAGAAATACGCAGTTTATTGGCAAGCATGCCGAGGATAAAAGCGAGCACAAGGCCGCCGACAATGGTGGTGATAAGCGGTGTGGCGTGATGCATTCCGTCTCCTTTCGTTGGTGCGTGGATCCCGCGGTTAAAAACCGACAACTGCGTTACAGTTTATGACAGTTTTCACCACTATGTTTATGAATAATTGTTGAATTATGAAGAAAATGGCAATTTAGCTGAAGAAAGATAGCCTGTAGGGTATCCGTAACAGAAATCATGCGCCAGGCGCGGGCAGGCAAGAGAAAGCAGCGGCCAAAGTATGACTTTGGCCGTGAGGAAATCAGTGTTGCGGGCGGTTATCGGGCAGGAATATGGTCAGGATGCCGAGTAAAGGCAGGAAAGCACATATTTTATAGACCAATTCGATGCTGGTATGATCGGCAACCAGCCCTAATACTGCTGCGCCAAGGCCGCCCATCCCGAAGGCAAAACCAAAAAACAGCCCGGAAACCATGCCGATACGGCCTGGTAACAGCTCCTGAGCATAAACCAGAATGGCTGAAAACGCCGAGGCGAGCACAAAACCAATAATTACCGTTAAAATCCCGGTCCAGAAGAGGGTTGCGTAGGGTAAAAGCAGGGTAAATGGCGCGACGCCGAGGATAGAGCCCCAAATCACATATTTTCTGCCAATCTTATCACCCACAGGCCCGCCAATAACCGTGCCTGCCGCCACCGCAAACAGGAAGATAAACAGATGCATCTGGGCGTTTTGCACCGACAAATCAAATTTTTGCATTAAATAAAAGGTGAAATAGCTGCTAATGCTCGCCATATAGAAGTATTTCGAGAAAATGAGGATCAGCAGCACGCAAACCGCCAGCACCACTTTGTTGCGCGGCAGTGGATTGATTACTGAAACGGGTTTTTTACCTTTATTCACCCGGTGCTGCGCGGCGTACCAGCGGCTTACCTGCATCAGCACAATAATCGCCAGCAGGGCCGCCAGCACAAACCAGGCAACATTGCCTTTGCCGTAAGGCGCAATGATCACTGCCGCCAGCAATGGCCCAAGCGAGGCACCAAAGTTGCCGCCGACCTGAAAGATGGATTGCGCCAGCCCGTGACGCCCGCCAGACGCCATGCGCGCCACGCGCGACGATTCCGGGTGGAACACTGATGAACCCGTTCCTACCAGCGCAGCAGCAACCAGCACCGTGGTAAAACTTCCCGCCAGCGCCAGCAGCACCAGACCGCTTAAGGTGAAACACATGCCGATGGGCAGCGACCACGGCATCGGGTGTTTATCGGTCAAATAGCCAACCACCGGCTGCAGCAGCGAGGAAGCGATCTGGAAGGTCAGCGTGATAAAACCGATCTGTACAAACGACAATGCAAAGTCGGCCTGCAACAGCGGATAAATCGCCAGCAGCAGGGATTGGATCATATCGTTAAGCAGATGTGAGAGGCTGATAGCGCCAAGAATACCGAACGAGGTGCGCGCAGCAGGCGGTGTCTGCGACGTTTCACTGATTGCCATAAATACCACGTATGTTGTCAGAAGAGGTTAGGGATAAAGCACGGTAATGATTCCCGGACTACCATACCTTTGCTGAAAGTTTGAAGGAAGTTGCGATTCTGAATACATATTTGTCTATTATTGGCAGGCGCTGTAATTTCTCAGTTTATCAATGGGTCAGGGAGGGAAGCATGAGATTGTTAAAGAAGAGTATTACGCTGGGGCTGCTGGCGGCGATGGGCGTTGCCAGCTGGCAGGTACAGGCTTACGAGCAGGATAAGACCTATAACATCACCATTCTGCATACCAATGATCATCACGGTCATTTCTGGCGCAGTGATTACGGCGAATATGGTTTATCGGCGCAGAAAACACTGGTTGATGGCATTCGCAAAGAGGTAGCGGCCGAAGGCGGCAGCGTGATGCTGCTGTCCGGCGGCGATATCAACACCGGAGTGCCGGAATCGGATTTACAGGATGCCGAACCCGATTTTCGCGGCATGAACCTGATTGGTTATGATGCGATGGCCGTGGGTAACCATGAGTTCGACAACCCGCTCAGCGTACTGCGCCAGCAGGAGAAATGGGCTAAGTTCCCGTTCCTTTCCGCCAACATTTACCAGAAAAGCACCGGCGAGCGCCTGTTTAAACCGTGGATGATGTTTAATCGCCAGGGGCTGAAAATTGCCGTTATTGGCTTAACTACCGACGACACGGCGAAAATCGGCAACCCGGAGTTTTTCACCGATATCGAATTCCGCAAACCGGCCGACGAAGCGAAGCTGGTGATTGCTGAGCTGAAGCAAAACGAAAAACCGGATGTGATCCTGGCGACCACGCATATGGGCCATTACGACAACGGCGAGCACGGCTCGAATGCGCCGGGCGATGTGGAGATGGCACGCAGCCTGCCAAAAGGCGCGCTGGCAATGATTGTGGGTGGTCACTCACAAGATCCGGTTTGCATGGCGTCTGAAAATAAAAAACAGGTCGATTACGTGCCTGGGACGCCGTGCGCGCCGGATCAGCAAAATGGTATCTGGATTGTGCAGGCACATGAGTGGGGCAAATATGTCGGCCGCGCGGATTTCCAGTTCCGTAACGGCGAAATGAAACTGGTGCGTTACCAGTTGATTCCGGTCAACCTGAAGAAGAAGGTCACCTACGACAACGGCAAAAGCGAGCGCGTACTCTACACGCCGGAAATTGCCGAAAACCCGCAGATGCTCTCCCTGTTAACGCCGTTCCAGAACAAAGGTAAAGCGCAGTTAGAGGTGAAAATCGGTAACGCGAATGGTCATCTGGAAGGCGATCGCAGCAAAGTGCGTTTTGTGCAAACCAACCTCGCACATGTGATCCTCGCCGCGCAAATGGCGCGTACCGGCGCGGATCTGGCGGTGATGAGCGGCGGCGGGGTGCGTGACTCTATCGAGGCGGGCGACATCACTTACAAAGACGTGCTGAAAGTGCAGCCGTTCGGCAACACGCTGGTGTATGTCAACCTGACCGGTAAAGAGCTGACGGATTACCTCACCGCGGTGACGCAAATGAAGCCGGATTCAGGCGCGTATCCGCAGTTCGCCAACGTCAGTTTTGTGGCGAAAGGCGGCAAGCTCAATGATCTCAAAATCAAAGGCGAACCGGTCGATCCGGCGAAAAGCTACCGTCTGGCAACGCTCAGTTTCAACGCAACCGGCGGTGATGGCTATCCGCGTCTGGATAATAAAGCAGGCTATGTGAATACCGGTTTTATTGACGCTGAAGTGCTGAAAGAGTACATCCAGAAAAACTCACCGCTGGATGTGAATGCTTACGAACCTAAAGGGGAGGTGAGCTGGCAGTAACCAGCTCCTTATCCGTCAATCGCGGCGGGCGATATCGGCAAATTTCGCGTCCAGCATTTTTGCCAGATCGCTCGCCGCCAGTTCAATATCCAGCCCGCGTTTGCCGCCGGAAACATAAATGGAAGCGAAGTCTTGCGCGGGGGCATCAATCAGCGTCGGCAGACGTTTTTTCTGCCCCAACGGGCTGATGCCGCCCACCAGATAACCCGTGGTGCGCTGGGCGACCAGCGGATCGGCCATATCGACTTTTTTCGCGCCAAGCGCTTTGGCGACTTTTTTCAGATCTAACTGCCCGGCAACCGGCGTGACCGCAACGGCAAGATGTTTCATATCGCCATTGATCGCCACCAGCAGCGTTTTATAGACCTGATCGGCGTTCAGCCCCAGTTTGCGCACCACTTCATCACCAAAGTTGGTTTCATTGGGATCGTGATCGTAAGTGTGTACCTGAAAGGGAACCTTGTTTTTTTCGAGTAACTTCACGGCGGGTGTCATAATAATCCTTCTTACCACGGTCATCTCACGGCGCTTAGCATACGCCTGCTCGCGTGCGCGAAAATAGTACCATCTTGCGCTATTGCGCCGCTCTTTCGCGCAGCAACGCCGGTAAATTCCCTTCGCCATAGAGATGCAGGGCGCCTGCTGCCACCACATAGCGCCCTGGCGGCAGCGCAAACAAACGCTCGCACCACGCCTGGTTACGCTGGTGCATCAAAACATCATGCAGCGGCTGGCTGAATGTTGATGGCAGCGTCAGTTCATCTTCTGCGGGCGGATTTTCCAGCCACCAGCTCATCATCACCTGTAATAAACGCGCATTTTCGTGCCAGTGGGTCAGAGTGTCCTGCAACAGTTCATTTCCTTCGTCCGGCAACCTGCGCAGGATATCCAGCTGGCTGCTGGTGCCTTCCAGTTCCATCATATTGACGTGATACTGCTGCGCCGCCTGTAGCAACTGATAGTCGATGCCGTACTCCGGGCGTAGCCCCAGCCGCTGTGCCTGCGTGGCCTGCAATACCAGCGCGATATGCCAGGCGGGCCGCTGGTTGAATTCATCTCGGTGAAGCGACAGGGTTTGCAGCGTGTTGTCGAGCCGGGTAAGAAGTTCAGGGGGAAGGCGTTGCTCAAGCGGTTCGACCGGCGGCAGATTGTCGAATGGCGAATCCGAACCGGCGATATCCGCTTCCACGATGAGCGCGTCGGCATCGCGCAGTTTTTGCAGGAGCTGCGCCGGGAGCGGCGACATACCGTAGGTGCCCATATGAATACTGCCCACCAGGTGCAGATGGCGGCCGCCGGGCAAATTCACATCCAGTGCAGGCCAGCGGTAATGAGGCACACGAAGCGCAAGAAAAAAGGTTTTCAATCGTTGAAACAGGCTCATACGCGCTTCCTGAGTGAAAAATCTCATGCTAGCGCGCGCGGCCAGAAGGTGCAAACCCCGCCGGATAAACGGCGGGGTTGTGGCATTTACTGATGAGGTTTAAAGCGCAATAACCGGTTGGCGTTGCTGACCACGGTAATGGACGAGAGCGCCATTGCCGCGCCTGCGACCACCGGATTGAGCAATGTGCCGGTTAGCGGCCAGAGAATACCTGCGGCAATCGGAATACCCAGCGAATTGTAGACAAACGCGCCGAGCAGGTTCTGTTTCATATTGCGCAGCGTCGCTTTTGAAATCGCCAGCGCATCGGCAACGCCCAACAGGCTGTGGCGCATCAGCGTGATGGCGGCGGTTTCGATTGCCACATCGCTGCCGCCGCCCATCGCGATCCCCACGTCGGCCTGCGCCAGCGCGGGCGCGTCGTTAATGCCATCGCCAACCATCGCCACCTGGCGGCCCTGCTGTTGCAGGTTTTTTATCGCCTCGGCTTTGCCATCCGGCAGCACGCCGGCGATCACCTCATCGATACCCGCCTCTTTAGCGATAGCGTTGGCGGTGGTGGGGTTGTCACCGGTCAGCATCACCAGGCGGTAGCCTTCACGGTGCAGACGTTGCAGCGCATCGATGCTGTCTTCGCGTAACGGATCGCGGATCGCCAACAGTGCCACGGCTTTCCCGTCAATTGCCAGCAGTACCGGCGTGGCGCCCAGGCTTGCCTGAGCGTTCAGCTCATCATCAAGCGCGCGGGTATCCACGTTTTGCTCAGCCAGCAGCGCCTGGTTGCCAAGCAGCACACTGTGCCCGTCGACCTCACCGCTCACGCCCAGCCCGCGCAGTGTACGGAACTGATTGACCACCGGCAGCGTCTGCGCGCCTGCTTTTTCGATAATCGCCCGCGCCAGAGGATGGCTGGAACCTTGCTCCAGCGCCGCCGCCAGACGGAGCGCCGTTGCGTCGTCAATATCCAGCGTTTTCACGCTCACCACTTCCGGTTTGCCGCGCGTCAGGGTGCCGGTTTTATCAAACACGATGGTATCCAGCGTGCTGGCGCGTTGCAGCGCATCGGCATCGCGAACCAGCACGCCAAACTCCGCCGCGCGACCGACGCCGGAGATAATCGACATCGGCGTTGCCAGCCCCAGCGCACAAGGGCAGGCGATGATCAGCACCGTGGTGGCGATGACCAGCGTGTAGACAATTTGCGGTGCAGGGCCGAAGACGTACCAGATAACGCCGCTGAACAAGGCGATAGCGACCACCACCGGCACAAACACGGCGGAAATGCGATCGGCAAGCTGGCCGATCTCCGGCTTGCTGCTTTGTGCCTGGCGCACCATGCGAATAATGCGCGACAGCGTGGTGTGGCTGCCGACGGCGCTGGCGGTAAACAGCACGCTGCCGTCCTGCACTACTGTCCCGGCATGAATGCTCTCACCGGTGCTTTTCTCCTGCGGCACCGGTTCGCCGGTAAGCATGGCTTCATCGAACCAGGCTTCGCCCTGGCTGATTTCACCATCCACCGGCACGCGATCGCCCGTTGTCAGGCGCAGCGTCATACCCGGCTGAACGTCCGCCAGCGGTACATTTTTCTCGCCGTCGGCGGTGATCACGCGTGCGGTGGGCGGGGTTAAATCTAATAACCGCTCAAGCGCTTTAGACGAGCGCTGGCGCGCGCGGGCTTCCAGCATGTGGCCGAGGTTAATCAAACCGATGATCATCGCGCTGGCTTCGTAATAAAGGTGACGCGCTTCCATCGGGAACCTCTGCGGCCAGATATTGACGCTCATGGAGTAGAGCCAGGCCGCGCCTGTCCCCAGCGCTACCAGCGTATCCATGGTCGCCGTGCCATTACGCAGGCTTTTCCAGGCGCTAGTGTAAAAATGGCCACCCGCTACGATCATGACCGCTAGCGTGACAACACCGAGCATGAGCCACAGCGTGCGGTTGGCGTCGGTGACCATCATGTTATCGCCGAGCATGCCCCACACCATGATCGGCACGCCAACCAGCAGCGCGACAATCGCCTGCCAGCGGAAGCGTTTCATGGTGGCGAGCGCGGTTTCCTGCTGGCGCTCGCGGCGTTTGATGTCATCTTCAATGGCTTCAGCGCCGTAGCCTGCGTTCTCTACGGCGCTGACTAATTCAGCGGCGGGGGCACTGCCCATAACCAGCGCGGTGCGCTCCGCCAGGTTGACCCGTGCCTGCGTAACGCCCGGTACGGCCTGTAAGGCCTTTTGCACCCGGGAGACACAACTGGCGCAGCTCATGCCGTTGATCAACAGTTGTTGGCTGTCATCAAGCTCGCTGGCTGCCGGAAGCTCAGGTGTGGCCGCTGTCAGTGCTTCCGACGGGAGTGATGACTCTGCCAGCGGTTTAGCCTTTGGGTGGCTTAAGCTCGCGCCATATCCGGCTTCTTTGATGGTTTCGATCAACGCGTCAGCGCTGGCGCTGCCGGTGACTTCCGCACGTTCAATGGTGACGTCTGCCTGTTCTACATCCGGGCGTTTTTCCAGGCTCTCTTTGACGCGTTTTACGCAATGGCCGCAGGAGAGGCCATCCAGGTCTAGCGCTATGGTATGAGACATACTTAATCTCCTTGGTTGTGGTGCTTCAATAGTGACTGTGTAGAAGCTTAAACCTTCCATCAAGGGGAAGGTCAAGGTTTTATCATGACAAAGAGGCGACAGGTGTTCCATAAACGACAAACCCCGCACAAGGCGGGGTTTGTTTATTACCGGCGGGGTAAAACTCAACCGTATTTACGGGCAAATTCCTGATCGGAGTTGCACAGATAAATAATAAATTCGATGAAAGAGATGATCGCCGGAATAAAGGTCCAGCAAAACAGAAGATAAAGGATCCCCTGCCATGGTTTCCCTAAATAAAATTTATGCGCGCCAAATCCACCTAAAAAGAAGGCGAACAGCGCAGCAGAAATTCGGCTTTTCTTCCCGGCGGTGTTTTGAGGCGCGCCGCACTGCGGGCAAGCCACCGCTTCTTTATGTATTTGCTTTCCGCAACCACGGCAAAACGCCATATCACTCATAACCACTCCTGTGTGTAAATCATTTATCATTCTTAGAAATATCCGGCCACATGTTATAGCGAAGCGGCAAGGTGGGTAAATAAAAAACCATTAACAATATGGATATATTTGTTTTATTACATAGCAGCCATTTATAGTGATTAGCGCAGGTTCTGGCAGTGAGGGGGAAACGTGAATATCAGCGATGTGGCAAAAAGAACCGGTTTAACCAGCAAAGCGATTCGCTTCTATGAAGAGAAAGGGCTGGTGACACCGCCGCTGCGCAGCGAAAACGGCTACCGCAGCTACAACCAACAACACCTGAATGAGTTGACGCTGCTGCGCCAGGCGCGGCAGGTAGGATTTAATCTCGAAGAGTGCGGCGAGCTGGTGAATCTGTTTAATAACCCGGCCCGTCATAGCGCAGATGTCAAAGCGCGCACGTTACAGAAAGTGGCCGAGATCGAGCGGCATATTGGCGAACTGCAACAAATGCGGGTACAACTGCTGGCACTGGCGGATTCCTGCCCCGGTGACGACAGCGCCGATTGCCCGATTATTGATAACCTTTCTGGCTGCTGCCACCACGCGAAGGGTTGAGCATAAATGTCACCGTGCCGCGATACCACGGGGAGGCGGCGAGTTGCTGCTCTTCGCGTGTATCACGCGCGCCGTTCTGCACCAGCCCCAGTTTAAACGGGATGCGTAACGCTAAAAGTGCGGGCAGATAGTCGGTGTAATTCGCAACGGTGCTGCGCCCCTGATAGCTCTGCACCACCAGTTCATCTACCGGCAATGCGTTAAGGGTTTGCACGCTGCCGGTTTTCGCCCAGTCCAGTAAACCAGTGACGCCCAGAGCGTAGTCTGCTGGCAGCGTCTGGCGCAGACGGTGCAAAAACAGCGCGTAATCGCCAAGGCGGTGGGTGGCGGCATCGAAATCCACCTGCAACCCGACGACATGGTTTCCCGCCGCTTGCCAGCGAGCTAACAGCCGGGTAAGACGTAACAACAGCGCATCCGGCACATCCAGCTTGGTAAAACGCACCGTAAGCCAGATGCGCGGAAAGGTAAGCTGATTGACCGGCAGCCCTTTACGCTCAAACACAGTTTGACCGGCAACGCTGACGACATCGCCCTGATGCAGATAGACAATATCGGCATCACGCAGCGTTTGCGTGGGGCGTACGCCAGACCATAACCAGTACGCTGCTGCCTTCCCCTGAGCGGCTAACGCCGCAGGGCAGAGCAGCGCACCTGCCAGTGCCATTACCAGTAATATTTGAGCTCTTTGGCCCATACGCTTCCCGGATAACGGCTTTTCAGTTGCTGGAACCATGCTTTACGCACGGATTTATCGACGTCTTCGCCGCCGCAATCGTTATAACCGGAGGGGGCGTAACACATTACGGCACGATACAGCGCGTAGCTCTTATCTTCCGGCTCGGCTTTGGCATCGCTGATAACCTGCTGATACCAGGCCAGACGGTGCGCGACGCCGGGCGCAGCGTTAAGCTTTGTTGCGTCGTCCAGCGCGTCGTTACCCCACTGGTCGGTTTCCCGGTTAACGCGGGTTTGCGTGATACGGAAAAATTCGCCGAGGCAGTTCAGCTCATGGCCATCCTGCGCTTTCTGGCTCAGGGTAGTAACCGTTTTTTCCAGCGCAGCGCAGAAGTAGAAGCTCTCTTTGTCGGTGCCTTTCCAGGCAAATGCGCTCAGATTGACGTCATCAAACGCTTCGCCAGTGACCGGCGGTGCGATCGCGGCGATCAGTTGTTTGTCTTGTAACCAGTCGGCGTAATGCCCTTCGGTCAAATCGCGCGTCAGCAGCGTGTGCAGTGCGATGGTGCGCTCTTCGTTGTTCGGCCCATTGCTGGCCTGCTGGCGCAGTAATTCGCGTGGTGCTTTGGTTTTCAGCACTAAGGAACGGTAACGCAGATTCGTGATCTTGCTGTCAGGCGTAAAAATCTGCGCCAGCGCGTCGCTTTCCACCAGCGTTGCCGCCAGTTTGGCCTGCAGCAACTGCTGCTGTTCGACATCTTTGCTCAGCTCCAAAAGATGCAGCCAGTGCGCTTTGGCCTCCGGCCACTGCTTTTCCGCCATCAGTGCTTCGCCGTACAGCACTTGCTCGCTAAACGCGAGAATATTGTGCGGTGCCAGTGTTTGCGCAGGAGTGATGGCGCTGCGCACGGTGGCGTAATCCTGTTTGCTGAAAGCCAGCTTCAGACGCAGGTAATTCCACAGATCGCCGCGTTTATTTTTGTCGAAATCGGCTTTGATGCTGTCGAGCCAGGCTTGATCGATACAGGGATGCTTTTCATCGCATTTGTTATCGCGCAGGCGGCGCAGCGTCAGGATAAAGGTCATCAGCGAGGCATCCGGCGTGCTGATAAAATCATCACCGCCCGATTCGAGAAGTTTGTTGTCGCTTTCATTGACCAGCGCGATTAACGCATCACCGCTGGCCGTCTGTGACAGCGCCTGTTCGTAGAGCGCCGCCAGCGTGTTCCAGTCCTGCAAATACCAGTTGATACGGCGCAACATCCCCTGCGCCGATTCTGCGTAGTGGCCCTGCGGCCAGCTTTTCAGGTAATGAAGCGCTGCATCCCGCGCTTTCTGCGCCTGGGATTTGTCTACTTTTGTGACGTCGAAATCGCCATATTCACCGTTGGCATTCGCGCTACTGGCGTTGAGCGCGGTGCGCATCAACATATAGCTGGCCGTTTCGGCAAGCCACGGCTGCGGGTTGCTGGCGAGCGAAGTAAAATCCTGCACGGCGGCGTCATAATCACCGGCATAGAAAGCGTTAGCGCCGTGTAAATAGGTACGGAAACCGAGAGCAACTGAACCTTGCGGGAAACTTAGTGCATTAATAATGACTTCACCGCGGCCATCCGCTGCCGTTCGCGCTTTCGCCAGCGCCAGGCGCTGTTCCGGTGTTAAGGCTTTTTCGTCCAGCAGGGCGGCGAAAAAGCCAGAAAGTGTCTCGTTATTACGCGACACAAAACGGTTTTCCATCTCATCGGATGCAAAACCTTCACCAGTTACTGTCTGCGCCGCGTCACCTTCGGCGATCAGGCGCAACAGCGCGGGAGGAATTTGATCATCAGGTTTGATGCCCAGCGCTTTCATTTGCTGGCGCAGGGTGTCGTCACTGGAAACGGGTTCCGCCGTTGCTGCCGGGGCGGTAGTGTCATCGTGATGAATACCGAAATAGAAGCTTCGGCTGCGCGTGAAATCTTGCGGTACGGGCTGGCGCAGTGGCAAAAATCCTTTTTGCTCATCCACCAGGCGCAGCAGGTTATCACGGGTATCGGTATCAATGCCCAGCACCGGCGGGCTGGTGATGAAACATCCCGTGCTCCCCCATGTGCAGCTATCGATATCAGACGACGCCAGCGCGGGTGCGCTGGCGGTAAAGGAGAGACACAAGCCCAGCGCGAGACGACGGCGTTTTATCATTCCCTGAATCCTTGCGTTATTGTTATTCGTTTACGGCTTTGATGCGTAAGGTGATGCCTTCAACGGCCGTTACCTCAACGCGCGTTCCGGCAGCGAGATCGTCGTCGGCGCTGACCGGCCACGAACTGTCGCCCACGCGCATATGGCCTCGACCGTTCACCAGTGCGTTATCAAGCTGGAAGCGGCGGCCGACGAGCTGTTGCCCACGCAGATTCAGCGACGCGTCGGCGGGTTTTTGCTGTTTTACCCGCCGCGAAAGCCATTGCCACCACAGCCAGGCGGCCAGCATGGTCAGCACGGCGAACAGTACACCCTGCCACTCCCAGCCGAAGGGAATAACCCACGCCAGCAACCCGGTGACCACCGCCGCGACGCCGCTCCACAACAGATAGCCGTTACCGCCCAGCATTTCCGCAGCCAGCAACAGGCCGCCGAGCACCAGCCAGGCGAGGTGTGTATGTTCGAGCAGCAGAGTGGCAATCATTTTTTACGCTCGCCGGCGCTGTCTTTCACCAGTTCGGCGATCCCGGCGATCGAGCCCATCAGGCTGCTGGCATCCAGCGGCATCATCACCACTTTGCTGTTGTTCGCCGAGCCAATTTGTTGCAGCGCGTCGGTATATTTCTGCGCTACGAAGTAGTTCACTGCCTGAATATCCCCGGCGGCAATCGCTTCAGAGACCATCTGGGTGGCACGGGCTTCGGCTTCTGCCGAACGTTCACGTGCTTCTGCCTGCAGGAACGCCGACTGGCGATCGCCTTCCGCTTTGAGGATCTGCGACTGTTTTTCCCCTTCGGCTTTGAGGATCTCCGCCTGGCGGATCCCTTCAGCTTCAAGAATGTAAGCGCGTTTGGTACGTTCCGCTTTCATCTGTGCATTCATTGAGGCAATCAATTCCGCCGGTGGGCGCACATCGCGGATTTCAATACGCGTGACTTTTACGCCCCACGGATTGGTGGCTTCATCCACAATATGCAGCAGACGGGTGTTGATGCTGTCACGTTGTGAAAGCATTTCGTCCAGCTCCATTGAGCCGAGCACGGTACGGATGTTAGTCATGGTCAGGTTGATGATCGCCAGTTCCAGGTTGCTCACCTCATAGGCGGCGCGAGGAGCGTCGATCACCTGAATAAAGCACACTGCGTCAATGGTGACGTTGGCGTTGTCTTTGGAAATAACTTCCTGCGAGGGAATATCGAGAACCTGTTCCATCATATTGATCTTACGACCAATGCGATCCATAAATGGCACCACCAGGCTTAAACCTGGCTGCAGCGTGCGGGTGAAACGGCCAAAGCGTTCCACAGTCCACTGGAAGCCTTGCGGGACGATTTTCACACCGGAGATAACCACCACCAGCGCGACGAAGATAAGAACCAGAATGACGATTGGCATCAAAAAAACCTCCTGTTTAATTTGATGCCATCTTAGCCCGAATTAGCGATTAAAACAGCGCGATCGCCAAATTTAGCAGGGGAATTAGTAGAGCAGGGAGTAGAGCTGGCGGCGGTATTTCGATGCCAGCGCGTCGCCGGTGCCGAGCGCAGCCAGGATCTCTTGCAGCATTTTGCGCGCTTCACCGTTTGCCGCAGCCAGATCTTTACGCAGGTGGCTAAACAGCAGTTCCAGCGCTTCTTCGTTGCGGCCCACCTGGTGCAGTTGCAGCGCCAGTTGTGTTGCCAGCAGCGCGTCCTGCGGGTTGTCTGCAACCTGCTGTTGCAGTTGCTGGATTTCCGGCGTATCCGCGGCTTTTTTCAGCAGTTCGATCTGCGCGATAAGGCCCTGGTAACGTGTGTCTTGATCCTGTAACGGAACCGCTTTTAGCACCGCTTCGGCTTCATCCGCACGGTTCAACACAATCAACGTTTCTGCCAGCTGCAGGGTGATTTCGCTGTTTTGCGGTGCTAACTGGCTGGCCTCTTTCAGCAGCGGCAGCGCGTCGATGTGCTTGCCTTCCTGCATCAGTTGCATAGCTTGTTGCGCTTTCAGCTCCTCTTCGCGCGGCAGCACTTTATCCAGCAGCGCGCGAATCGCGTCTTCCGGCTGCGGCCCCTGGAAACCGTCAACCGGCTGGCCATTCTGGAACAGGTAAACAGTAGGAATGGCGCGTAAGCCAAACTGTGATGCCACCATCTGCTCTGCGTCGCAATCGACTTTCGCCAGGATAAACTGCCCGTTGTACTGGGCGGCGAGGTTTTCCAGCACCGGCGTCAGTTGCTGGCAGTGCTGGCTGCGTTCGGACCAGAAATAGAACAGCACCGGCGTGGCAACGGATTGCTCAAGTACCTGTTGCAGGTTCATTTCGGTAATATTGACAATATTCTGTGCAGACATACTAAGTTCTCTTTATTTCACTGTTTCGTCATACATGGGGGACAGGCTTCGCGCCTTCAACTCACCCGTGCAAAATTTTATCCATCATGCGCGTTGGCAGCAGGCGTTTTAAAAAGGTAACCGCCCATGTCACCAGCGTTACCGGGTAGCGCACTTTCGGGTTGCTGCTCTCAAAAGCATGGCGCACTTTGGCGACGACTGCCTCCGGCCCCAGCGTAAAACGTGCGGCGATACCGGGGTTTTCCACCGGCTTATCGCGTTGTGTCTGATTCACATTGTCGGTAAAGCGCGTGCGAATCGGGCCGGGTTCAATCAGGCTCACTTTGATGCCTGTATGGCGTAGCTCCATTCGTAAAGCGTCCGACCAGGCTTCCAGCGCATACTTGCTGGCGGCGTAAGCGCCGCGGCCTGGCGTTGAGATCAGCCCCATCACCGAGGAGGTCATCACGATGCGCCCCTCGTCGTGCGGCAGCATCGCAGGCAGCAGCAGCATGGTGAGCTGGTGAGTGCCAAAAAAGTTACTGGAAAATTGCTGTTCCAGCTGTTCGCGGCTGATGGTATCGAGCGGGCCATAAACACCGTATCCGGCGTTGTTGAAGATCCCGTACAGGCGATTGTCGGTCAGCGCTATCACTTCGGCGGCGGCGCGTATCACGCTTTGCGCGTCGTCAAGATCGAGCAAAATGCCGGTAAAGCCTTCGCTTGCCATCCGGGCGACATCGTCCGGTTTACGGCAGGCCGCCAGCACGCGAAAACCCTGACGCTTCAGTTCGCGTGCGCTTTCCAGCCCGATTCCGCTGGAACATCCTGTTATTAAGACCGTTTTTTGCATAACTTTACCTGGGGGCGTGCCTGAACAATCAGGAGTCGTGGTTAACTAAAGGCGCCAGTCGCGTTGCCATCCAGTCTGCAATAAACGGCTGCGCATCGCGGTTGGGATGGATGCCATCATCCTGCATCCATTGCGGTTTCAGATAGACCTCTTCCATAAAAAATGGCAGCAGAGGAACATCCAACTCCTTGGCAAGCTTAGGATAAATGGCGCTAAAGGCTTCATTATAGCGGCGACCGTAGTTGGCAGGGAGCCGAATTTGCATTAACAGCGGTTGCGCGTTGGCGGCTTTCACCGCCTGCACCACCTGGCGCAGCGTTTGCTCTGTTTGCTGCGGCGCGAAACCGCGCAGACCATCGTTACCGCCCAGCTCCACCAGTACCCAGCGCGGTTGATGCTCTTTAAGCAGCGCAGGCAGGCGCGCCAGCCCCTGCTGCGAGGTGTCGCCGCTGATGCTGGCGTTGATAACCGTCGGTTTTTGCTGCCATTTGTCATTGAGCAGCGCAGGCCACGCGGCATTCGCCGCCATGCGATACCCGGCGCTCAGACTGTCGCCAAGAATCAGTAACGTGTCCGCCGCCGCGGCGCGAAAGGTTAACAAAAGCAAAAACAGGAAGGGCAAATGCCAGCGGAAAACATTGTTGAAGTTCATCATCTTAAGAAGTCCGTCGGTCAGGGGGAGCATGAGCTTTCCATCCTTACCGGAGTTGAGCTGGTTGTCAAACCAGCCGAGACCATCGCCCTGATTGGCGAATCCGGCTCCGGAAAGTCCACCTTATTAGCGATCCTCGCCGGGTTAGACGATGGCAGTAGCGGCGAGGTGAACCTGCTCGGCAAACCTCTGCATAAGATGGATGAAGAGGCGCGCGCGCAACTACGTGCGCAAAATGTCGGCTTTGTTTTTCAATCCTTTATGCTCATTCCCACGCTAAATGCGCTGGAAAATGTTGAACTCCCGGCCTTGCTGCGTGGCGAAAACAGCAATCAAAGCCGCAGTAGCGCGAAAGCGTTACTGGAAGAGTTAGGGCTGGGTAAACGGCTGGATCATCTGCCTGCGCAGCTCTCCGGCGGTGAACAACAGCGGGTGGCGCTGGCTCGCGCGTTTAATGGCCGACCGTCGGTGCTGTTCGCCGATGAACCTACCGGCAATCTCGACCGGCAAACCGGCGACAAGATCGCTGATTTGCTCTTTTCCATGAATCAACAATATGGCACCACGCTGCTGCTGGTAACGCACGATCCGCAGCTTGCCGCGCGTTGCGATCGGCGGTTGCGGCTGGTCAATGGTGAACTGCGGGAGGATGTATGATAGCCCGTTGGTTCTGGCGCGAATGGCGCTCGCCGTCGCTGCTGATTGTCTGGATGGCGCTAAGTCTGGCGGTGGCTTGCGTGCTGGCGCTCGGCAACATCAGCGATCGTATGGAAAAAGGGCTCAGCCAGCAGAGCCGGGAATTTATGGCGGGCGACAGAGCGCTACGCAGCTCTCGTGAGATACCCCAGGCGTGGCTGGATGAAGCGCGAAAAACAGGGCTGCGACTCAGCGAACAAATCAGTTTTGCCACCATGACTTTTGCTGGCGACACGCCGCAATTAGCCGATGTGAAAGCCGTTGATGACATTTACCCCCTTTATGGTGAGCTGCAAACCAGTCCGGCGGGGTTAAAACCGCGAGCGGGAACGGTGTTACTGGCGCCACGGTTAATGGCGCTGCTCAATTTAAAAACTGGTGATGCTATTGATGTGGGGGATGCCACATTGCGTATTGCCGGAGAAGTGGTACAGGAGCCGGATTCAGGCTTTAACCCTTTTCAGATGGCACCACGTCTGTTGATGAATATTGCCGATGTGGCGAAAACCGGTGCGGTGCAGCCAGGTAGCCGCGTCAGCTGGCGGGTAAAATTTGGCGGCACACCCGCGCAATTAGATGCATACGAAAAATGGTTGCTGCCGCAGTTAAAACCGGAGCACCGCTGGTACGGGCTGGAGCAGGATGAAGGCGCACTGGGCAAATCCTTGCAGCGTTCGCAGCAGTTCCTGTTGTTATCTGCGCTATTAACGCTGTTGCTGGCAATAGCTGCCGTCGCGGTGGCGATGGGGCACTATTGCCGTAGTCGCTACGATCTGGTGGCGGTACTGAAAACCCTTGGTGCGGGCCGCGCGCAATTACGCAAATTGATTGTCGGGCAGTGGTTAATGGTACTGGCGCTGTCAGTGGTGACCGGTGGCGTCATCGGGCTGGTGTTCGAAAGCGTTTTAATGGTGCTGCTCAAGCCGGTGCTGCCTGCTGCGCTGCCGCCCGCAAGTTTGTGGCCGTGGCTGTGGGCGGTCGGGGCGATGGTGGTGATTTCGCTGCTGGTGGGGTTGCGACCCTATCGCTTGCTGCTGGCGACGCAGCCGCTGCGTGTGCTGCGACGTGACGCGGTGGCCAATGTCTGGCCGCTGAAGTTCTACGTGCCGGTGATCTGCGCGGTAGCCGTGCTGCTACTCGGCTGGCTGATGGGCGGCAGTATGTTGCTGTGGGCTGTGCTGGCGGGCGCGGTGGTGCTGGCCTTGCTGTGCGGCGTGGTGGGCTGGCTGCTGCTTAATGTGCTCAAACGACTGACATTTAAAGCGCTGCCGTTGCGTCTTGCGGTGAACCGGCTGCTGCGTCAGCCGTGGTCAACGCTGAGCCAGCTTGCGGCGTTTTCGCTCTCTTTTATGTTGCTGGCGATGCTGCTGGTGCTGCGCGGCGATCTGCTGGACAGGTGGCAACAGCAGTTACCGCCGGAAAGCCCGAACTACTTTTTAATCAATATCGCGCCGGAACAGGTGACACCGCTGAAAGCGTTTCTTTCTGAGCACCATGTTGACGCCCAGGCATTCTTCCCGATTGTGCGCGCGAGGATGACGCAAATTAACGGCCAGTCGACGGAGGGTAACCAGGATGAGGCGCTGAACCGCGAACTCAATCTCACCTGGCTTCAGCAGCGCCCGGATCATAACCCGGTCACCGCCGGACACTGGCCGCCGAAAGACGGGGAGGTCTCGGTTGAGGAGGGGCTGGCGCAGCGGTTAGGCCTGAAGCTGGGCGACTCCGTGACATTTATGGGCGATACGCAGGAATTCAGCGCCACCATCAGCAGCCTGCGCAAAGTGGACTGGGAAAGCCTGCGGCCAAATTTCTTCTTTATCTTCCCCCAGGGGGCGCTGGACGGCCAGCCGCAGAGCTGGCTCACCAGTTTCCGCTGGCAGAACGGCAACGGCATGTTAACGCAACTGAACCGGGAGTTCCCGACCATCAGCCTGCTCGATATTGGCGCGATTCTAAAACAGGTCGGTCAGGTGCTTGAGCAGGTCAGCCGGGCGCTGGAAGTGATGGTCGTGCTGGTCACGGCCTGCGGCGTGTTGCTGCTGCTCGCGCAGGTACAAGTCGGTATGCGTCAGCGTCACCAGGAGCTGGTGGTTTACCGCACGCTCGGCGCGGGCAAGCGGCTGCTGCGAACCACGTTATGGTGTGAGTTCGCGCTGCTGGGGCTGGTCTCCGGGCTGGTCGCGGCGATGGGTGCGGAAACCGCGCTGGCGGTGCTGCAAACGAGGGTGTTTGATTTCCCGTGGGAGCCGGACTGGCGTTTGTGGGCAACGTTACCGTTGTGCGGCGCGTTACTGCTTTCGCTATGCGGCGGCTGGCTTGGCGCGCGTTTGCTTAAAGGAAAAGCACTGTTTCGTCAATTCAGTAATTAATCCCTTCATCAATATTTGCTCAACGAAACGCATGCCGATAATTCTATCGGTGTGCGTCTGTTTCAAAGTGTAAAAGTTCCCCTGGCAATTATTTACCAGCACAAAACAACAAAAAAACCCCACCAAATAGAAGCTTTTAGACGTTAATATTTCGCCGCTAGTAACTTACTAGTGGTGTCTATCCATCAAGGAAAAACCATGAAAATAAAAACAACCGCCCTGGCGACAGCCATCGGCGCAGCAGTGGCATTGATGTCTTTTGCAACTCAGGCGGAAATTACTGTACTTAAGCAAGATCCGCAGGCCGGTAATCCGTTAAGCCGCCTGAACTTCACCGTTGGTGGCTCTATTCGTCCGCAATTCGATAACGCGATGGGCGATGTAGACAAGAAATCCTACAAACGTAATGGTTACGATGGCGGTACTCGTTTCCGTTTTGCGACCGATTACTACCTGTTCGATGATATTAGCTGGGTTAACTACTACGAACTCGGTGTGAACATTCCGGCACTGTTCGACTGGGATAGTCATTATGCAAAAGGTTCAACCAACACAACCCGCCGTATGCTGTACACCGGTCTGAAAAGTAAGACCTGGGGTACGATGACCTTCGGTCAGCAGAACAGCGTGTACTACGATGTGGTCGGTGCGAAAACCGATATCTGGGATTACGACATGAAAGCCCAGGCGCCGGGTAACGGTGTCAAAGGTGACTACGATGGTTCTTATCGTTCACGTAAGATGCTGAAATATAAGAATAGCTTCGGTGATGCCGATATCTATGCATCCTACCTGTTCTCGGATAACGATCTGCTGCTTGGTAACGGTCTGCGTTACAAACGTAAAGGCGGCGGTTCTCTGGGCGTGGATTACCACATTGCCAAAGATCTGACATGGGGTACGGCGTGGAACTACACCCAGGCCGATATGCGCAACGTCAACACTGGTGGCACCGATACTTACAACCAGAATATCTACGGCACAACGCTGAGCTGGACCCCGGATAACTGGACCCTCTCCTTCGGTGGCGGCTGGTACGAAAACTTCCTGACTACCGGTAAAAAAGATATTCATAACTACTTCGCGGGCGACGCGTGGGGTATTGAATACTTTGCCGGTTATAAAATCCCGGTCGGTCAGTACGCGCTTAAATACGTACAGCCGTACGTCATGGGTGATCGTCTGAAATACACCACCGGTCGTTACTATCAGCGTATCGACAACGGTCTTGGTGTGACCTTCCAGCTGGATTACGGTTTCCGTGTCGATTACGAACACGTATTCACCACCAGCACCGACAAATCACTGGGCGACATGAACATCGTTCGTCTGCGTTACGACTTCTAAGAGGTCTGCATCAGCCGGGTTTAACGCTTCGTTTAAATCCGGCAATGCTTAGCAACAAAAAGCATAACGGAAGGCCAGAAAACCCACCTTAGGCAGGGCTTTTCGTTATGCTTCATCGCCTTACCCCGCAAAGATCTCCCCGCCATTCAGTGACATAGTTCACAGCATGTTGAATTTATTTCAATTACCGCTGCGCTGTGTTTATGCCATCTTATTCAGCAGCCTTATCAATCAGGTGAAAATGGAACGCGCCGCACTGTACGTCGCGTCAACACAGCAGCTCAACTCGTTAGGGAGAATTTATGGGACGTCGTCTCAGCTTGCGCGCGACCTTCGGCGCATTACTTCTGGCCTGCGGCTTACCGTTTGCTCACGCCAGCAGCGATCCGCACACCATCGTTTTCGGCGTCGCACCTGGACCATACGGCGATATGGTGAAACAGGCTATTGCGCCGTCGTTAAAAGAGAAAGGCTATAAAGTGGTGGTGCGTGAATTTAGCGATTACGTACAGCCGAACATGGCGCTGGCGAACGGCAGTATTGATGCCAACCTGTTCCAGCACAGCCTCTATTTTGACAAATTCACGGCCGATAAAGGCCTGAAATTAACCAAGCTGATTACCGTGCCGACAGCGGGTATGGGCTTTTATTCACGCAAAATCAAAAGCCTGGATGAGTTGAAAAAGGGCGACATTGTGACGCTCTCCAATGACCCGACCAACCTGGCGCGCGGGCTGCGTTTCCTGCAATCGCTCGACCTTATCACTATCAAAGATAACATCGACCCGACTAAAGCCTCCGAGCGCGATATTGCCAGCAACCCGAAAGGGCTGGTGTTTAAACCGCTGGAAGCGGCGCAACTGCCGCGCACGCTGGACGGCGTGACCGCGTCGCTGGTGAATGGCAACTTTGCCATTGCCGCCGGGCTGAAACTCTCCTCTGCGCTCAAACAAGAGCACCTCGATGAGAACCTGAAAAACATTATTGCGGTGCGCACGGAAGACGCCGACAAACCGTTCGCGAAGGATATTGTCGGGGTGGTTAAATCGCCGGCTTACCGTGCAGTAATTGACGATCCGAACAATGTTTATGGTGCGTTCCAGAAACCAGACTGGATGCAGGGCACGGATAAAAAGTAACACTCCGGCTGATTTGACGGGCAGGCTGCGGCCTGCCTTTTGTCGTTTGAGGTTTGCATGATTGAAATCGAAAAAGTATGCGTGGATTTCCCCGCAGCGCGCGGCAGTACGAGCGCGACCCGGGCGGTAGAGGATGTCACGCTGCGTATTGCGCCGGGGGAGATCTTCGGCATTGTGGGCACCAGCGGCGCGGGCAAAAGTACGCTGCTGCGCACGCTGAATGCGCTGCAGCGCCCAAGCCAGGGCAGCGTCAAAATCAATGGTGTTGCTATTTCGGCGCTGGAAGGCATCACATTACGCAAAGCGCGTCAACGCATAGGCATGATATTCCAGCACTTCAACCTGATGCATACCCGCACCGTGGCGCAAAACGTGGCTTTCAGCCTGAAAGCGGCGGGATGGGAACGCAGTAAAATCGCCCCGCGCGTGGCGGAGATCCTGCAACTGGTAGGCTTAAGCGATAAAGCCACTCGCTACCCGGTGCAACTCAGTGGCGGGCAGAAGCAGCGGGTCGGTATTGCGCGCGCCATCGCTAATCACCCGGATGTATTGCTGTGTGATGAACCGACCTCGGCGCTGGATCTGGAAACCTCCGCTACCATTCTGGCCCTGCTCAAGCAGATCAATGAACAACTGGGGATCACCATTGTGCTGATCACCCACGAGATGAACGTGATCAAATCGATCTGCGATCGGGTGGCGGTGATGTCTGGCGGCAAAGTGGTGGAGGAGGGCGACGTGTTTGATATTTTTGCCCATCCGCAGCACCCCTTCACCCGCCAACTGGTGTCGCACACGCTCAATTTGACTTTGCCGGAGCGTTTGCAACAGCATCTGCCAGGGCAATTATTGAAGATCCTGTTTATTGGTGACTCCGCTGAGCAGCCGGTGCTCTCTGACGCGGCGGTAAAATTTGGCGTCGCGGTTAATATTCTGCACGGCAAAATTGAGTATATCGGCGAGCGGGCGCTGGGCATTCTGGTGGTGCAACTGACGTCGATGGAAAACCCGGCAGCAGTAAGTGACGCCGTGGACTATATTCGCAACCGTACCGCGCAGGTGGAGGTGATCCGTGGATGATTTAATGGCCGATCTGAGCCTCGCCTTTGGCGAAACCTTCCAGATGTTAAGCATCTCGACGGTGCTGGCGATTGTCGGCGGTTTGCCGCTCGGTTTCCTGATTTTCGTTACCGACAGGCACCTGTTCTGGCAAAACCGCGCGGTCTATCTGGTGAGCACAGTACTGGTGAATATTATCCGCTCGGTGCCGTTTGTGATCCTGCTGGTGCTCCTGTTGCCGGTGACGCAGTTTTTGCTCGGCAACACCATTGGGCCGATTGCCGCGTCGGTGCCGCTCTCTGTGGCGGCAATTGCCTTTTATGCACGGTTGGTCGACAGCGCCCTGCGCGAGGTGGATAAAGGCATTATTGAAGCGGCGGAAGCCTTTGGTGCCAGCCCGCTGCGCATTATCTGTACCGTGCTGCTGCCGGAAGCCAGCGCGGGTCTGCTGCGCGGCCTGACCATTACGCTCGTCAGCCTGATTGGATATTCAGCGATGGCCGGGATTGTCGGCGGTGGTGGTGTGGGCGATCTGGCGATCCGCTACGGCTATTACCGTTATGAAACCCAGGTGATGATCGTAACGGTTATCGCGCTGATTATTCTGGTGCAGATAGTCCAGGTGCTGGGAGACTGGCTGGCGAAACGCGCCGATAAACGCGATCGGCATTAAGCCGTGTGTGCCGCCAGCCAGGCCGCTACTTCTGCAAAAGTGCCGCGAAAGCGAATGGCTTTCGCGCGCTTCTCAAGCTGGTAGCGGTACATCGGATCGTAGTACTCCTCCAGCAACGGCACCAGCCACGCGAAGTGTTCCTCGGTACTGCCGCTACGCTGCTGCTGGCTCAGCGCGTTCTCCAGATGTCGCGTCAATTCCGCGTAGCGCTGTAATCCCAGACGGCGGCGAATGGCAAAAAGCCCGTGACGCAGATATTCGGCATACTGACGCCAGCCCTCTTCCTCACCGTCGCGGGTGATAAACGCCGCGTGCATCTCTACGAAATAGTCGACGCGCAAACGCTCCAGGCGTTGTGCAAAGGGATCTTCCACTACCACCAGCGGCGATTGCGCCATTCTCTCGCGCACCACGGCTGGCAGATGGTTCGCCCCAATCGCGGCGCTTTCGTCTTCCAGCAGCCAGAACGCGGGCGTCACTTTCAGTAGCGCCGCTGCCAGCTGGTTTTCGAAACTGGCCTGTGAGCGCTGCGGTTGCAGCGTCCGGCCAAACGAGGAACCACGATGCCGGGCGAGCCCTTCAAGATCGATGCCATTACGCTGCGAACGCACCAGCAACGTTTTGCCGCTTCCCGTGCAGCCACCCACCAGCAGCGCCGGGCGTTGCATGCATTGTTGCGTTGCTTCGATGGCGGCCTGGCGCAGCGCTTTATAACCACCGACCACCAGCGGATAGTCCACCTGGCATTCTCGCAGCCATTGCTGAACGATATGCGAACGCTGACCGCCGCGGGCGCAACAAAGATAACCCTGCGGATATTGCGCGCAGGCTTGCCGCCATGCTTCGATGCGTTGTTCACGGGTTTCGCCACTGACCAGTTGATGCCCCAGACGAAGCGCGGCTTCTGCGCCTTCGCGTTTATAGCAAGTGCCTACCGCCGCGCGTTCATGGTCGTTCATTAAGGGCAGATTGATAGCCGCGGGCATGGCACCTTTGGCGAACTCAACCGGTGCACGAACATCAATAAGAGGCGTTTCATCCCGCAGGAGGGCGAGATAATCCGTGGTGTCGTTCATTGGGCTTCCTTCTGCAAAACGCTGGTGGTAATCCCACCAGCGTGCAGATTTTACGCCCCGAACAAGGGAGATCAATTCCCCGGCGGGAGATTACTGCAGTTTTGACTGTGCCCAGGCAATGCCGCTTGCGTACTCGGGCGGCAGCAGTGGCACCAGCGCTTCCAGCGTGGCACTCAGACGCGCCATGTCATCATCGTTCAGGTTCAAATGACCCACTTTGCGCCCCGGACGTACCTCTTTGTCGTACCAGTGCAAATGCACCAGCGGCAGTTTCAACCAGTCGTAATTCAGATCGCTGCCTATCAGGTTGATCATCACCGACGGGCTGTTGACCACCGGCGGCGGTAACGGCAGATCCACCACCGCGCGCAGATGCAGTTCAAACTGGCTGATAGAAGCACCGTTCTGCGTCCAGTGGCCGCTGTTGTGCACGCGCGGCGCCAGCTCGTTAATCAGCAACCCACCCGGTGTGACAAAGCACTCCATCGCCATCACGCCGACGTAGTTCAGCTCATGCATGATGGCAGAAAGCATGTTTTCCGCCTGCTGTTGCTGAGCGGCGTTAGCCTGCGGGAAAACCACGCTGGTACGCAAAATGCCATCCTGATGCAGGTTATGCGTCAACGGGTAGAAAACGGTACTGCCATCACGCGCGCGCGCGCCGACCAGCGATACTTCACCGGAAAAATTGATGCCCTGTTCGACAATGCACTCACCGTAGCAGTCGTCCGGCAATTGATCCGTTTCGCCTGTGCGTAAACGCCACTGCCCACGACCGTCATAGCCCCCCACGCGGCGCTTAACAATCGCCAGTTCGCCCAGGCGGGAAAACACGGCGGGCCATTCGCTTTTATCCGCCAGCAACTGCCACGGTGCGGTAGCCAGTTCGAGTTTGTCGAATAACTGTTTTTGCGTCAGGCGATCGGCAATGATCGGGAACACATCGCGGTTAACAAACGCCGGATGGCGCGCCAGCTCGCGCGTTAACGCTGTTTCCGGCCAACGCTCAATTTCGGCGGTGATAACACTCTGTTGAAACGGCACCGCTTCCGGCGCGTCATCCAGCCCAACCGGCCAGACCGCGATGCTGAGCGGTTCACCGGCCTGGCGCAACATCCGGCCAAGCTGGCCGTTGCCTAATACGCAAACCTGTTTCATGCCGCGCCTCTCGGATCCGGATTATCCAGCACCTCATCGGTCTGAGATTTGCGCCAGTCCGCCAGACGCTGGTGCAGTTGCGCGTCATGCTGCGCCAGGATCTGTGCGGCCAGCAGCGCGGCGTTGGCCGCACCGGCTTTGCCAATTGCCAGCGTTCCCACCGGAATGCCGCGCGGCATCTGCACGATAGAGTAAAGGCTGTCCACACCGCTTAACGCAGCGCTTTGTACCGGCACACCCAGCACCGGCACCAGTGTTTTCGCCGCGATCATGCCCGGCAGATGCGCCGCGCCGCCGGCACCGGCAATAATCACCTGGTAACCGTTTTGTTCCGCACTTTCGGCGAAGCTAAACAGTTTATCCGGGGTGCGGTGTGCGGAGACGATTTCAACATGGTGCGGAACGTTCAGGGTATCGAGGATTTCTGCGGCGAATTGCATGGTGGCCCAGTCGCTTTTCGAGCCCATAACAATGGCGATGCGCGCCGGTTGGTTGCTTGAAGACATACGTCTCAAAACTCCTGTGGGTGTGCTTCAGACTACATAAGAGGGCACAGAGAATAGCATGTAAAACGGGCAAGGAAAACGGTTGCGTAGCGATGTTTCGCGCGTTTGACGCGTAATCACAAGCGTATTCAGAAAGGGAAATGAATCAGTTCAACATCGCTGTCGCTGACGCGCACCATCGAACCTTCGCTGTGCCATGCGCCTAAAACGGCACGGTATGCGGGCGCGTTATTCGCGGTAAGCTCATGCACTGCCGGGCGATGAGTATGACCGTGGATCAACCACTGCACCTGGTGTTTTTCCATGGCTTCCACCACGGCGTGCTGGTTTACATCCATAATCGAAAGCGACTTGCTGCTGTTGGCGGCTTTACTGCCGGCGCGCATTTTCGCGGCGATACGTCGGCGAATAAACAGCGGCAGGGTGAGGAACAGCTTTTGCAGCCAGGGCTGGTGCACTTTGGCGCGAAAGGCCTGATAACCGGCATCGTCGGTGCAGAGCGTATCGCCATGCATAATCAGCACGTTACGGCCATACAAATTGAGCACCTGTTCCTGAGGTAACAACTGCATACCGCAGGCTTGCGCGAAGCGTTGACCGAGCAGGAAATCGCGGTTGCCGTGAATGAAATAGCAGGGGACACCGCTATCGACAACGGCTTTGATCGCCCGGGCTATTTGCTGATGTAGCGGGTTCGGATCGTCGTCACCAATCCACGCTTCAAACAGATCGCCCAAAATGTAGAGCGCATCGGCTTCACGCGCTGTACCGGCCAGAAAACGCAGAAAACCGGCGGTGATCGCCGGTTCTTCTGTTTGCAGATGCAAATCTGCGATAAAGAGTGTTGCCACCAATTACTCGCTGACGTCCACGCTTTCAATCACCACATCTTCTTTCGGCACGTCCTGGTGCATGCCGCTGCGGCCGGTGGAAACGCCTTTGATCTTGTCAACAACGTCCATGCCTTCAACCACTTCGGCAAACACGCAGTAGCCCCAGCCCTGCATGCTTTCGCCGCTGAAGTTCAGAAAGTCGTTATCAGCCACGTTGATGAAGAACTGCGCGGTAGCGGAGTGCGGAGCCTGAGTACGCGCCATGGCCAGCGTACCACGGGTGTTTTTCAGACCGTTGTTGGCTTCGTTTTTGATCGGGTCTTTAGTGACTTTTTGATTCATGCCCGGTTCGAAACCGCCGCCCTGAATCATAAAACCATTGATAACACGGTGGAAAATCGTGTTGTTGTAGAAACCTTCACGGCAGTAGTCCAGGAAGTTTTTAACTGTTTCAGGCGCTTTGTCCTCAAAGGTTTTGATTACGATGTCGCCGTGATTAGTGTGGAAAGTAACCATTATTGCATCCTGTTCTGATAGTGTAGTGCGTAGACCCGCCAGTGGGTCAGAGATAGTCGCTTGTTATAGCATAACCGCGAGGCTGGATCACCTTGCAAAGTGTGCTGCTTCGGGTTTGAATTACGGGTAATATATGCGGTTTTCGTTCCACACACGTCCACATGGAATCTTCGATGTTAAAAATCTTTAATACACTGACGCGCCAAAAAGAGGAATTCAAACCTATCCATGCCGGGGAAGTCGGCATGTACGTGTGTGGTATTACCGTTTACGATCTCTGTCATATCGGTCACGGCCGTACCTTTGTCGCCTTTGACGTGGTATCCCGCTATTTGCGTTTTCTCGGCTATAAGCTGAAATATGTCCGCAATATTACCGATATTGACGACAAAATCATTAAGCGCGCTAACGAGAATGGCGAAAGTTTTGTCGCGCTGGTCGACCGAATGATCGTTGAGATGCATAAGGATTTTGACGCGCTCAATATCCTGCGCCCGGATAGCGAACCGCGCGCAACGCACCATATTGCAGAAATTATTGAAATCACACAGCGCCTGCTGGATCGCGAACATGCGTACGTGGCTGAAAACGGCGATGTGATGTTCTCGGTGCCGACGGATCCGACTTATGGTCAGCTTTCGCGTCAGGATCTGGATCAGTTGCAGGCGGGGGCACGCGTCGAAGTCGCGGAAGTAAAACGCAACCCGATGGACTTCGTGCTGTGGAAAATGTCCAAGCCTGGCGAGCCGAGCTGGCCATCGCCGTGGGGCGAAGGGCGTCCCGGCTGGCACATTGAGTGTTCGGCGATGAACTGCAAACAGCTGGGTTCGCATTTCGATATCCACGGTGGCGGTTCCGATCTGATGTTCCCGCACCACGAAAACGAAATCGCCCAGTCAACCTGTGCGCATGACGGCGAGTACGTAAATTACTGGATGCACTCCGGCATGGTGATGGTTGATCGCGAGAAGATGTCAAAATCGCTCGGCAACTTCTTTACCGTGCGTGACGTGCTGAAGTATTACGACGCGGAAACCGTGCGCTACTTCCTGATGTCCGGTCACTATCGCAGCCAGTTGAATTACAGCGAAGAGAACCTGAAACAGGCGCGTTCTGCGCTGGAGCGTCTGTACAACGCGCTGCGTGGTACGGATAGCAATAACGCCGAACATCGTTATTTTGAGAACGGTGAGCTGTTCCAGAAACGCTTCTGCGACGCCATGGATGACGACTTCAACACCCCGGAAGCCTATTCCGTGCTGTTTGACCTCGCGCGCGAAGTGAATACGCTGAAACATGACGGGGATGCGCTGGGCGCAAATGCGGCGGCGAAAAAGCTGCGTGAACTGGCGGGCGTTTTGGGTCTGCTGGAGCAGGATCCGGATCTCTTCCTGCAAAGCGGCGCGCAGGCGGATGACAGCGAAGTGGCTGAGATCGAAAAGCTTATCCAGCAGCGCCTCGATGCGCGTAAAGCGAAAGACTGGGCGGCAGCCGATGCCGCGCGTGACCGTCTGAACGAGATGGGTATCGTGCTGGAAGATGGCCCGCAGGGCACGACCTGGCGTCGTAAGTAAGAAAAAAAGCGGCTTCGGCCGCTTTTTTGTTGTCCCTTCAAAACCACTGGCGGTGGTCAATATTTATCCCCGCCGCATTTTCCATAACAGCAGCATCAGAATCACACCCGGTAGCCACACCCACAGCAACTCCGAAATGATCACCTGGTGACCATACGGCGTGTTATAGCGCGATAGCGCAAACGGCGCGACTTTGATCACCTGCCACGGCGCGAAGAACCGTTCATCCGACCACGGCCACAGCCAGCCGACGCCTTTCCCACCGGTAGTGATGGAATCCAGCAGGCTGTGCGACAGCAGCGACACGGTGAGAAACGCCCAGCAGCGCGCCAGACTCGCTTTGAAGTATTTTCGCCCAAGCCAGGTCACCAATAGCGGCACCACAAAAGCAAACAGCAACGAGTGGGTAAACCCGCGGTGGCCGAAAACATTGCCGTAAGCGACACCGAATTTAAACGCCAGCACGTCGGCATCGGGCAACATGGCAAGCCCTATCCCCGCCAGCAGCAAGCCGCGTGGGATCACTTTACTGCCAAGCCCCAACCCCAGACAAAGCGGGACAGCAGCATGTGTAACAATCGTTGGCATAACGCAGGTCTCTGAAGAAAAACGAAATTATAGCCGAAGCGCCAGGCGGGTAAACTGCGGGGTTTTCTGAATCTTTTCTCATCAGAACAGAACCGGGCTGGCTGGTTTTAAGCCGACATGAGGTTACAGCCCGCGGGGACGCCGCGGTCTGCCCGACGTGTTCGGATTACGCAGACTCGCGAGCAATCAGCTGGCCGGAAAGCGTGATGCGCTGCGTTTGCAACTCGGGCTCTTTCAGCTTGCGAATGATCAATCCCGCCGCCTGGCGTCCAGTCTCTTCACTGGCGGACGAAACATAGGTAAAGGAAGGTGAGGTGAGATTGACGTGCAGCATATCTTCAAAGCCGACGAGCGCCACTTGCTGAGAGAGGAACACATCTTTGCCCACCGTATGCCCGGTCTGGTGGATCCCGGCGATGGAGCCAATCATGGCATCCGGCGAGTGGCAGAGCAGGGCGGTAATAGTGCTGTTTTTTTCCAGTAACTGGCGGACAGCGTAGCTTGCCGCGCGGGTATCGTCGCTGCAGGCCGGAGTGGCTTCTTCGCGTACTACCAGCCCGTTCTGCGTCATTGTGGTGCGAAACCCCAGCAGACGTTGCTGGCGCATTAAATCGCCTTCAATGCCGCCAATATAGGCAATGTTGCGGTGCCCGCGTTCGATGAGATAGCGCGTCGCCAGGCTGGCGGCCTGACGGTTATCGCGCATGACCAGGTTGCACGCTTCATTGAGTAGCGACTGTGACACCACCACCAGCGGCAGCGGGCAGTCGCGAATTTGGGCGGGAAGCGTTGAGCTGCGCGTATCGGAGGCGAGATAAATCACCCCGGCAACCCCTTGTTGTTTGAAAGACAGCAGGCAGCGTTCCAGGTGATCGCCATCGTTGAGCGGCTGACCGAGAAAAACCATGTAACCCTGTTTTTCCAGCTCCTGCACGATGCTGGCCATCACTTTTATCGAGAAGCTGTCGCTGAAATCGCGCAGGATAAGCCCAATCAGGTTGGAGGTATTGGCACGCAGATTCGCGGCAGCAACATTGTGAACATAGCCAAGCGCATCGATAGCGGCATGGACTTTAGCGATCGTCGCTTGTGATATTTTCCCTTTCTGGCGCAGCACCAGCGAGACGGTGGAAACGGAAACGCCCGCCTGTTTAGCGACATCAATGATGCTGACTTTCTTCAAACTCGCTCCCTGATTTTCCCGGTTTTCCACCTGATATGGCGCGTACTGGACGCGCCAACCCGGTATCTTATTATTTGCCGATCATTGTGGACATGGTCTGGGCGATAAATTGCGCCCTCGCACCGAAAATAACCTGAATACCGCTATCACCGACAAATACTACGCCGCGCGCGCCCAGGCCATTAAGGCCATCTTTATCCACCATTTCACTTTTCGCCACTTCCAGGCGCAAACGGGTGATACAGGAACCGACGGAGTCGATATTTTGCGCACCGCCCAGCATGGCGATGATCTCGGTTGCCAGTTCGCTGTCAGTTTTATCATCTGCCACAGCGGTAACTTCCGTGCGTCCCGGCGTTTTCACGTCGAAGCGACGGATCACAAAACGGAAGGTGAAGTAATAAATCAGCGCCATCGGGATGCCAACGATCACCGCGTTAAGGAAGTTGGTCTGATAACCGTTAAACGACGGCAGGATGCCGAACGACAAGTAGTCGATAAATCCGGCAGAGAAGGATTTCGCGATGTGCGCGTGCAGCAGGTACATCGTCATATACGCCAGACCGGCCATAATGGCGTTAAAGACGTAGAGAATGGGCGCGACGAAGATAAAGGTGAATTCAACCGGCTCGGTAATGCCGGTCAGGAAGCAGGTCAACGCCGCAGAGAAGAGAATACCGAACGCGATCTTCTTATTGCGGGTGTGCGCTTCGTGGTACATCGCAAGGCAGGCCGCAGGCAGCGCAAACAGCATCAGCGGGAACTCACCCTGCATAAACTTACCGGCGTTCTGGTAGGTATCACTGCTAAAGGATTTCACGCCTTCTTCCAGCATTTTGAACCAGATAGTCTGATCGCCATGGATCACCTGGCCGGCCTGCGTGGTGTAATCGCCAAACGAATACCAGAACGACGGATACCAGATATGGTGCAGACCCAGTGGGATCAGCGCGCGTTCCACTAAACCGAAAATAAACGTCGACGCGGCCTGATTATCGCCGTTGACGATAACGGAAAGCGCATCGATGCCCGCCTGGATATGTTGCCAGACATAGGGCAGCAGCAGGCCGAGCACAAAGGATAAGAATGCGGTAGCGATAGCAACAAAACGCTTACCAGAGAAGAAGCCGAGGAACTCCGGTAACTGCATGGTGTGGAAGCGGTTATAACACCAGGCAGCAAGAATACCGCAAATCAGCCCGCCAAAGACACCCATTTGCAGGGTTGGAATGCCGACCACCATGGCATATTTTCCGCCTTGCGAGGCCATTTCCGGCGTGATACCTAACATGGTGCCGATAGTGATATTGGTAATGAACACCGATACCGCGGCTGAAAGCGCCGCAATACCCGATTCTGAAGCGAGACCAACCGCCGAACCGATGGCGAACAACATCGGCAGGTTATCGAAGATAACGCCACCTGCGTTCATCATCAGCGGCAGGTGAAATTTATCGCCGAAAGCAAGTAACAGGCCTGCGGCTGGCAGCAACGAGATTGGCAACATTAACGCGCGGCCAATCATCGACAATTTAGACAATGATTTAACAAACCCTGATATCAGACTCATGCTGATTTCCCCCGAAGTAGCGCTCTTTTGGCGCCGTTATTGTTAGTAGAACGTTTTAGTAGAACGTTCTACTCATCGTGGGATAAGTCGTAACGGGCTGCAACTAAATTTTCACATTTAGCCAGATGAATTAATGATTCTTTGAGGTTGATCGGTAATTAACCGTGATGACGGCAGGGGGAAGGAGAAAGAAGGTGCCGGGCTGCGGTGATGCGACACCCGGCTTGCTACGCGTGATTACGCGGTGACGGTAACGCTTTGGCCTTCAAAACTCACCGTTTGACCGGCGACGATTTTGCAGCGTTTGCGCGTTTCAACCGCGCCATCCACTTTGACAAAGCCATCGGCAATGGCGATTTTCGCCTGTGCGCCGCTTTCGCTCCAGCCTTCGAGTTTCAGCAGATCGCACAGCTCAACGTGCGGATGTTTACCGAGAGAAAATGTTGCCATCCTATACGCCTTTTACATCATGGTATTCTTCACACGCCTGCAGCGTGTTCTGGATCAGGGTGGCGACCGTCATTGGGCCAACGCCACCCGGTACCGGCGTAATATACGCTGCTCGCGCGGCGGCTTCTTCATAAATCACATCGCCGACGACTTTGCCGTTTTCCAGGCGGTTAATACCGACATCAATCACAATCGCGCCTTCTTTGATCCACTCGCCGGGAATAAAGCCCGGTTTACCCACGGCGACAATCAGCAGGTCGGCGTTTTCAACGTGCTGGCGTAGGTTTTTAGTGAAGCGGTGCGTCACGGTGGTGGTGCAACCGGCCAGCAGCAGTTCCATGCTCATCGGACGGCCAACGATATTGGACGCGCCAATCACCACGGCGTTGAGGCCGAAGGTGTCAATGTTGTAACGCTCCAGCAGCGTGACAATACCGCGTGGCGTGCACGGGCGCAGACGCGGCGCACGCTGGCACAGGCGGCCTACGTTATACGGGTGGAAACCATCTACGTCTTTGTCCGGCGCGATGCGTTCCAGCACTTTCACATTGTCGATGCCCGCAGGCAGCGGCAACTGCACCAGAATACCGTCAATGGCGGTATCGGCGTTCAGCTTGTCGATAAGCGCCAGCAGTTCCGCTTCGCTGGTGGTTTCCGGGAGATCGTAAGAGCGGGAGATGAAACCCACTTCCTCACAGGCTTTGCGCTTGCTGCCGACATAAATTTGTGATGCCGGGTTGCTGCCAACCAGTACGACCGCCAGGCCCGGAGCGCGAAATCCTGCCGCGACGCGCGCCCGAACTTTTTCAGCAACCTCAGAGCGCACCTGCTGCGCAATCGTTTTACCATCAATAATCTTTGCTGCCATCAGAGAGAGGATTCCATCTGTCATATCAACTAAGGGGATGGCGGCTATTTTGTCAGAAGCGCGGCGCGCTGTCAGTCACCGTTTGCGGATTTCGCCGCCGCTGCGCCTGAAATCTCAGCAGATCAAGGGCTTCGCCGTTGTTGGTTGTTAACCAAATTTCAACAATTCATCACCCTTAAGAAAGTCCGCTATTAAGCCACTGTTACAGGCGTTTACGGCTATTTCTTATCCCTTTAATAAATAAAAGCCAGGCCTTTTCTTAAGCCCGAATAAGAACAGACCTGGTGTAATGACAGTAATGGCGAATATTTTAACTTTTACGAAATCACTACTGTCGTGCTGTGGCTAGTTGTTATGTCCACAGAGAAAAATATTGGGTGTTTTCCCAGGGAAGAAATGGGAAGCGAATAAGTTGTTCCCGATGCGTTATATCTTCACAGGAAAAGATTCTTTCATCTGGTATTTAGCGTATTCAAGTCTCAAACGGTTTTCGGCAGGATGTCGGAATCGCAACTTTTTATTTCAAGGAGAACATTATGAAAATGAAATTAATGGCTAGTTCTGTTGCTGCTGGATTGATGCTGATGGCAGGTGCCGTACAAGCAGACACCGTAAGCGGCGGTAATATACATTTTGACGGGGAACTGGTGAACGCAGCTTGCGCGGTCAGCACTGCTTCCGCCGACCAGACAGTGACGCTGGGGCAATATCGCACCGCTTCATTCCCGGATGTGGGGGCAACCAGCGGCTCTGTACCGTTCAACATTGTGCTTAATGACTGCGATCCTGCCATCTTCCCGACGGCTTCTGTCGCGTTCTCGGGCCAGGCCGATGCCGCCGATAATACGCTACTGGCGGTCACCTCCAGTGACAACAGTGCAACGGCAAGCGGGGTGGGGATCGAAATTCTTGATAATGCCTCGAAAACACTGAGCCCGGACGGCGCAAGCTTCTCCACCGCTCAGGCGCTGCTTGAAGGCACCAACACATTACACTTCTCCGCACGTTACAAAGCCACCAGCGCGACCGCGACACCAGGGCAGGCAAATGCGGATGCGACGTTCATCATGAAATACGAATAACCCATTACTTCCAGGGATGACATGGCCTCAGGGACGAGGCGCTTGACAATGTAATGCGAGAAATTATTCATGATGAGGACAGGTCTCACGCTGGCGCTGTTTGATCAAAAGCAGCGACACAGCATGCCGCTCTCTTATTTCCCCACGATCGCTAATGAAGCGGCAATCCATTTTTATGCACGCTACCGTGCGATTACAGAGCGTATTACGACACGACGTTTACATTCTGTTGTCTGGTTTCCGCTGGTCTACCCCTGACATATTTCTTATGGCCCGCATAATATTCTGAAGAGTTATTTGCGCTATGAACATTTTTTTTAAATCAGGTTGGATTATCAGTCTTTTAATATCTATCGCGCTGCCAGTAAAAGCCGCTGGAGGAATAGCACTTGGCGCAACCCGGGTTATTTATCCTGCCGGGGATAAGCAGACCTCGCTTTCTATTTCTAATAGCGATGGAAAAGCACGTTTTCTGGTGAATTCATGGGTGGAAAATAGTCGTGGAGAAAAAGAAAAAACGTTTGTTGTGACCCCGCCGCTGTTTGTTAGCGAGCCGGAAAGTGAAAACACGCTGCGTATTATCTACGCCGGGCAACCGTTACCCGACGACCGCGAATCTCTGTTCTGGTTGAGCGTAAAAGCGATTCCATCGGTGAATAAAGAGAATGCCACAGACAAAAACGTGCTGCAGTTGGCTGTTCTCTCTCGCATAAAGCTATTTGTTCGCCCGAAAAGTCTATCGGGGTTAACAGAGGATGCGTCTGCGAAACTGCAGTTTTCGCGTCTCGATAAACACCTGAACATCACTAATCCCTCCGCGTATTACATCACTCTGGTGAATGTTCATATGGGCAAACAGAGGCTCGACAATGTCATGGTTGCGCCTAAAGGCCGCGCTCAGTTGCTTATTCCGCCTGATGCTCAGGGCGGAGTGACTTTCCAGACGGTGAATGATTACGGCGCGCTGACGCCGGTGAAAACCGTTGGTCTGCCATAACAGAGACAAATGACAGGGATGCCTATGAATAAGCGCACGTCTCCTTCAGCTTACTCACGGCTGGCGTTGTCGCTGCTGGCGGTGTTGCACCCGGCGATGAGCCGCGCTGAGAACTACTTCAACCCGGCGTTTTTATCAGAGGATGCCGCTGCCGTTGCCGATTTATCACGCTTTGAAAAAGGTAACCAGCCTCCGGGCGTTTATCGGGTGGATATCTGGCGCGACGGCGAATTTATCGCCACCCAGGATCTGCGTTTCGATATTGCCCATCACGGGGCGACGCCCGCTTCCGGTGGTCTGATGCCATGCTTTACTCTCGATTTGCTCAAGCAGTTGGGCGTTAATATTCGCGCTTTTCCGGCGCTGCTCACCGATAATGGTGACGCCTGTATCGATATCACGACCGCCATACCGGGGGCTGAAGCTGTTTTTGATTTCTCAGCAATGCGGCTGAATATTGGGTTGCCCCAGGCTTCGATGCTGAACAGCGCACGCGGTTACATTCCTGCCGAGGAGTGGGACGAAGGCATTACCGCCGGGTTGCTTAACTATAGCTTTACAGGGAGCCACAGCACCGGCAGCAATAACGGTTTTCTGAGCTTACAAAGCGGGCTGAATTATGGCTCATGGCGGTTGCGTAATAATGGTGCCTGGCGCTACAGCAGCAGCGGAGCGGAACACACCCGCAGCTGGAAGACCATCGGAAGCTGGTTGCAACGTTCCCTTATCCCGCTAAAAAGCGAGCTGGTGATGGGCGACAGTAATACCGGCAGCGACGTGTTTGATAGCCTCGGTTTTCGCGGGGTGCGCCTTTACTCTTCCGATAATATGTTTCCCGATAGCCTGCAGGGTTACGCGCCAACCGTACGCGGCATTGCGCGCACGCCTGCCAAATTAACCATCCGCCAGAACGGCTATGTCATTTATCAGAGTTATGTCTCGGCGGGTGCTTTTGTGATTTCTGATCTGAACCCTACCTCATCCAGCGGCGATCTGGACGTTACCGTCGATGAGAAAGATGGCCGTCAACAACGTTATACGGTGCCGTATTCGACGGTGCCGATCCTGCAACGTGAAGGGCGCTTTAAATATGACCTCGTGGCCGGGAATTTTCGCAGCGGCAACGATCAACAATCTTCCCCTTCTTTTGTTCAGGGGAGCGTGGTCGGCGGCCTGGCGGGCGGTTACACCGCCTATGGCGGAACCCAACTGGCAAAGCGTTATAACGCCTTTGTGCTGGGGGCTGGAAAAAACCTTGGCGGCTGGGGGGCGATATCGCTCGATTTTACCCAGGCACGCAGTGAACTGGCGGATGGCAGCACACATCAGGGGCAATCGTTGCGCTTTTTGTATGCCAAATCACTCAACCAATATGGCACCAACTTTCAGTTACTCGGGTATCGCTACTCAACGCGCGGTTTTTACACGTTGAGTGATGTCGCCTATCGCCGCATGGAGGGGTATGAGTATGAAGATCAGGACAAAAGTGAGGGGGGACGGAAGCCAAAACCGGTGCTTGTTAGCTATCACAACCTCAACAACAACAGAAAAGGGCGCTTTCAGGTCAATATCTCGCAAAACCTGGGGGATTACGGCTCGTTGTATATTTCCGGCAGCCAACAAACTTACTGGAACAATGTTAAGCCCAGCAGTTGGTATCAGATCGGTTACGCCAGCGGCTGGCGGGGGATAAGCTACTCGCTTACCTGGTCGTGGAACCGCTCACCCGGCATCAATAATACGGATCGTATTATTGCGTTGAATCTTTCCGTACCGTTTAGCGCTCTGAGCGGGCAGCGCTTCAGCCGGGGAAGCGCGCTGGATCATACGTATGCCAGCCTTAACGCTAGCCGTAACAGCAACGGACAAAATAGCTGGCAGAGCGGGGTTGGCGGCACCTTACTTGAAGGGCGCAACCTTAGTTACATCGTAAGCCAGGGGCACAGCAGCACAAATGGCTACAGCGGCAGCGCCAGTGCCAACTGGCAGGCCGGTTGGGGCACGCTCGGCCTCGGTTATAACTACGATCCCTACCAGCACGAATATAACTGGCAGCTTGGCGGTGGCGTGGTCGCGCATGCCGACGGGGTAACTTTTGGCCAGCCGCTTGGCGATACCAACGTACTTATCAAAGCGCCGGGCGCGCAGGGCGTGCGGGTGGAAAATCAGGCCGGGGTGCAAACCGACTGGCGAGGCTACGCCATCGTCCCTTATGCCTCCGTTTATCGATACAACCGCATTGCGCTTGATACCAACACGATGGATAACCACACCGATGTGCAAAACAGCGTCAGTAGCGTCGTGCCCACGCAGGGCGCGCTGGTCCGTGCCAGCTTTGACACCCGGATTGGTGTACGCGCACTGATTTCGCTGATGCGTGGCGATCGCCCGGTGCCGTTTGGTTCGGTGGTACGTGAAACCGGCAGCGGCGTGACCAGCCTGGTGGGCGAGGACGGACAGGCGTATTTAAGCGGTTTGCCATTGCAGGGTGAACTGCTGGTGCAGTGGGGAGACGGCACGCAATCGCGCTGCCTTGCTCGCTACTCCTTACCGGAAGCCAGCCTGCAACAGGCGGTGGTGATGACAAGCGCCCGTTGTGAACAAGGATGATTTTATGAACAGATTTCATGCACTGCTTTGCGGCTTGTTGTTAATGGCAGCGACGTCGGCGCAGGCCACAATTTGTGTGAACGCGAAGGGCATACCGACAGATATCTATTATGACCTGTCGAACCTGTTTACCAGCGGGAATAACCATGTTGGTGAGGTGGTGACGTTGCCGGAAAAATCCGGCTGGGTTGGCGTCCAGGCTATCTGTCCTGCCGGCACCAAAGTGAATTACACCTACCGAAGCTATGTCTCTGACTTGCCGATACATACCATTGATGGCGGTTACAAATACATGAGGTTAAATGATTATCTGGAAGGGGCGATGAGCATCACCGATGATTACGCCGGCATCTTTTTCCCGCCGAGAAATTTTATCCGCATGGGAACACACCCCAACGTACCCAATCAGAAACCTTTTGGTGTAATGGACTCGAAGCTTATCTTTAAACTTAAAGTGGTGCGGCCGTTTATCAATATGGTGCCGATCCCGCGCCAAACCATGTTCAGGGTATATGTCACCAGTACGGACATCGATGCGCTCACGGTACCGGTCTATACCATTAGCTACAGCGGCAAAGTGGAAGTGCCGCAAAGCTGCAAACTCAATGCAGGCCAGGTCGTTGAATTTGAGTTTGATAAAATTGGCGCCGCGCTCTTTAGCCAGGCCGGGCCGGGGAACCGCCCGAACGGCGTTGATCCGCAAATTAAAACCGTGGCAATAGCGTGCACCAATGTTGACGCTCAGGCCTATCTTTCGATGCGTCTGGAAGCGGAAAAAGCCAGTGGGCAGGTAATGGTTTCTGATAACCCTGATGTGGGGTTTGTCGTGGCCGACCGTGAGGGCAATCCGCTTACCCCCAACACGCTGGGTAGCAAAATCCCTTTCCAGCTTGATGACAACGCCGCTGCGCGTGTTGATATCAGTGCGTGGCCGGTCAGCGTCACAGGCTTCAAACCCGCCGAGGGCGATTTTGTGGCGCGGGGCTATTTGCGCGTTGATTATGATTAAGGAGCCGTGATGTTTATCAAACCACGCCATGTCATGCTCGTTGGCTGCTGGCTGAGCCCGTTTGCGATCGCCGATACGCCGCTTGGAGAAATCAACATTCAGTTACGCGCAACGGTAGTGGACTTTACATGCTATGCCGAGACGGCCGACAACGACAAAACGGTGCAATTAGGACGTTGGCCAACCAAACAGCTGCAAAATGCGGGTAATACCACGCCACTGGTACCTTTTAGCTTGCGGTTAGTGGGGTGCCCGCCAGGTAGCGCATCGATCACCTTTTCGGGGAAAGCCGCCAGCAACCCGGCACTGCTGGCGTTAAAAGATAGCGTGATGGCACAGAAAGTGGCTATTGAGCTGCGCGACAGGGATCGCACGCCGCTAGCGCTGGCGACAGCCAGCCAGGATATAGCCGTGGACAGCAATGGCAATGCAACGCTGCAGTTCTACGCAAATTACATCGCGCTGGCAGATAATCCTGTACTCGGTACGGCAAATGCCGATGCCACTTTCGCGATTAATTACTATTAATTTTATTTTCAATAAAGCATGCGCCCGGTAATCTTTTTCCGGGCGTATAGTGCTATAGCAGTTCGTGTGATTTGGCGTAATCAATCAACTCGACGATGGTATGTACACCGAGTTTCGAAAAAATATTCGATTTATGGGCGCTGATCGTCTTGTTGCTTAATAAAAGCTGTTCCGCAATTTCTTTGTTCGATAATCCGTTGGCGAGGTAGCGTAATACCGTTACTTCTCTATTAGATAGTGGCATGTCCCGCTGTTCTCCTTTCTTTTTGCCCGGTTGGTTTATATAACTCAGCGTCTCAGATGGGAAGAAAGAGTACCCGGCAAGAATCATCTTTACGGCGTTATAAATATCGTTGAGCTCTTTCCGCTTACTGACAAAACCATTAGCGCCAGCGCGAATGGCTCTTGCAGCATAGAACGATTCAGATTTTGATGATAAAAAAAGCACGTTGACATCTTCTCGTATCGCCTTGATTCTTCTCAATAAAGTAAAGCCATCTGTTTTAGGGAGTTCAATATCCAGAATAACCAGATCAACGGGAAGCGTACGGATATAATCAAGTGCCGCACGGCTATCATCCGTTTTTAGTACCACTTTAACATTCTGGTTTTTCTCTAAAAGCACTTCTATCGACATCCTGACAATAGGATATTCGTCCATAATGATAACGGAAGCCGGTTTCATCTTTTTGCCTCAGATTGTTTTTTTAACGCTACGCCTTTGTGTAAATGCGATAGGCGTCGAAAAGGTAAATGTAACTTCAAGTATTCTATGAGGAAAAATAATTCCCTTGAAAAACCGATAGCATCCTTACTCGCCAAGTTATTTTCATTCGTAATTTACGAATGCGGGGAATATCAATTACGTGCTAATACAGAGAGATATCGTAATTATTAATAAGTTACTGTAATTATACCTGGGAAGTTCTGGCAGAAAAGCGTTAAGAGTTCATGAAGGCTATTTCTAAATATGAAGTTCTGAGAGCAATAATAGGTGATTGAATATTTGGCATGATAGCTTGCTGATTTTGATAAGCATGGTTTTTTACGCTCTTTTTAATGGTTAAAACAATTTAATTATTTGATTGTTTTCTTATTGTTAATCGCTGTTATCGCAATTTCTTTGCTACAACGCTGGATAACAACGTGCGTCTTGGGTGGAATCTGAGTGGATTTTAAAAAAAGACAGTACCAGGAATAGTTGTAATTGTTGGTTTTATGTAAAAAAACATACCTGGCAAGAAAAATTGACTAAGTAATTTCTTAGATAAGGAGGATGGCAACGCCTGTTATCCCCAATAGTGATTAGCATCTATCGTTAAGCGGTGCAGTAAATGAAGCAAACTTTGACGATCGGGCAACCCAAGTTGCCTCAGTTGTAGGTTGAGACGATAAACCATGCGATGGTAAGGCAGATTGAGTAGCTGAGCGACATGTTTCAGCGTTTTTCCTTGCGCCAGCGCGGTGAACATCTGCCACTCTACCGGCGGAAATTTGCGCGAAACATCAACAGGTGAGGCAGGAGCCAACAGCGCCTGCCTGAATGGCTTGACGGGGAGATCCCGTTTTATTACGCGAAAGGGACCAGCCGCGCGCAGGAAATTAAACAGTGGCGCGTCGCTTTTTGTCGCTAACAGATAGATATGAAGTTTGCGATTGTGCGAAGCGAGCTGCCGCAGGGTTTCCAGGGCGCTAAAACGCGATGTGAGCAGGCTCTCCATATCCACGATCAGGTGCGAGAGATGCGGCTCCGCGAACCGATGATGTGCTGAATCAAGCGATGAAAACACGGCGTTGCGTTTACCGGAGAAGAGCCCCCTGTTCCAGGCATAGCTGAGAAAACTATCGGTTGAAATTAATATCTGGCTGATGATGCATTCAGGCAGGGCGAAACTGAGCTGCTGAGTAAGGTGTTCCAGCCTGTCAAACACCGGCGGCGGATATTCCCGATAGGGTAAAACCCGGTAATCGGGCCTGTGGAGGCGATTTTTTTCCCGGCGGATGAAAGTTCGCATTTTCCCTCGCAAACGTATTTCACTTTTCGTGACCGAAAAGTGTTGGCCAAAAAAAGCCATGCGCAAACTGCGCATCCGGCTGTTGTGCTGTTTCGCGCCATGTAATGGATGCCATATGAGCAAAATGACTGGGCTGGTTTATGCCCGGTTTGAGAATATCGGGCGTATAAAGGCGCTGCCAGGTTGCCGTTTTATCAACCAGTAAGCTGGAAATATGCAAGCCTGTATCAGCAAAAGCCTCTGGCGCTTCCCGGGTGCGATTGTCCAGAAAAAACGCGACACCAGAAGAGTGAAGTTGTGTGACGGTGTGATGGCAATGGATATGTTGCGCGCCACCATGCACCGCAAAAGCCTGTAAGTTCAATGATTCAACCGCTAAATCTGGGCGATATACTATCGGGATGTCCATAAATGAGATGGTGTAAGACTGATAGTGAAGTGGCAGATTAGGCAAGGATTGGCGTGTTGATCCCGGCAATGTTAAGTTTCGCGTCTGGTCGTGTAATAACCGCAGCGCAAACGAACTGTAATCGCGTTCAACCCTGTTTCCGGTCGCGGCAATAGCTGGCCGACGGTTAAGCATCCCATCACTATTATCGCGCTGTATAATCGGTTTTGATTTACATTGATAAGTCCGGCCTTGTTTGTGTTTTGCTCTATTTGTCACGAATAGGCTCCATTACATTAGTTAATGGAAACATTTTGTCCTTCACAAAGCGGGGGATATAGGCGCGAATACTTAAAGAGACATGGGACTTTTCCCAGGAAGCGATCAGGATAAGTAGAAAGACCAGGTCTTTTCGGGCATAAATGGGGCAGGTGTTGCGAAAATGCGCAGCGTCGTTCACTAAGCAAGCAACCAGCGGAAAATACATTGACTCACCAGGCGCTGACCGTATAATTCCAGGCGTTTCCACCTCAACGGTGAGCATCCACATAATGCGCCCTTAGCTCAGCTGGATAGAGCAACGGCCTTCTAAGCCGTAGGTCACAGGTTCGAACCCTGTAGGGCGTACCATCCTTTCTTCTACTCACGTCTCCATAAGTCTACTAAACCCAGACTCCACGCTGTTTCTCCATTATCTTTTGTCTCCCATCGTCTATTAACATATCTTGAAATCTACCGTTATGTGGGGGTACATTTGGGGGTATATTCTGTTCAATGAAATGAGACACCCCCAGAATGAAGCTCACCGCACGTCAGGTAAGCACTGCCAAACCTCAGGACAAGCCCTATAAACTCTCTGACGGGGGCGGAATGTATCTGCTGGTTAACCCAAATGGTTCTCGATACTGGCGACTCAAATATCGTTATGCAGGTAAAGAGAAGTTGCTGGCTCTTGGCGTATACCCTGATGTCACCCTGGCTGATGCGCGCGATAAACGTAATGAGGCAAAACGTGTCATTGCGGCTGGCAGCGATCCATCTGATGTGAAGCAGGCCATTAAAAACGCCAAGGCTTTAGCAATGCAGAACAGCTTTGAACTGATTGCTGTTGAATGGCATAAACACAAAAAACCTAACTGGTCATCTGGTTATGCCGACGACATCCTTGAGTCGCTCAGGAAAGATATTTTCCCTTATATCGGCAAGCGTGCCATTACGGATATCAAGCCTGTAGATATGCTGGCCGTTCTGAAGAAGCTGGAAGAAAGGGGCGTACTGGATAAGCTCAAGAAGATACGACAGGCCTGTAAGCAAATTTTCACATACGCAATCATTACCGGGCGTGCAGAGTTCAATCCAGTTGCGGATCTGGCGGGAGCACTCAAACCACCGAAGCAACAACACTATCCTCATTTACAGCGCGATGAACTTGGCGGATTTATTGAAGCTCTTATGGATTATAGCGGCAGTAAAATCACCCGGACCGCCACCTTACTGTTGATGTACACCGGTGTCCGTACTATTGAATTACGTGCCGCAGAGTGGAAGGAATTCGACTTTTCAAATGACCTCTGGCAGATACCTAAAGAGCGTATGAAAATGCGCCGCCCTCATCTGGTTCCTCTTTCGAGCCAGGTGAAAGCGATGCTCCTGGAGGTTAAGAGCATTACCGGGCGCGGTAAATATGTTTTTCCCGGGCGTAATGACGCCGGCAAGCCGATGAGTGAGGCCAGTATCAACCAGGTCATCAAGCGAGTAGGGTACGACGGCAGGGCAACAGGCCATGGCTTCCGGCATACCATGAGCACTATTCTGCATGAGCAGGGGTTTAACACAGCATGGATTGAAGCTCAGCTTGCCCATGCTGACAAAAATACTATTCGCGGGACGTATAACCATGCTCAGTATCTGGAAGGGCGAAGAGAAATGATGCAATGGTATGCCGATTTCCTGGCGGCATTATAGATGCTCCAGGTAGTACTACCTGATAAAACACCAGGTGTTGCACAGGCTGATGATGATCTAAGATTTGTCCTAACAGGGTGAATTTTGTGCATTACAAGGAAACGTAATGAAATTTGCCTTAGGTGTAATCACTATCTGTATAACCATGTGGTATCTGCTTTGCGACATGTGGTGTGCATTGCCAGTAAGGTAATACGTGTTGGCTGCTGTAGCTGTAGTGGCCGGAAGAGGCGTTTGGGTGATGCCGCAGACGTACAGGAAGCATGGGTAATTCATGGCAAGAATAGACGCTTGGGTTATGTAGGTCAGAAAAATTACTAAAGCAACTAATTCAGGATGAGCAAATTCAGTGGCGAAGAAAGGTGACTTCAAGCCGTCGCAAAAAGATGTCGATGAGGCAATAAATGTTCCAAAGCAAGTGTCATTCACGGGCGTCTCTTGGAGTGCCAGCGATGGCAGGCAGCCGATTTGGTATAAACTTGACCTCAAAGCGTTTGATGTCGATGGAAACCCAATTGTCGGTATCAGATTCTTGCTACATTGGCGATATCCGCTTGTTGAAGGGGTGGACACAATAAAGCTGTCATTTGTCATGCTAATGCAGGACAGAAGAGTTTATGCGCTCGACCCCTATCCTTCTGAAAGGCACAGGAACAGAAGTAAGGTTGATCACCCAGACTTTGTAGAAGTCGCCATAGGTCCGCATTACCACATGTACTTCGAATCTGTGGGTGATGAGATAGCCCTAAAACTCGATACCGACATTGCGCCGGATGACTTTTTTAGTTACTGGAATTACTTTTGCTCTAAGCTTAATATCAAATATACAGGCAATCCGCCGCTACCAAATCAGGACAATTCAGGCCAGTTATCATGGGAAATGTAACGTGTTCAACAGTCATATCTAAGCTCGGGTTTGAGTGTCACCCAATGAGCGATACGCTGTTGCGCGTGATCAGCCCATTCACATACTATGACGATAGCGAACAGATAAGTGTGTTCGTGCAAGAGTTAAGTGGTCAGTATCGGATCACTGACTACTGCGACACTTTGATGAACATGGAATCTAAGGGTATCAATTTAACGAAAAAGAAAATTGACCTCATAAGATCCTCGCTGGCATCTCAAGGTGTGACTCTTAATGAATCTGGTGAAATAACTGCCTGGGCTAACGAAAAAACGGTTGGCGTGATGACTGCTAATGTCATTCGTGGTGGTCTCCTTGCATCAGCCCAATCAGCTGATTGGTATGCAGAAATAAAGGATGATAAATTTGAAAAGTGCGTCATTAACTATCTGAAATCACAAGGGCTAGGAGCTAGATTGTCTCTCAAAGAAAAAGTGAGAGGAATAAGCGGTCACGAGATTACAGTACCAATAACCCTCAAGCAGGAATCGAAATTGTTGGCCCCTAAAAGGGGATTTACAGTAAGTCTTAACAGCCAGAGAGGGTGGAATACTGCTCACGCTACTGTTGGTAAGATTGTTGATATTAGTCATTCAGTACCGCTAATCAATAATCGCTTTGTTATTGTAGATAGCGAAGGCCTAAGCCATGAGCTACAGCAGTTATCCTTACTATTCAACGATGATGCTCTTGTACTCCCCTTTCACAATAGAGATAAGTGGATTGAATCTCTTGTTGCTTAAATAACCCGGCCACCGCGCCGGGTTTTTATTGCCTTACTCATCTTCTTTCGCCAGCAGTCGTTTGATAAATTCCAGCTTCGCTGTCTGCCTGCGCATCTCCAGAAGCTGCAGGGCCTCGTATGCTTCTATCCCGACAAGCTGGCTTTGGTCCAGCTTGTCCAGGTCAGCCTTGAGTAACTCTATTTCGTCATCAGTAATTAGTGGTCTCATGTCATTACCTTTCCATCATGGTTAGCTGGTCCCGATTATTACCTTTCATATGACATTGGTAGTTATGGGGCAGTTCCTATTTCAGGCAGTTGCCTGTCACCTTACCTATCATCGCCTTGGATGAATCCAGCCCACCAAAGCCAGAGATTGTTTTGGTCATAAGGACGGTGCCATCTTTCTGAATGACCCAAGTTTCCATTGCATGCTTGCCTGGTTCGGTCGTTAATCCCAGCACAACATTATCGCTGAATGGCCTGTAAATCATGCCGCCTGCATCGAGCCCGTCATACAGAACTGCAGCCCTTTCACCATCAATCACTATGGTGAATTTCCCGTTGAATCCGTCATCAATACGGGAGTATCCCTCTCGTTCACTGTAACTGGAGCCTTTCACCCCTTCTACTGTCCAGCATGCAGCGTGAACAGATACAGAAAACAACATAGTTGCGACCACAAACCATTTCATAACTCTTTCCCGAAGCATTGAACAGGCTCTTACTATTGCAAAGGACTTATATGCAAGTAAATCGTTCATGTTGGGCTGAAAGTAATTGTTCCAGTTGTTCCGGTTGTTCCATTTACCTTCATTAGTCAGTAAGTTGATGTATGCATTGGTTTATATTATTTATATATGGAACAACTCTGGAACAATATTGAGGGCGTTTGGAACAACATACTGTGCGAATGGATAGTGATTAGTTGATAGACAAGACACTGGACAAGTAGACAGCAGTGTTCTACATTACACTTTAATTGACAATGATTGCTGTTTTGCAATCTTCGGCGCTGAAAAGTGCAATGCTCTTTAAAATGATGTTTCTCGCCCGATGCGGGCGAGCTACCATAGGACGTGGTAGACTCTTGCCCTGAAAAAGGGCAAATATGGATAGTTTATGCATCTTAGTGCATTGACACTCACCAGCATCATTTTTTAGTTCTTTAAAACAAACGGCTCATGACCTCTAGCAGGGTCATATTCTTCCCTTATAAAGAAGGCAGATGCGCTGCCTGCATTCTTTAATAGCTTTCAGTTTTAACAGTACTTAAGAATCTGTATTCAAAACCCAAACAGTTCCAAAAAACCTGCCATTTAATGGACAGGTTTTTTTGTCGTATCTGTTGCTAGGGAATAGTTCTATGTCCAAATACTCTTATCTGTTCTGTCTTTCTGAGCTTCTATGCAGAACTGGCTACAGTAAGGCATGCATTTATAGATTAATCAAAAAACGCTTTCCTAACTCCATGAAAATTGGAACTCTTTCTGTAGTATTTATCGAAAGTGAGATAAATGAGTGGATAATTCAGTGTATCTCTGATTATCGTCACAATTTTATATCTTGGGATAATTATTTTTATTACTACCACCATTGTCATTTTTTACTGATTTTGCATACAGTGAATTATGGACTAATAGACGACACGAGACGATAATAGACGTAGCGAATAAGGCTATGTCTAGGTTGATCCCCGAAAACCCGTACACCTCTGCGGGCTGACATAGCCGCCAGAACCAGGGGAGTGAGGTGCGTATGATTCGAGCGACAAAAAAAGATTTATCATGGTTTGAACTCACTAATTACGAATTTATTAATGATTTAACATTCTCTGAATTTATCGTTGAACTTGAGTGGAGAGATTTTCTTTATCGCTATATTGATGAAAAATCATCTTTTTTTTGATAATGAATACGAAATTAAATATCAACGTATATTTGAAGGAGATCCAAACCTTGATATTCCAAACAAAGAGGAAAGAGAAAATGAGGAGTTTATTCATAGCATAAATGACCAAACGCCTTCCTTGCGAAATATGTACGGGGAATTGCCTAGTATATCATCAGGTTTGGGAGTGACTCCTATAAGTTTTACAGAGCTTTCAATGTATGGTTATTGCGCTATTGATAAGGGTTTTTTTAAAAGAGATGATGAATATTTTTATATAAAGGCAGAGGCTATGCTCGCGAGCGTTTCAGGAAATCTGGATGATTGCTTTGCTCATTCAGTATTGTTATCAGTTAATTTAGATGATGCAACTGATGAAGAAATAATAGCCAGTATAAAAAAACTACTTCCATTATGGAGGAAACAGTTGGAGCTACCTGAACATGCCCATGTTGCTCAAAAAAGGATTGGATTGAAAACTCTACAAAAATTAATGAGCAACAGAGTAATACCTATCCTTGATCTGCTTATTTGGGAGAAGCGGTTCGAAAAGGAGGTTACAAACCCAATGATAGGGGCATTAGTCTTTAACGATGATCCAAAAGACACTCAGGCAATTAAAGAGACCATCAAACCGTTCGCATTAGAGGCTATGAGTGAGCAATATACACGTTTGCTTCGCCTTCATATGAATAAAGACGGTGAAATCAACTCAGCTAAGATGTCAGAATTAATGAGTAGAATTTTGTAGTAAGTGAAATTCTGCAAAAATAAAATACACGTTTTTACAGGATTACGCTTCGAGTAGAATTATTTGAAACTCGAAGCGTTTCTTTTTCTGAGGTTTTTTATTCTCTTCCGCCCCAAATTTTTGTCGTCTACCATTCAATTATCTACTTGCGTCTACTTAAGTGCATTATGGATTATAGGAGTAAACATGCCTAAGGTACTTATTCGTCTCCCGGAAGTACAACGTCGTACTGGCTATAGCAAGGCTTGGATTTACCGTCTTCTTAAAGAAAAACGGTTTCCTCAATCGATAAAAATTGGATCTCGGTCTATCGCCTTTGTTGAAAGTGAAATTGATGACTGGATTAACCAGCGCATTGAAGAATCCCGTAAGGAGGTAGCCTAATTATGTACATGCAATTGTCAAAACTTGCGTGAGCTTGCAGATACATTCGGTGAGTATCTGATTGTCGCGACTTTCTTCGATTCAATTAACGACAGGTAATTATCCATGAATAAATTAAGTGCCCTTGCTGGCAAGGACTCCTCACACTCCAAGGAAATGTCGGGAGTAATTACTTTCGCTGAACAACCGCGAATGAGTAGCCTCGAAATGGTCGATTATATCAATGCTGATCGTAAAGCAAAGGCTGAATCCGAAGGGCTCGAATTCCCTTGCAAGAAGTATCGTAAGCTTGAACACCGAAGCTTTATGAGTAAGGTCCCGAAAGTGCTTGGTGAAGCAGCTGCAAATTTTTTTGCAACTGCTGTCTACGTTAATGGTACTGGCGGCCAGGTTGAACGCGATATTTATAATTTTCCCAAACGCGAAGCTTGCCTGATGGCGATGAGTTACAGCTATGATCTGCAGGCTAAGGTGTACGACTACATGGAAGAATTAGATCGGCAGGCTCATGGCTACCTCAACTGCACCGTGCAAGAACTGCAAGATATCGTGGCTGGTGCGCGCAAGATCTCTGATGAAGACTCCAGCGATGCAGGCCGTCGTTTGCGTCAACGTCAGGATGATCTTGTGGTCCTCGAAAGGGCTGAGTCATTGGTTCAAAGCCTGAGCCAATTAAAGCTGGATCTCATTGGTGGCGGCAAGCAACTGGAGGTTCGCTAATGTTGCGACTGGCTGGTGTGAACAAAAAAGGCAGCGATAATAGCGCTGCCTTAAATCACCATAGCGATCACTACTCAGATGCTTCTTTGGTTTTCTTTCTCTGGCGACGTTTAATCTCACCTTCCATTGAAGTGACGATAAATTGTGCAGTGCTTTCACCTGGTTCTTTAACTAGCTCCATTGCTTCAACCACTTCGTGGGGAGTTCGGACCTGTAGTTTTTGTGATTTAGCGTTGTGCGTTCCTGTTGCCATCAAGTTAGTCTCGTGTGGGAAGTGGAGTACAGTTTACGCGAAAAAAAATCTCATTCAATGGTTGACGTGTAGTCCACTAGCGAATAAGGTGGACTACACATTGAATTTGTTTCAATGGGAAAATAACGAAGCCCAACCGGATGGCCGTCCAGGTTGGGCCTCTGTCCACAATGTAAGTGAGGTTTACACTATGGCATATTCACATAGTACCCAAACTCGCCCTGAAAAAACATATCAGTGGCGCTTTCTGGCATTAAATCGCTCGGACATGTCAGCGAAATTTTGCCGTGTATCAGTAGAAGCACTAACCGAGCATGATGCTCGTATGGTGCTTGCACCGTTCTTTATCCTTTCTTTTGCTGGCCGTCTTCCTGTTCAGGAGGTGGCTAATGTCTGAATCAACAAAACTCCGGTTTCATAAAAAACGCAGTTCGGTGTGGGGGCGTCTTCCTTTCGTCGATCGCCAGGAAACTAAAGTAGGTTATTGCTCCTGGGCTGTACCTCGCCACGGTGGTTACTTTGGTGGCTGCGAGGCAGGTAAAGCACTGGCGATTATTTACCTGAAACATTTACGGGAGAATGGTCGTGGCCTGGGCGGTAACCTGCAATCCGTTGTTCTGGATATGTGTGACCTTGGTTTCTCTGCTGGCAAATTGACGGAACAGGAATATGCCCTTCAAGGCCAGATTGTCGGTTTCTTCAGTCTCCTCGAAGACTGGCTTGCAGCGGCAGTGAAGCATGGAGGGCAAAATCTCGACAAAGTCGAAAATGCAAAGTTGCTGAAACAAGCCAATCACTGGCTGTCAGTTCAGGACAAGGAGATAACCCATGAGCCAGATTGAACAAATCCTTACTCGTTGTTGCTCTCGTGACGAGCCGCAGGAAAAGCTGCATAAGATCAGCCTTCATTCCGAAGGTGCCTATGAAGGCATTATGTCCGGTCTTGGCTCTGTCGGTAATGTGATTTTCTGGGCTTGCGATAATGAAAATTATGATGACAAGGCGGCTCGTGAAGACCTGAGAAATATTGGCGAAATGCTGATGTATTTACCTGGTATTGCTACAGCCCTGAAATTCAACGCCGGTGAAGCTGATGCCGTATTGAGGGAAGTCAGAAACAAGAAAGCCTGACTACTTAGCTAATCATCCCGACATTATCGAAAAATTACAGCCATCAGGCTGGGGAATCGCTCGGCCTGAACACAGGAGAACGGTAATTATGAAACCGACAAATCAGAATCTCGAAAATAACAGAAAGCATATGGCGGCGGCATTTATTGAATACTGCCGTCTAAACAATCATGGTGAGCCAACCCTGAAATCGGTTATTGGCAGAAAGGTTGTTGAAATAAACAACCTGACTGTGCAATCCGTTTCCCGCTGCCTTAAAGAAAGTATTGAGAAACAGTGCTCAGACCGTTACGGGCAGGAGCAGGGCACAATCATTATGAGCGAGACCTATTCATCACTGTTGAGTCGTGACAACAGCAAACTCAATCGTGATGGCGTCGATTTAATGAACGAGGTTATGGCTGAAGTAATTAAGGCTGCACTTAAGGCACCTAAAACCAATAAATTCGGACTGGAGATTGAAAATGCATAACAAAATTAACCCCCACCAGTCTGTAGACGCGTTCCATGTCGAAGCGCATTCAGGTTTCATCAATATTTTGCGCCTTAACGATGAGCGCATTTATGAGCTTCAGGAGCAAGTCCCTTTTACTCAGGTAGCCAGCAGACTTGATGCCGGTTACTGGGATGAACAGCTTTTCCTGGGAATGAAAATTATCCATGAATGGGGAGACTCAGATCATGCAACCTCTGCGGATGAGACGTTGATTATCTGGCGATGGCTTATAGCGGCTATTTTCTTCCTGGAACAGAAGGAGATGAATGGTTCAACTGTCGCCCGTAACTTCAACGGAGAGGAATTTGATAGCGCCATTTATGTAGGGAAGCATGGAGGAATGAATCTCTTTCCTGCGGCCGAACGTTTTGCCATGGCGAATAATATCGAGGCTGCCCTCATTGAACGCTACGGTGCTGAGCAGGGAACAGCGAACGCAATTAGCTTTTATATCGCTATGAGAGGTGATAACGGCGAATTGTCGGAGCTGGGGCGGGAAATTTTGTCTGGACTCCATGATGAATTTATTCTTCAGATTCAGGATTCAGGTATTCCTGAATCCCCGACAGCGCATTGAGGTGGCAGAATGAAAAATGCACCCAATGTGAAAAAACTACCTCCTGACCAGTGGGAAGAGGCCATTATCTTTGCGGGCGATGTTGCATGGACTTTCGCCAAAGCCTGGGAAGAGTCAAACCCCATAAAAGACACTGTGCCTCCCGTCGTTCTGGGTAAGCAACAACTCGCCGAGCTGAATAAGCTGAAAATAGTTGATGAAGGTCGCCGGTCTGTTCGCATTTACCGGGGCGGCGCCCTGAGCGAGATCCAGATAAGCATTATTGCCACCAAACTTGCGAAAGCGGGGGTGCAGGAAGCACGTTTTTATTCAGAAGCGTATCACTTACTTGAAAACTGGACCGACCAACTTCAGCGACTCAAGGTACAGGAAGAAACAGGAGAAAGCGCCCTGGCTCAGGTAGAGGTGGCGGTAAATGAGAAAGAAAATATTACCTCTGATCCACTTAAAGCCCATGTCGAAAGCCGCAAAGATGGAATTTTTTGGGTCACTCCTCGCATGGATAAGGAAAGCGGGGAAATCAGCAAGAATGAAAGCTGGTTATGCTCTCCTCTGGAAGTCGCTGGAATTGGTTCAGATGGTAAAGACTGCTTTTTAATTCTGCGATGGCTGCCACATGGTTCCTGTTCATATGTTGTTCGCGCTGTTCCACTGGCTGATATCGGCGAGCGTGAAGGCTGGCGTTCGCTCAAATCTGGCGGAGTAAATGTCACTACAAAAAGTAACCTGCGCGCAATTTTAGCTGACTGGTTACAGTGCTCCGGTACCGGTCAACTCTGGCAGATTGCTCATGCCACAGGCTGGCAATGTGGTGCTTACATTATGCCTGATGGGGAAATTATCGGCTCTCCTGTAAGCCCTGTGCTGTTCAATGGTCGCAGCTCTGCTGCTGCGGGTTATACGCTCAAAGGGACAGGTGATACCTGGAGAGACAGCGTGGCGCGGCTTGCTGGCGGTAATTACTCAATGATGACTGCTGTTGCTGCTGCTCTGGCGGCTCCTCTGATCGGTCTAACTGGTGCCGATGGGTTTGGTATCCACTTTTATGAACAGTCGAGTGCCGGAAAAACCACTACTGCAAACGTTGCCGCCAGCCTTTATGGGAATCCTGACCTGCTGAGGCTTACATGGTATGGCACAGCATTGGGCCTGGCGAACGAGGCTGCTTCCCACAACGATGCATTGATGCCCCTTGATGAGATCGGGCAAGGCGCTGATCCGGTTGAAGTCTATAAGTCGGCATACGCATTGTTTAATGGTACCGGCAAGCTTCAGGGCGCTAAGGAGGGGGGCAACCGGGAGCTGAAACGCTGGCGTACCATTGCTATCAGTACTGGCGAAGTTGATATGGAAACCTTCATATCTGGAGCCGGTAAAAAAGCAAAGGCTGGTCAGCTGGTGCGATTGCTCAATATACCAATGAGCCGGGCTATTCGCTTTCATGGTTATCAGAATGGCAAACAGCATGCTGATGCGCTGAAAGATGCATACCAGAATAACCACGGTGCCGCTGGTCGTGAATGGGTTCGCTGGCTGGCAGATAACCAGGCTGAAGCTGTCAGGACGGTGAGGAAGGCAGAAGAGCGCTGGCGGGCTCTCATCCCTTCTGAATACGGAGAGCAGGTTCATCGTGTCGGTGTGCGTTTTGCCATTCTCGAAGCTGCATTATTACTTAGCCGTGAAATCACCGGTTGGGATGAACAAACATGCCGGGATGCTATTCAGTACAGCTATAACGCGTGGATCGGTGTTTTTGGTACGGGGAATAAAGAAGTTGAACAAATTGTTGAGCAGGCAATGGCTTTCCTTAGTTCTTTTGGAATGAGCCGTTTTGCACCATTGCCTTATGACGAACAAAGCCTTCCCATCCACAACCTTGCAGGTTACAGGGATAAAGATGGAAATCCGAATGAACCGGTTTCGTTCTATGTTCTTCCAGCGGCATTCAAAACTGAGGTTGCGAAGGGCTTTGATGCGTCTCAGTTCGCCAGAATCCTTTGCAACGCCGGGCTTCTTCGAAAACCAGCCAGCGGTAAAGGCTATCAGACTTTAACTCCCAGATTACGCCACCTTAACGGGCAGCGTCTTCGTTCATATTTGTTAGTTCAGCTCGATGAAAGCGAGGAGAAATCATTATGACAGCTCATATTGCAGCACACGGGCGACTGGTTGCCGATGTTCAGAGTAAAACAATATCCAACGGAAACCAGATGGCATTTACCCGAATGGCTGTTGCTCTTCCCTGCCAGAAAGCTGAAAACGGAGAAACGACATTATGGCTGGCTGTTACTACATTTGGTCGTCAGGCAGAACTGCTCAGCAAGCATTCTAAAGGTGACATTATCAGCGTTTCAGGAAGTCTGCAGGTAAGCCTGTGGGTTGACGGGAATGGTGAAACCCAGTCCGGCTTACAGGTCATTGCTGATTCAGTGATAAGCGCCAGAACAGTCCGTTCAGGTGGTAACCGGAAACCATCAAATGGCGGTAAATCGCAACAGCCGGCTCCGCAGTATTCCGACGATGTACCGTTCTGATATCAGGTGATGAATATGAAAATTGAAAATATTCGATTAGCAGAGGTTTCAAATGCGTGATATTCGGATGGTACTTGAACGTTGGGGCGCATGGGCAGCAAGTGCCGATAACGGTATTTATTACGCACCCGTTGCAGCTGGGTTCAAAGGTCTGCTGCCATCATCCCGAAAGTCTCGCCCATCATGCAGTGATGATGATGGATTGATTATCAATGAGGCGATGGTTCGGCTGAAAAAGCATGACCCGTTGCTCTGCGTGATGCTGGAATGGTATTACGTTTTGGAGATACCTGTTCGCACTATGGGGTCAAGGCTGGGGGTATCTCATACTCAAATCCTGAAAAGGCTTCAGGCTGGAGAAGGTTTTGTAGAAGGGGCTCTGGCAATGATCGACGTTACCCTTGAGATTGACCGTGAATGCCAGAAGGAGCAAGTCTATACGGCGAAGGCAAAAAAGGTTGTGGAATTCCAAAAAGCTATTTAGCCTGTTAAGTGTGGTCACTTAGACACGAGCTTATCGCATTCAAAACCTCGCTCCGGCGAGGTTTTTTCGTTAAAGGACTACGGACTCCTGCCGATTAAGATTGGCAGGAGGATTCTATGAAGAAATTGTTGTTATGTGTGGTTTTTGTCGTGTCTGGTTGTGCCTCATCCGCATATGAAAGTGGATGGAACGCAGAGAAAACATATGATGCTTTTCACGAATGTGCTCAGACATCATTTTCTCCTGGTTTTTATTTTCCTGAAAATGCTGATCGGCTAGTTTCCATGAATCTTCTCTCAAAAGAAGAGGCCGCAAAGGCAAAGTCGCATAATGTTTCAGTTGGCGATAAAGAATGTGTAGCTTATGCGGCTTATGGTTTCAATGTTTCTCAATATCAGTTTTCTACAAATACTAAAAAACAGCTAGTCAGTCGGAGTATTTCATACACCTGTGATAGGGCCTTTGTAGAATGCCTTGGGAAAAAAATTACGATTGCTGACGGTAAAGTCATAAGTATCGAAAACATCCAAAAGTAATATGTCGAGAAAACCTTTCTCGGTTAGTTTGATTATTTACCATATCCAAAGGCTCGCTTACGCGGGCCTTTCCTCTTTTCAGACCTCTGGGACAGAGCTCAACTGTCTACAGGTCGAAGTTGGCATAGCTCAGTATCTGAATTAAAGCAGTTCTGGCTTGTTCGACATTATCAGAGAAGCCAGAGATTTCTACTGGAGCATGTTTTACGAAGTTGATTGCTTCATCCCGCTCAAGAGTTCCCTTCACTATCAGTGCAGAAATAAGTGCAAATGTGAATTCAGAGCGAGCAACAAGGTTAGCGACGTTTTTTTCTGCAACGTACTGCGCTTCTTTAAGTTTTTTTATCTCAGTTGTCAGATGGTTAATCTGTTGCTCAAGTGCCGAACTCATAAGTCCACCTTTCTTAATTGTGTCCAGACCAAAATAAGTACTTAGTATTATAACCGCCTGGCTGAACGATGGCGTGCTGATGGATCTTACTCTGCTGGTGATTTTCATCATCGTGCTGGTGGCCTGTCGGTAATGGCCCTGTAAATCCAAAAAATAGTTATTTTCCTTCTGGCCTGCCCAATTGTGCTGGCCTTTTTATTCCCCTCATTCTGAGAGGACTCACAGCATATACGAGGGGGCTAAATGTCCGAACCTGTTTCCGGTTCCGCAGCGGCGGCGAGCGCTTTAACCGGTGCCAGTTTGTATGGCTTGTTAACCGGCACCGATTATGGCGTTGTGTTCGGTGCATTCGCTGGTGCCGTGTTCTATGTCGCCACTGCTGCCGATCTGACGATTCTCCGCCGTTCGGCCTACTTCATCGTTTCTTACTTCGCTGGCGTGTACGGCTCCGGGCTGGTGGGCTCAATGCTGGCGAGCGTCACCCATTACAGCGACAAACCGCTTGATGCGCTCGGCGCGGTTTTGCTTTCCGCTGTGGCGATTAAGACGCTCACCTTCTTCAGCGAACTGGATCCCCTGTCGCTGCTGCAAAGGTGGCGGGGAGGGACAAATGGTAACAAGTGATCCGCTGGTATTGACCAACGTTGTGACCAGTACCGCTATCGTTCTGCGCCTGATGATGTTTCGTAAGCCCGGTGGGCGACACAACTGGTGGGCGTCATGGCTGGCTTATCTGATTATCCTGGCTTACGCCACGGTGCCATTCCGTTTCATGTTCAATTTCTATTTCCATGCCCACTGGGCAACCGTGCTGATGAATCTCATCATCTGCGCTGCTGTTTTCGCGGCGCGCGGTAACGTAGCCCGGATTTTTCACGTACTGAGGCCAGAATAATGCAGATCAGCGATAAGGGCATTGCGCTCATCAAACAGTTTGAAGGTCTGCGGCTGACGGCGTATCAGGACGCTATAGGCAAATGGACCATCGGCTATGGCTGGGCGCAGCCGGTGGACGGGAAACCAATACGCGCCGGGATGACCATCAAAGAGGAAACAGCAGAACGTCTGTTGCGTACCGGGCTGGTGAGCTACGAGAGCGATGTATCGAAGCTGGTGAAAGTTAAATTAACGCAGGGCCAGTTCGATGCGCTGGTGTCGTTTGCCTACAACCTGGGCGTCCGGTCGCTTTCCACCTCTACGCTGCTGAAAAAGCTAAATGCAGGCGATTACCGCGGCGCCGCCGATGAATTCCCGCGCTGGAACAAAGCTGGCGGGCAGGTGCTGGATGGTCTTACACGTCGCCGTGAGGCAGAGAAATCTCTGTTCTTATCGTGATCGCGGCACTGTTAAAGCGTTACTGGCTTCAGTTGTCGTTTATCGCGCTGATTGCCGTGCTGGCGTTCTTTGTGAACCACTACCGCGATAACGCCACTGAGTACAAAAATCAGCGTGACGAAAAAACGCAGGCGCTCAACATGGCTAATGCCACTATCAACGACATGCAGGTGCGCCAGCGCGATATTGCTACACTGGATGCCAAATACACCGGAGAACTGGCAGATGCACAGGCCACTATTGATCAGCTTGAACGCGATGTTGCTGCTGGTAAGCGTCGGTTGCAGCTCAACGCCACCTGCGCAAAGGACGAATCGTCCACCTCCGGCAGCATGGGCGATGCAACCAGCCCCCAACTTACTGGAGCCGCTGAGCGGGATTATTGGCGTCTCAGGGCCAGAATCGAAACCATCACCGGGCAAGTGAACTATTTGCAGGACTACATCAGGCAGCAATGCCTTAAATAGCGGTGAAGCTCAACGTTTATGCATGGCTCATTGTGATGAATAATTATGATTCAATGCATCTTACTTGAGTGAACTATGGAAATAGACATTGGACATTTCACACGTGTTAAGGGCGATACTGTCTATGCAGAAGTGACGATTTATACCGATCCCGATTCGGGTGGTGAAAACGTGTCTCTGTATCTGAAGTTGCCTTACCAGCATGAAGCAACGCTTGCTGAGTTAGAGGAACTGGCAAAAAAAGAGGCCATTAAACAAATGCGCTCTGCGGCGGATTGGTTAGCAAAAAACTCTTGTTAGTTGTACCACCTTCATCACAAGGCGCATTTGCAAGCGCGCCAGCTAAATGTTTTTGATGGCAAACATAGGTTGCCGCTCAATGCCACCTGTCGAAAGAACGGAGCGGCCAGCACCGGCAGCGTGGGCGATGCTTCCAGCCCCCGACTTAATGACTCCGCTGAACGGGATTATTTCGCCCTCAGAGAGCAAATCGTCACAGTGACGAATCAGGTGGACTATTTGCAGGGGTACATTAATAAGCAGTGCATTGAATAGCGCGTCTGCTTTGGTAGACATTATCCTTAAAAATTTAAAATATATTGGAATATTATTCTTTATTTAATGCTTTAAAAGACTTATTCAAAACAATAACCATTTATTTCGTAAAACATACTTATCATGATGAAGGCAAGCGGGTAACATATATATTTGTGATTTTGTGCTTTCACGAGGTTCATCATGTCTATAAAAAATAACGAAGATGGGACTTATAGTAGTACGCAAGTAAATCAGCGTGATAACTCTAATCGTAAGTTTTCTTCGCGAGAAGAAGCGAACATAGCTGATATAAATGCAATGTTTGATAATAATAAAGCAAACCATAATCCTGAAGGGGATGCCGCCTTAGGATATGGATTAATGCTTTCTACGCTAGTTTTAGGCGGATGGGCGATATTGTACTATTGCTTGGTTTCTCCTGGGCTCAGAGCAGCCTACATGCTTTCCTTTACAGATGGCGTGTTTGGCGGGGTTGGGAGTATTCTTACATTCATAATGCGATGCTATTATGCGATCTTGTTTTTTCCCCATTTTATGTTTGGGTATCCGCTATCATGGACGCCGTATATTGCTCAGACAGTGATAATAATTTTAGTTACATATTTCATTCATTCAAAGTGGAGTCGATTAAAAAAGAAAGTTTTATTATTTTTGGCATCTTTATGTGCATTTTCATTTCTTTCGATTGGCCTTTTGGCATTGAACCCTTCACTGTGGAATAAATTTGAGTTTTTCATTGCTCCACTAGGGTTATAAAACATTCTTTCCCGGTCTCTTATGAACGTGACCACTGATAAAATTTGTCAAGCATTACAGCAGGCATTCACTGAGTGCCTGTGATAATGCTTTTTATACGGACAAAATCAGTTTAATGTTTGATTCCTGATAGTGATAACAAAGGGGATAAAGCATGCCTGATCTGTCGCCGTTGGATTCGTGGTTAAAAGTTAGTACGTGGGACACTCATCACCCTTCGGATGAGGAGCGATTTTATAAATCGATTTATAAATTAATTTTATCAAATGAGAAGTTAGTTGAACCTCAATATATCCGTGATTACATTATCGGCTACCATGCAAAAAGTAGTAATCATGAGCATTTAGATAACATTGCTGGGATATATACCGAGAAATACGATATTATTTTTAGCTTCTTATATGAAAATAAAATAAAGCTAAATTGAATTATTTATTCCATTAAAGCCACTGGCTTCCGCTGGTGGCTTTTTAAGGCGGCGCTATGAACATAGACGAAACAACCATGATGCAGGTCATCATTGATGGAAAATTAACTGAGGTTCCCTTCCATTACGAAGAATGGAGCGGTGGACGCACTGTTAAGGTTCCTGACCTGACAGGCAACTTTATTAGTATCATGACGATAGATTCCCGCATACCGCAGTTTATTACCGATCCTCACTAACACTCATACCTAAAACTAAGGTCGCAACGGCGGCCTTTTTTATTGCGCTTCGCATGCGCTAAACAATCGAGAGTCTTTCAGTCATGAGCCTGGTGGAAGCTGTTTTCTCGGGCGGCTGTCCCACGTGACTGGCTCACATCTAAAGGGAAGCTTTATGCAGGTCACTATCGATGGTGTCCCGTATGCGCCTGTCTGTAACACGACCACCAGCCGCATCGGTATTGCTATTTCCACCCATAACCGAGCAGGTGTGCTTAGCCAGTCGCTGAAGCATCACCTCCAGCATCTTCCCGCTGGCGCGCTGGTGGTTGTCGTTGACGATGGTTCACAGCCACCAGCAGCGGTGCCCGACGGCGTTAAGCTGATCCGGCACGAAAAATCGCTGGGCATTGTGGCAACGAAGAATGCCAGCCTTGCCGCGCTGATGGATGCTGGATGCGAGCATCTTTTTCTGTGTGACGATGACGCATGGCCGGTTGCTGATAGCTGGTGGTTGCCTTATATCAATTCACCTGAGCCTCACCTGGCCTATCAGTTCCTCGATCTCGCGGGCGCGCGCAAGCTGAATGATATTGCGGTGCTGTACCGCGACGTTAAGCATGTGGCTTACACCGGCCAGCGCGGCGTGATGCTTTACTACCACCGCAGCGTGATAGAGCGCGTCGGCGGCTTTGATCCGATTTACGGTCGCGGCATGTATGAACATTCTGATCTGGCACTGCGCATACACAACGCCGGGCTGACCTCATGGGCGTTTGCCGATGTGGTTGGCTCAGAAAAGCTCATTCATTCGCTGGACGAGCATGAACAGGTTGAACGTTCGGTACCGCGCCCGGATCGGGAAGAGCAGGTGAAGCGCAACGTTAAGATTCACAACGAGCGCCGCGACACCGGATATACCGGCTATGCAGAGTACCGCCAGCGACATGATGTGGTGATCACCACGCTGTTAACCAGCCAGCCCGACCTGCAACGCAATGAGCGTATGACGGCAGAACCCTGCATGCTCGAGCACTGGTCGGCATCAGTCAAAGGTGCTGAAGCAGTGGTTTTGGCAGACCAGCTAACCAGCGCACCATCCGGTGCCAGTCTGGTCAATGTGCCGGAAGTAGCGATGAACGTTTATTTCCGTCGCTGGCTGCATATCTGGCAGCACCTTCGTGATCACCCGGAATATCATTTCGTGTGGTGTACCGACGGTACCGATGTCGAAATGCTGAGGGAACCTTGGTCGGAAATGGTGCCGGGCATGGTTTACGTTGGCTCCGAGCCTAAGACCTATGCGGATGCATGGGCGCGGCAGCATCACCCGGAACGCATCTATCAGGACTTCATCGACCAGCACCGTAACGATGTGATGCTCAACGCCGGGTTGCTTGGCGGTCTGCGTGAAGATGTCATGGCATTTGCTCATGGCATTGTGCGGCTGCATTACCTGCTGGAGTGTCACCGCTTCTGGAAGACAGAGAAAGCACCGGCAGCCGTCGGCGATATGCTGGCCTTTGGCATTGTGGCGAAACGCTTTGGCGATCGCATCGTGACAGGCCCGGCAGTGCATACGGTTTTCAAAACAAACGGCATGGGTAAAGAGGTGGCATGGTGGCAGCACAAGTGAGATTTGTTGTTGTTGGCCATCACTCCCGGCGTCAGCATGCCGATGCTCTGGCCTCCCATATTGGCGCGCACCTTGTTATTGATGAGGATAATCATGGTGCGAACTGGAATCACCGGCGGGCACTCGAATGGGCTTCCGCACAACCATGTCGCGTGGTGGTGCTGGAGGATGATGCACTGCCGGTGCCTTGGTTTATCAATAAGGTTATCCCCTGGCTTAATGACAAGCCTGATGACTTAATTAGTTTTTACCTCGGCACTGGCCGCCCTCCACAGTATCAGGCGCAGATTGCAGAACGGCTGATTGCCGCCGACAGGACGCGCGCCGACTACATCACGTTACCGCAGCTTATTCATGGCGTGTGTTACAGCGTCCCGTCTCAGCACCTGCCAAAGGTTCTGGCACGCTGGGACAGCAGCAAGCCCGCTGACTTTGCGCTGGGTGATGCATGGGGTGCGCCGGTGGTCTACCCCTGCTGGTCACTGGTTGATCATGCTGACGGTGAACCGGTAGAGCGCCATCCCGATGGTGAGGCGCGGACGGAACGGCGCCGGGCATGGAGGGTTGCATAATGCCAGCAGCGATACCGCGAGCATGCCGCAAGCGTGGCTGCTCAGGAACAACGACAGACCGTTCAGGCTACTGTGACCAGCACCGCAACGAAGGCTGGCAACAGCATCAGCGCGGGCAGAGCCGCCACCAGCGTGGCTACGGAAGCAAGTGGGACGTGCTCAGGGCTGAGGTGCTGAAGCGCGACAAACATCTGTGCCAGAACTGTAAACGCAACGGGCTGATAGCACCGGCAAAGACAGTCGACCATATCATTGCCAAAGCTAACGGCGGAACAGACGACCAGACCAATCTCGAAGCCCTGTGCTGGTCATGTCACCGTTCGAAGACGGGGCGCGAAAGATTCAAATGAGAACAGATATCAACAAATTGATTGCATTTGCAACTATATCGATGTGAATGATATCGATTCTCATCAAGGGGGAGGGCGGGTCAAAAGTTCAGAGGGCTGCCTGCTAAGGACCGCCGCCTCAGTCAGATTTTTTCACCCGCGAAATATAAAAATTAACCGGAGCGTCTATGGCTGGAGCGACGGGGCGATCCGGGCGCCGGGCAAAGCCTGTTGCTAGGAAGTTGCTGGCGGGCAATCCGGGGAAGCGCGCCCTCAACAAAACTGAACCTTCATTCACGCCGATCACTGGCGTTGAGCCACCGGAGTGGCTGGACGATAACGCCGCGACGATGTGGCGCATGGTTTCAAAAGAGCTCTGTGCTCAGCAGGTTCTCTGCGCCACCGATCTGCATAACCTTGAAATGTTCTGTATCGCCTATTCGAACTCCCGTCAGGCGCAGGAGCATATTCAGGTGCATGGGATCGTCATGGCTGGCTCAATGGGCGGCCCGATAAAAAACCCGGCACTGACGGTGCTCAATGAGGCGATGCGCCAGATAGCATCATTTGGCGGGATGCTGGGGCTCGATCCGAGCAGCCGCCAGCGCCTTACCGTATTTACCACCTTAATGGACTGAGCGTAAAACGCAGACGGCGCCGTAAAGGGCTGGCGACCGAGCGGTTTCCACTTCTGCGCCCGGATGCACCGAACCTGACATGGTCGATGGATTTCGTTATGGACGCACTGGCCAACGGTCGCAGGATCAAATGCCTGACCTGTGTGGATGATTTCACGAAGGAGTGTCTGACGATCACCGCTGCTTTCGGTATTTCAGGCGTTCAGGTCACGTGTATTCTGGACAGCATCGCGTTGTTTCGGGGGTATCCGACGACAATAAGAACCGATCAGGGCCCGGAATTTACCTGCCGCGCGCTCGATCAATGGGCCTTCGAGCATAGTGTGGAACTACGGCTTATCCAGCCAGGTAAGCCAACGCAGAACGGATTTATTGAGAGTTTTAACGGACGTTTTCGCGATGAGTGTCTGAATGAACACTGGTTCAGCGATATTCTTCATGCCCGGAAAACGATTAATGACTGGCGGCAGGATTATAACGAGTGTCGTCCCCATTCATCGCTGGATTACCAGACACCAGCTGAATTCGCAACGGACTGGCGAAACAGGAAATATGAAGAAAAACCAACCGATATTACTAACTGAAGGTTGTATCTAATTCCGGGGGCAGGTCAACCCGTTAGTCCATGCATCTAAGGTATCGAACTGAAAATCCTTGATGGCGTTCAAACTTGCATGCGCGGCTATCATGGACGCTCTTATTTCGGACTGTCGGGTCAGTGAAGCAGCAGGCCTGTTTCCTGCCTTTGAGTGCGCGAATCCCCATTTCTGACCATAACAACCATGACAACACAGCAAGAGAAAAAGCGGAGAAGAAAGGATGGTGACTTCCCCTCCACCTTAGGATCCAGTCTGGGAGAGAGGTTAAATCTTTGCTCCTATAATTCTCGAGGCAATCGCTTTCGCTGCTTCAAGCTTTGCTTTCCCTGCTTCAGAATGCGTGCCAGATTCAAATGCTTTGAAGTTAAGCTGAATGTTCTCTGCGGCTTTTTCGATGAACACTTGCGGCAACTCTGAGCAAATGGACTGAAAAATGATTTCATACGCTAAAGCACGACACTGCAGGTCATTAATCGCGTCTTCTACTGGCTTCATAACCTCTCCTTAAGAAATACTGTGGCGCTCACCGACAAACAAGGAATGTTCTGTCGCGAATATCGGTGTGATATGAATATTTAATATCGTTCAGTTAGGCAAATAAAACCAGTGGAGCCACGGCCAAACCGGATCGGGATAACATCAGGACGGCGTATCAGGTCGGAGTAGCGTCAGAAGATTGCATCACTGTCGACATGTCAGGTTCTCCCGGTCAAGGCTGATGAACCAGATCTGCGGGATGATTTCACCCTCAGCGAGCGAATCGAAATATCACTCATCCATTAACCGGGCTGCAAGGGGAGCTGCGCTAACAGCTACTTGAGTTGGGGGGGAAAGAAAACGCTGGTCATCGGCAGGCTTTACGCATTGCGGCTGGCTCTGTCGGGCATTTGGGTTCACAACAAACGGTTCAGGTAAAGAGATGGCTCGGTGGCAGCGCAAATAAAAGGCCGGAGGTTTATTTTTCCAGCCTTATGATTAATAAACGAATTGCGTTAAATTTTATCGGACGCGCCCTTTAACGCTTCTATATCAATTTCCGCGTCGTTTGTTTCAAGCAACTGAGTTAACTGAATAAGATTGTTAAATTCATTCATCAGTAATTCTGCGTCTGATTTCAGTGGAATATCAGCCGCATCAAGCGCTGCATTAATTGCTTTTTTTACATTATCAAGCATTTCATTCATGCCACCGTTTTTGCCAAGTGTCAGCAGTAATGCTCCGATAAGTAAAGACTGAGCTTCCACTTTAGCTGCGAGTAGCTTGGCTTCCGCATCCATTTTCGAGATTTTTGCAATCACACTGAGTATTAAGTTTTTCATAAGTGCCCCTGTTATTAGCCACATCACCCCTGAATATATTATGGTCGAGATTTCTATAATGAAGGATGAAATAGTTTTGTCGTGGTTATACATCCTTCCGGCATCAGGCTGGCCAGGTGTCTGGCTGAATTCATTGATACTCAAAGCGTTATTGATAAGGCACCAACGGCACCTACTGATGCGGTAATCACGACTGGGGCGACAACATTGAGAGCAGATTCTACGCGGCTTAAAGTGAGTGCGATGCTTATACGGTGACGGCTGATACGCTTTGTGGTGTGAGCAATACGGTTAATGAGGGTAACAACCACACGGTTGATGAAGTGTCTGGACAGTTCTGCGGCTTAACCCATACCAACGCTCTTTGCATGCCAGCCTGCGGTTACTGCTGCACAATTATGCTGGCGTGATTCAGGCCGAAATGATTGCCGTGACTTTTGCTTGTCAGGACCGCCCAGGTTGATAACCGGCCCTGATATTTCGACCGGTTTCTCAACGTAGCTCGGTTTTAAGCGAAAGCGGCCTTGTCCTGATGGAAGATCTTACTGCAGTGCGGGCACATTAACGCTGCGCCTTTCTGGACTCGGGAGAAGCTGTGTTCTGACTGTTGTGAACAATGCGGGCAGGTGCATTTGGTGAGGAAGTTGCGATTGTTTTTTGAGTCTTTGCGTTGTGGCATAGAGTATTTCCTGATAAATGGCCTGCAACCATACACTATCCCTGAACATATTGCCCGTACTCCTTTGCCACAGCGCCAGAATCGTGTGGCTTGTTCATGCTGTCGCTCGATGATGGGCCCGCCACAGTAATGAATTGCAACGACGTCCTGCTGGTTATACGTTCTGCGAAAAGTTTATACGTGTCGGCAAAACAGCGTATCAGAGCCAGGGTAAGAAAAAGGCCCGCATGCGCGGGCCGTAAAGAAAAAAGGAAAGCTATCAAGCCTGATGTTCAATGGCTTTTTGTGTATTTTCAATGGCAATTTTGCGTGGTTTTTCGCTCTCGGGAATTTCCTGATAAATGGACACCTGCAATATGCCATTTTCAAGTTTTGCGTTGCTCACTTTAGTATGTTCCGGAAGCGAAAAGCTCAGACGGAAATCCGCGCGGCGAATACCTTTGTATATCCAGCCCTGCTCATCATGAGATTCATTTTCCGCGCGTTTACCTGATACATTTAATACCCCGCCGACGGTCTCGATTTCGAGTTCGTCTTCTTTCCAGCCAGGGACGCTTACGTGTAACTGATAATTGCTTGCATCGACTTTTTTCAGGTCATAAGCAGGTAATGATGCCACCGGCGAGTCGCCGGTTAACTGGCTGAAAAGCCGGTCGATACGATTGAAGCGGTCAGCAAAAACAGAGTCAGTGAAACCGGGGAGTGCTGACAAGGTTTTGAGTGCCATAACTTAACCTCCTGAATAATCCATTCAAAAGTTCAACTTAAAGGCAAGCTTTGCTTGTCCGCTTATATAAATAATTCCTGCAACGGTTTTTTCAAGGCCACAAATAAAAATTTTTTTGCCTGTATCGAGCCGACGAATTGCATGGTTGAGTACCCCTGAAATGGCCGTTGGATGTAGAAAATAACGGGCCTGTAATAGGAGGGAAAAGAAGCCGCTAATGCAAACTTGCAGCTGCCGCTGGTTTTTTGCGTTGGCCGCAGAGGGAGCCGTTCGGGAGGATATAACTTTTCTGTACGTTATTTCATTTCAGAGAAAAGGGGAATTATCTTGATAAGAAAAGACCCTCAGGAATAGGAAATCCGGGCTGCTCCTGAGGGATGCAAATGCATATTCGTTACGTTTATTAGTTTGCTAATTATTAACCTGACGGCAATGAGATTGTTCTCATTTGTAATCGATTTCTGATAGATATTGGCTCTCTATGTAATTGGTTTAATTAATGCTTTTTGAACTGGCAGAGCGACAGAAAGTAACTATAGTTAACGCGCTATCATCGTTAACCCTATTTTCCCTGGTGATGTTCTTCTACCGCTCTGTCCGAGCGGTTTTTTTTGCCCGGATTTTAGCTAACGCGCAGCGCGAGAAACGCTTCTTCTCAAACCACATCACAAGCAGATGGACAACCGGACAACAACACCGGCGCTGTGATCGCACTCTTTATCTTCACGTTTTCGTATTTTCAGTGCTGCTACTCGGCAGGTATCTTCTTTACGACGCTCACAAAACCTGATCCCTCGTCCGATAACCCTTCTTATCGTTATGCTATGCGCCATGTTGTCTATTTCAAACACTCGCCATAACGTCGTTATACGAGGCTGCTCGCACGCGTTTACGTTTTCATCCCCTCGCTTAACTGTGTATGCTTGGCCTTTGCTGGTAAATCCGAAGGAGAAAGTAATGTTAGAAGGATATTTTGATCTTGATGGCGCGACAGGGGATGAGGCGGTAGAAAACAGAAAGCGCTTATTAGCTGTACAGGCAGCGCTGGAAATTTCAAAAGCGGCGGTTTCGGCAACCACGGCCAACGCGGGCATTCGTAGCCAGATGGATTTACGTAACGTCTCGCAAGAAGTCGCCACTCTCGCCGATGCGATTCAGGATGCGTTAGAGTCTGACCTGTAAACATACCGCCTGAGGGCGGTTTTTTATTGTTTCCTCTCTCTTTCATTTCCCACGGCTAATTACAACTGCCGGAACAGGTTTGAACATCCCTGACACTTTCTGACGCTTTCTCTTTCAGTATGTTGCCTGTTAACTCTCTCTTGAAAGGTATAGGCATGATGGGAAAAAAGTTAAGCGTAGCCTGGTTTTTTCTTCTTTTGACGTTCGCCTCGACTGCCAGTTCGGCGGCACCCGCTTTCCCGCAGATTCACGGGCAAAATCACTATATACGTCATGGCGCTGGAGAAGGGGATATTGCAGAAAATCCTGATGAGCATGTACAGGAAACGATTGAGCGATTCTTTTCCCATAAATATTAAATAAGCGACGTGCCCACGCTATTAATTGGCGCGTGATAGAAAATCAGAATATTAACCTGCGGCAAAAAATGAATCGCCGCAGGTCTTTTTTTGCTGGCGACAATGTTGATAGTGGAAATTACTATTTCTTCCCAGTGAGTTATTGATTTGGAATAACGGAGATATTTATGGCTACCATGTCTGACTGGCAAAATGTCGCGAATAAAGAGCTCAGTCGCAAGGGAAAACGCGTTGAATCGCTGGTCAAACTGACGCCAGAGGGCATTGCGATTAAGCCTTTATATACTCCTGACGATCTGAACGCGCTGGAAATCACCGGCACGCTACCGGGTCTTCCGCCTTATACTCGCGGGCCGCGTGCCACAATGTATACCGCCCAACCGTGGACGATACGCCAGTACGCCGGGTTTTCAACGGCCAGGGAGTCGAACGCGTTTTACCGGCGTAATCTTGCCGCCGGGCAGAAAGGGCTTTCCGTTGCGTTTGATCTGCCAACTCATCGGGGATATGACTCGGATAACCCGCGCGTAGCGGGCGACGTAGGAAAAGCGGGTGTCGCTATCGATACTGTGGAAGATATGAAAATACTCTTTGACAATATTCCGCTGGATAAAATGTCGGTATCGATGACGATGAATGGTGCGGTTTTACCTATCATGGCGTTTTATATTGTTGCAGCGGAAGAGCAGGGCGTTCCTCCTGAAAAATTAACCGGTACTATTCAGAATGATATTTTAAAAGAGTATCTCTGCCGCAATACCTATATTTATCCACCTAAGCCATCGATGCGGATTATTGCCGATATTATTGCCTGGTGCTCTGCCAATATGCCGCAATTTAATACGATTAGCATCAGCGGTTACCATATGGGAGAAGCGGGAGCTAACTGTATTCAACAAGTGGCGTTTACCCTCGCGGACGGCATTGAATATATAAAAGCCGCGCTCTCCGCAGGCTTGAAAATTGATGACTTCGCGCCGCGCCTCTCTTTCTTTTTCGGTATCGGCATGGATCTGTTTATGAATGTCGCCATGCTGCGCGCAGCTCGCTATCTATGGAGCGAAGCCGTTAGCGGGTTTGGCGCGACCAATCCGAAATCGCTGGCGCTGCGCACCCATTGCCAGACATCCGGCTGGAGCCTGACAGAACAGGATCCCTACAACAACATTGTTCGCACTACCATTGAAGCGCTGGCAGCGACGCTTGGCGGCACTCAGTCTCTGCACACCAATGCGTTTGATGAAGCCCTGGGGCTACCGACGGATTTTTCGGCGCGTATTGCGCGTAACACGCAAATTATCCTGCAGGAAGAGGCGGAAATTTGCCGCACCGTCGATCCGCTCGGCGGTTCCTATTATGTCGAATCTCTGACCGATCAAATTATAAAAGAGGCGCGGGCAATCATCCGTCGGATTGATGATGCCGGAGGGATGGCAAAGGCTATCGAATCGGGCTTGCCAAAACGCATGATCGAGGAGGCTTCCGCACGCGAGCAATCTCTTATCGACCAGGGTAAACGTACCATTGTCGGTGTTAATAAATACAAGCTTGATAAAGAAGCCGTTACGCCGGTACTGGAAATCGACAATGTGAAGGTGCGTAACGAGCAAATCGCCGCACTTGAACAGATCCGCGCCACACGTGATTCCGCTGCCGTTCGCAATGCGCTGTCAGCGCTGACTCATGCCGCCCAACACAACGAAAATCTGCTCGCTGCGGCGATTCATGCCGCGCGATTGCGTGCGACGCTTGGTGAGATTTCCAGTGCGCTGGAAGCGGCGTTTGACCGCTACCTTGTTCCCAGCCAATGCGTAACGGGGGTGATCACGCAAAGCTATCAGCAGGACAGCGAAACGGCGGCGGAATTCGACGCTATCATTACGCAAACACAACACTTTCTTGCTGAGCATGGTCGTCGTCCGCGCATTTTGATTGCGAAAATGGGGCAGGATGGGCACGACCGGGGGGCAAAAGTCATTGCCAGCGCATATTCCGATGTGGGTTTTGATGTCGATCTTAGCCCTATGTTTTCTACACCGCAAGAGATTGCCCGGCTGGCCGTGGAAAATGATGTGCATGTGGTTGGCGCATCGTCGCTGGCGGCAGGTCATAAGACGCTTATTCCCGAATTAATTAATGAGCTAAGAAAATATGGTCGTGAGGATATTTGCGTGATTGCTGGCGGCGTGATCCCGCCACAGGATTATGACTTCCTGCGTGAACGTGGCGTGGCAGCGATTTATGGCCCAGGTACGCCGATGCTGGAAAGCGTGCGCGATGTATTGAAGCGGATTAGTCAGCGCCATGATTAATGAACAAACCCTTGATGAATTCGTTCGCCGGTTATGCGCGGGCGATCGCGTCGCGCTTGCACAGGCTATGACGCTGGTGGAAAGCCAGCTTTCACGGCATCAGAGGCTGAGCCAGCAATTGCTGGACACGATTATGCCGGCGACAGGTAGGGCAATACGCATTGGTATCACCGGGACACCCGGAGCCGGAAAAAGTACCTTTCTTAATACCTTTGGCATGATGCTCGTTGGCCAGGGAAAGCGGGTGGCGGTTATTGCGGTCGATCCCAGCAGTCCACTCAGCGGCGGCAGTTTGCTGGGTGATAAAACCCGTATGACGGAACTGGCCAGAGCCGATGCGGCGTTTATTCGGCCTGTGCCTTCCGGCGGCGCTACGGGGGGGATCAGCCTGCACGCTGGCGAATTGATACTGCTGTGCGAAGCCGCCAATTACGATGTGGTGATAGTGGAAACAGTCGGGGTTGGCCAGTCTGAAACGGAGGTCGCAGGCATAGTCGATTGCTTCGTTTCGCTGCAAATCGCTGGTGGTGGAGATGAGTTGCAAGGCATCAAAAAAGGCATCATGGAAATGGCCGATATCATTGTTATCAACAAAGATGATGGCGACAACCGCGCAGCAGTTGCCATCGCCCGGCAAATTTACGACAGCGCGCTTGCTATCGTTCGCCACAAATATCCGCCGTGGCGACCAGCGGTGTTGAGCTGTAGCGCACTGGAAAAGCGCGGCATCGAGGATGTGTGGCAGGCAATTATTCATTTCTACGACGTGATGACAAAAAGTGGTTATCTCAAGTTATTGCGCCAGCAGCAGACCGTGACGTGGCTACGAAAACAGGTTGAAGAAGAGGCGGTGCGTCAGCTTTATGCCCACCGCGCTTTCCGTGAAGATTTCAACAAAACGCTAGATGAGGTGAAAAATCATCAGCAAGCACCGCGTACAGGTTTACAGCACATCCGTGAATACCTTCAGCATCACTATTTTGCACGGTAAAAAGGAATTGATATGTCGTATGAGTATGTGGTTGTAAACATTATTCAAAAAGTGGCTGTCATTGAATTTAATTACGCACGCAAGCTTAACGCGCTCAGTAAAGTATTTATCGATGATTTGATGCGGGCGCTGGAGGACCTTAACAAGCCGGAGATCCGTTGCGTGATCCTGCGTGCACCGCACGGTGCGAAAGTCTTCTCCGCCGGGCATGATATCCACGAATTGCCTTCGGGGCGGCGCGATCCTCTCTCTTATGACGACCCGCTGCGCCAGATCACCCGCATGATCCAAAAATATCCGAAGCCCGTGATCTCCATGGTGGAAGGAAGCGTCTGGGGAGGGGCGTTTGAAATGATCATGAGTTCCGATTTGATCATTGCCGCCAGCTCTTCAACTTTCTCTATGACGCCCGTTAATCTCGGCGTTCCTTATAACCTGGTCGGCATTCATAACCTGACGCGCGACGCCGGGTTCCATATCGTTAAAGAGCTGATTTTCACTGCGGCCCCCATCACGGCGCAGCGGGCGCGGGAAGTTGGCATTCTGAATCATGTTGTTGACGCCAGCGATCTGGAAGATTTCACCTTGCAGATGGCGCACCAGATCTCGGAAAAAGCACCGCTTGCTATTGCGGTAATTAAAGAAGAGCTACGCGTGCTTGGTGAAGCACACACCATGAATTCGGATGAGTTTGAGCGTATTCAGGGGATGCGTCGCGCAGTTTATGACAGCCGGGATTATCAGGAAGGAATGAGCGCGTTTATGGAAAAACGCAAACCGAACTTCCTTGGACGCTAATTAACGGAGACGATAATGAAACAATCATGGCCCCGGCTGAGCGCCGACGAAGCGGCAGAACTCATCCACCACGATGACATGGTTGCTTTCAGTGGTTTTACTGCCGCAGGTTCGCCCAAAGCGCTTCCCGCCGCCATCGCTCGGCGAGCACGGGAGCTGCATCAAATGCAGCAACCGTTTCAAATCCGTTTGCTCACTGGCGCGTCTATTAGCGCGGCGGCTGATAATGCCTTATCGGAGGCGGAAGCGGTCAGCTGGCGCGCGCCGTATCAATCTGCGGCGGGAATGCGGCAAAAAATTAACCAGGGGCAGGTTAAGTTTGTTGATCTGCATTTGAGTGAAGTTGCTCAGATGGTGAACTACGGCTTTTTTGGCGAGATTGATATCGCAGTGATCGAAGCCTCGGCGTTGACATCTGATGGCAAAATCTGGCTTTCCAGTGGGATTGGCAACGCGCCGACCTGGCTGCGCAAAGCAAAAAAAATCATCATTGAGCTTAATCACTACCACAGCACGCGGGTGGCTGAATTTGCCGATATCGCTACGCCCGGCGCACCGCCGTATCGCCACAGTGTCGCTATTTTTAGCGCATTGGACAGGATTGGCTTGCACTATGTGCAGGTGGAACCTCAAAAGATTGTGGCGGTGGTGGACACCGAATTACCGGATGCCGGTAACGTGCTGGATGGCGCGAAACCTGTCTGCCAGCAAATTGCCGACAATGTTGTGACGTTCCTGCTCCATGAAATGGCACAGGGGCGTATTCCGCGCGAATTTCTGCCGTTACAAAGCGGCGTAGGCAATATCAATAATGCCGTGATGGCGCGGCTCGGTGAAAGCCCGGACATCCCTGCGTTTATGATGTATTCCGAAGTGTTGCAGGAGTCGGTAGCGCATTTACTTGCCGCAGGAAAAATCCTCGGTGTTAGCGCATCCAGCCTGACCGTTTCCGACAATACGCTGCGCAACATTTACGACAATATGGATTTTTTCGCCGGGCGTATCGTTTTGCGACCACAGGAGATTTCCAATAACCCGGAGATCATCCGCCGTCTTGGAGTAATAGCGCTGAATGTCGGGCTGGAATTTGATATTTACGGACACGCCAATTCAACGCATGTCGCGGGCGCTAACCTGATGAATGGTATTGGTGGCAGTGGAGACTTCGAGCGTAATGCCTATTTATCGGTATTTATGGCCCCCTCGATTGCTAAAGAGGGAAAAATTTCTTCCATTGTGCCGATGTGCAGCCATGTTGATCACAGCGAGCATAGCGTCAAAGTGATCATTACGGAGCAGGGTATCGCCGATCTGCGCGGGTTGTCGCCAATTGAGCGCGCCCGCACCATTATTGATAACTGCGCACACCCACTCTATCGGGATTACCTTCATCATTACCTGGAAACGGCTCCCGGCGGGCATCTTCATCACGATCTTAGCCGCGTATTCGAATTGCATACGAATTTACTGAACACAGGATCGATGCTCGGCTAAACCGGACGAATCGTCGCGATCGTCATTAATACACAGACAGACTTCGGCGGTATGACGATGGTTTTTCAGTGAATAGAGATATTCCTGCATATACATCGGTCCGTTTGGCGCATCGAAATATCGCAGTGTAGTGGGGTTAACCAGATGCCAGGCGAAATAGGGGATCACGGTAAGAAACTGCCCGCGTTCCACCGCGCTGATTTTCGCCATAAAACTGTAGGCCCGGTAGATAACGGTTGGGTGGATCCCACAGGGGCGCATGTGAGAATCGAGCATGGCTTCAAAATTCGCGCGGTTCTGAAAACGCATCTGCAACCATGGGAGTTCTCGTAGCAACTCCTGCGGCTGTTTTTGCTCGTAGCGGCGGGAAACTAAAAAACCCAGACGCAGCGGAGGTAACTCGGTAGCCGTGAGGTTCTCCAGCCCCAGAACACGCGGGGAAACTTGCTGAGGAGAAATAATAAAATCAAGCTGGTGGCCAAGCAGGTCGTCAATCACGCCGTTGTCACTGAATTCGATGGCTTGGGTGCTGATATTGTCATATTTATCGCCCAGGCTTAACAGTTGATCGAAAATGATGGTGGGATAGGTATTGTCGACGCCAATAACGATTTTGTGCGAGCGCAGGGCGGAAGAGTGAAGTTCATTTTCAATTGCCGATAAGCGCTCATAAACCGGGAACAGTTTCTGATAAAGTTCCTGCCCGGCTTTATTCAAACGGATACTGTTATCTTTGCGGGTAAAGAGCGGATAACCAATCTGTTCTTCCAGCGAGACAATACTTTTGCCAAACGGCGACGCAGTCATGTGTATTTTTTCTGCCGCTCTGGCGATGCTTTTCGTCTGCGCCAGTAAAATGAAATTGCGCATTCTTTTGGAAATAAAAATAGAGTTGCTCATCTGAAAATCCCTCTCTGACTAAATAACCGATGCGTATGGCCATCCGTGCCATCATTAGCATGCTATTTATTGCTGTCAGCAATGGTATAACACTGCTGTCTGGCTCGAACCAGAGGCATCAATACAGAGTGGAAGAAAAGCCGCAGTTATTTGCGGCTTTTTCAGATTATTTCTTCAACAGTCGTGGCAGTTGGTTTTCCAGCTCAAGCAGACACGCATCCATCATTTTCTGCGTTTCTTGCGTCACTTTTTGGTAATTATTTGCCCGCCAGTCGGCCAGCGGCGCGGTTTTCGCCGTTGGTGCACATTCCGCTTTTACAAACGTGCTCAGCATATTGCCATCTTCTGCACGTTTATAGAACAACACGCGGTAGGCCAGATCATAATTACTGTTTCCCGCAGACATATCTGTGTAGACCAGCGACCACTGTGCTGCTGCGATATACAGCGGCTGTTTGTAGACATAATTACCGCCCTGTTTATCGAGCCATTCGCGAATTTTCACTTCGGCTTTTGGGCTTAAATAGTGCGATGTCGGTTCCGGCATAGAATCTATCGCGTTGCCTTTGTAGCTATTTTTATCAAAGGCATCGCCACTGCCCGCGCCGCCGCCAAGCGCGGCGCTGAGTAACGAAAGCCCCATACCGGCGCCAGCATGGGCAGGGCTCACTTCACGCAGTTTTACATCAGGGTAGCGATTGTTATTCATTTCAGGCGGGCTAAAAATGGTGGCAACCTCAAGCGTTGTACCGTTGGTGGCCTTTACCGGGTGCGTACTGGTTCCCGCACATCCGGCCAGCAGGGCGACAGAGAGTGCACTGAGCGCTAATGCTTTAATTTTCACTTTTTTTCCTTCTTTTTTCTGTTTACAACGTTTTATCCGGCGGAGCGGTTCTTTCAGTGAACACGCCGGTAGCCTGACTTTGAGCAGAAAGTTGTTAATAAAGATAACGGTCTGATTTAAATAAGCTTTAGCGGGGATTTAGCACTGAATTTTCATCTTTATTGGTGCAAATCAAGGAATCTATGAGTGCTTTCGTGTGGGGAAGATCATGGCAAATTACGTGGTCAGCGTTTCAGACCAGGCTGTCGCGGCAAATTTTTTTCCGGTGGAACAAGGCCTGAATGCTTTTAATGATGAGATCACCGGTATCAGCGATCGTAAGCCTTTGAGCGTATTGGTTAAAGATGCGAATACTGGTGAAGTGATTGGCGGGATGATTGGTCGTACGTCACTGGGACTGCTGTTTATTGATCTGGTTTATCTTCCGCCAGTACTTCGTGGGCAGCGTTTAGGCGAAACACTACTACGGCAGTTCGAAGAGGAAGGGAGAAAGCGCGGCTGTATCTCTGGTTTTCTTTACACCATCAGTTTCCAGGCCCCTGAGTTTTATAAAAAAAATGGTTGGCAAGAGTTTGGCCGGATTGATTGCCTGCCTGAGGGAACCAGCCGGATTTTTTTGCGCAAACAGCTTTAAGAAGCTCAGCGGAGCCGCCTTTCCGTCATCACGGGCATTTGCTGAATGCCCGTGCAATTACCCTCACACTCATGCAGGTTTGTACAAACTCTGCTCGTATGTTCCGCTTTAGGTCTATTTATTAAGAAAACATTAGTTTGCGTTTTATTTAAGTATTGTTTTTGGGATACGGGTAACAAATTTTTATTAAGTATCATTGAAATGTTTGTGGCAAAGTTTCATGTAAAATGTATTATTGATTATGGGTGCTACAGTAAATTCTTATATTCTTTTGTGACGCAATGAATAAATCTTATATTTCTGAACTGCAAAAGATGTCTCTGGTATTATTTTTAGCGAACAGGGGCGTCTGCAATATATTCGCTGATAATGAAGGAGATAAGCATACTTACAGCAGCTCTCCTTTCACAAAAGCGTGGTTTTTGGATCATACTCACCGGATACACGTCCGTCATTTTGGCCGCATATGGCGGCTGCTAAAAAAGCGTGACAAGGAGGCGACAAGCCGCACAGCACTTGAAGCCTACTCGCTTTATGTCAGTGACTGCCTGCTGGAGTTACAGTCTGCTCCGGTGTTGACGCTGGTTCAGGGCTGGGTGTTAATCGAGGCTTATGAGAAGTGTCTGGCCTGTAGTGATGGGTGCGAACCTGCATGCTGTTTTGGCGAGCAATCCGCGCCTTCTTTGCTGGAAAAATATATATATCAGTTGTGTTTCGAACCTGATTTGCAATTAGAGTCCGGTTTATTAAAGCAAGCCTGTTTAGTGAGTCGGAATAATTCTTATTTATTAAATAAAACGCAACAGCTTAGTGATTAATTCTTGATGGCCTTTATATAGATAAAGGATTTAAATTCAACATTCTTTTACTCTGCTGTATGTCAATGTTCCCGGTAAAATATTTCCGCCCGTCGCAAAAAATACATGTATAACCCTGCAAGGGATTGCACGGTTATCGGGGCACTGATCACACATCCATGATTATCATCACAGTTCCCGTTTTGAAGGCTTGAGCCGCCTCGTCTGATTCGTTATAAGGGTTTCCGGGACGTAATCAGTAGAGAACTGAGCGAAACCTGATTCCATTGTTGCCTTGCGTGGCGGCAATGGAGTCAGGTTTTTTTTTGCTTTTTATCCGGGCGCACGCTTTTGGAAAAACATCAGGATTAAACAGTGAGAAAGCTGAAATGAAAGTAGAAAAAATACTCAGCAACAACGCTGTCCTGCTCATCAATGCAAAGCATGAAGAGATCGTAGCCATTGGGCGGGGCATTGGTTTTGGCAAAAGACCGGGCGATAAGGTCGACCGCAGCCAGATTGAAAGCCAGTTCGTCAAAAAGTCGGAAGGGCTGGCGGACGTCCTTTCGCAACTGCTGGCGGAAATTCCTCCCCCTTACCTGGCAGTCACGCAGCAGATCATTGCGCTGGCTCAGCAGCGGCTGGCGATCACTGTGCAGGACACGCTGTTCCTGGCGTTAAGCGATCATTTAAATTTTGCCATCCAGCGGCAAGCCAACGGGCTGGTGATTAAGAACTTTTTACTGTGGGACATTAAACGTTTTTATGCCCAGGAATATGCGGTGGGGCTTGAGGCACTGCAGCTTATCAACAGTAAACTCGGCATTAGCCTGCCGGAGGATGAAGCCGGGTTTATCGCCCTGCATCTGGCGAATGCCAAAAATAACAGCGACATGCAAAGCACCATGCAGAGCGCCACCATCATTAAAGATGTGCTGACAATCCTGAAATACGATCTGCATCTGACCTATGACGAAGAATCGCTAAATTATCAGCGCCTTATCACACACCTCAAATTTTTCGCACTGCGTTTGCTGAACCGCAAAACCGTTGCGCACGGTGACGACAGCATCTATCAGGGGATCACCGGCATGATGCCGGCCGCCTATGCCTGTGCGATGAAAGTTAATGATTATGTTGAGAAAAATTACCAGTGCCAGCTCACCACCGACGAAGTGATGTTCCTGACGATCCATATCAATCGGCTGAGCGGTGGTTAACGGCGGCAAGATAAAGGAGAAAGTAACGATGCAAATGAGATTTCCCGAAGGTTTTCTGTGGGGCGGTTCAGTTGCTGCAAACCAGGTCGAAGGCGCGTGGAACGAGGGAGGAAAAGGCGTTTCCACTTCCGATCTGCAACCGCAGGGAATACACGGCAATGTCGTTGAGCGTGACGCGAACAGCACCGGTATCAAAGATGTAGCCATCGATTTTTACCACCGCTACCCGGAAGATATTCAGTTATTTGCTGAGATGGGTTTTAACGTGCTGCGCACTTCGATTGCCTGGACGCGCATCTACCCGAATGGCGATGAAAGCGAGCCAAACGAAGAGGGGCTGGCTTTTTATGACCGACTGTTTGATGAAATGGCCCGCTATGGCATCCAGTCGTTAATCACGCTTTCACACTATGAAATGCCTTACGGGTTGGTGAAAAACTATGACGGCTGGAGCAGCCGGAAGGTGATTGACTTGTTCGAGCGCTACGCGCGCACGGTCTTTACCCGCTATCGCGATAAAGTGAAATACTGGCTGACGTTTAACGAAATCAACATGGCATTGCACGCGCCGTTTACCGGCGTTGGGCTTGCGGGTGAGCGAAGTAAGCAGGAAATCTATCAGGCTATTCATCATCAGCTGGTGGCAAGCGCCCGCGCGGTAAAAGCCTGCCATGAAATCATCCCGGATGCCAAAATTGGCAGCATGTTGCTGGGTGGCATTCGTTATCCGATCACCTGCAAACCGGAAGATGTACTGCAATCGCAGCGCGTAAATCGCGACTGGCTGTTTTTTGGCGATGTTCAGGCGCGTGGTGCTTATCCGGCGTGGATTGGCCGCTTTTTCCGCGAAAATAGCATTTCGCTCAATATCACCGGGCAGGATGAGCTGGACCTGCAAGAGACTGTCGATTTCATCTCGTTCAGTTATTACATGAGCGGTTGCGCCGCCGCACAGCCGGAGCTGTATCAAAGCTCGCGCACCAATATTATGCGCATGATCCCCAACCCGTACCTTGAAAGCTCCGAGTGGGGCTGGCAGATAGACCCGCAAGGGCTGCGTTTTTTACTCAATGAGCTGCACGATCGATACCAGAAACCGCTGTTTATTGTGGAGAACGGGCTGGGGGCGAAAGATGTTCCCGCCGCGGATGGCTCAATTGAAGATGATTACCGTATCCAGTATTTGCAGGCGCATTTGGTGCAGGTCAGAGAGGCGATTGAAGATGGCGTGGAACTGCTGGGGTATACCAGTTGGGGACCGATTGATCTGGTCAGTGCCGGTACCGCGCAGATGTCGAAACGCTATGGCTTTATCTATGTGGATCGCGATGATGCCGGGAATGGCACGCTGGCGCGTCGGCGCAAGAAAAGCTTCTTCTGGTATCGCGATGTGATCAGCAGTAATGGGGCAACCTTAGCGCCGTAATATGATCGCAAGAGATGCCGGATGTGGCTTACGCCCATCCGGCATTTGTCGTTTATGGCGTCCCGGTGACAATCGCGCAGCGCCAGGCGAAAAGGGACGGCATGCCGCCATTCTGCACCTGCAAAATGATGTGGAACGGCGTAGCGGTTTTTGGTTTGCGGTGCGGTAACGCCGGCATCGGGTAAGTCGCTGTGCCCTGGTGTCAGTTGCGGGGCGAAATAGATCCCCGTGCTGGCCGTACCAGGGGAGAGCGCCAGTAACATGCTTAATCGCGTTTTTGTAAGTGACCTGGTTTTTCCCCTCTTAAAATTCTGCTACCCGTCGCTCCGCCAGACAACAGAAAGCAGGTTTCGCCAAAGGTGATGTAGCATGCTGTGGGCATGGTTATAAAAAGAGTCGTTCAGCCAGGCCGCCCATGATAGTGATAAATGTGACCGGGGGGCTGTATTTGCCTGCCTGCTCAATTCCATGGCAACGCTATTTGCGTGATGATTTTCACAAATTGGTTATTTGCGGTGGTAATTGCCTGCGCGGCTTGTTAGAAAGAGGGCGTTAGTTAAGGACGTCACCAGAGAAATTCTGGGCGAGACCTGGATAAAGCAGTGTGTTTACACACTATTTTATCCAGGTTTTTTTTTGCTTTTTTCCAGCTGGCCAGCGGATACGGGCAACACCAGGGTGTCCTGATTATTACTGTCGTTTGTGAAACGGGAAGTCTCATTATGAATAACAAAGTACTGGCAGAAAATATTCTGCAGCTGGTAGGTGGGGAGAGCAACGTTGCGACGCTGGTACATTGCGCGACACGTTTACGCTTTAAAATCATCGATAACAGCAAAGTGCGGTTGGCAGAGCTCGACGCGCTGGACGGCGTCATTACCGTGGTGAATGGCTCCGGTCAATTACAGGTGGTGATTGGCAACCGCGTGCCAGACGTATTCCGCGCGTTTGGCGCCATCTCAGGATTACTGGAGGATGATAAAAAGAAACAACCTTCGGAGCCGTCGCAAAATACAGCCTCGCTGTTAGGGCGTTTGATCGATTTGGTCGCCGGGATTTTCACGCCATTATTAGGTGCGATGGCCGCAGCCGGTGTGCTAAAAGGCGCGCTGGCGATTGTGCTGGCCGCCGGATGGCTGAGCAATAAAGAGAGCACCTATATAATTTTGCATGCCGCATCCGACAGCCTGTTCTATTTTCTGCCGATGCTGTTAGCCATCACCTCCGCACGTAAATTTGAAACCAATATCTTTGTTGCCGTGTCGATCGCGGGTGCGCTCATTTACCCCAGTATTCAAGGGCTATTTGATGGCGGCCAGCCGGTGAGCTTTTTTGGCCTGCCAGTGGTGATGATGAAATATACCGGTTCGGTGATCCCGATTATTTTCAGCGTCTGGCTGATGTCGATAATTGAGCGCTTTCTCAATCGCCATATTCATGAAAGCGTGCGCAATATTCTGACGCCGTTTTTCCTGCTGACGTTAATGGTGCCGCTGACGTTAATGACCATCGGGCCGATTGGCATTTCGATCAGTGAGTTTGTCGCCTCTTTATTTGTTTCGATTTACGGCTTCAACCCGATTATCGCCAGCGCGCTAATGGCTGCCGCCTGGCAGGTGCTGGTGATTTTCGGCGTGCACTGGGGCTTTGTTACCGTCTTTATCAACGACATTTCGGTGATGGGACACAGCTTTCTTAAAGCAGCCTCCAGCCCCTCGGTTTTCGCCCAGTCCGGAGCCTTGCTGGCGGTGATGCTGCGGGCAAAAGACAAAAAGCTGAAAGCGCTGGCGGGCAGTACCTTTATCGCCTCGCTATTCGGCATTACCGAACCGGGTGTCTACGGTGTCACCTTGAAACTGAAAAAACCGTTTATCTGTGCAGTGATCGCGGCGGCCTTTGGCGGTGCGGTGGTCGGATACGCCAAAAGTTCGGCGATCTCAATGGGGATGCCGGGGCTGTTGACGCTGCCGATTTTCTACGGCGACGGTTTTATCGGCTTTCTTATTGGCTGCGCCATGGCGTTTGCTGGCAGCCTGGTGCTGACGTTGATCGTGGGTTTTGACGAACCTTCCGCGCAAGCGCTATCTGACGCGTCGGCGAGTGAAAAAAAGCATACCGCGCATCAACCGGTGATGCCGAAAACCGCTGCGCTGGCTCCTGAGCAGATTACCGCGCCGGTTTCTGGCGCGTTAATTCCGCTGGCTGAAGTGGATGATAAGGTTTTTTCGACAGGCGTTGTCGGGCCGGGTTTTGCCATTATTCCGGATGAAGGACGAGTTTATTCCCCGGTCGACGGCCATATTGCCAGCACCTTCGCCAGCGGCCATGCCATTGGCATTCGCTCCACGGCGGGCGCGGAAATACTGATCCACGTCGGGATTAATACCGTGCAACTGGATGGGCAATATTTCCATATGCAGGTGAAAGAGGGCGATGAAGTCAAAAAAGGCCAGCTTCTGCTGACATTCGATCTCGATGACATTAAACAGGCGGGTTATGACACGGTGACACCCGTGGTCATTACCAACAGCGAAGCCTGGCGCGAATTACACATTAGCGATAAGTCCCATTCCCGCTTTGGCGAGCCGGTAATGGCGCTCCTGGTGTAACGCCCGCTGCTGGCGGGAGGCTATTTGCGGCGGGGGCAGTTGTCGCCGCAACCTATTAAGAACGTGTTTATGCGTTAATTGATCTACCCCCACAGGACGTGACTGATTTTATTCAGGCGAGACCTGCAACTGACGGAGCATTTTCCGTCAGTTGCGGGTCTTTTTGTTTTCAGGGGGCAATACCGAGGGGAACTCATGAAGGTGAACAACATAATTTCTAAAAAGACGTACATTGCCGTGGCGTTATTATCCTGTTATGGCGCAAGTAGCGGCGCAACGGCGCAGCAGCTAACGCTTGAACAGCGCATGGTGGCACTGGAAGCGCAGTTGCGCGTTACGCAGCAGAAACTGCAAGCCTATGAAGAAAAAGATCGCGCGCAGCAACGCAATGTTGCCTCGTCAGCCGTGCCTGCAGGGCAATCCGGTGCGACGGTGCAGGCTACGGCAGCGCAAGCGAAAACGGAGCCGGAACTATCGCCAGCGACTCTGAAAAAAATAAGCCAGTATGTGCAGGATGATACCGGCTTTAAATATTCCGGTTATTTCCGCTCGGGTTGGGCAACCACCACCAATGGGGGACCAAAATCCTGGGCAGTGGGCTCACTGGGGCGTTTTGGTAACGAATATGACGGTTGGTATAACTTGTCATTAAAGAAACGGGCATGGCGCGATGGCGACAAATCTATCTGGGCGAACGTGCAATTTGAGGGCGATCTCGGATTAACCCAGAGCAATGAATCCTTTGAAAAAGGAATGTCCGGCGGCGGTATGGGCAAACTAAGTAAGCTCTACGTTGAAGGCAATGGGCTACTTCCTTTTGCGCCAGAGGCTTCGGTCTGGGTGGGGAAACATACGCTGCCACAATATGAAATTCAGCTTCTGGACTGGAAAAGCAATCGCACACTTTCCGGTGCAGGTGTAGGGATAGAAAACTGGAAGCTACCGGTTGGCGCACTCAGTATGGCGATAACGCGTAACGATATTGATAATTACAGTACGGTCTGCGCCGCAGGCGCTTCCAGCTGTAGCGATACCACGCAGGTTAACGTCAATATCGCTGAAGTTCGCTACAAGAATCTTCCCGTGACAAAAAATGCGACGCTGGAGCTGGGGGCGAAATATGCGTTTGCTAACCAGACGGATGAGCAGAAAAAAGCGCAGGCGGATAATGACTATTATCAGGTCAAATCCTCCTGGCTTGGACAGGCGATTTTGCGTAATCCCATTCTGAAAGGCTCAAATGAATTGACGCTGCAAGTGGCAAATAACTCCCTTGCCAGCCAGTTTATGAATATTTCCAGCGCCAACCCGGATTTTGATTACAACAGTTCTTACTACGGTATTCATAGCGGCGGTATTGGCTGGCGGTTGGTGGATCAGGGGGAGTTTTATCTGGGTGAGAAGATAATCATGGCGCACGCGCTGGTGTATGGTCGCGGCCACGATCTTTACTCGACATATACCGGGGCGCATACGGACTTTACTACCGCGCGTGCGGTTATTCGTCCGTCATGGATCTGGAATCAAAACATGCAGACGGCGCTGGAATTGGGGTATTTCACGCAGAAAAATCGTGTCAATAATTCCACATTGGATGAATCTGGTTATAAGGTGACGCTGGCGCAGGTGTATAAAGTGGATACCAGCATTCTTAATTCCCGACCGGAACTTCGCCTCTATAGTACTTACCTGAAAGCGTTAGAGCATGAGATCGATAACCAGACCTTTAACGACGGTAAGGATTATCAAATAAGTTTTGGCGTGCAGGCTGAAGTGGTCTTTTGAACAACAAAAACAGAATCCCCGCCGTGGCGGCGGGGAACAATAACGCATGCAGATGTTGCGTTAGAAAGCGATAAAAATGCAGGGTGGGATAAAGACAAACCCTTTATTTTTAGATGGCAAAATCTTCCAGTTTTTTACCGTCTTCCAGTGCTTTGGCAATCACTTTCGGTGTGCGGCCCTGGCCGGTCCAGCTTTTTTCCGTGCCGTCTTCATCAATATACTTATATTTGGCTGGGCGTGGTGCACGAACAGATTTTGATTTCGTCGTTTGTCCTTTCAGCGAGGATAAAAGTTCGGTTGGATCGATACCTTCATCCAGCAGTTTTTGACGAAATGCAGCCAGCTTGGCTTCTTTCTCTTCTTGTTCTTTACGTAGAGAAGATTCTTCTTCACGACGTTCTTCAACAACAACTGACAGTTTTTCAAGCATCTCTTCAAGAGCTTCAAGGGTAAGCTCACGGGCCTGAACTCGCAGGGTGCGAATGTTATTAAGTGATTTAAGTGCTTCTGACATAGCGTCACTCCGTGTGCGGAAAAATGAATAATCTATCGGAATTAATTTTTAGTGATAACGACATAAAAATCAATACGGAATTATAGGTTTTAGCAAATATATATGTGATTGTGCAACCCTATGACTTTGTGGGTATCTGGCTCTGGCTAATTTAGTCACAATGCGGCATTAAAAAAGCCACAGAATTTAAGGGTTATTTTTATCGGAATCGTTAGTTAATGCCGCTTGTTCATCATAAAATAACCTATATCTTCGCATTGACTTTCGCTTGACGGGTGCAGATTTTTCTTAACAAAGAGGCATTACAGGTATAGCGCCTGTGGCAAACGGTAAACGTTATCTCTGAACTGACGCGTTTTTTCTTTTTGATTTGCGTTAGCGCAAGCGGCAATTTCAGCACGGCTAAATGTTCCATTAAACATGACCACATATTGATGGCTCAGGTTTCTCCACAATAAGCCGCTAAGAAATTTGATCCGCGTCAGACGCTGTTGAGAATATTCTCGATTAGTAGCAAGCACAGCACGCTCCAGTTCATATCGGAGGTCATAAAATCGACCTTATTGACCCTCCGCTGGGGTTTCTTTTTCATACTCTACTTTTAATTACGTGCAGTAATAATTGCATTGCTGGATATCGCTTGTTGCGCTGCACGCAGCGTGTCGCATAAATGATGAAGTGCAGGTTTTATCCTGTTATCAGGTTTTGCTGATATTAAACTGAAACTGCAGATCTTATCGCTATCCTGTTTTTAACGGGTTCGGCCTGCGAGAAAACGCGCGGCGCGATAAATTCACCGTTCAATATCACCATAACGTTGCTGCCAATCGCAGCCGCAGAAATGCGCTATCGCTGCGTTGGCGCTTTCCCGCGCGAATAAACAGATTCAGATAAAAGCGTTGCGGATTATTTTGCGGTTATTTCCCCACCCGCTGGGGAAATATCTCCAGCAGCCAGTCAATAAACACGCGCAGACGATGCGTAACGTGGCGGTTTTGTGGATACACCACATGAAAAGGGTACGGCTCTGGCCGCCACGGGCGCAGGATCTCCACCAGCGTGCCCGCTTTTAACGCCGCACCGAGTGAATAACTGAAGGTCTGGATAATCCCCAGCCCCGCCATCCCGGCGGCGAGATGCGCATTGCTCTCATTAATACCAATCCGGTGCGGCACTTTAATTTCGGTTTTTTCGCCATCGCGCTCAAAGCGTAACGGAAACGCTCGGCCGGTTTGTGGCGAGAGGTAGCTGACGAGCCGGTGGCCGTTTTTTAGCTCTTCGGGATAGGCCGGCGTACCAAATGTTTTCAGGTATTCCGGCGTTGCGCAGGTAATGAGCGTGGCGGCGCCAATACGGCGGGCTATCAGCGAGGAGCTGTCCAGTGGCCCGCCACGGATCACGCAATCCACATTGTCGCTAATCAGATCCACCGGGCGATCGGCAACGCCTAAATCAAGACGAATGTCCGGATAACGCGCCAGAAAATCCGGCAGGGCGGGGATCAACACATCTTTCGCCGTTGAGCCGCCAATATCGACGCGAAGCTGTCCGCCTGGCGTTCCACGTGCGGCATTGAATGAACCGTCGACATCTTCGAGATCGCGCAGGATACGGGTTGTTTTTTCATAATAGTCGCGCCCTTCCGGCGTAACCGTCACGCGGCGGGTGGTGCGCTGCAATAACCGCACGCCAAGGTGGGCTTCCAGTTCCTGCACCAGTTTGCTCAATGTCGCGTTGGGCATCTCCAGCGAATCCGCCGCCCGGGTAAAGTTCCCCGCCTCGACCACGCGGGCGAAAGCGCGTATTGCCAGTAATTGATCCATGCGAGTTCCTCCGTTGCTGTGATGTTGATTATACACAGTGGTGAATAGTCATTTTAATTTTTCGGTATTTTTCAATAAAAACGGGGGAAGTAGAGTTGCGCCATACCTGAGACGGCAGGCTGGTCTGCCGCAGGCACATCCCTTAACTGAACCGAGGAATACCACATGAGCACACAACTGAATGGCAAAATCGCACTGGTGACTGGCGGGACAAGCGGCATTGGTCTGGCAACCGCACAAGAACTGGCAGAGCAGGGGGCGCGCGTCTTTATTACTGGTCGTCGCCAGGCAGAACTGGATGCGGCGGTTGAACGTATTGGTTCCAGCGCCACGGGCATTCGCGCCGATGCGTCGGTAATGGCGGATCTTGATGCCGTGTTTGCGCAGATTGCGAAAAGCGCCGGGCGACTCGACATCCTGTTTGCCAACGCCGGTGGTGGTGACATGCTGCCGCTGGGGGCGATTACTGAGGAGCATTTCGACCGCATTTTCGCCACCAACGTGCGCGGCGTACTGTTTACCGTGCAAAAAGCGCTCCCGCTGCTGGTAAACAACGCTTCAATCATTCTCACCGGATCGACCACATCGGTGAAAGGCACCGCCAGTTTCAGCGTTTACAGCGCCAGTAAAGCGGCGGTGCGTAACTTTGCCCGTTCATGGGCGCTGGATCTGCAAGGGCGCGGTATCCGCGTTAACGTGGTCAGCCCTGGCCCAGTCCGCACGCCGGGTTTAGGTGAACTGGTGCCGGATGAGCATCGTCAGGGCTTGTTTGACGCGCTGGCAGCCCAGGTTCCGTTGGGGCGTTTAGGTGAACCGCAAGAGATTGGCAAAGTGGTCGCGTTTCTCGCTTCGGATGCTTCCAGCTTTATCAATGGCGCTGAGCTGTTCGTCGATGGTGGCATGGCGCAAATCTAATTCACCACGCCGGGCTGGCCATCGCTGCGCCAGCCCGCAACGCAGGAGCAGAACATGCACACTTCCGCACTTTTGGTCGCTCAGCAACTGATCGACAAGCATTTTACTATCTGGAATAGCGCACACCCTGAACAACAGGTCACCACCTTTTCTGACGTCTATGCCGACGATTTTTTCGTGGCGGATGATGCCGATGTGGCAACCGGGTTCGAGAACGTCGCGGCACTGATTTCTCGCGTGCAGCGTGAGCATCCGGGGTTTTCCTTCACCCCCGAACCGGTGACGTGGAACCACGGTTTAGGGCGCGTTAGCTGGGGTTATGGCCCGCAGGAGAACCCGAATCTGATCCGCGGTGAGGATATTTTCACCGTGCGCGATGGCAGACTTGCCAGCCTGTGGGTATTTATTAACACGCCGTGACGGTCGGCAAGCCGCACTATTCATTGCCCACTGAGAAACCCCTATCAACATACCGGTAAACCTGAGTTTTCCAGTGCCGACATAACCGGTTCCTGGCTGGCGATATTGTTGTCAGCACTTACTACCACGTTCATCCTGAGGACGGGCAAACCTTTATTGATGCTGTGGTGCCGGAAATGGCGGCGGCGCGCAAACTGCCGGGCTGTATCTATTATGCTTTCGCGCAGGATTTGGCCGATGCCAACGCCTATCACCTGGTGGCAGGCTGGAAAGATGAAGCCTTCCACCAGCGCCATGAAAACGCGACAACCTTTCTGCAGGCCCTGCGACGGTAGTTAAAAATGTGCGCATCCTTAACCGCCAGGGTGTTCGCTACGATGTTGCCCTGCAACACGTGGATGATCCGCGCGGCAAAGTGGCCTGAGCCGCTGCCGCATTAAGCGATTTTCAGCAATAGCTAAGCCATTTAAATACTTTGTCATTTCTGGCGTTCTCTCACATCGTGGCGACATGAGAATGCGGGGAGTCAATGAGTGAATGGCGAAAAGCAGCGCGGTCTATTTAGATAAACAACAACGGGACGCCATCCGGCGGTTATCACGCAGCTGGCTGTGGCGCAGCGAGCTGCCTACCTGGCTGGTGATTGTTACCGTGTATGGCGGTTGGTTCGGCACGCTCGCACAGTGGAAAACGCTCGGCCTGTTGCCGGCCACCGCGCTTCTGATCCTTTTCACCACCTGGTATTTGTCGGTGCAACATGAGCTGATCCACGGGCATCCCACGCGCTGGGCCTGGTTTAACCAACTGCTGGGGGTAATGCCGCTGGCGGTGTGGTATCCGTACGGCATTTATCGCGATTCGCACCTGGCTCACCACCGTACGCACTTACTGACGCTGCCGGAAGATGATCCGGAATCCTACTATTTTTCCACCCAACACTGGCATCGCCTGACGCGCTGGCAGCGAAAACTGATTCAGTTGCGTAATACTTTTGCTGGCCGTTTACTGCTGGCTCCGGCGCTGGATATTGCGCACTTGCTGGCAGGAATGGTAGCGGCATTTCGCGTGTGGCAAGGTAAAACCATGCTGATGTGGCTGGTACACGGTGCGCTGTTGGTTGTGACCTTTGCCTGGATAATCCATTGTAATTTTTCCGTTATCTGGTTTGTGCTGGCGGTGAGCTACCCGGCGCTGGCTATCACGAAAGTGCGTTCTTTTCTCGAACACCGCGCAGCCGACGATCCGTTAGCGCGTTCGGTGATCAACGAAGCCGCTTGGCCGTGGCGTCTGCTGTTTCTTAACCTCAACTACCATTCCGTGCATCACGATCTGCCCGCCGTGCCGTGGTACGGCCTGCGAACGGTTTACCTGCGTGACAAAGCGGCGTACCAGCAGCGCAATAGCGGGTTTCTGGTGCGCGGCTATAGTGAATGGTTACGGCAGTTTTTCTTTACCCCGGTAGAAGTCAATGCACACCCCGCAAGCAAAGTACGCAGTGAATAACATTGCCCTGCCGATGTATAACGTCGCGCAGCCAGAAACTGCCGCGCTGGGCCAGGCGTTGTGCGAACTGCTGGCGGAGCGCGGGCTACCGGCGCAGCAGATTTGGCCGCAAAGCGACCTGCCTTCCCACTGGCGGCGTGACGATGTGCTGCTCAGCCAGACCTGCGGCTACCCGCTGGTAACGCAATTACCGGATGTGCAACTGGTTGGCTGCTTTCACTACCTTGCGCCAGGCTGTGAAGGTTTTCGCTATCGCAGCCTGCTGGTGACGCGTGATGAGGAACGCGCGACTTCGCTGGCGGATTTTCGCGGTCGTCGCGCAGTGTGTAATTCCGCCGATTCGCAATCAGGTTATAACGTGCTGCGTTATCTGGTTTCGCAACTTGCGGGCGAAGGACGATTTTTCGCCGATGCTCCCCATTTCAGCGGCAGCCACCGGCAATCGCTGGTGGCGCTGCACAACCGTACGGCGGATATCGCCGCCATCGACTGTGTAACGTTCGCCTTATTGCAACGCCACGAACCTTCGCTGTTGCGTGGGCTGCGTGTGATAGCGCAAAGCCCGTTAGCGCCGGGGTTGCCGCTGATCACCGCGCAGCAGAGCAGCGCCGCCACGCTCGCATCTCTAAGAGAGGCGTTGCAGCAACTGGTCAGCGACGCGCGTTTTCACGACATCTGTGCCGCGGTATTGATTGGCGGTTTTAGCGTGGTCACACGACAGGACTATTCTTTGTTGTTGAGATGGCGGGATGAGGCCGCAGCACGCGGCGTCACGCAGCTATAATTCGTCAGTCATTTCATTGTGTTATCAAAGGTAAATGCCGTGAAAAGGGCACGTGCCGCCAAAGACAAGCCCGGAAAATTGGCTGAAAGTCATGCAAACCATTCACACTGTTGCCGTCCGGGAGTGCCATTTGCGAAACCGGAAAAGGATGAGATATGAGTCAGTTATTCACCGAAGTTACTATTGGCGACGTTGCGCTGGATAACCGCATCGTTATTGCCCCGATGTGCCAGTACTCCGCCGAAGAAGGAAAAGCGACCGCCTGGCATCGCATTCATTTAGGTAACCTGGCGCTCTCCGGCGCGGGGCTGCTGATAATCGAAGCCACTGCCGTTGAGCCGCAAGGGCGAATTTCGCCGCAGGATCTCGGCCTGTGGGATGACGAAACCGAGCAGGCGCTGCGCGTGGTACTGGAGGATATTCGCCAGTACTCGCCGGTGAAAATCGGCATCCAGCTTGGGCATGCCGGGCGTAAAGCGTCGGTCAGCGCGCCCTGGCAGGGGGGCAAACAGCTTTCGCCACAAGAGGGCGGCTGGCAAACGATCTCAGCCTCCGCGCTGGCGCACGATCCGGCAGAACGTCCACCGCTTGAAATGACGAAACAAGATTTGGCGCGGGTTAAACAGGCGTTTGTCGACAGCGCCTTGCGGGCGGTAGCGCTGGGAATAGAGGTGATTGAAATCCACGCGGCACACGGTTATTTGTTGCATCAGTTTCTCTCGCCGCTCTCTAACCAGCGCAGTGATAAGTATGGCGGCAGCCTTGAAAATCGCCTGCGTTTCACCCAGGAAGTGTTTAGCGCCGTGCGTGAAGCGGTACCGGCTTCCGTTGCTGTAGGCATTCGCATTTCGGCGACGGACTGGGTAGAAGGTGGATGGGATCTGGAACAATCGGTGGTACTGACGAAAAAAATTGAAGCGCTGGGCGGCGCGTATGTTCACGTCTCCAGCGGCGGACTTTCGCCGTTGCAAAGCATTAAGGTGACGGCGGGTTATCAGGTGCCATTTGCCAAAGCATTGCGCCAGCAGACCCGTATGCCGGTTATCGCCGTGGGGTTGATTACCGAGCCACAGCACGCAGAAGCTATTTTGCAGCAAGGGGAGGCCGATCTTATCGCGCTGGCACGAGGCGCGCTCTACGATCCACGCTGGCCATGGCACGCCGCCGCCGCGTTGCATGGTGCGGTACATATCGCGCCGCAGTATCGCCGTGCCGAACCGCACGGTGTGAAAGGAACGGTTAAATAACGCATGCATCGGTGAGCTTGCTATTCCGCCAGGCTCACCGCTATTGCCCGTTAAACGCCCTTACGCACCAACTCCGCCGCTTTGAGGAATACGTCATCTTCTACACCATCGCCCCGGTTTCTGCCTTGCCGTTCAATCTCCTGCACGATGCTGTCACGGTTAATGGCTTTGCGTTCTGAAACAAGGCCAATCACGGCCGCGCCAATGGCTAATCCAATGAGTCCCGTGTGCTCATCATTGAACTTCATGCGTTATCCCTCCCCGATTTGTCTACAGAGAAATTTAGCACACAGATATATTTCCGCCATTTATCAAAATCACTGCATTATTAATGCGTTAGTTGGCTGTTATATAAATAAAAAAGCCCGAAGCGTGAAGCCCCGGGCTTGGTGAAAGGAGAGCGATTTACTTAGAAAGATTGCCAGTTATCACGGCTCTCACCTGTTGATGAGGACGCCAGCGCGAGCTGCGGCGACTGGCGTAATGTGCTTCGGCCTGGCTGCGCGCTACGGCGGTTCTCTTTCAGGCCAGAATCAAACATGGCGATGGTTTTATTCAGGCGCTCGGCCTCTTTTTCCAGCGACACGGCGTTAGCTTTCGCTTCCTGCACCAGCACGGCGTTTTGCTGTGTTACGCCGTCCATTTCGGTCATTGCCTGGCCAATCTGGTCGATACCACGGCTTTGTTCATCGGAGGCGACGGAAATCTCCGTCATCAGCTTATTCACATGTTCAATGGAGTTGATAATTACCGACATGGCACCACCGGCTTCCTGAACCTGTTCGGCTCCGGTTTTTACGCGGGAGACGGATTCATGAATCAGCGTTTCGATCTCTTTTGCCGCCTGCGCACTGCGGCTTGCCAGCGCACGTACTTCACTGGCTACCACGGCAAATCCACGACCTTGCTCCCCGGCGCGAGCCGCTTCAACCGCCGCGTTCAGCGCCAGCAAGTTGGTCTGGAACGAAATGCTGTTGATCACGTTGGTAATATCAGCAATTTTCTGCGAGCTTTCGGAAATCCCGTGCATGGTTTTCACCACGGTCGCGGTGATCTCGCCGCCTTTTTGCGCGGTCTGCTGAGCGTTTTCCGTCAGTTTACGGGCTTCGCGCACGTTCTCCGCGTTGTTACGCACGGTGGAAGTGAGTTCTTCCATGCTGGCGGCGGTTTGTTGCAGCGCGGCGGCTTGCTGATCGGTACGCCCGGAAAGCTCTTCGTTGCCTTCTCGGATCTCATTGGTGCTGCGGTAAATGCTGGTCGAACTCTCCTGGATAGTTTCCACCGTGGTTCTCAGGTTTTCCTGCATGGTGCGGATGAAAGGAATCAACTGGCCCGCACAGTTACGACCAAATTCGTGCAATTCGTGATTCAGTTTACCGGCGGCCATGGTTTCCATATGTGTCTGAATCGCACGAATCGGTTTGACCAGGAAATTCACCAGGTAGCGGTCGGTGAGAAACAGCGTGAAGATACCGGCTATTAAGGCGGCAGCGAGCACGTATTTATTAAAAATCACCTTGGCTTGTGTTTGATCCAGTAAATCGTTGGACTGAATCGATTGTGTGTATTTTTCCGCGGTTGCGCCAAACTGCACGCTCAGCGGAGGATAGGTTTTACGAAATAAGTCGCGAAAAGTATCCGTTTGCTTATTTTTGGCTGCATTCAGCATTGGCACAATGCCGTTATTAAGCAGGGCGTCCCAGTCGCGGATCATAGCGGCAACGGTTTCACTATCAACACCTGGGTGCTGGCTGGCGCGAAACTTCGCCAGCATATCCTGGGTAATGGCCAGTGCTTTTTCAGCGGAGGCGAATGTTTTATTCGCATTTTCGTCGTCGCCGGTTTGCTGGTAATCCATGGCGCGCAGCATGCGGGTCACGGTGCGGAAATATTGATCGTTTCCTTTCACCAACAAGGCGTAGACATTTTTTTGCCCGGCGTTTTGCGTCAGTAATTGGTCAATAGTAGAAAAATTGTGAAATGTCAGGACGGTTGCCAGTCCCCAAATAATGCTGAAAAGCGATAAAATGATGATCAGCATTTTGCGGATAGTTATGTCGCGAAGTATTTTCATGTTGTTTCCCCGGTAATAAAAATTACCCTCAGGTTGGCATTGGCCCAGCTCTCTGGCTATTTCACCCTCCATGACATTTTGACCAGAACGCGATTGGCGTTAATAAAACGGTCTTTTAACTTTTTGAAAAGATGTTCTATTTTGTGAATGTTGATTTCAATCAACTTAAATATAATTAATCAGAGTGCAGAATATTATTCCTGGACTTCGATCACATAAACTATCTGAATTCATAACAGGCGTCTATTATTTTTCAGCAATTACTTGAAAAGGTTATTTCTATCGGCTACCAATATTTGATTTGAATTAAGTCTTATTAAATTCAATTTGATGATTATTTCTTAGTGACCGGATAATAAGGTCGCTATCTTATTTAATCTGCGGGAAATAAAATTGCGTGCTAATAATACGCAAGAGAAATGCCGGATTGTTATATCCGGGATTGCGGAGATTAATACATTTTTTGTTCGACATTATCGCTGATAAGGCGTCGTGAACGCCGCCAGAATAGCATGTGAAGGGAAAAATACGGCGCAAGAAAACCTCCCACGGGCGCACCGTGAGAGGAGAGGGGATCACTTTTTACCGTTAGGTTTCAACTGCTCACCCGGTTTGAGCATGAACAACTCATCATCACGCGTGGAGTAGCGCACGGTGCCATCGGCCAGCAGATATGCGCCTTCGGTAAAGCCCGCGCCGTTAATGAATGGCGCAACCGCATCGGGTTTGCCGCGCATGGCCGCTTCCAGTGCCAGCAGTGCATAAGGCGCAATATTGTCGACATTGGCATAGATATATTGCGGATCATCGATGAAAAAGTTATTCAGCCGTTTCGTTGCCAGAATATTGTCCGCCACTTTATCAGCCAGCGTCAGGTATCCTTTGTCGCCAGTAGATTGCCAGAGATCGATCAGCGCAAAAATGGCATATGGCTCACTGTTTTTGGTGTTCAGATCCAGCTTGCTGTTTTTACCGCCCGGCTCACCGATATCACCCAGCCCCTGGCCTTTGGCAATGCCGCGCGCCACTTTCCACATCTCTGCGTCCGGTGCCAGTGTCCAGGCGCGGGCATAAGAGAGCAGGAATTCATTCCCCGCCGTGTAAGGCTTCAACACGGTGCCTTTCTTGCCGTAGTAACCATCGCGCGGCAGCGTGTAGTTCGACAAGTCGGTGCCGTTTGCCAGCATCGGGCGGAAGGTGTTGGTTTTCTCATCATAGGCGTAATGCGCAAAGGCTTTCAGGCCATCCAGCGTCCACTTTTTGATGTCATTGCCATCCGCGCCCAGTGATTTTGCCAGCGCTAACTGCATCAGGGCGTTTTCGGAGTAGAGCGTGCTGGTGCGGCCTTTGAGCATCATATTGCCTTCCAGCGCGTCGGGGCCAAATTCCGGACCAAACTGGCGCTGTGCGCGATCGCCATACTTTGAGTTGGTATCGGTGTCGTCGGAGGTTTCGGCGCGTTTCAGCGCTTGCGTAAACTGATAAACACCCAGCCCGGTCTTTTTATCGCGTGGCAACACATACTGCTCCGCCAGTCGCTTCGCCCAGGTGAGCGCGCCTTTCTCGCCATCGTGTTGATACAACAGCGAAGCTGAATAAATTAAGTCATTGCCGGCGTTAAGAAAGCTCAGACCTTTGGTGGCGAAGAACGGCGGTTGCTGTTCAAAATGGCTGGCCCACAGTTTGCCCATCTCTTTGCCGTATTCGCCGTGGCGGCTGGTTTCGAGGATTTTCCAGTCGTACACATGTGCGTTCCAGAACGCGCGGATAAAGCGGGCGGTTGCCGGTTTATCCACGGCAAACATCAGGTCGTAGTATGGGTAGGCATTTTTCAGTTCATGGACCATCTCTTTTTCGCTTGGCCCTTGTGGTTCAAGCGTTTTCAGATCGATAAAGCGGTGCCCGCCCCATAGCAGCAGCCCGCTTTTGTCCTGGTAGTGCTGGAAGTAGTAACGGACATTATCTTCCGCCCGCTTTTTATATTTCGCGTCACCCGTCAGGTTACTCAGGCCAACCAGTACGCGCATCAGATTCTGCTGTGCGGAGAAGTTGGAAAGTACCGCCGTTTTTCCATCCGGAAAGACCCACTCCATCTGCTTACCGGTGCGTGGATCCACGCCATCCGCCAGCAGCGGCACATTGCTGTGATATTTGTCACCGGCTTTATCAATGACCGTATCGGCAAACGCTTTTACACTGCTTAACCGCGCGCTCTCCTGCGCAAATGCCGTGCAGGAGAAGATACCGAGAAGACCGACCGCCAGTGCTATTTTTGACAGTTTCATTATTCGCCTCTTAGATAAAATAAGGATTTCTGCCGAAACCCTTATTTATGTTTGCTACCCTGCAATTACTTATTAGAAATTATATTTCACACCGACACGATAACGGGTCTGACGCTCATCGGTATATTTGCTGCCGGAAACGTTGCCCACGGCAATATACGGAGACCAGTTTTTATCAAGTTTGTATGTCAGTTTGAGATCGTGCGTCCAGTCGTAGTTTTCATTATCTGCAATCAGTACGCCGGCGGACGTGGCATGTTTGTAATCCAGCTCGTAATCGAGTTGGTAATCACCGAAAATTTTCCATGACACCGCAGCCGTCAGGTTATAGCCGTTTTCGCTGGTATCTTTTGCCGTACCGATGTTGTTGGAGTTACGTTTGAAGTACGGGCGGTAACGCAGCGTTGCGCCAACGTCATTGCTGAAGTTCACTTTGCCGCGCAGGTACGGGCGATAGTTGTTCGACGTGGAGCTACTGTCGAGTGAGAAACCCGGCTCAATCTGGAAGGTGGGGTTAATTTTATAGACGTAGCTGGCCACCACTTCGGTACCATTACTTACCGTCTCGTGATACGCCTTATCTTTATTTTGTGAACCTTTCCATTTGCCTTCCAGCGATAAACCAAAACCGTTAGCAAAACGGTGCGACATTAATAAACGATCTTTGTGATTATTACCGCCGCTATCATTTAATTCGTGGCGATAATCAAATGTTACCGCCTGGGCGGCAATACTCATAAAAGGTACAGTAACTAATAACAAAGTGCGCAACATAATATCCCCTATTATTTATAGTCAAAAGGTACAAGATGTTCTCTGCGAAAAATGCAGATGGTTTTAATTCAAAGAGGAATGGTTTATTCGCTCTCAGTGCAAATTGATATAATTAGCAAGCATAATAATTATGCCAAATATAGTTTCGATGCAGTTATTGCTGATAACAACAGCAACGCTCACGTTACTTTTAAAGTGGCGTGTGGTGCCGGGTGCCTCCCGGTGAATTGAGTGCCGATCGCCTCAATCCGTCCATAAAAATGAAACTTTATTGAGAATAACCTCATATCAGCATGACCCCTCCGCTTAGGGGGATTCACCACACAAAATACGGTTTTGTCTGCATCAAGATATCTTTATCCTATCAAGTGGAACGGACTTTTACACATTTTGAAATGATGTTTTGAGACTGAGATCGAACATTTAAAAGTAGAATGAAAATTGTTATTTTGCTGATTATAAAGATAATCTTAATTTATTAAAATCCTTTAAAATCAACAAATTAATCAAAAAATATACAAGAGTGTATGTATGCAACTTTGTAAGGTTTACCCGCCAAATAAATAGCACAGTAAATTTATTCCTGGAATAAAAGGCGAACATTTGACACAAAATGCAATACACTGAGCACAACAGGGAGAGTATGGAAAGGAAAATCAGGGTGATTTATGTTGTCGCAAACTAAACAAACATTAAACGAGCCAGAATCACGCTTGATCTGACTGAACACATCCCGCACATTCAGGAAAAAAGACCATGCCTCCGTTAGCGGAGAGGAAAATAATAAAACATTACCCTCTGGAGTACCTACATGACTATCTACGGGAAGGATCGCCTTTTCATTTATGGTATTGAGAAAATACTCAGACAACTTAACCGGGAAAAGGGCAGCCGTTTTTGCAGTGGTGCGCCTGCTATATATGTCACCACGGGAATGGACATTGTGGAAATGTACTCGCTGTTTTTCACCCGTCCCCCCGCGCACTACTCTATTTTTATCTCCTCAGAACGCCATTTTGACTCGCTGTCGCTACTTTTCCCTGGTCTTGTGAAACTCTGTCTGGCCGAAAGGTTACGCGTTGAAGAGCTGCGTCAGGCGCTGGAAGTGATGAGTTTGTTATCTGTACAGAATCAGCAGCCGGGTTACAACCACGGCACATTTAAATTCACCAGCGCCGAACAGCAAATTATGCGCCTGCTGCTGCGTGGACATTCGGTGGAGGATATCGCCCGCATTCGCGGTGTCAGCCCGACCACCGTCAGCGTGCAGCGCAACGGGTTAATGAAGCGCACCGGCACCAAAAGTTTGCAGGCGCTTTGTTCGCTCTACACCGCAATGCGCGCATAAAAAAAGCGCCTGGCCGGCGCTTAACAACACAACCTGGTGTGGGCAAACAGCCTCAGCATGTGGCCAGTAAAAAGTCGCTGACGGTCTTCATACACAACGGCCGCTCTTCGACATGGGGCATGTGGCTTGAGGATTCAAAAATCACCCACTGCGCCCCGGTAATATGGTCTTTGAAGGGTTGCACCACGTCCGGCGTGGCTTCGTCGTAGCGCCCGGAAATCAACAAAGTCGGCACGCGCACTTGCTTTAACCGGTCGATAATCGTCCAGTTTTTCATGCTGCCAATAACGTGGAATTCGGTGGGACCATTCATCGCGTGGTAAACGGTGGGATCAGCCTCCATGGCGTCAAAGGTGCGTTGCACCTCCACAGGCCACGGGTCGAGCCGACACACATGACGCTGATAAAATACCTGGCTTGCCGCTTTATACTCTGCGCTATCCACCGTACCCGCCGCCTCGTGGGTCAACAACGTGTCCTGCACATCCGGCGGTAATTGCGCGCGCAGCTTCGCCGCGCCTTCCAGCCACAGCGCCATCGAGGCCGGTGAGTTGGCGATCACCATCGCTTTCAGCCCCTGTGGCTGCGTCACCGCATGTTCTGCCGCCAGCATGCCGCCCCAGGACTGGCCGAGCAGCGCGTAGTTATCGGCAATTTCCAGCGCCTGCAGCAGATGATTGAGCTCATCAAGAAAAAGACCGGGTTGCCAGAAATCGGGGCTTTTATCCGGCAGATGGGTTGAACGACCATTACCCACTTGATCGTAGTGGATCACCGCCCGTCCGGTTTCAGCGATATCTTTGAACGCATCAACGTAGTCGTGAGTGCAACCGGGGCCGCCGTGGGCCACTACCAGCGGCGTCTGCCCGCTTTGCAGATCGCCGCAGATGCGAAACCAGGTCTGATACTCCCGGAAGGGAACGTAGCCTTCGCGAATGGTATACATAGTTGACGTCTACCCTGTTAAGTGAACTGGCTTTCAGGGTAGAACGCCGAAGGCGGCGCTGAACACTAGCAAAATTGCTAGTTATTAGCTGTCGAGCAGACGGTAGTGCAGCGCCCGCACCACCGCCTGTACGCGGTTGGTCGCGCCAAGTTTTTTCGCCGCCGTATTCAGATGCAACGTTACGGTTGCCACCGAGCGGTGCAGCTTGCGGGCAATCTCTTTCGCCGTTAATCCTTCGGCTGACCACGCCAGGCACTCGCGCTCGCGGTTGCTTAATTTGACATGGCGGCAAGTGAGCATCGAGGCGTCAAACAGCGGAAAGGCAGACTCCTGAAAACGGTGGGCGATAAAGGTTAATTGCGCCAGCGTGTCGCTGATATCGCGCGCTTGCTGCTGGCTGGCGACAATGCCGGTCAGGGTAACAAATCCGCCGTGCGGCAAATGCAGCGGCACCGTGGCACCGCAGGGCATATTGTGGTCGCGCATGTAATGCGTCACTTCCTGGGCGTTATCATCCAGCCTGCCATGCAGCGCCCCGCTGTCCGGGCGTTGATAGGACCAGACAAACGGCGCGCAGCTCTCCAGCGCGAAGTGCTGCACCGGGTCGACCTGGTAGTAACCGCGCTCGCACCACAAGCGGCGCATATCCTCCGGCACATTACGCATCTCCAGCAGCGATGGCGTGATAAGCGCCCCTTCCAGCGAGCGCGGAACCGGCGTGTAGTCATAAATCACCGCGTCAAAACCCAGCGCCTGCGTCTGGGTAAATAGCCCGGCAAACGCCTCCTCAAGCCTGCTGCCATTAGCAGCAGCAGGGTTTTCAATGTTTATTCGCATCATTCCCCCTCATGGTTGACGGTGCCACGCCACGGGCACGCTTTGTGCAGACTTCTCCCGTAGCGTGAGGAAGGTATGCAATTCCGGTGCCGTCACGCGGGAGAAGCAAAACTAGTATTTTTGCTAACTACCCAGCCTCCATGGATGCCGCTAGCGTAAAGAAAACGCCCGACAAACAAGGCCGGGCGCGGATAACCAGGGGAGTGGCGCACCATCGCGAGGCGTTTTTTTAACCTTACGACCCCGCATGCACCACAGGAGAATGCTGATGCACCGTTACCGTTTTCTGTTATTCCGACCATTGCAGCTACTGCCGGTGTTGTTGGGAATAAGCATCATCACGTTTGCGATGGTGCGCGCGATCCCCGGCGATCCGGCGCGCATCCTGCTTGGTGTGCGCAGCACGCCAGCGGCACTGGCGCGTATTCGTGCGCAGTTCGGGCTGGATGAACCCCTGTGGGTACAGTATGGCTACTTTCTGCGCAATCTGGTGCAGGGTGAACTGGGAAAATCGATCGTCTACCGCATCGATACCCTGAAACTGATTAACTCCCGCCTTGAGCCCACCTTGTGGCTGGTGCTTGGCAGCGTGCTGCTGGCAGTTATTTTTACGGTGCCGTTGGCAGCGCTGGCGGCGCGTCAGCGTGGGCGCATCGCCGACCAGCTTATTCGCCTGTTCACCACCGCCGGCCTCGGTTTCCCCGCCTTCTGGCTGGGCATCATGATGATCATTGTTTTTAGCGTGGTGCTGGGCTGGTTCCCGGTTTCCGGTTACGGCAGCGATTTTGCCGACCAGTTGCACCATATGGTGCTGCCGTGTCTGACCGTCGCGCTGGCGCTGTCGGCGGTGTTGATCCGCAACCTGCGCGCCAGCCTGCTGATGGAGATGAGCAGCGATTACGTGATGGCCGCCAGAGCGCGCGGGCAGCGGGAAAACCGCATCTTCTGGCGGCATGTGTTACCCAACTCACTGGTGCCGACGCTAAACCTGCTGGCGGTGAATATCGGCTGGCTGATTGGCAGCACGGTGGTGATTGAGAGCGTGTTCGCCATTCCGGGCCTGGGGCAACTGCTGGTAAAAGCGATTTTCAGCCGTGACTACATGGTGGTGCAGGGCGTGGTGATGGTATTTGCCCTTGCCACGGTCGCCGTCAACTTGCTGGCCGACGTACTGACGGTAGCGCTGGATCCGAGGGTGAAACTATGAGTGCTATCAGCGTACTGACCGTGTTACGTCGCCGCGCTATTCCACAGCAGCATGCCCTGGGCGTTGGGCTGTTGATTGTCGGCTTGTGGCTGTGCGTCGCGTTATTCGCCCCGTGGCTGGCACCGTTTGATCCGATAACCCAGGATGCGACCGCCAGCTTGCTGCCGCCAGGGAGCGCACATCTTTTTGGCACGGATAACTTTGGCCGCGACATCTTCTCCCGCGTGCTGTGGGGCGCGCGGGTGGATCTGCAAATCTGTCTGCTGGGCGTTATCTTTCCATTTCTGCTCGGCACCACGCTCGGCGCGCTGTCAGGCTACCTGGGTGGCGCGGTGGATGCGCTGATCATGCGCATTATCGATATCGTGCTGGCGTTCCCGTTTCTGGTGTTGATGCTGGCGATTATCGCCATTCTCGGGCCGGGTCTTGGCAGTTTTTACATCGCGATGGCGATGGTTGGCTGGGTCTCTTACGCCCGGCTGGTACGGGCACAGGTATTAACTCTCAAGCAGCGTGATTTTGTGCTGGCGGCGCGTAGCCTCGGCTATGGTCATGCCCGCATTCTGTTTCGCCACTTGCTGCCTAACGCCATGACTGGCGCGCTGGTGTTTTCCATGTCGGATTGCGTGCTGGTGCTGTTAAACGGCGCGGCGGTGAGCTACCTCGGTCTTGGCGTACAACCGCCGACGGCCGAGTGGGGCGTGATGGTGGCAGAGGGGCAGAGTTTTATCACTACCGCCTGGTGGATAACCACCTTTCCGGGGCTGGCGATTGTTCTGCTGGCAATGGGCTTCAGCCTGCTGGCGGATGGTCTTGGCGACAAACTGGGAGCGCGCGTATGAGTTTGCTAAACGTCTCGCAACTGACCATTTCCCGGGGGGATGATGGTGCGCTGGTGGATAAGGTCTCTTTCCGGCTGCAGGCCGGGGAAATGCTGGGGCTGGTGGGCGAGAGCGGTTCCGGAAAAACCGTGACCTGCCGGGCGCTAATGCGACTGCTGCCGGGGCAGGGATTGACGATTAGCGGTGGCGAAGTGTGGTTTGGCGGGCGCGATCTGTTGTCGCTTAGCGAAGCGCAGATGTCGGCGGTGCGCGGACGGGAAATTGGCATGATTTTCCAGAACCCGGCCAGCCACTTAAACCCGGTAATGACCATTGGCGAGCAGATTGCCGAAAGCCGCCGCCTGCATTTCGGCGTTAACCGTCGGCAGGCAAAAGAGGATGCCAAAGAGCTGCTGCGCCAGGTGGGCATTCCCGATCCGCAAAATCGCATTAACAACTATCCGCACGAATTTTCCGGCGGTATGCGCCAGCGCGCGATGATTGCCGTGGCGCTGGCGCCGGAACCGTCGCTGCTGATTGCCGATGAGCCGACTACCGCGCTGGATGTCACCGTGCAGATGCAGATCCTGCGTTTGCTCAGCACCCTGCGCGAGCAGTTAGGCCTGGCGGTGGTGATGATCACCCACGATCTCGGCGTGGTGGCGCAAACCTGCGATCGCATTGCGGTGATGTACGGCGGGCGTTTATGCGAAGTGGGCGGCAAACGCGAAGTGCTGGCACAGCCGCTGCACCCGTACACGCGCGGGTTAATTGATTGCCAGCCCTCCAGCGAAGGCGGGCAGGGACGGCTGGTCACCATCAATGGACAACCGCCGCTGGCAGGGAGCTTCCCGACCGGCTGCCGCTTTCACCCGCGTTGCCCGCAGGCGAGCAGCGCATGTCAGCAGCAGCCTTCGTTACTGTTCGGGCGCGACAGCCTGACGCACGCGGCGGCGTGCCATCACGCCTTACAGCCACTGACTCAGCGGGAGGGATAATGTCGACACCGGCAAACTGGCCTTTGCTGGAAGCGGATAACGTCTCAGTCACGTTTCCGGTTTCCGGCGGGTTGCTCAGCAAAAAACGCGTGGTCCACGCTGTAAACCAGGTGACGCTCAAAATCCACGCGGGTGAAACGCTGGGATTAGTGGGCGAATCCGGCAGCGGCAAAAGCACGCTGGGGCGGGCGCTGTTGCAGCTAGAAAAGATCAATGATGGTGAAGTGCGTTTCGACGGTCACCGCGTCACTCACGGTCTGAAAAGCGACATCGCGCGGCTGCGTCTGCAAACGGCGATGATTTTTCAGGATCCGTTCGCCTCGCTTAACCCGCAGCAGACAATAGGTGAGAGCATCAGCGAAGTGCTGCGCGTCCACCAGAAAGTGCCGCGCGACCGGATTAGCGCACGGGTTGAAGAACTGCTGACGTTGGTCGGCTTGCGGCCGGAGCACGCCGCAGCCAAACCCGGCCAACTGAGCGGCGGGCAGTGCCAGCGGGCGGGGATTGCGCGGGCGCTGGCGATCGAACCCCGGTTGATCGTCGCCGACGAGTGCGTGGCGGCGCTAGATGTCTCCATTCAGGGGCAGATCGTCAATTTGCTGATGGATCTGCGCGAAAAAATGGGGCTGGCGATCCTGTTTATTGCCCACGATCTGGCGATTGTGCGCCGCCTGTGCGATCGGGTGGCGGTGATGTACCTCGGGCGGATCGTCGAAGAAGGCCCCGCAGAAGCCGTCTTTACCCATCCGCGCCACCCTTATACCGCTGCGCTGATCTCCGCCATCCCGGAAATCGACCCGGATAAACCGTTGCCGCAGGAGACGCTTACGGGCGAGCCGCCGAGCCCGGTTGCCATTCCACAAGGTTGCGCGTTTCATCCGCGCTGCCCTTACGCGCAGGTGCAGTGCCGCACTGGCGCATTACCCCCGACCCGGCAGATTGCCGATCACGCCTGGACCTGTGTGCTGACGCACGCAGGCGAGAAGAGTGTTTTTCCTTTGACTGAGGGATCCTTTGATGAAGCACAAGCAAGTTAAGTTATTGGCAGCCAGCGTTTTTCTGGCGCTCAGTGTGGTCAGTGAAATGGCGCAGGCGGCTGGCGTTCTGACGATTGGCCGTCGGGAAGACAGCACCACGTTTGATCCGATCAAATCGGCGCAGAACGCGGATAACTGGGTCTTTTCCAACGTTTTTGATCCGCTGGTGCGCGTCGATAAAACCGGCACCAAACTGGAACCGGGCGTGGCGGAAAGCTGGACAATTTCCCCGGATGGCAAGGTCTATACCTTTAAAATCCGCGATACCAAATTCTCTGACGGCACGCCGGTAAGCGCCAGCGACGCGGCCTTCAGCCTACTGCGCATTCGTAGTGATGAAGGATCGCTCTGGCGCGACTCGTACAGCATTATTGATAAAGCCGAAGCGCCGGATGCGCGCACGCTGGTGGTGACGCTGAAATCGCCCTCTGCGCCGTTCCTGTCACAGCTGGCGCTGCCGAACGCGTCGGTGATCTCCGAGAAAGCGCTGAAAGCTGAAGGCGAAGAAACCTTCGCGGAAAAACCGGTCGGTTCCGGCGCGTTCAGCGTAAAAGAGTGGGTGCGCGGCGAAAAAATCGTGCTGGTGAAGAACCCGAACTACTGGCAGGCAAAAAATGTCAGCCTTGATGAAGTGGACTGGTTGACCATCCCGGATGACAACACGCGTATGTTGAAAGTGCAGGCCGGCGAACTGGATGCCGCCCTGACGGTGCCGTTCTCGCGAATCGCTTCCCTGCAAAAAGATAGCAACCTGAAAGTGGAGCTGGATCCGTCAACCCGCGAAGATCATCTGCTTATCAACCATTCGCACGGCGCGCTTGGCAAAGTGGAGGTGCGCCAGGCGCTGGACTTTGCCATCGATAAAGACGCGATTGTCAAAACCGTGACCTTTGGTTACGGCCAGGTGGCGAACTCCTATATTCCGGCCGGTGCGCTCTATCACTACAACGACAACTTGCGTCGCCCCTACGATCCAGAAAAAGCGAAACAGATGCTGAAAGCGGCGGGCGCGGGCGATCTGACGCTGAATTATGTGGTTAACGCCGGTGATGAGGTGGATGAGCAAATTGCCATTTTACTGCAACAGCAGCTGGCGAAAGCGGGTGTTAAGGTGAACTTGCAGAAAGTTGACCCCAGCCAGAGCTGGGACATGCTGGTGGCCGGTGAGTACGATATTTCGGTGATGTACTGGACCAACGACATTCTCGACCCGGATCAGAAAACCACCTTTGTGCTCGGCCATGACACGAACATGAACTACATGACGCGTTATAAGAACGACAAAGTGAAAGCGCTGGTGGCGGCGGCACGTGTCGAAATGGATGCGAAAAAACGTGAACAGATGTATATCGAGCTGCAAAAAATGGCGAAAGCTGATGTGAACTGGATCGATCTCTACTACAGCCCCTATCGCAATGTGACGCGGAAGAATATTGAAGGTTTCTACCAGAATCCGCTGGGACGTTTCTTCCTTGAAGATACGGTGAAAAAATAGAACAGGCTGCCGGGTGCGCAATGCGTCACCCGGCGTACGCTTAAAACATCACCGTATGCAAGACGGTGCGCACCAGTATCCCGACAATCGCGCCCGGCAGCGCAAAGCGGAACAGACGCACAAAGCGGCTGGCGATGCCGAGAAAAATGCCGATACCGGGCAAGTCCAGCGTCTGCACCAGAAAACCCGCCGAGGCGTTGATTTGCTCAGCCGTTAACTGCCCGTGCTGCACCATTTCGGACGCCACGCCAAAATACGCCGTCCCGCCCGCCAGGCATTTGGTTAACGCCAGCAACACATACACCGTCGAAATATGGAAAAACGATAACAGCGGCGTGAGCAGCGTGGTTAAGGCTTCCACGACGCCTGCGGCTTTCAATAACCCCACCACCGTTAACGACAGCAGCAGCATCGGTAGTGAACCCAGCGACAAACGGATGGCATCTGCCCCGGCGCCGTTAATCACCGCAATCAGACCCGCGCGCGGTTTATCTTTGTGTAATTCGCCCTCTTCGTCGCGCAGGCTTGCAGCGGAGAGTTTTCGTCCCGACACATAATAGGTCAGCGTGGAGGCGGCAAGCCCGCCGATAAGCGAAATCACAATCGCCATCCCCCAGTGCAGGCCGAACGGCGTTAGCGGGTAAAAGACGTTTGCCTGACCCATGGCGAACAACATGGCCAGCGTGGCGGCGAGATGGCGGTCGGAGGTGCCTCTTCTTTCCATAATCGCCAGGGCGGCGAGAGGCGCGGCGAAACTGACAAAGTTAAGCTGGATAAGGGCGAAAATCCCCATTCCGCTGATACCAAAAGGTTTCAGAACGGGGGAGGTAAGGCGCACGATGCCATCTAAAACCCCTTTCTCCTCCAGGTATTTCATCATGATGAGCATCACCACCATGATGGGCAGCAAGGTATACAGCGCAACATCTACGGAAACCTTGCCCGCCGACATGATGATTTCAATGATATTCATTACTGACTCCGGGGAATGTTTTCACCGCTATAGTACACCCGGCAACGGTTTGGCCGCCGCTTTCACCCCATTGTATTTACTTATTTTCTTTGCAGAGTCGCCAGTTTTACCCGAGCTACGTGATCTGGTAGGTGGCGCAATAAAGCCCCGCGAAACGTGGCATTCTGCAACAAATACAAAGAGATAGGCCGTGCAATAAAAAGAACGGTCGGCATAGCAGTGGTCGGTGTCGGGAAAATTTCACTTAACGTTCAGCCGATTATGCCGATAACCCGATTTTATGCCTGGAACACAGTGGGATGATTCGAGGTTACCGATGGGACTAAATATTTTTAAAGCACACAAGCAAAAAAAAGAAGCAGAAGAGATTGTGGTGAATGCGCGTTTTAAAGCGCGGCTGGCGGAAGAGGGGCTGGAAGAAGCCAGAAATACATCGTCAACGCTCATCAACACGCTGCTCGATCAAAAGCAACGCTATGCGGATGTCATTATCCCTGAGGCCTTGTCGGTACTGGAGAAGTGCCAAAAAGTTAACCGGCTGGAGACCAAAGTCTCGCAGGATGTGTTAGATAATTTTGCCCGCTACGACGCGCCTCAGTTGCAAACCCAGTCGGTAAAAATGACCGAAATCATTGGTACCGGGGTGAAAGGTACAGCGACCGGCGCGGCGCTCGCCCTCGGCTCGATGAGCGCGGTTTCGACATTCGGCGCGGCCTCTACCGGCACTGCGATCGCGTCGCTTTCCGGCGCTGCCGCCAGTAACGCCACGCTGGCCTGGTTTGGCGGCGGCGCGCTTTCCGCCGGTGGCGCAGGGATCGCCGGTGGCACCATGGTGCTGGGCGGCATTGTGCTGGCTCCGGTCGCCATTTTCGCGATGCTGAAATACAGCCAGAATGCGGAAAAAAAACTGACCGAAGCGTATGAATATCGCAGTGCGGTTAACAAGGAAGTGGCAAAAATCAATGCGGTAATCGAAGTAGCGCAGGCCATTAACCAGCATATTTCGCTGTATGCCTCGACCATTGAAGGTATTGCTCAGCGCCTGAAAACAAGTTACCAGATGCTGGATCAGGCACTCTCAACTAACGTTGCGCACGAGCGTGTCGTTTTCCTGAAACTCCAGACCGTACTGCTGGTAAAAGCGATGAAACAGTTGCTGGCGATACGTCTGGTGGATGATCAGAATAGCCCAACGCAGGAATCCGTGACGGTGGTTTCCCATGCGCAGGCCTTCACCGAGGAGCGTGTGAATACGCTGGTGACAAACCTGATCGCCGCAAATGATCACATGACCACGACCAGCGATGTCTCTTCTCTCGCACCTGGCGAGCAGAGCGCGCTCTATTTCTGGCTGGCAGACAGCCAGCGGCGCAAAGCAACTGCCGATGATGATGAACCTTCGTTTCTGGTGTGGATGGTGCTGTGCCTTCTTTTTGGCGCGCTGGGGTATTACCTGCACAGCATTGAGTGGACTTACACCTCGCTTGTTGCCTTTTTGTTCAGTTTCACCGGCTTTTCCGGGGCGTTAGGTCGTCTGTTTAATTTTGACAGCTCAGGGCTGGTGGGGACGGGCATTCTGGCCGTGATGGGATACGCAGCTTATTTATTCTGGTGGGCATAATATGAAAGCACTGTTTAACGCCTCGAAAGTGGCGGCAAAAGCGTCGCCGTTACAAGCGGCCTCGGCGGCGAAAGAGATTTTTGACGCCTGGCGTGATTTACAAAAATACCGTGCGGAGCAGGAAACGGCTCGCCATCAAATCACCAGGGAAACCGATGTGCAAATTGCGCGGATTCAGGCGCAAAAAGAGGTGCTATTGGAGGCGTTGAATCAGGATTTCGCGCTGCGCCAGACCTCGCTTACCCAGACGTTTGCTGTGCTGGACAAAGCACTGGAAACGAACAATCTGGACCTGTTAGATAAATCGTTAGGCGCGATTGTGGCCATCACCCAGCAATCTTCGGTGGTGTCGCTGAAATCGTTACATGCGACATTGCAGGACAGCCGCAACGTTATCGATCTGTAAACCTGTTTTGCGCCAGAACAGTGCTACGTTCTGGCGCAAAGCTTTTCACAAAAAGTGAATATGTTTTTTGCCGTGATCGGGTGAGATCTCAATGCGTGCCCGCACCTGAAACACCTCGGCCAGCATCGCTTCCGTGAGCACCTCGTCCGGCGTGCCGCGCGCCACAATCTGCCCTTTTTGCATCACGATCAGCGCATCGCAGAACATGGCCGCGTGATTCAAATCGTGGATCGCAACAATGCTGGTTACCGGCAGTTCACTGATAAGGCGCATTAACTGCATTTGATGATGAATGTCGAGATGGTTGGTAGGCTCGTCGAGCAAAATTTCGCTCGGCGCTTGCGCCAGCGCGCGGGCAATATGCACCCGCTGACGTTCGCCGCCGGAGAGGCTTTGCCAGCCCTGTTCGCTGTGCTCAAGCATGCCCACGCGCTCAAGCGCCGCCGTGACTATCTCATCATCACTGTGCGACCACGGGCTAAACGGCGAGTGGTGCGGAATGCGCCCCAGTTTCACCACATCGCGCACGCGAATGTTGGCTTCCGTCGCCGCATGCTGCTCAACAAACGCCACCCGCTGCGCCAGCGCTTTTTTTCTCAGCGTTGCGACATCGCGACCATCCAGCATCACGCTGCCGTCATCCGGGCGGCGCAGGCCGGCCAGAATGCGCAGCAGCGAGGATTTTCCTGAACCATTCGGCCCCAGCAGGCCCAGCGTCTGGCCCTTTGCTACCTCAAGCGAGACGTTATCGACAATGGTTTTTTTCCCTGCCCGCCAGCAGAGATTTTTGGCGCTGATACTCATGCGAATTTCCTTGAGCGATAGAGAATAACCGCGAAGAACGGCACGCCCACCAGCGCGGTAACCACGCCAACCGGCAGGCTTTGCGGCGCAATCAGCGTGCGCGAGGCAATATCCGCCAGCACCATCAAAATCGCACCGGCCATCGCACACGCCACCAGTAACTGGCGGTGCAGCGGCCCGATGAAATAGCGCATCACATGCGGTACCACGAGACCCACAAAGCCAATGGAACCCGCCATGCTGACAATGGTGGCGGTGATCAGTGCGGTAACGGAAAAGAGAATCAAGCGTACCGCACCTACCGGAATGCCCAGCGAGGCGGCAGCGTCATCGCCAAAGGTAAAAGCGTCCAGCGCTTTGGCGTGATACAGGCACGCCAGCAGACCAACGATAACCACGACTAACACCAGCTGGAATTCCGGCCAGCGCACGCCGCTGAAACTGCCCAGCAGCCAGAACATCACATCCCGCGCTTGCTGCGCGCTGGCGGAGGTGCTGATGCTGTACGCGGTGATGGCGTTGAAAAGCTGGGACGCCGCGACCCCGGCGAGAATGGTGCGTTCGTTACCGCCGCGCGCGCCGTTAGTCAGCACGGCGACAAACAAAAACGCGGCAAACGCGCCAACAAATGCCCCGGCAGAGAGCGACACCGCGCCTGCGCCGAGACCTAACACCACCACCGATACCGCGCCGGTGGATGCCCCGGCGGACACGCCCAGCACATAAGGTTCTGCCAGCGCGTTTTTCAGCAGGCTTTGCAGCACCGCGCCGCAAATTGCTAACCCGGCGCCGCAGCAGGCGGCAACCAGCGCGCGGCTTAGGCGGAAGTCCCAAATCACCGTTTCATGGATACGGTTTAGCGGCTCACTGGTCAGCCCCAGTTTATTGCTGACGGCGTAAAAGGTGGTTCTCAGCGGAATCGCCAGTTCGCCAACGCCGACGCTGACGGCAATCACCAGTGCGAGCAGCACCAGCGATAACAACAAGAGTACCGCGTGCTGCGCTTTTTTAAGCGCAGCCGGTGAGGGCGTGGTCATTTATCCAGCCCCAACTTCTCCAGTTGTGCGCCCACTTGTTCTGCGCCGTAGAACGTACGGATGGTCGGGTTCATCGCCTGGCCGTCCATCACCACGATATGGCCTTTTTTCACCGCCTCAAGCTGGCTGACCGCCGGATCGCTTTTCAGGAATTTGATCTTCTCTTCCGCGCTGTCCAGCGCCCAGCGGTTACGATCGAGACTGGAGACAACAATCACATCCGGGTTAGAAGCAATAATGCTTTCCCAGCTGAGCGTCGGCCACTCGCTTTCCGAGGTGATAGCGCTGTGCCCGCCAAGCAGGCTGGCGATATAACCGGAAGCGCTGTTCTTACCGCCGACATAGGCATCCGCCGAGGGCGAGGCGCTGGAGAACCAGAAGACAAACGACAGGTTTTTCTTGCCGTGGCCGAATTTACTGCGCAGCGCCTCTTCGCGCTGTTTAAACCCGGCAATCAGCTTCTCGCCGCGATCCTGTACATCGAAAATTTCGGCCAGATCGCTGATCTCTTTATAAAGCAGCGACGGGTTCCACAGGGTATGACGGCTACCGTAAATATCGCCGTTATCCTGTTTGGTTGCGCAGACACCCGGCGAGAGATAACTGTTTGCGCCAATGGCGGACAAATCTTCGCGCTTCGCCACTTTGCTGTCCGGCCCCAGCAGGATCGGCAACTGGGCGGCCACGAAATCGGGCTCCTGGGCAATGATCGACTCAAGCGTTGGGATCTCGACCGTCAGCACTTTCACTTTGGCATTCTGCGCGGCCAGCTGCGGCAGCACTTTGGTCGGCCAGAACGCGCTGGCCACCATTTTGTCCTGCAAACCAAGCAGCAGCATGATTTCTGCCGTGTTCTGCCCCAGCGCCACCACGCGCTGCGGCGCTTTGTCGAACGTAACCTGCACTCCGCAGTTTTCAATGGTCAGCGGATAATGGGTGGCTTGCGCCAGAGCGGAACCCGCAAACAACATCCCCAGTGCAAACAACGATTTTTTAAACATTGGCATCATCATGACCTTGAGAAAGTATTAGTTTTGTAAATGCAAATCATTCTTATGGCGGCTCTTATACCGAGCGGCATGGGCCTTGTCAATATGGGGGATTATCAATGAACACCTTGTTTTCAATGTGTGTTTAAAGAGAGTTGCCAGCAGGAAATTTCCCCGGTATTAAAGACCCTTGCGCGTTTTGCTGACCTGGATCCTTCATGCTTGCCCAAATTTCTGCCCCGTCGAAAGTGACCTCGCCGTATCTGCTCGCCGGTAGCCAGCTGATTTTTAATATCGGTTTTTATGCGGTGGTGCCGTTTCTGGCGATCTATCTGCGCGACGATTTGCTGCTTTCTGGCTCGTTGATTGGCTTGATCATCGGTCTGCGCACTTTCTCTCAGCAGGGCATGTTTTTATTAGGTGGCGCGTTATCCGACCGCTTTGGCGCAAGGATCATTATTCTGTGCGGCTGCGTGGTGCGTATCAGCGGGTATCTGCTGCTGGCGTTTGGCGGGGAGCTGCTGCCGGTGGTACTGGGCGCCTGTTTAACCGGCGTTGGCGGGGCGCTGTTTTCCCCCTCCATCGAAGCGCTGCTGGCGAAAGCGGGCACGCAGAGTGAAAAAGCGGGAAAGCGCAGCCGCGCTGAGTGGTTCGCGCTGTTCGCCATTTGCGGCGAATTGGGCACGGTGCTCGGTCCGCTGCTGGGTTCGCTGCTTGCCGGTTTTGGTTTCCAGCGCGTGGCGCTGGCCGGGGCGGGCGTGTTTGTGGTTGCGCTGCTGGTGCTCTTTTTCTGCCTGCCGGGTGGCAACGGGAAAACGGAAACGCTGCATGTGCTGCCGTGGTGGAAAACTTTTCGCAAACCGCGTTTTGTCGCGTTTATGGTGGCCTACAGTGCTTATCTGTTCAGCTATAACCAGCTTTACCTGGCGTTGCCGGTTGAGCTGAGCCGATCGGGCAGCAGCGAGAAAACCCTCGGCCCGCTCTTTATGCTGGCGTCGGTGCTCATCATCACGTTACAGATGCCGCTGGCGCGGCTTGCCCGCCGTGTTGGCGCGGCACGCATGTTGCCGGTGGGGTTTGCGCTACTGGCTGCGTCATTTATCAGCGTTGCACTGTTTGCCGCGACACCGGCACCGGAAAACTGGCAGCGCTATGTACCCGCCGCCTGCATGGTGACGCTATTAACGCTCGGGCAAATGCTGATTGTCCCGGTGGGGAAAGATCTGGTGCCATGGTTCGCGGATAACCAGAACCTCGGCGCGCATTATGGCGCACTGGCGTCGATGGGGGGCGTGACGGTGCTTGCGGGAAACTTCCTGTTAGGTGGGCAACTGGATAACGCGCTGACCCCTTCTGCGGCGGCGAGTATCGCCTGGTTGTGGCTGGCGCTGATCCCGTTGCTCAGCGCACTGGCCATGATATTTATCTGTCGCCCGATGGCGCAACACGCCGGGCGTTAGCTGCCTGGCGTGGCGTAACCGCCAGCGATAAACCACGTCAGAAAGGCGACGGCGACAATAAAAACCAGGATAGGAAACGCAATACCAATTCTCATAACACCTCGTTACGCTGTCGCCAGCATGAACACGCACCAAACCGCATCGTCTGCGGGCAGACAACGTTAGCACAAACGCGGGCAAAAAATTACCGCATCAGCGGTTAAAAACGGCTGCGATTTGCCTGCTCGACGGTAATTTTCAGGTAGCTACTGGCGATATGCTCGCGAAAATAGTTTTCCTGTTCGTGGCTCATCAAAAATGCCTGCCAGGTTTTGGGGGGCACGCCAAGATATTGCTCAACCCGGCCGTTGCTGTGTTCAAGCTCAAGTACGCAGGAGTTTGGATCGTATCCGGCGGCGCGCAGCGCGCGGCAGGAAAGGGGATGTCTTTTCATAATGTGTTCTGCTCAACGTCAATGTCAAAGTGGCACTTCTGCTATTGCTATCGGCAGTGGACGCGGAAAATTTACACTGCGGCCAGGGATTTAGCGGCGTGCCGTTTAACCAGCGTTTATTAAAGGGGGGTGTCATGCACAGAGCGGGATGCGCATTGCGCGTCGTTTCACGGTGTGAATCAGACGCCGGCAGGACGTTGCACAGCATGATCGCAGCCGTCCGGCTGTGACATGCACTTATTCGCTGTTCAGCGCGACAAACCGATGCGCAGAATGCCATGGTGCAGATTAACGAAAAGGGAAACCTGGCACAGTGATGTCATGGGTTAATTCATGCCTAAGCAGTGCCCTCACTAAGCAGGAGGGCACTGTTTCGCGTCGAGCAGGCTGCACGATCCGGTTAGCTGAGTAACGAGATCCAGTCGCTGGGTATATCAGTAAAAAAGGTGGCTTCCTGCGTGGCTGTTCTGGTGCCAACAATAACGTATTGGCTTAAGTCAGGGTTCGCGTCGGTTAAAATATAGTACGGCTTGCGTCCATACATATGCCCTTGATCGGGCAGTTGTGCTCCCACGCTGCCGTCGAGATTAAATTCAAAAAACAGCGCACTCTTCGGGGCGGTGATGCGATATTTATGTTTGCCATAAGAAGCGCCATCTTCAATACAGGAGGTCGAGACAGAATCCCCTTTAGAATTACTTATGATGTAACCGCCAATATCCACAAGGTTTTTAAAACCGTTGGTGACAATAAGCTGCTGAATATAGGCAATTGCCTGGGCTGGAGTTCGCCCGCGGCACGATTCAATGCGCGGCTGGAACCCGGTTTTTTGTATTTCGGAAATAACACGGTTATCACCGCGATAATAAATAGATGGCATCTCTTTATCTCCTCATGATTACGATGGGTGTTTATCGTGTACTGCTGGTATTTAATTTTGGTTATCGGATGCGCATCAAAAAAATAACGCACCTCTCACCGCAGGCAAACGGCCGGTATAGTGACGTCATATTTATATCAACCCATTTGAGCTGATTTAAATATTATCCGCTACCGTGTGTTCATCCGATAATCACTTAAAGATAACGGTGGAAATAAAAAAACAAATCGGGCTTTTGGCGTAGACCTTTTATCCGGGGCGGGTAACGTATCCATCTGATTGCATAACTCTGCGCGTGCGCGGAAAGCACAAACATAATCCAAACGGTTAGAATGTAGGTAACTTACTGAATAGAAGTGAAAACATATTGAAATGGCACCCCGGATAACAAAAAAGTGCTGGCGAACTCTCGCCAGTTTTTTATGGGCTGCAAAGGAGTGATCGTTGCATCGCAGGTCTGTTTATTCGTCCTGTTGGGTAGAAACCACAGACGTTTTTTCAGCGTTCCGCTTTATAAATGCTCGCACAACAGGGATTGCGTAAACCACAAACAATAAACAGTTTGCTGCAAATAACAGTGAAGTGTAAATATTGATCGCCAGGAAGGAGTCCAGTGAGCCGATTTTTACTATTACATCCAGTATTAACCTGCAGAACAGGCTGGAAAGATAATAGTGCGCGTAAGACAGAAACATGAAACAGAATAAAATGGTGTAGTTATCGCTATCGTTTGTTTTTCTTATGCTGAATGAGCAATAGTAACGATTTAGCAAAAACAATAGTTCTTTATTGTTTGATACAAATAACAGTGCTGCAAACACCGAGCACATGACTATTGTGAAGACATTCTGCACCTGGTACGTGAAAGGTAAATCTGCCATCACCGTAGAATATGAGTAGGCGTAATAGCCAATCGATAAAACAGACAGCAGTAACAATATTTTTCGTATCATTTTTCTCATCCACGGTTTCCCGCTCAAAACACATTCAGGTATTTGCATTGCCAAAGCATTGGCCCACCGATATGACTAACGGCACACCGCCTGTAAACTTTATGCATAAATTGCAGGGCGAAGATAAGAAGGTGCCGTAAGCGCAGTACACCGATGAGTGACATCGTGCGCAAAGGGCTGGCATTGCTGGTTGAAAAAGCGCCAGATGTCATGCGCCTTCGTTGGCATGACAGCCATTTCATCACCATGTGACGTTAAAACGGCAGCGTCACAGAACGCGGACTTACACAAAAAGCGGGAAGCGCGCGCGGTACTCAAAACACAAGGTATGCGAGGAAGGCTGTTTTGCCTGGCACATTTCTGAAACAATGCGCGTTACGTTTCACAAACCGAACAGGTGAACAGATGGACAGAGTGATGGCGGTGGTGGTGTTTAATCGCATCTGCGAGCTGGGAAGCCTGAGCGCCGCCGCGCGGGCGCTGGGTATTTCTCGCCCGATGGTCAGCCGCTACCTCGATGAAATGGAAAAATGGGCGGGCGCCCGGCTTATTCATCGTTCGTCTCGCCGCCTGACGCTTACGCCTGCCGGGGAGAATACGCTACAAAAGACGCGGCAACTCGCGCCGTTGTTTGGCGATATTGAAGGGCAATCGACGCGGGAAACACCCTCCGGCACATTGCGTGTCGCCTGTGCCCACTTCACGGCCAGCCACATTATCGGGCCGGTACTGCCGGATTTTCTGGCGCGTTACCCGGCGTTAAGAATCGAAGTCGAAGTGGGAAACCACCCGGTCAACCTGATTGGTGAACGCATCGATTTGGCGATTCGCATCACCAATAACCCGGAAGCAGGGGCGATAGCCACCCGTCTCGGCGAGTGCCGCTCGGTACTTTGCGCATCGGCGGATTACCTGCGTCTGCACGGTACACCGCACACGGTACACGAGCTTGAGCACCACAATTGTCTTCACTATAGCGGTTTCGCCGGGCAGTCGTGGCACTTCACCGACAGCGCACAAAACACGTGGCAAGTGATGGCGAACGGTAATCTGAGCGCGGGGATCTCGGCGGTGCTGCGCGATGCGGCGATTGCCGGGTGTGGGCTGGCGCTGGTGCCGGAACGGGAAGCGCTGGAGGCGCTGAATAATGGCCAACTGGTCAGGGTATTACCCGCTCTTGAACCGCAACGACTGGGGATTTATGGCCTGTATCAGTCTCGGGACCATCAACACGCCGCGCTGCGGTTGTTTATTGATGCTATCCGCCAGCAGTTAACCAGCGTGCCAGAATAAATAGCCATTTTATGTGGGGAATTCGCCGGGTAATAACGATGAAAAATCTAAAGATAATAGCGGTGTTGCGTACTCGTGCTGGCAATGCGCGGCAGCGCCATTGTTTTCCTTAGGTTTAATCTCATCATTAGCATTTAATTATTTGTGCTGTTGAGGCCAGTCTTATTTTTTGGTCAGCTATTGACGGCTGCGGTTATTTATCGGTTAAATGAAAGCCCGCCCGTTGTGAGTGAAACTAAAATGGTGATGATGAACCTGGCCTTGATAGGCGTGCTGCTGATCGTTATCGCGTATTCTTTTTACAGGCACTTTCGACTTGTACGCTCAAGAAAAGTGGGTCAACCGCGTAAATACGGTAAGAAGACTTAACGATATTTAATGTGAATTGCCTTTTTATCGATGGGATAAAAAGGCAATTTCATGTTGCGTCCTGGTTTTTATTTTGCTGAGTGTTGTAGTTATTTTTCTTTCTTAGCCGTAAGCGACCATTCTATTTATTTGCTCGCCCGGCGGCATAAAAAGTGGATCTTCACTCGTACTCTCATTTAATGTGGAGTCGGTAAAGGAAAAAATGCTAAACGCATAGAAAATGTCAATCTTTGTACTCGCGGAGATTTTCTTTTTTATGTTGTCCTTGTGCGATGAAACGGTTTTTTTGTTGATGTTTAATAGCGTTGAAATCTCCTCGTCACTTTTTTCGAAAATCATCTCTTTAAGAATCGCAATTTCGCGCCTTCCCAGACGGATCGTCTTAACATGCTGGCTGACTCTTCCGTAAACAAATTCGGTTAATATGTCCATTAAAACGCTGACCGGAACTTTATCGGGTATCACAATCATAGGCGTATGTGCCAACGTAAAGGGTATAAAATTACCTTTGGTTACCACTAATGTTCCCCGGCCAGAATAAGGAGCTGTAAAGTTAATTCCAATGTGCAAACCACTGCCGTTTCTGATTTCATTAACTAATTGCGTGATGCCTTTTTTGGTATAAGAGCAGGTGATTTTGCATAATATGACATCTATTTTTCTTTCCATATTACACCCTCCTGGAGCGTCTGGATGTGCGTGTGTAAAATTTGCAGTTTGAAATTTTTCTCAATCCTTTGTGGTGTTCTTCTATGTCTTCTTTGATCTCTATCATACTGCTAAAAAATTGTTAACTGAGGATTATCTTATTTTTATTTTTAAGCGAAATGTGCATCCGCTGAGATAATTTGGTTTCGCTGAGGAATCTCCCATTTGTTTTCATATTGTCGAGGAATGTCCTATTTTGCGATCCGTTTTTGCGATGGCGATTTAAAGTGCAGATGATCCCAAATAAATATGAGGACAGGATTATGGTGCTTTTAAAATACATTATTATCGCTTTCGTATTTGTTATTTCTGAAATTTGCTACGCAGCGCCCGCAGAAGAAGGAAAAGCCGCCGGGGAGAATGCAGCGGAATATGCAGTTGGCAGTTCAGCCGTCACCGGCGTGGCAGTTGTTTCTGCCGTAGCCGGTTTGCTTTTATTATCAATGGGCGGGGGAAATGACGGCAGTAATACCTCAACCAGCACAACGACGACGACTACGCCTGCCAATTAACAGTGACGCTTTTTTAATTCGCCACGCCAGGGCTTTTGAGGATTTAAAACGCAATGTTTGATCGCACCGGAAGGTGTGAGGGGACGTGTCATCCCGACGCGAGCCGACAGCCGATCGGCACGCGGAAGGTGAGTATAGTGCGAGTTGTGGGAGTTGCAGGAATGGATAAGGGGGACGCAGTGGGCCCCTTATCTTGTTCATGACGCGGCGTTTAATTCATCACGCCGCGCCTGGCGTGTGTGGAACAATATTGCAGATGATGCGTAAATTCTGATCTGGGAAATCAGGATTCCGCGTGACGATCACCACGTCATTTCGCCGGTGTTCACTTTTGCGCTCAGCGCCAGTGAACCCGCTTCTGCCAGCTTCGGATAAGCGGCGCTCATTGCTTTGATAACGCCCGCCGAGGTGTTATTCGCTTTCAGCGCCTGCTCGAAGGTATCGAGGTAATTAAGGGTAAACGTAATGGCCTGCTCACCGGCGGGACGCGCCCCCAGGTAATGACCGGGGATCACCTGCTGCGGCTTCAGGCGTTGCATTTCGCCCAGCACGTCACGCCACTGCGCACGTGCAGCCGGGGTTTGCGTATCGGCGCTCCAGACGTGGATGCCGCTGGAAATCGCTGTGCCGCCGAGAATGGCTTTATTCGCCGGGATCCAGACATAAGCCGCATAGCTTTGCGGATGGCGCAGCTCCAGCGTTTCACCATCGATAGTAAAGTGGGTCGCCGTGGTCGCTGTCGGTACGGTTAAGGTGTGCGGCGCGCCGTCCTTCATCTGCGGCCCCCAGTACGCCAGCTTGGCCTCTTTTGTCGCTTCGATATGTTTCACCACCGCCGGCGAGGCAACCACCTTGACCTGCGGCCAGGCTTTAACGATCGGTTCAAGGCCAAAATAGAAATCCGGATCGCCGGAGGTGATCACCACTTGCTTGAGCGTTTTGCCGCTGGCTTTGATCATCTCCACCAGTTTTTCGCCATCTTTCACGCTGAATTGCGCATCAAACAAAATGGCTTCCGTAGGACCAGAAACCAGCGTGGATGAGACGGCGAAAATCGCCTTTTCCTGCGGGTTATAAACCTGCAATTGTAACGGTGCGGCAACAGAAGAGGCGCTGGCGAGCATCAGCAATACGCCGGATAGTTTACGGTTCATGGTGGAGTTCCTTTAACGATATGTTTTTACGAGCGACATAAATGCATCCGGATTGCCGTAATACTGGCCGACCGGAAGCCGCGTGTAACGGCCATCTTCCTGCACCAACACGGCGCAGGGGAAACCCGCTCCGGCGGCTTGTGCCATGACCATGCGGCCATATTGAATGGCGGCGCGGGCTTCGCTTTCCGCCACCTGACCGTTGACAACAGGCAGACCGGTGGCGTGCTGAATCACCGCATTGACCACCTCATCGCGGGTGATATCACGGCCGTCCCGATACCAGGCTGTCTGGATGGCGTTAAGAAAGCGCAGTGCGTCAGCCGGTTCGCCAGATTGCTGTAAGGCTAACAAACCGCGAGTGGCCGGTAGCGAGTCGAGCAGCAACCCGTCGCGGGCGAGCAACTCTTCTTTATAAGCACGGCCAAACGGCATACCGGTTAATTTCGCGATCCGATCATCATGTTCGTGTACATGGGCCAGCCAGTCGGCGTCCAGGCGGCGGCGCTGCGCGTCGATAAACAGGCCGCCGGGCAAAATATGTTGTCGTTCAGTGAAGTGTTCAGCCGTGCGGTTAATCAGCGGCAGTGCGCCATAACTCCAGCCGCAGAGCGGATCGATTATCCAGTACAGCCCAGCCTGAAATGCCATGGTTATTCTCTCTTGTTGTGCAGGTGCCGCCCATTGTAGGCACATTGACGGTGAAGAGAATTCCCGTAACCGGACATGCAGCGTTTCGTAAAACGATCAGATAACCCCGCCATGACGACAAAAATGCCGCAACGGCGGGGCGTTAATGCCCGTGCTTCGTGTTTCGCGCGGCAGCCCAGTGCTTGTACTGCGCAGGTGTCATGTTGATGAGCTGGCTAAAGGCTTTGCGAAACGCCGTATCTTCCGTATAGCCACACGCGGCGGCGACGTGCCTGATATTGGCTGACGGGTTTTCAAGCAGCAGGCAGGCCGATTCTATGCGCACACGCGTAATAAAATGTTTAGGGCTTTCGTGGGTTAAATCGGCCAGTTTTCGGTGCAAGGTGCGCGGGCTGAGGTTCAACGCGCTGGCGAGTGCTTCGACGGTTATGGCCGGATTTTCATAGCGGATAAGCTGTTCGGCGCGCAGTAACAGCGGATCAATGGTGTTTAAAAAGCCGCGCGGCGCATAGATTTGCTGGGAGATTGGCTGGCTGTCGGCAACGGTCATATCCGCTGCCATCCTTGCCACTTCATCCCCGGCATGCTGGCGAATAATGTGCAACGCCAGATCCACCCACGATAGCGGTCCGCCGGTGGTGATCACGTTGCGCTCTTCGATTAACGCTTTGCCCCACACCATTTTGGCGCGCGGATAGCGGGCGCGGAAAGTGGGATACAGCCACCACGTGGTGGCGCATTCTCTGCCATCCAGCAATCCGGCGTCACCCAGCAGATACCCCCCGGCGCAGGCGCCGCCAATTTTCGCACCGCGCTGATGCTGATGGCGCAACCACGCGACGGCTTCCGGGCTGGTGAGCGCAGGCAGTTTATTGCCGGCGAGCGCCATGCCGCAGGCCAGAATCACATCGGGCGCGGTTATGCTGGCAAACGCGCCATCCACCGCAATCGTGCGACCTTGCGCGTCCGCGACCGGCTTCCCGTCAGGGCTGACAATGGCGATCCTGAACCGGTTGGCTTCATCGCTGGCGGGCAGAAGCTGGTTGGTTATCCAGAACATATCCGCAAGCCCGCTAATCGCAGACATCATGCTGCCTGCCGTGGCCATTATCGCTATCTGCATTGTGGTTCTCCGCGTTATGTCTGATTTTGCCTGTTTAATGTCAAGTTCGCCATCTTACCACGCCAGATTGCCCTGATTACACTCTGCGCATGGTGTTTATAACTTCATCAGTAGGTGGCGGGAGAGAACATGCGGGACGCTTTTCGCAAAGGAAAACGGTTTATCACGGCGGCATCTTGTGCGGCCATGTTGAGCGTGATGTCGGCGCAGGTGGCCGCGCAGCCGATTAAAAATATTGTGTTGGTACACGGCGCGTTTACGGACGGCTCCAGTTGGGCCGCCGTGACCGAGCGCTTACAAAACATGGGCTACCACGTTTCGGCGGTACAAAACCCGCTGACCTCGCTGGATGATGATGTCACCGCCACCGGGCGTGTGCTGGCACGCCAGCACGGCGATGTGCTGCTGGTCGGTCATTCGTGGGCCGGTGCGGTTATCAGCCAGGCTGGTAATAACAGCCACGTGCGGGGGTTGGTCTACCTTTCGGCGCTGGCACCGGCAACGGGGGAATCGGTGACGGATTTACTGGCGCGGCTTAACGCGCCAATGAGCGGGTTAACGCCGGATGCGCAAGGGCTGGTGTGGTTAGATGATGCCAGCCAGTTTCAACAGGTGATGGCGAACGATATTTCAACCAGCAATGTCCGGGCGCTGGCTGCGGTTTCACAACCGATCGCCCTCGCGGCATTTCAGGGAAAAATCACTCATGCCGCCTGGGAAAATAAACCGAGTTGGTATTTGCTGACCGAAAACGATCATGCTTTGTTAACCGCCGTTCAGCAGAAAATAGCCAGACAGATCCACGCCACGGTATATAGCGTTAACAGTTCACATTTGTCTATGGTTTCGCAACCCGAAGCGGTGGCGAAATTTATCGATACTGCTGCTAAATCCTTTAAATAACTGCTGTGTTTATTGTCGGAGAGTATGATGAAGATTCTGCATATTGATTCCAGTATTTCGGGTGACCATTCCGTCACTCGCGCACTTTCCGCTGACGTTATGCGGGAAATAAAAGCGCATTATCCGCAAGCGGAAATAACCTATCGCGATGTGGTTCGCGACGAAATAAACCATTTAACCGCAGATATTGCCGCCGGATTTCGCGTTGTTCCCGGCAGCCAACCGACAAGCGACAGGCAGCCGGAGCACCAGATTTCACAGCAACTGGTCGATGAATTCCTGGCGCATGACCTGATTGTTATCGCGGCGCCAATGTATAACTTCTCTGTTTCCAGTCAGTTAAAAGCCTGGCTGGACAGGCTTGCGCAACCGGGAAAAACCTTTCAGTACACCGCCACCGGGCCGGTAGGGCTGGCGGAGGGAAAACAGGTGTTGATTATTTCAGCCCGCGGCGGCTTTTATTTACAGCCGCCTTTTGATGGCATGGATTTCCAGGAGAAATATCTACGTACCTTTTTCGGTTTTCTGGGTATTGACGCTATTCATATTATCCGCGCGGAAGGTACCTCGAAAGGGGATGACATTAAACACCAGCAAATTGCCGCCGCGCGATCGGCGATAAATAACATTATTGCTGCGCTGCCATTACATTAACCTGTGGGAAATAAATTATGTTATATGCAATTACGCTTACTTACGCCAGTGAACCGGATATTCTCGGTGCGTATGTTGATGCGCACAAATTGTGGCTGGGCGAGATGATCAAAAAAGGGCATATTATTTTCGCCGGGCCGCTGCAAAATAAACCGGGTGGATTTATCCTGGCGACGGCCAGCGACAGCCAGAGTCTGGAAAATGACATAGAACGCGATCCTTTTGTTAAATTTGGCCTGGTCAGCGTCGATATTGCGGTTATCGAGCCTGCTCTTTGCTCCGCGCATTTCCTGCGCGAATGGGCGGGGGAGGCAAAAGCGCTATAGCCTGACCGAAAACGGCAACAGGGAGGCTGCGCTCAGCCGCCTCCCTTGTGCATTGCAGGCCAGTCAGGATGGTGTACGCGCTGACAGGTTTCCCCGCGTCGGGCGTGCTGCCCCATGCCATATGGCGTTGCGGCATGGACATTTCTGACAAAATTATTATTTTCGCGTCATGTTTGCGTAAGTATCACTCCGCTAAGGTGGATGCTCCTGTTCTCAAGGAGGTTTCAACCATGGGTATGCAACACGCGGTGATTCTTGAGATCCAGCAATGGATTGACGATAACCTTGAAAGGCCGCTACGGATCGAGGATGTCGCCACGCGGGCGGGGTATTCGAAATGGCATCTTCAGCGCCTGTTCCAGCAAGTGATTCAGATACCGCTTGGCATCTATATCCGCGAGAAAAAGCTGGAAAGCGCCGCGCATGAACTGCTGGCGACTGAGCAGTCGATTATGGCTATCTCCACTAAATACGGTTATGACTCGCAGCAGACTTTTACACGCACCTTTACGCGCAAATACCAGATGCCGCCCGGCGTCTGGCGACGCCAGCATCAGCGCTAAGGAAAAAAGCGTAATGAAAGGAAAACGTGCGGGAAAAGACGGTGAATAAAAGGCGGCCTGCGCCGCCTTTTTGCAGGTTCAGAACTGGTAAACCATACCCACTGCTACCACGTCATCGGTGTTGATACCGGCGGCGGTGGTGAATTTATCTTCATCAATCAGGTTGATTTTATAATCAACAAACATGTTGAAGTTCTTGTTGAAGTAATAGGTGGCACCGAGATCGACATATTTTTCGATATCCTGATCGCCATATTTATCGCCCGCGCTGTTGCTGCCAATATTCTTCCCTTTCAGCGCGTTATACGCCACGAATGGCTGCAAGCCAAAGTCGAACTGGTAGCTGGCGTACGCTTCAAAAATCTGTGATTCGTTAGCGTAGCCGTAGGCGGTCGTCGTATCGGAAGCACTGCCAAAACGCGAAGCGTTATAAGCCTGAGTAAACATCGCCGCCAGGTAGATATTATTGGCGTCATATTTAATTGCGCCAGAATAGGCTTCGGCGCGATCGCCATTACCGAGGATATTGGTGGCGGTATTTTGCTCTTCTGTCCGTTTGGCGCTGGTCATGGCACCAACAACGCTTACGCCCGCGCCAATGTTATATTCCACGGATAAGCCGTAGCCGTCGCCGTTCTGGCGTAATACATTTCGACCGGCGCCGGATTCGCCGCCGCCATCATTTTTGCCCTGGTACTGCAGGGAGAAATTCAGGCCGTCAACCAGACCGAAGAAATCCGTATTGCGGTAGGTCAGCATGCCGTTGCCACGGCTAAACATAAATTGGTCGGAACCGTATGTCATGCCATCGAATTCGGGCTGCATATCGGTATAACCGAGGGAGTCATATAAAACACCTTTGTTACGGCCATAATCCACTGAACCGTAATTGGCGAATTTTAACCCGGCGAAGCCATAACGCGTGCGTGGCGTATTGGTATCACCTTCCGATTTATTGGCGTCAATATGCATTTGCCACTGGCCGTAGCCGGTCAGTTGGTCATTAATTTGCGTTTCACCGCGAAAGCCAAGACGCATATAAGTCTGGTCGCCGTCCCAACCGCTGTTATCAGAAAAATAATGTTCTGCTGATACCAAACCATATAAGTCTAACTTATTACCGTCTTTATTATATATTTCCGCCGCCTGTACTGACGAGCACAGTACCGCAGCAGAGACGAAAAGACTCAGTTGAGAGATTTTCATATAAATAAACCCTTGATGTTTGCCACTGTGTTTTTTAATAACAACAAGAATACACTGCCACTTATGAGAGTGGTTCATGGATTATTCAGGTTGCAGGATATTGTTTATCATCTGAGTTCTTCTGGTGTAAATATTTAAATTCTTTTTAGCACATATTGACAAGTATCGGTTGGAACTTTTTTTGGGGTTATTTTTAATCGCACAGATCGCTAATATCAACCCGCGTTTGATCGGTTACCGTTAAGACGCTTTATTAACCTCATTGCATTTTTTGTGTCTACTGTTACTTTTTTCCCTATCCGGGGGTAATTCCCCCGGCTTTTATTGGCAAAAGGTGCGGTTAAATATGCAGGTTGATTAAGTGGTTATTTAAGGCGGGTAATAAAAGCAGATGTTTAATTATTAAATATCTGCCGCTGCTGCATGGTTAATTTTAATGGTGTTCAGTGCGTTTATGCGTGGTGAATAATAAAGCGTATTGATTAAGTAATATGGCTCATTGCGGTTATGAACATGGCTCATTAAAAAGAAGGGCGCTGGCGCTTATTAACATAAAAAGAGGTGACCTGCTTCACGATCAGAGCCCTTTTATTGCGGGGTTAGTGAATTATAGACATATATTAAAACGCAGCCGAAGTGTAGCATAAACGCTATTTTCATGGTCTGGTCACGGGGCGGAAATGCTGAAAGATAATTTTAATGATCTTTTCTATTTAATTGTGGTGGCCCGCGAACGTAGCTTTACTCGCGCGGCAGCAAAATTAGGTGTCTCGCAATCGGCGCTCAGCCATGCTATTCGCGGGCTGGAAGAGCGTCTGCAAATTCGTCTGCTTACCCGTACTACGCGCAGCGTCGCGCCCACCGATGCAGGCGAGACATTAATTAATAGCATTGGCCCGCGCTTTAAAGAGATTGAGGAAGAACTCATTGCCTTAACCGATATGCGCGATCGCGTGGCCGGCAATATCCGCATCACGCTTGGCGAACACGCATTGCATTCGACGGTGTGGCCAGCCATTAAGCCTTTTTTAGACGCTTACCCTGATGTGAAAGTGGAACTAACTATCGATAACACCCTGACGGATATTGTCAGTGAACGCTACGATGCCGGTATTCGCCTTGGTGAACAGGTTGCCAGAGATATGGTCGCGGTGCGAATTGGCCCCGACTGGCGCATGGTGGTTGTGGGCTCGCCGGGCTATTTTTCCCGTCATGGTAAACCGCAAACGCCGCATGACTTACAGCAGCACAACTGTATTAATATGCGTCTGCCGACACTTGGCGGGCTGTATGCCTGGGAGTTTTCCAGAGACGGCCAGCCAATGCGCGTGCGCGTGGAAGGGCAATTAACCTTTAATAACCTGGCTTCCAGAGTCGAAGCGGCAACCAGCGGTATGGGGCTGGCGCTGGTACCGGAAGATTGCGTGGCGCAGGCTGTTAGCGAAGGCAAACTTGAAACGGTGCTCGACGACTGGTGTGAACCGTTCCCCGGCTATTACCTCTATTATCCCAGCCGCAAACAGCACACTGCCGCGTTTAGCTTACTGATTGACGCGCTGCGTTACGCTTAATTATCTGGCCTTACAGGGCGGAGTAATCTACCGCGAGGTGTTGCTGAAAAAACGTCTCCCGGCAATACAGCGTCAGCACCTTTTCCGGCGGGATAAGATACCCTTTCCCGGCCACGCGCAGAATAAAGTCGTCGGGCAAACCGAATACCGCCAGTTTACGCTTCAGGTTGTTCATCACTTGCCACAGCCGCTGGCTTGAGCAACTCAATCCATTATTTTCCCATACCTGAATCTGCAGCGTTTTGTCGGCCACAATATTCCCCACGGCGTGCGCCAGCAGATAGGTCAGCAGGTTGCTCATGGTGTTACGTAAATAGGTGCAGCTACCGGGGATCGCGCAGGTCGTCAGACTTTGCTTATAAGGCACGAATTCCACCTGATATTCGTTACCGAGGCGATATCCATATACCGTTAACTTTTCCATGATGTGCGTCCAGTGATCAGCCGAGTGAAACAAAGTAGCGGTGTAAGTAACACCCTACTGATTAAATCGGCTTTCCGGCGCGAAAACTGAAATGCTTAGCTGACGTCTGACGGGATAGCGTTGGTCCATTTGGTGGCGGCTTTAATCAGCTCTGCCACCATGCTGCGGTTAAAACCCAGCCGGTGACCGAGCGCGCTGACCTCTTCCCAGTTGTGATTTTCGTACAGCTCAATCAGTTGCAGGTAAGGGTAGAGCGGGCCTTTTTGCTCTTTAAGCGCCATCATGACGCTGGCGGAAATATCAATCTGGCTTAATAAATCTGCCATCGGCATTTCAAAAATCCTGTCGAGCTGTGAAAACAGACCGACGATAAACGCGTCATCGGCTGAGTGACGGCTGATGGAGTGCGCCGAGGCCAGTTCGCAAAACTTGGCGCGGATCAGGCTCTGGTAGTAAATGTCGTCGGTCTTTACTTTGTTGACTGAGGTAAGGCAGGAAACCAGCACAAAGCGGCGTAACTCATTGGTGCCAAGGTAAAAAATAACGTCCTTTAACGACTGGCTGCGGAAGTTTTTAATCCCGCGCGCGTTGAAGACAATATTTTGTGCATAGCGCATGATCTTAAACGACAGCGCCAGATCCTGTTTCAGCAGGGCTTCGATTCGGCCAAAATCCGGCGAGTCGGCATTCACCTCTTTCATCAGTTTTAAGGTGATTTCCTGATTCTGAAACAGTTTATTGGCTGAATGGATCACCGGCTTGCTGAAAAAATGCCCCTGAAACAGCGTACAGCCCATATTACGGAAACACTCATACTCTTCCTGGGTTTCCACCTTTTCGGCAAGAAATATGGTGTCTTTCAGCAAATGGGCTTTGGCATTGATATAGCCGCTGATCTCGTCCGGCGTATTTTCCCGCACGTCGAATTTGATAATGCTGATATAAGGTAAAAACGCGTTCCAGGTGTCGCCTAACGCGAAGTCATCCAGCGCGATACGAAAGCCGTGCGCAGAGAGTTTTTTTACCGTGTTGAGCAACTGAGGCGTGGGTTTGGCGGTTTCGAGGATTTCCACAATCACGCGGTCTTTCGGCAACGTTTCCGCCATCCCCTGTATCAGCAGTTCATAGGGGAAGTTAACGAAGATCGCGCTGTACTCTTTCAGACGGCCCAGCGGTGCGCCCAGAAACTGTTCGACAATAATTTGGGCAGTGGCGTACTCCGGCGTAACGTCGGGAAACCGGTTCGTCATACTGTCTCTGAACAACAACTCGTAACCGACTGTGTTCATATTTGCATCAAAAATCGCCTGCCGGGCGACAAAAGAGAACATGCGATACTCCACTTACAGATGCCTGCAAATCTTAAAATAGTCGGTAAAACGCAAATCTGAACCGGTCAATCCGCACCATTTTTACGCTGGGTAAAATGGAAGCCTGGACGAAAACGGGAAAGACGCAAGTCGGACTTAAGGAAGGCAGTATCTTTTGTAAACGTCTGAAGGATTTAAGTCAAATTCCGAATGGCGCAATCATAACGCATTGCCTCTTTTATCGACAATGGCGGCGAAAAATTCATCAATTTTGCGCTCGCATCGCGATACGCGTCACGCTTCGTCTGTTTTCTGCGGCTCGAAAATTGTTAGCGCCTGCTGATGAGTGACCGTCGTCACGCGGGTTACCGGGAAGATCCGGCAAATTATGATGAGCATCAAAAAACCGAAAATTGCAACCAAAAGACTATTGTTCAGAATATTCCGATGGACTATTGTGGTCTCACCCCATAAAGAGCTAACGCCACCTAAGAGTGAGTGCCGGAGATAAGCGCCGGGCGGGGTAAAACGATTAAACACCCAGGAAAAAAGAATAAAAGCAGGCCCCGGCATTTATGCCGGGGCGTTTTATTTTGTGGCTCAGACCACGCCAGCTTAATCCCTGTCGATGGCAAACGGCTGCCAGGCCTGGCGCACCGGCATCACTTCTACACGGTTAATATTCATATGATCCGGCAGGGTGGCGATGTAGAGCATCTGCCCGGCAATATCCTGCGCGCTGAGTGGCGTCGTGCCGCGATACAAATTATCAGACGCCGCTTTGTCGCCTTTGGTGCGGACGAGGGTAAATTCCGTTTCGGCAATCCCCGGCGCAAGATCGGTTACCCGCACGCCCGTTCCCAGTAAATCGCAGCGCAGGTTGTAGCTAAACTGCTTCACAAAGGCTTTGGTCGCACCATACACATGGCTGCCAGGGTAGGGCCACTGCCCGGCGATAGAGCCAACATTGATAATCGATGCCCCCGCACCGTGCGCAATTAGCGTGGGCAGCAGCGCGTGTGTCACGTTAACCAGCCCGGTAACATTGGTGTCGATCATCGTTTGCCAGTCCTGCAACTCCACTTTCTGGGCGGGCTGTGGGGCGAGCGCCAGTCCGGCGTTGTTGATAAGCGTCGTGATATCGGCAAATTCTGCAGGCAGTTCGTCCACCGCTTTTTTTACCGCGGCGTTATCGCGGACATCGAGTTCAATAATGTGCACCGGCACCTTGCAATGCAGCCGTTCTTTTAGGTTTTCCAGACGCGTAAGCCGACGCCCGCTCAATACCAGCGCCCATCCGGCGTCGGCAAAAACCTGCGCCGCCGCTTCGCCAAATCCGGAGGTCGCGCCGGTAATGAACACCACGTTTTTCGCTGCCATTGTTCTCTTCTCCTGTGCAGGGTTATTGCGCCACTATAAAAATCCTCACGCCTGCCAGACAGTGCCAGTTACGCCACTGACGTGTGACACTGGTGTCACATCCCGCGAAGCCGACTGGCTCTACCCGCCTCTTTATGGCGCGCAGCATGATGCAGACAACAACAACGGCATGAGAGGATCTGGCATGAAACTGGCACTTCACAACGAGATGGCGATAACGAACGACGACGTGCGTCAACTGGACCGGTCATATGTGTTTCATTCATGGTCGATGCAGGGCAACCTCAACCCGATGGTGATTGCCGGGGCGCAAGGCTGCGAGCTGTGGGATTACGACGGTAACCGCTACCTCGATTTCAGCAGCCAGTTAGTGAACGTCAATATTGGTTATCAACACCCGCGCGTGCTGACGGCGATGAAAGCGCAGCTGGAAACGCTGGTAACCATTGCGCCGGCCACCGCCAACCTTGCGCGTGGCGAAGCGGCAAAACGCATTGTGGAACTGGCGCCGGAAGGCTTCAGCAAAGTCTTTTTCACCAACGCCGGGGCGGATGCCAACGAAAACGCCATTCGCATGGCACGGCTGTACACCGGGCGTGACAAAATTTTCTCTGCCTATCGCTCTTATCACGGCAACACCGGCAGCGCCATTGCGGCGACCGGCGACTGGCGACGTGTGCCTAATGAGTATTCGCGCGGGCATGTTCACTTCTTTAACCCGTACCTGTATCGCAGCGAATTTAATGCCGTCAGTGAAACCGAAGAGTGCGAACGCGCGCTGGCGCATCTGCGCCGCATGATTGAGTGCGAAGGGCCGTCGTCGATTGCGGCGATCCTGCTGGAGTCCATTCCCGGCACGGCGGGCATTCTGGTGCCGCCAGCCGGGTATATGCAGGGCGTGCGCGCGCTGGCGGATGAGTTCGGCATTGTGCTGATCCTTGATGAAGTGATGGCCGGTTTTGGCCGTACCGGTAGCTGGTTTGCTTTCGAACAGGATGGCATCGTGCCGGATCTGATCACCTTCGCCAAAGGGGTGAATGCGGGCTATGTGCCGGCGGGCGGTGTGCTGATTTCCGCGCCGATTGCTCACTACTTTGACGACCATTTCTTCGCCGGTGGGCTGACATATTCCGGGCATCCGCTGGCGATGGCGGCGATTGTCGCCACGCTTGATGCGATGAAAGAGGAGAATGTGGTGCAGAATGCGGCAGAGATCGGCAACGGCGTTCTGCGTCCTGCGCTGGAGGCTCTGGCAGCAAAACATCCGCTGATTGGCGAGGTACGCGGGCGCGGCATGTTCCAGGCGCTGGAGCTGGTGAGCAACCGCAAAACCAAAACGCCTTTAGCCGCGACAGAGATGGCTGCGATCAAGGCGGCGCTAACCGGAGCCGGAATGTTAACTTTTGTTGTCGAAAACCGCATTCATGTGGTGCCACCTTGCATAATGAGCGCGAAAGAAGTCCAGCAGGGAATGGCCATTTTTGACCAGGTTTTGGCTCAATTTGGCCACTTTGGTCAGTAAGTGTAAAGGCATCAGACTATTCTGATGCCAAATCTGGTCAGTCCTCTGATTTCAAAGAGATTTTTCTCCACTTACCCCCCAATTTTAGGCACTATATTCCGGGCTTAACTGCTGTTAAAACACTCTTTTTCTGTTTAACTTTTTTGCCTGGGAGAAAAAAGTGCCGGAATTGAATCATTATGGTCAAACCGTCGGTGACATGTTGCCGCACTGGCACGGCGTCCAGCCGCTGCCGCGCAGCGTGTTGCACGGACAATACTGTCGGCTGGAACCGCTTGACGCTAGGGTACACACGCACGATCTTTTGCGCGCTTACTCTCAGGCGGAAAACGAGAGCGACTGGACATGGCTGGCGGGTGAGCGCCCACAAACCGTGGACAGCATGGCGCAATGGGTGGTGGGTAAAATGATCGACACCACCATCGCGCCTTTCGCCGTGGTGGAGTGTGCCAGCGGTGAGGCGCTCGGCGTTGTCGCCTGGCTTGCCATCAACACACAAAATGGCTCGGTGGAAATCGGCCATGTCACCTGGTCACCACGCATGAAAAATAGCGTGCTGGGAACGGAAGCCATCTGGTTGATGCTGCGCCACGCGTTTGCCTGCAACTACCGCCGCGTAGAGTGGAAGTGTGACACGCTCAACGTCGCTTCCCGCCGCGCTGCCGAACGTCTCGGCTTTAGCTGGGAAGGGCGTTTTCGCCAGCATATGGTGCGTAAAGGGCGCAACCGCGATACCGACTATTTATCCATGCTGGATAGCGAATGGCCGCAGCGCGACGCGGCGATTTCCGCCTGGCTGGCGGCCAGTAACTTTGACGAGCAGGGCAGGCAAAAACAAAAACTCAGCGCCTTCTTTGCTCCCTCGTCATCTTAATGAACGTGGCATCGGTATCCGCCGATGCCCCCGCTTTACCCCTTCCGCGCGCCACGCAACTCGACATCTTTACCGGTTAAACGCCTGCCAAAGTACCACTTTACTTCCGTTTCAAAAGTTAAGCCACGGTAAACTACGTGTTATCACCATTTCAATAGAAAGGTTATTGCCTTACTTCTTTTTATTCTTAATTAACCCGGAAACTTAGCCGATGGGGTTTATGACAGCGAGGAGATCGCTGCTTTAAAACGTTATTTCACAACTATTTACCGGGGTTTTTTATGCACTTTATTCGAAATTTAAAAATCAAGGTCGCAATGCTGGCGATCCTGGTCATTTTCACTTTGCTCTGGGGCGGTGTCTCGTTTTATTCGTTACATGCGTTGAGCGCCTTAACCGATGAAGTGGAACTCACCAACGTTCAGCAAATTAACGGCGACATCATCAACAACGCCAGCGATCGCTATTACCAGGTCAAACTGCTGATGGACCGCGCGCTGGTTTTCCAGGCCAATAACGATACGCAAAACTACCAGCAAACCCTCGATCGTATCGGCAAAGATATCGATTTTCTGCAAAACGGTTTAAATCAGTTCAAAGTGACCGATCATGCGAATATCAGCACCGAGGCCATCGATAATATCTATAACAGCTCGTTGAACTTGTTTAATCAGGCCATTACGCCGATGTTCGCCGCCGTTAAAGCCGACAATGCCGAGAGTTATAACCAGTTGTCGAAAGCGCAGTTCAGCCCGCTGCGCAGCGGATTCTCACAGGCGATCGTCGCGTATAACCAGCAAATTCACGAGCTGAAATCCGCCGCTAACGCGCGTATTGCCAGTTGGGTTTCGCTGACGCGCGCCATCATTATCATCGCCATGATCATTGGCCTGGCGATGCTGGTGATGTCCGAGCGTTACCTGGCGCTGTGCCTGGCGCGCTCGCTGGAGTGGGTTAAGCAACATCTGCAGGTGTTGTCGGTGGGCAAGCTGGATAAGCCGACAAAAGATCTGGGCAACAACGAAGTGGGGCAACTGATTCCCTATCTGGAAACCATGCAGAACAACTGGGTGAACACCGTTACGCAGATCCGTAACAGTGCGGGTGAAATTTACCAGGGGGCGAGCGAAATTGCGTCCGGTAACACCGACCTCTCTTCGCGTACAGAAGAACAAGCCGCCGCGCTGACGCAAACCGCCGCCAGCATGGAAGAGCTGAGCGCGGTGGTCAAACAGAACGCCGACAACGCCAGCGAAGCCAGCAACCTTGCACACGTGGCGTCAGCCGCCGTGAACAAGGGTGAAGAGCGCGTGCAGGCGGTCATCGCCAGCATGAAAAATATCACCAACAGTTCGCAGAAAATCACCGACATCATTAACGTCATCGACAGCATTGCGTTCCAGACCAATATCCTGGCGCTCAACGCCGCTGTTGAAGCGGCGCGTGCGGGTGAGCAAGGGCGCGGGTTCGCGGTGGTCGCCAGCGAAGTGCGTAATCTGGCGCAGCGAAGCGCTGGAGCCGCGAAAGAGATCAAAGTGCTGATCGATGAGTCGGTCACGAACGTCAATAACGGTTTTGACCAGGTGACGTTGACCAGCGAATCGATGGACAACATCCTGCGTTCCGTCACCAGCGTAACGGATATCATGGGCGAGATCGCCTCGGCGTCCGTGGAGCAGAGCAAAGGGATTAGTCAGGTTGGCACGGCGATTTCGCAAATGGACAGCGTGACCCAGCAGAACGCCGCGCTGGTGGAAGAATCTTCCGCCACTTCCGCTTCGCTGGAGCATCAAGCGTTCCAGTTAACGGAAATTGTCTCGGTGTTTAAACTGCCGGGCGATGCAGAGCAGGGGGCTACCGGCAAACCGTCAGCGGCTGCGCCAAAAGCGGGGAAAGCCTTGCGCCGACCTGCGCTTGCAGGCGGCAGCAAAGCGCCGGAACATGACTGGGAAGCGTTCTGATAAACCCCGCCCGGCGGCATTGTCCGGGCAATAGATAAATCCGGCACGCGCACCGTTTCAGGTGGCGTGCCGTTTCATTTTGCCATCGCTTGATAACGTAAGTGCCCTTCTCCCCGTGGGGAAGCGGGGGATCTTCCGGCGGGGGAGAGGGCGGACAGCGGTTAGAAGCGGGTGTTTACTCCCATATACCAGGTGCGGCCCGACTCGTTATACGTTGCGGCACCCGCGCCGTACATCCAGTTTGCGCCGCCGCCGGTGGTCTGGGCGTTACCTTCACGCCAGTGACGTTTATCGAACACGTTGCTGACACCGCCCGTCAGGCTGACGTTTTTGGTCACGTCCCAGGTGCCACTCAGGCCAACGATGCTGTACGGGCTCACTTCGTTGGTGGCGGAACCGGTGACGCGGTTACCTTTGTAGTCATATTTCTTCGGCTGCTGTTTACCGTACCAGGTAAAGGTGGATTGCAGCGAAACATCCTGAGTAACCTGCCAGCTCAGCGTGGAGTTCCAGGTGTATGCAGGAATGATCGACAGACGCTCACCGGTGGTTTTGTTTTTGCTTTGCAGCATGTAGGTGACATTGTTGGTCCAGTTTACCGTCTCGCTTACCGGTACATTCAACGCACCTTCTAACCCTTCCACCACTGCTTTCGGCACGTTATCCCACTGGTAGATATAGGTGTTCAGGTTTGAGTTGCCGCTCTTGATAGAGGTTTGCCCAACCGGCGAGTAGCCTGACTCAATCTTGTTGCGGTAGTCGTTACGGAACCAGGTGACACCCGCCAGCCAGCCGTCACGTTTGAACTCCAGACCAATCTCTTTGTTGATGCTGGTTTCCGCTTTCAGATCGTCGTTACCTTGCAGATAACAGCCGATGTCTCGGCCGTTAGCATCCACGGTGACCGCGTAGCAACCCTGACCACGGCTGTAGAGAATGTAGTTCGGGTTGGTCTGGTACAGGCTTGGTGCTTTGTACGCGCGGGCGATGCCCATTTTCAGGGTGAAATCGTCGCCGAGGCCCTGAGACAAGTTCAGCGACGGGCTCCAGTTGTTGCCAACAATCGTGTGGTGATCAAAGCGCAGCGCCGGAGTGAGCATGGTGCTGTCGGTCAGCTCAATGTTGTCTTCGGCAAACACCGAGAAGATATCGGCATTGGAGTAAGGACTACGACCGGTGCTGCTGTAACCCGGAATATTGCCGCCCATAAAGGTCTGGGTATTCGAGGTGGAATCTTTCATGCTCTGGTGATCCCACTCGGCGCCGAGCGTCAGGTTCTGCTTGAACAGCAGCTCAAACGGTACGCTCGCTTCGCTGTGCAGCAACAGATCGCTGTAGTCGATATCAGAGAATTTTTGCGCGTTGAACAGGCCTTCCGTACCGCCTGCCAGCCCTTCCGGGATGCGCGAGTTACGGGTGTGTTCATAACGCACCCAGTTATTGGTGGTGACGCCATTATCCCAGCCGCCGGTCCAGGTCGCCGAGTAGTTCTGGCGATAGAGACGGTTGGTCTCTTTGCCATAGTTTTCATTGACGTAGTTATTGGTACTGCTGTCGTTGTTGGTGTTCTGCGTATCGCCCGCGTAGAGGTTGCCCTGGCGGCTGTAACCGGCCTGCAACTCCAGCGCCTGCATCGGGGCAAAATCCCAGCGCACGACGCCGGTAATATCTTTGTTGATTGAACCTTCACGGCCGGCAACGACGGTGTTGGCGTAAGTGCCGGTGCGTTCCGACTGGTGATCTTTGTTGATGTCCTGCGCGTCGGCCTGGGTTTTGGCGAGGTTGCCGTACAGGCGGAAGCTAACATCGCCACCAAGCGGGCCGCTCAGGCTGAAGTTGGTGCGTTTGGTTGACCCTTCATCTTTGTGTTCCGGCGCGTTGAAATAGGTATTCCACGAGCCGTGCCATTCGCCAGTATTCTCTTTTTTGGTGATGATATTCACCACACCGCCCGCCGCGCCGTTACCGTAGCGCGCCGCCGCCGGGCCGCGAATCACTTCGATACGCTCGATCATCTCCGGCGGCACCCAGTTGGTGTCGCCCCGGCTGTCGCGCTCGCCGCGCCAGCCAAGACGCACGGAGTTACGGCTGGTGACCGGTTTGCCATCCACCAGAATCAGCGTGTTCTCCGGACCCATACCGCGAATGTCGATCTGGCGGTTGTTCCCGCGCTGACCGCTGGTGGCGTTACCGGTTAAGTTCACGCCGGGCATGGTACGGATAATTTCGGAGACATCACGGGAAGGCGGGTTCTTACGAATTTCGTCTGCCGTGATGGTGGAAACGCCCGGTGCCTGCAAATTTTGCTGCTCAGCCGTGACAACAATCGTCTCTTCGCCAGAAGCGGTGCGGGTTTCTGCCGCCAACGCTGGCACAGCAACGCCGTAGATCCCCAGATTGACCAGAACGGCCAGGGACTTGATTTTGTTATTCATTTTTTACCTGCATTTCGTCGCCGCATCCCCGGCAATTCCTTTCCCAGGGGAGAGGAGGCAGCATGATGAAGCCAGCTCGTAGCGAGGCGCTCATTCCTGAGAAAATTCGCCCACGGCGGCCGTTTTAAGTGAAAGACGCGCTTCCCACAGCGCGCCAACACGCTATTGCAAATGAAAATAATTATCAATAATATTATCGATATTTTTTGATCTGCAAGCAAAAATTTCCACAGCATATTTGAGGTGAAAGCCGTGACGTCAACAACGGGAAGTGATGCCTGGTGGGAGTCGAAACAGGGGCCCGAATGGGTCAAAAACGCGCAGGGAAATTATGAGGTCACTTTCTGGTGGCGCGATCCCGCCGGGACAGAAGCAACCTCCCGCGTACGCCAGGTGTGGATCTACATTACCGGCGTGACCGATCACCATCAAAAATCGACGCCGCAATCGCTGACGCGCATTGCCGGAACCGATGTCTGGTACTGGAAAACCACGCTTGCCGCCAGCTGGCGCGGCAGCTACTGCTTGATTCCTTCGCAAAACAGCGACGATTTCGCCGCCGACGTTTTCACGCTTACGCCGCCGGATCGCACCGCGCTGCGCGAAGGCTGGCGAAAACTATTGCCGCGCGCGATTGGCGATCCGCTCAATCCGCAAAGCTGGCGCGGCGGGCGTGGCCATCCCGTTTCGGCGCTGGAAATGCCCGATGCACCGTTACAGCCTGGCTGGCGCGAAACGGATACGCCATTCAACGAACCGCAGCGCCTGCAATGGCGCAGTGCGCGCCTGAACAACACGCGCCGCGTCTGGGTTTACACTACCGGCAACAGCCATAGCGCTGAACGCCCGCTGGCGATCCTGCTCGACGGGCAGTTTTGGGCGCAAAGTATGCCGGTATGGCCTGCGCTGGCTGCATTGACCAACACCGGGCAATTGCCGGAGGCGGTGTATGTGCTGATTGATGTGATTGATAACACCCACCGCAGCCAGGAGCTGCCGTGCAATGCCGATTTCTGGCTGGCGGTACAGGACGAGTTATTACCGCAGGTCCGTGCCATTGCGCCGTTCAGCGACAGCGCGGATCGCACCGTGGTGGCCGGGCAGAGTTTTGGCGGCCTGTCGTCACTTTATGCCGCGCTGCACTGGCCGCAGCGGTTTGGCTGCGTGTTGAGCCAGTCCGGATCGTTCTGGTGGCCGCATCGCGGCGGCGAGCGTGACGGCATCATTATCGAACAACTTAAAAACGGTGAGTTGAACCCGCAGGGCCTGCGCATTGTGCTGGAGGCCGGGGTGCGCGAACCGCTGATTTTTCGCGCCAACGAGGCGCTTTTTCCCCTGTTACAACGCACACAGCAGTCGGTTTTCTGGCGTCAGGTTGACGGCGGACACGATGCGCTTTGCTGGCGCGGCGGGCTGACCTCCGGGCTTATCACCCTCTGGCAGCCGCTTACCCGCGCCCGTTAATCGCACCTTTCTACGACAGGAGTTTGCTATGGAATTCACCAACCCCTTCGATAACCCGCAAGGGCAATTTTATATTCTGCAAAATACCCGGCGGCAGTTCAGCCTGTGGCCCGCGCAGTGCGCGCTTCCCGCAGGCTGGAACGTGGTGTGCGAGCCGCAACCGCAGGACGACTGCAACGCCTGGCTGGCGGCAAACTGGCAAACATTAACCCCGGCGCACCATGCGCAATGAGGAGCGGAAAATGACCCAACGTTTACCGCTGGTCGCCGCACAGCCGGGGATCTGGATGGCGGAAAAACTCTCCACGCTGCCCAACGCCTGGAGCGTGGCGCACTATGTTGAACTGAAGGGCGATATCGACGCCGCGCTGCTGGCACAGGCGATTGCCAGCGGTTTGTCGCAGGCCGATACGCTGCGTATGCGCTTTGAAGAGGAGAACGGCGAAGTGTGGCAGTGGGTCGACGAGGCTCATGTCTTTGCCCTGCCGACGATCGTCGATCTGTGTGACAGCCGCCAACCGCACGCTGCTGCATTACAGATAATGCAGGCCGACCTGGCGCAAAACCTGCGCGTGGAGAGTGGTAATCCGCTGGTTTGCCACCAACTGTTACGCGTGGGCGAGCAGCACTGGTACTGGTATCAGCGTTATCACCATTTACTGGTTGATGGCTTCAGTTTTCCGGCCATTACCCGCCAGATTGCCGCCATTTACAGCGCATGGCGACGCGGTGAGGCAACACCGGCATCGCCCTTTACACCGTTTGCCGGGGTGGTGGAAGAGTATCAGCGCTACCGTGAAAGCGATGCCTGGCAGCGTGACCGCGCTTTTTGGGCGCAGCAGCGCAGCGCGTTACCCTCTCCGGTCTCCCTTTCCGACACGCCACTGCCGGGGCGCGCGGCAACAACCGATATTTTACGTCTCAACGTGGCGATGGATGCCGGGGCATTTTGCCGCGTAACCCAGGCTTTTAGCCACAATTCACCCGCCGATCTGGCGCTGGCGCTGGCCGCACTGTGGCTTGGTCGGCTATGCGGACGCACCGACTATGCCGCCGGGTTTATCTTTATGCGCCGCATGGGCTCGGCGGCGTTAACCGCTACCGGGCCGGTGCTCAACGTACTGCCGCTGGGCATTCATCTGGATGGTACTCAAACGCTCTCCGCGCTGGCGACAACGTTTGCGGGCAGCCTGAAAGCGATGCGTCGCCACCAGCGTTATGACGCCGAGCAAATTGTGCGTGACGTCGGGCGTGCAGCGGGCGACGAGCCGCTGTTCGGCCCGGTATTTAACGTCAAAATGTTTGATTATCTGCTGGATGTTGATGGCATTAAAGGCACCACGCACACGCTGGCAACCGGCCCCGTGAACGATCTGGAAATCGCTCTGTTCCCGCACGAAGAGGGCGGGTTATCGCTGGAAGTGCTGGCGAACCGCAGCCGTTATGATGAATCCACCTTAAAAACACACGTCGGGCGGCTGGGGCATTTGCTCAGGCAGTTTGCCGAAAATCCACATCTGCGCTGCGGTGATGCTGAGTTGCTCTTATCGCCAGAAGCGCAGCGGCTGGCAGACATTAACGATACCGGCAAGATACTGCCGACTACCACCTTAAGCGCGCTGGTTGCCGCGCAGGCGGCGAAAACGCCGGATGCACCCGCGCTGGCAGATGCGCAGTGGCAATTTAGCTATCGCGAAATGCGCGAGCAGGTTGTGGCGCTGGCGCACCAGCTTCGCCAGCTTGGTGTTCAGCCCGGCGACAGCGTGGCGGTGGCGCTGCCGCGCTCGGTGTTCCTGACGCTGGCGCTACACGGTATTGTCGAAGCGGGTGCCGCCTGGCTACCGCTGGATACCGGTTACCCGGACGAGCGGCTGAAAATGATGCTCGACGATGCCAAACCGCGTCTGCTGATCACTGCGCAGAACCAACGGGCGCGCTTTGTCGATATTCCCGCGCTTCGTCATTTCTGCTACGAAGCCCCGCTGGAAACCCACGGCAGCGACGCGCTCAATCTGGCGCGTCCGGAGCATACCGCGTACATCATTTTCACCTCTGGCTCCACCGGGCGGCCAAAAGGGGTGATGGTCGGGCAAACCGCCATCGTCAACCGTCTGCTGTGGATGCAGGAAAGCTACCCGCTCACCGCGCAGGATGTGGTGGCGCAGAAAACGCCGTGCAGTTTTGACGTGTCGGTGTGGGAGTTCTGGTGGCCGTTTATCGCCGGGGCAAAGCTGGTGATGGCGGAACCGGATGCGCACCGCGATCCACAAGCGTTGCAGGACTTCTTTACCCATTACGGCGTGACCACCACGCATTTTGTGCCGTCGATGTTGGCTGCGTTTGTCGCCTCACTCACGCCGGAAAGTGCAAAGCGCAGTTGCCGCACGCTAAAACAGGTGTTCTGTAGTGGCGAAGCGCTGCCTGCCGAGCTCTGTCGCGAATGGCAGCAGCTGACTGGCGCGCCGCTGCATAATTTATACGGCCCGACGGAAGCGGCTGTGGATGTGAGCTGGTATCCGGCTTATGGCGAAGCGCTGGCGGGTGTACGCGGCAACAGCGTGCCGATTGGTTTCCCGGTCTGGAACACCGGGCTGCGCATTCTGGATGCGATGATGCGTCCGGTGCCGCCGGGCGTGGCGGGCGATCTCTACCTCACTGGCATCCAGCTGGCGCAGGGCTATCTTGGTCGCCCGGATCTCACCGCCAGCCGCTTTATCGCCGATCCGTTTGCCGCAGGCGAACGCATGTATCGCACCGGTGATGTCGCGCGCTGGCTGGAAAATGGCGCGGTTGAATACCTCGGGCGCAGCGACGACCAGCTGAAAATTCGCGGTCAGCGCATTGAATTAGGTGAAATCGACCGTGCCATGCTGGCGCTGCCAGACGTGGCTCAGGCGGTATCGCATGCCTGTGTCTTCAATCAGGCTGCCGCCAGCGGCGGCGATGCACGCCAGTTAGTCGGTTATGTGGTTTCTGCCTCCGGACAGCCGCTGGAGACAACGGCGCTACTGGCGCAACTGCGTGAGCAACTGCCGCCGCATATGGTGCCGGTGTTGCTGGTGCAACTGGACGCGTTGCCGCTGAGCGCCAACGGTAAACTCGACAGAAAAGCGTTACCACTGCCTGAACTGGCGGTGCAGCAGGGCGGCCGCCCGCTCAACGGCGGTATGGAAACGCTGATCGCGCAGGCATTTTCCGGTTTGCTCGGATGCGAAGTGAACGACGCGCAGGCGGATTTCTTCGCGCTCGGTGGGCATTCGTTGCTGGCGATGCGCCTGGCGGCGCAACTGAGCCGCGAGTGCGAACGGCAGGTCACGCCAGGGCAAATCATGGTCGCTTCCACGGTAGAAAAACTTGCCGCGTTGCTCGAACAAGTGCTTTCGGCGGAGCAGACCGGGCGGCTGGGGCTGGAAACCTTGCTACCATTGCGGCAAAGCGACGGGCCGACCCTGTTTTGCTTCCATCCGGCGTCCGGTTTTGCCTGGCAGTTTAGCGTGCTGGCCCGTCACCTTGCGCCGCGCTGGTCGATCACCGGTATTCAGTCACCGCGACCGGATGGCCCGCTGCAACAGGCCGCGACGTTAGACGAAGCCTGTGAGCAACACCTGGCGACGCTACTTGCGCAGCAGCCGCACGGGCCGTATTACCTGCTCGGGTATTCGCTCGGCGGCACGTTAGCGCAGGGCATTGCCGCGCGTCTGCGGCAGCGGGGTGAGGACGTGGCATTCCTCGGGCTGCTCGATACCTGGCCGCCGGAAACGCAAAACTGGGCAGAAAAAGAGGCAAACGGGCTGGACCCGGAAGTGCTGGCAGAGATTGAACGCGAGCGTCAGGCGTTTCTCGCCGCGCAGCAGGGGCAAGCCTCCGGCGAGCTGTTCTCCGTTATCGAGGGCAACTATGCCGATGCGGTTCGCTTGCTGACCACCGCCCACAGCCTGCCATTTGACGGGAAAGCAACGCTGTTTGTCGCCGGGCGCACCTTACCCGCAGGCACCGATCCGCACACAACCTGGGCACCGTGGGTTCGTGAACTGGAGGTTTATCGTCAGGATTGCGCCCACGTCGAGATTATCTCGCCGCAGGCGTTTGAGCATATTGGGCCGGTGTTAAGGGAAATTTTGGGGGAATAGGGAAAGACCCGACGCTTCTGCATTTATAAGGGGCATACAGGCCCCTTTGTCCTGTTTCTGCGCCTGTTGAACCGCTGAAACAGGATACGTCTGGTGAACGGAACACAACCGTCACCACACCAAATATCGGGTAAACATCACCCGCAATGCATTTATCTGCCGCAACGCCCGAGCGGCACCACCAGCGGGGTATGGGCGATGGGATCGTCAATGATCATGCAGCGCATGCCATACACCGCCTCAATCAGCTCGGCGGTCACAATCTCTTTTGGCGCGCCCTGCGCCACAATTTTGCCGTCGCGCAGCGCAATCAGATGCGTGGCGTAGCGGCAAGCCTGGTTCAAATCATGCAGCACTGCTGCCAGCGTGTAGCCCTGCTCGCGATTCAACTCACTCAACAGTTCCAGCAAGTCGATCTGGTAGCTGATATCCAGCCAAGTTGTTGGCTCATCAAGCAGCATGATCGCCGTCTCTTGCGCCAGCACCATGGCAATCCATGCGCGCTGGCGTTGCCCGCCGGAGAGCGTATCGACACTCTGCCTAGCCAGGCTTTCCACCCCGGTGGCCCGCATCGCCCGCTGCACCGCCTCGTCATCCTCTTTGCGCCAGCGGGTGAACAGCGGCTGGTGCGGATAGCGCCCGCGAGCGACCAGTTCCTGCACGGTGATATCGCCGGGCGTGGTGGCGTTTTGTGCAAGCAACCCTATACGGCGTGCCACTTCTTTGCTGGCATAGCGCTGGATCTGCTCGCCATCAAGATAAACATGGCCCTGCGCGGGCGTCATCAGGCGGCTCAGCGTGCGCAGTAAGGTGGATTTCCCGCAACCGTTAGGGCCGATAATGGCGGTAAAATGGCCGTCGGGGATCGCCACGCTTAAGTGTTCGGCCACCACTTTTTTGCCGTAGCCAAGGGTGAGCGCTTCGCCGCGCAAACGGGCAGATAAATCGGTCATTTCTTGCGAGACTCCTGAATTAACAAGGCGATAAGGTAAATGCCACCGAGGCTGACGGTCACCACGCCGACCGGCAACTGATAAGGCGTAAAACCTTGCTGGGCAATCATATCCGCCAGCAACAACAACAACGCACCGCACAGCGCGGACTGGGTTAATCCCCAGCGTGCAGTGGCGCTGACGCGACGGGCAATATGTGGCGCGACCAGTGCGATAAACGAAATCGGCCCCGCCAGTGCTGTTGCGGCGGCGGTGAGTGCAACGGCCACCAGCATCAGCATCAGTCGCGAACGCTCAACGCTGACACCGAGCGCACAGGCGCTGTCATCGCCCATTTCCAGTAGCCGCATACGGCGCGCCAGCAGGGCGGCAAAAAGAAACATCACCAGCATGATCGGTGCGGAAGGGACGGTTTTCGCCCAGGTCAGGCCATTGAGCGACCCGGCGTTCCACAGCCCGGCGGAGAGCGCGGTTTCCAGCGAGGCATGCAGCAACAGCCAGGTATTAAACGCCACCAGCATCGCGCGCACGCCAATACCGACGATGATCAAGCGGAATGTCTCAATGCCGTTGCGCCAGGCCAGTAGCCAGACCACCAGCGAAGTGAGCATACCGCCGACCATCGCCGCCAGTGCGATAGCGGCCAGATGCTGACCAAACAGCACCATCGCCACCAGCACGCCGCTCCATGCACCGGTGTTAAAACCCATCACATCCGGGCTGCCGAGTGGGTTACGCATCAGCGACTGGAAAATCGCGCCGCTCACACCAAGCGCTGCGCCCACCAGCAGCGCCATCAGCACGCGCGGCAAGCGCCACTCCATCACGACCCGTTGCATGGCACGCGGCGCGTCGCCGGTGAGCACGTCAAGCACCTGTGAAAATGCCAGCGTCACCGAACCGCTGCGTAAACCCCAGCTGGCTAAAAGCAACGCGGCGATAACCATAAACACGCAACTGCCGAGCAGGCGGCGGGAGGGTGCCATCATAAGTTGCCTCCGCGTGCGCGGCGCACCAGCACGATCAATACCGGCGCGCCGATAAAGGCACTGACCACGGAAACCCGCAGTTCGCCCGGCACCAGCAGGCGGCCAATGATATCGGCAAACAGTAACAGGGCAGGGGTGGCAATCAGGGTGACCGGCAGCGACCAGCGGTGATCCGCGCCCACCAGCCAGCGCGCCATGTGCGGCATCATCAGGCCGATAAAGGCAATCGGGCCGACAACCGCCGTCGCGCTGCCGCACAGCACCGTGATCACCACTAAACCGAGCAACTGCGTGCGCGCCACGCGGCTGCCCAGCGCCGTGGCGGTGTCGCTGCCGAGGCTCAGGCTATTAAGCGCGCGGCTCAGCATCAACGCCATGAGCGCTGCCAGCAGCACCGGGATCAGAACAATTTTTAGCGTTTGCAGGGTGCGGATATCCAGCGAACCGGCCTGCCAGAAGCGCAACTGGTCATAAACGTCGGCGTTAAGCAATGAAATACCGCTGGATAATCCTTCCAGCACCGCCGCCAGTGCCACGCCCGCCAGCGTCAGGCGAACCGGGCTGAGTTGCCCACCGCCCTGGCTGCCGGTAAAAGCGACCAGCAGCGACGCCGCCAGTGCGCCGCAAAAGGCGAGCAGTAATTGTTCGACAGGGGAGACAGCGCCCAGCAGCGCCGCGCCGAGCACAATGGCGAAGCTGGCACCGGCGTTAACGCCGAGTAAGCCTGGATCGGCGAGCGGATTTCTCGTGAGCGTTTGCATTAACGCCCCGGCAATGCCCAGTGCGCCGCCCGCGAGTAAACCTGCCAGCGTTCGCGGCAAACGGGCATCGTTGACGATGGTGCAGTCCGCGCTCTGACAGACGCCAGTGAGGGCGTCGATGATGACCGCGGCGGGCAGAGGTTTTGCGCCAATAAACAGGCTGAGTGCAACGGCGACAACCAGCAATATCAATAACCCGGCGAGGGTAACGGGGCGCGCCGGGAAAGCAGAACACGACATAAAACGTCCCAAATTTGATAATGATATTAATTATCGTTATCGATCTTGTTTTGGTATGTTACCATGCACAGCCTGCGAATGGACATAGAAAGTGTGTATTTAAGGCATTGGAATGAAGCAACAATCCTGGCTGTTGAACCTGAGTCTGCTGCGTACGCATCCGGCTTTTCGCGCGGTATTTCTGGCGCGTTTTATCTCGATTCTCTCGCTGGGCTTGTTGGGCGTAGCGGTGCCGGTACAAATCCAGGCGATGACCCACTCCAGCTGGCAAGTTGGCCTTGCCGTTACGCTGACCGGCAGCGCCATGTTCGTCGGCCTGATGTTTGGTGGTGTTCTGGCGGATCGTTTTGAACGCAAGAAACTGATTCTGCTGGCGCGTTCCACCTGCGGCGTCGGTTTTATCGGCCTGTATCTGAATGCGTTGTTGCCGGAGCCTTCGCTGCTGGCAATTTATCTGCTCGGTTTGTGGGATGGTTTTTTCGGCGCGCTGGGCGTAACGGCGCTGCTGGCGGCGACACCTGCGTTGGTCGGGCGGGAAAACCTGATGCACGCTGGCGCAATTACTATGCTGACGGTGCGGCTGGGTTCCGTTATTTCGCCAATGTGCGGCGGTTTGCTGCTGGCAACCGGCGGCGTGGCGTGGAACTACGGGCTGGCGGCGGCGGGCACGTTTACCACCTTGTTGCCGTTACTGAGCCTGCCTGCATTACCGCCACCTCCACAACCGCGCGAGCACCCGCTGAAATCGCTACTTAGCGCCCTGCAATTTTTACTGCACAACCCTTTGATTGGCGGCATCGCGCTGCTTGGTGGGTTATTGACGATGGCAAGCGCGGTGCGCGTGCTCTACCCGGCGCTGGCGATAAGCTGGAACATGTCGGCGGCAGAAATTGGCTTGCTGTATGCCGCGCTGCCGCTCGGTGCGGCCATTGGCGCGTTAACCAGCGGCAAGCTGGCGCACAGTGAGCGCCCCGGCGTGATTATGCTGCTGGCGTCCGTTGGCGCGTTTATCGCCATCGGTTTATTCAGCCTGATGCCCGTCTGGGCGCTGGGCGTGCTGTTTCTGGCGCTGTGCGGCTGGCTGACGGCGGTGAGTTCACTGTTGCAATACACGCTGCTGCAAACGCAAACCCCGGAAGCGATGCTCGGGCGAATTAACGGTTTATGGACGGCGCAAAACGTCACGGGTGACGCCATTGGTGCCGCGCTGCTGGGCGCGATGGGGTCAATGATGACGCCCGCCGCATCGGCGAGTATCAGCGGTTTTGTGCTGGCGATAGTGGGCGTGTTGCTGGTGGTGGTGCTCGGCGAGCTGCGGCGTTTTCGCCAGGTGCAGCCCGCCGCCGAAGCCTGATTAACCAAACAGCGCCGCCAGGCGTTGTAACACGCGGGTGGCGCTGTAGTAATCAAGGCGGAAAGTTTCCGCGCCGAGTGCGTACACGCGGTGATCTTGCACCGCAGGCAGGTGCGCCAGCAGCGGGTTCTGGCTGAGCGCATCCGCGTCTTTCTGGTCGCTGGCAAACAGGAACAGCGCTTCGCCATTCAGCCCGGCGGCCAGATTCTCGCCGCCTAACTGGACAATGTCATGACGTTTCCCCTGGCTCTGACTGGCGTGCAGATTCGCCGGTAACGGCGCGAGGGTAAAGCCCAGTTGCTGCATCAATTGGCCCTGCGCGGAATCTTCAGTCCACAGATTGGCACTGTGTGCCGCCGGGGTATAGACCAGCGCGCTGACCGGCTGCGGCGGCAGTTTCATGCGTGCTTTAACGTCCGCAAGCTGTTGATTGAACTGGCTGATACGCGCTGCTGCCTCTTTTTCGTGACCGGTGATTTCACCAAGCTGCGTTAACAGCGCCTGCCAGCTTTTGTCGTCGTAGTTGATGATAAGCGTCGGGGCGATGGTTGATAGCTGATCATACAGCGGCAACGCGGAGTCGCCGCCGGTGGCGCTGATCAGGATTAAATCCGGCATTTGTGCAGCGACGGCTTCAGCGTTGGGTTCCCCAATGTAAAGCCGCGCGACATTACGCTGCCGGGCAATTTCCCCCCACTGGCGCAAAAAGCCTTGTTCGTCGGCAAAACGGTTATTTGGCGTGGTCGCGCCGCTGGCGATAACCGGCGCGTCAATCGCCAGTAGCGAACCGGTGAGCGTCACGCTGGTGGAAACAATACGCAGCGGCTTAGTCGGTAGCGTGTGCGTTCCACGGCTGTCCGTGACCTGGCGAGGCCACTCTGCCGCCATCGCTGAGGTAATTCCTAAAACAAAAATTCCTAAAAACACTAAGGGCTTACAGCGCAAAAAAGAGCATTTCACAACGCATATCCTGTTTTTGTTGAAGTTAATGCTTCTCATTTTCATATCTGAATGAAGCAGATGCAAGCATTCGCCGCGCGAGAGAACAATCTGCTGTTGACAGAGCGGGCAATAACTTTTTATCTTACCGACTCAAAAACACAAATGATAATCATTATTAGTTAATTTATCACTGTTGGAGGATGATATGGATACGTCCCTGGCTGAGGAAACCCGGCAGTCTGCAAAGACGCTGGCCGCGGATCAGTTTTTCTTTATGTCGCCGTACCGCAGTTTCACCACCTCCGGGTGCGTGGCGCGTTTTTGCGAGCCTGCCGCGGGCGGCGATGCGCCCGAGAGTGCTTTCCAGCAAAAACTGGCTCAGGCGTTTGCCGATGCGAAAGCGCAGGGCATTGCCCACCCGGTGATGGTTGGCGCGATCCCCTTCGACACCACCCAGCCATCTGCGCTGTTTATCCCGTACAGCTGGCAAACTTTCTCCCGCCCCGAGAAACAGCGATCCGCGCGCTATTTCACCAGTGGCGCGATGCCGAACGTCACGGCGCAGCAGGCGATCCCACCGCAGGAGACTTTTATGCAGATGGTGGCGAATGCCGCCGCGCGCACCGCCACGCCGGAAGTCGACAAAGTGGTGCTCTCGCGTCTGATTGAGTTAACCACCGACCGCCGTATCAACAGCGGCGTGCTGTTAGAGCGCCTGATTGCCCAGAACCCGGCCAGTTACAACTTCCACGTTCCGCTACCGGATGGCGGCGTACTGCTGGGCGCAAGCCCGGAACTGTTGCTGCGCAAAGAGCAGGAGCACTTCAGTTCGCTGCCGTTAGCCGGTTCCGCCCGTCGCCAGCCGGACGACATTCTTGACCGCGAAGCGGGTAACAAGCTGCTGGCTTCGGAAAAAGATCGGCACGAGCACGAACTGGTGACGCAGGCGATGAAAAACGTGCTGCAGCCGCGCAGCCAAACCCTGACATTGCCGGAATCACCGCAACTGGTCACTACCCCCACTTTATGGCACCTGGCCACGCCGATTACCGGCACTGCAGTCGCCGGGGAAAACGCGCTGACGCTGGCGTGCCTGCTGCACCCGACGCCCGCGCTGAGCGGCTTCCCGCACCAGGTGGCGAAACAGGTGATTGCCGAGCTGGAGCCCTTCAACCGTGAGCTGTTTGGCGGCATCGTTGGCTGGTGCGACGCCGAGGGTAACGGCGAGTGGGTGGTCACTATTCGCTGTGCGCGGCTTCACGATAACCATGTTCGTCTGTTCGCCGGTGCCGGGATTGTTCCGGCCTCTTCGCCGCTTTCCGAGTGGCGCGAAACTGGCGTCAAGCTGACCACCATGCTGAACGCATTTGGTTTGCACTGAGGATCAACCATGACCATTCCGTTTACCCGCTGGCCGCACGAGTTCGCCGAGCGTTACCGTGAAAAGGGCTACTGGCAGGATTTACCGCTGACCGATATTTTGACCCGCCACGCGCGCAGTGATGCCACGGCGGTGATCGAGGGCGAACGCCGCTTGAGCTACCGCCAGCTTAACGATGCCGCAGACAATCTGGCCTCGGCGTTACAGGCGCAAGGCATCAAGCGCGGCGAAACCGCGCTGGTGCAACTGGGCAACGTCAGCGAGTTCTACATTGTTTTCTTCGCTCTGCTGAAAATCGGCGTGGCGCCAGTGAATGCGCTGTTCAGCCACCAGCGCAGCGAATTGAACGCGTATGCCGCGCAAATCGCGCCGGCGCTGCTGATTGCCGATCGCGCCCACACGCTGTTTGAGAATGACCATTTCCTCGCCGCGTTTGTTGCACAGCACCCGTCGGTGCGCACCGTACTGCTGCACGGCGACAGCGGCGAGCAGGCGCTGGAAAACGCCATTGCCCGCCCGGCGGATAATTTTATCGCCACGCCAACGCCTGCCGATGAAGTGGCGTTTTTCCAGCTTTCCGGTGGCAGCACCGGCACGCCGAAACTCATTCCGCGCACGCACAATGATTACTACTACAGCATTGTGCGCAGTAACGAGATCTGCGGATTTAACGCGCAAACCCGTTACCTCTGCGCGCTGCCGGCGGCGCACAACTACCCGTTGAGTTCACCCGGCGCGCTTGGTGTCTTCCACGCCGGAGGCTGCGTGGTGCTGGCTGCCGATCCGAGCGCCACGCTCTGCTTCCCGCTGATTGAAAAACACCAGATTAACGTTACCGCGCTGGTACCGCCGGCGGTAAGTCTGTGGTTACAGGCGATCGCCGAGTGGGGCAGCAATGCGCAACTCGCCTCGCTGCGGCTGTTGCAGGTCGGCGGGGCGCGTTTATCGGCAACGCTTGCGGCGCGTATTCCGGCGGAGATCGGCTGCCAGTTGCAGCAGGTATTTGGCATGGCGGAAGGGCTGGTGAACTACACCCGTCTGGACGATCCCTTTGACCGCATTATCAACACGCAAGGCCGCCCGATGTGCCCGGATGATGAAGTGTGGGTGGCGGATGAAAACGGCAATCTGCTGCCGCCAGGCCACATTGGCCGCCTGATGACGCGCGGTCCGTACACCTTTCGCGGCTACTTTAACAGCCCGGAACACAATGCCAGCGCCTTTGACGAACACGGTTTTTACTGCTCCGGCGATCTGATTTCGATCGACGAACAGGGCTATATCACCGTGCAGGGGCGGGAAAAAGATCAAATCAACCGTGGGGGCGAGAAGATTGCCGCCGAGGAGATCGAAAACCTGCTGCTGCGCCATGAGTCGGTGATCCACGCCGCGCTGGTCAGCATGGAAGACAGCCTGCTGGGTGAAAAAAGCTGCGCTTACCTGGTGGTGAAAACGCCGCTGCGCGCGGTAGCTGTCCGCCGCTTTCTGCGCGAGCAGGGCGTTGCCGAGTTCAAACTGCCGGATCGTGTGGAGTGCGTGGACGCGCTGCCGCTGACGCCGGTGGGTAAGGTCGATAAAAAACAGTTACGTCAGTGGTTAGCGCAACGCGCACCGGCGTAAAGGAGAGAAGATGGCGATTCCAAAACTACAGGGCTACGCGCTGCCTGGCGCGGCCGATATCCCGCAAAACAAAGTGAGCTGGCCGTTTGAGCCGGAACGTGCGGCGCTGCTGATCCACGATATGCAGGATTACTTTGTTAACTTCTGGGGCGAAAACTGCCCGATGATGCAGCAAGTGGTGGCGAACATCGCCGCACTGCGTGATTTCTGCAAGCAAAACGCTATTCCCGTGTACTACACCGCGCAGCCGAAAGAGCAGAACGATGAAGACCGCGCGCTGCTCAACGATATGTGGGGGCCAGGCTTAACCCGCTCGCCGGAGCAGCAAAAAATTGTTGCTGCGCTCGCGCCGGATGAGGCCGACACCGTGCTGGTGAAGTGGCGCTACAGCGCGTTTCACCGCTCGCCGCTGGAGCAGATGCTCAAAGAGACCGGCCGTAACCAGTTACTCATCACCGGGGTGTATTCACACATTGGCTGCATGACCACCGCCACCGATGCGTTTATGCGCGATATCAAACCGTTTATGGTTGCCGACGCGCTGGCGGATTTCAGCCGCGAAGAGCATTTGATGTCGCTTAATTATGTCGCCGGGCGTGCTGGTCGCGTGGTGATGACGCAAGAATTACTGCCTGTGCCGGGCAGCAAAGCGGCATTACGCACGCTGATCCTGCCGCTGCTGGATGAGTCCGACGAACCGTTAGATGACGAGAATCTCATCGACTACGGCCTCGATTCCGTGCGCATGATGGCGCTCGCCGCGCGCTGGCGCAAAGTACATGGCGATATCGACTTTGTGATGCTGGCGAAAAACCCGACCATTGACGCCTGGTGGACGCTGCTTTCGCGTGAGGTGAAGTAATGGTTGGTCTGGATTTTACCGGCAAAATTGTCTGGGTGACCGGGGCCGGTAAAGGCATCGGTTATGCCACAGCGAAGGCGTTTGTCGGGGCGGGCGCGCACGTGATCGGTTTCGATCTCGCCTTTGGCGGCACGGATTACCCTTTCTCCTGTGAAGTGCTGGACGTTGCTGACGCCGGACAAGTACAGGTGGTATGCCAGCGCGTGCTGGCGCAATGCGAGCGGCTGGATGTGCTGGTCAACGCCGCCGGGGTGTTGCACATGGCCGCCACCGATGAACTGACACCAGACGCCTGGCACAACACCTTCGCTGTTAACGTCGGTGGGGCGTTTAACCTGTTTCAGCAGACGATGGCGCAATTTCGCCGTCAGCAGAGCGGGGCGATTGTCACCGTCGCATCCGACGCGGCGCACACGCCGCGTATCGGCATGAGCGCCTATGGCGCATCGAAAGCGGCGCTCAAAAGCCTGGCGCTCACCGTTGGCCTTGAGCTGGCGGCAAGCCATGTACGTTGCAATGTGGTTTCACCAGGATCGACCGACACCGACATGCAGCGTTTGCTGTGGGTGAGCGATGACGCCGAACAACAGCGTATTCGCGGTTTTGGCGAGCAGTTCAAGCTCGGCATCCCGCTGGGGAAAATCGCCCGCCCGCAGGAAGTGGCGAACACCATTTTGTTCCTCGCTTCCGATCTGGCAAGCCATATCACATTGCAGGATATCGTGGTGGATGGCGGCTCGACGCTGGGGGCGTAGATGATCTGGAAACGTCATTTAACCCTTGATGAACTGAACGCGACAAGCGCCAACACGCTGGTGGCGCATCTCGCGATTACTTACACCCGCATCGGCGATGATTTCCTTGAAGCGGCAATGCCGGTAGACAGCCGCACGCATCAACCGTTTGGTCTGCTGCACGGTGGTGCCTCGGCGGCGCTGGCGGAAACGCTGGGATCGATGGCGGGCTACCTGATGACCCGCGACGGCCAGTGCGTGGTGGGCACGGAATTAAACGCCACCCATCATCGCCCGGTTTCGCAGGGAAAAGTGCGCGGCGTTTGCCAGCCGCTGCATCTTGGCCGGCAGAACCAAAGCTGGGAAATTGTGGTGTTTGACGAACAAGGCCGACGCTGCTGCACCTGTCGTCTCAGCACGGCGGTGCTGGGGTAATCTCGCCCTCTCTTTGACAGGAGAGGGCGCATTCTTGCGATCCCGTTAACACAATCAGGTAAATGCCTGGTGGCAGGGCAAATTTCCCATGTTTCAAAGTTGTTAAAATCCGCGAGTTGATATAGATACAAAATGTAACATCTCTCTGTCTCTCAACGGATACCCGCTATGAACAACTCAGGGAAATACCTTATTTGGGGCGTGCTGTCGCTGGTTGGCGCATTCGCCCTCGGCTATATCGCGCTTAACCGCGGCGAACAGATCAACGCGCTGTGGATCGTGGTGGCCGCGGTCTGTATCTACCTTATCGCTTACCGTTTTTACGGCCTCTATATCGCTAAAAATGTGCTACAGGTTGACCCGACTCGCATGACTCCGGCGGTGCGCTACAACGATGGTCTTGATTACGTGCCGACAGACAAAAAAGTGCTGTTCGGTCACCATTTTGCGGCGATTGCCGGCGCAGGCCCGCTGGTAGGGCCGGTGCTGGCGGCGCAAATGGGGTATTTGCCGGGCATGATCTGGATCCTCGCAGGCGTAGTGCTGGCCGGTGCGGTGCAGGATTTCATGGTGCTATTTATCTCCACCCGTCGCGACGGGCGTTCGCTCGGTGAGATGGTGAAAGCGGAGATGGGGCCGACCGTTGGCGTGATTGCGCTGGTGGCGACCTTTATGATCATGGTGATCATCCTCGCGGTGCTGGCGATGATTGTTGTCAAAGCGCTGACCCACAGCCCGTGGGGAACCTATACCGTCGCCTTTACCATTCCGCTGGCGATTTTTATGGGTATCTACATTCGCTATCTGCGCCCCGGTCGAATTGGCGAAGTGTCGGTGATTGGTCTGGTGCTGCTGGTGTTCGCCATTATTTCTGGCGGCTGGGTGGCGGCAAACCCGGCGATTGCACCGTACTTTGATTTCACCGGTGTGCAGCTAACGTGGATGCTGGTGGGCTATGGTTTTGTCGCCTCAGTGCTGCCGGTGTGGCTGCTGCTGGCACCGCGTGATTACCTTTCCACTTTCCTGAAAATCGGCACCATTATCGGCCTGGCGATCGGCATTCTGATCATGCGCCCGACGCTGACCATGCCTGCGCTGACCAAGTTTGTTGATGGGACTGGCCCGGTGTGGACCGGTAATCTGTTCCCGTTCCTGTTTATTACCATTGCCTGTGGCGCGGTTTCCGGTTTCCATGCGCTGATTTCCTCCGGCACCACGCCGAAAATGCTCGCCAGCGAAGGGCAGGCTTGTTTTATCGGTTACGGCGGCATGCTGATGGAGTCGTTCGTGGCGATCATGGCGCTGGTGTCGGCGTGCATTATCGATCCGGGCGTTTACTTTGCGATGAACAGCCCGATGGCGGTCTTAGCCCCTGCGGGCACCACCGATGTAGTAGCGTCGGCGGCGCAGGTGGTGAGCGGTTGGGGCTTTAGTATCACCCCGGATGCGCTCAGGCAGATTGCCAGCGAAGTGGGCGAGCAGTCGATCATTTCACGCGCGGGCGGCGCACCGACGCTGGCAGTGGGCATGGCTTATATCCTGCACGGCGCGCTCGGCGGTCTGATGGATGTCTCGTTCTGGTATCACTTCGCCATTCTGTTTGAGGCGCTGTTTATTCTGACGGCGGTGGATGCCGGGACACGCGCGGCGCGCTTTATGTTGCAGGATCTGCTGGGCGTGATTTCACCGAACCTCAAACGCACGGAATCGCTGCCCGCGAACCTGCTGGCGACCGGGCTGTGCGTGCTGGCGTGGGGCTACTTCCTGCATCAGGGCGTGGTTGATCCGCTCGGCGGTATTAACACCCTGTGGCCGCTGTTTGGCATCGCCAACCAGATGCTGGCGGGCATGGCGCTGATGCTGTGTGCGGTGGTGCTGTTCAAGATGAAACGCCAGCGTTACGCGTGGGTGGCACTGCTGCCAACTGCCTGGCTGCTGGTTTGTACGCTCACCGCAGGCTGGCAAAAAGCCTTTAGCCCGGATGCGAAAGTCGGCTTCCTGGCCATCGCCAATAAGTTCCAGGCGATGATCGACAGCGGCAATATTCCGGCGCAATATACCCAGTCTCAACTGGCGCAACTGGTGTTTAACAACCGTCTCGATGCTGGCTTGACCATCTTCTTTATGGTCGTGGTGGTGGTACTGGCGTTCTACTCGCTGAAAACCGCGCTGGCGGCGCTGAAAGAGGATCAACCGACCGCGAACGAGACGCCGTACCAGGAAATGACGGGCGACGTTGAGCAGATTGTCGGCCAGGCAAAAAGTGTGCATTAATCGCGTAACGCGGAGGGTTTATGTTCGATACGCTTTCAAAAGCCGGGAAGTATTTAGGCCAGGCGGCGAAAATGATGATTGGCGTTCCGGATTATGACAACTATGTCGAGCATATGCGCGTGACGCACCCGGAGCAGACGCCGATGACTTATGAGGAGTTTTTCCGCGAGCGCCAGGATGCGCGCTACGGTGGAAAGGGCGGTGCACGCTGCTGTTAACTCTCGTCTTGCTCAAAAAGCGGCGCTCATAGCGCCGCTTTTCTTTATCTACAGAAAACCCCCAGCCAGGCTGGTGCTTCCGGAAAGCTTTCAGCTATAGGCCAGTTATTTTCGCCAGGATCAGGCGTTGGTGCCGCCATCAACAACAATATCCGCACCGGTAATCTGCTTCGCCGCCGGGCTGGCAAGGAAAGCGACCGCTTCGGCGATATCCTGCGCTTCACCATAATGCCCCAGCGCAATCATACGACGCTGCTCTTCCGCGCCTTCGCCGTCCGCCGGGTTCATATCGCTGTCCGTCGAACCGGGTTTCACCATATTCACGGTGATCCCGCGTGGGCCCAAATCCCGCGCCAGCCCGCGTGTTAATGAGTTCAGCGCGGATTTGGTCATCGAATAAATGGCGATATCTTTAAACGGCACGCGATCGGAGAGGCAACTGCCGATATTGATAATGCGTCCGCCGTCGGGCAGATGTGCAATGGCCGCCTGGGTGGCGTAGACCACGCCGCGAATATTCACGTTGATCATCGCATCGATATCCTCCTGCGACATCGCTTCTAACTGGCCACCGCGCGCGATGCCGGCGTTATTAACCAAAATGTCCAGCCCGCCGAGTTGCTGCACGGTTTGATCAACAGCGGCGCGGGCAGCTTGTGGTTCGGCGCTGTTGGCCTGGATCGCCACGGCGTTACGCCCCAGCGCGCGGATTGCTTCCACAACGGCTTGTGCTTTATCGGCGGATTTCTCCCAGGTGATGGCGACGTCCGCTCCTTCGCGCGCCAGCGTTAAGGCGATGGCTTTTCCCAGACCGCGGCTCGCGCCGGTGACCAGCGCGCGTTTTCCTGCAAGTGAATGTGACATGGTGGCTCCGTAATTATGTGTCGATTGATACATAATTAAAATAAACAGGCTTCCATACATTCGTCAATCTTATTAATATACCGATCAGCACAAAATGCGAGGAGGCGAAAGTGAGCCGGGGAAGACCGCGGGAATTTGACCGTACCGAGGCGCTGAATAACGCGATGAAACTCTTCTGGCAGAAGGGGTACACCGCGACATCCATGAACGATCTGTATGAGGCGATGGGCATTAAATCGCCCAGCTTGTATGCGGCGTTCGGTAGCAAAGAAGATCTCTACGACGAAGTGTTGCAGCACTACGAACAGTGCGTTGCGCCAGCGATCTGGGGCGATATGGCAAGCGAGCCATCGCCGAAAAAAGCCATTGCGGCGTGGCTGGAGCGATCGGCTGAGGTGTTAACCCGCTGCGATTTGCCGCATGGCTGCATGGTGACGCTGTCAGCGGTTGCCAGCGAAGGCCATGAACGGTTGGGCGAGCGGGTTCGTCAGTTGCGTAATGGCGGCGTTGCGCAGCTAAAAGCGCGCCTGAGCGAGGCGCAGCAGCGCGGCGAGTTACCTGAGACCACCGATATCGATGCGCTGACCCGGTTGTATGTCAGCATTCAGCAGGGGATGTCGATTCAGGCGCGCGATGGCGCGAGCCGGGAAACGCTACTCGGCGTCGCGCGTATGGCAATGGGATTGTGGCCTGCGCCGTAAAAACAGGCCACCGAAGTGGCCCGTTGCGTTATGGCTGAGGGAAAACAATATTATTGCCCGGCGCTTCGCGGTGCAGATGGATAAAGTTCAGGTGGCGTTCGTACTGATCCAGTATGTCGATGATCACCTGCTCTTTGTTGTAGTCCATTAAATCATTGCCCTGGCTGCCCTCCAGCAGGAAGGTTTCCAGCCGGAAGTAGTGCGATTTGCCGCTGCGTGCGCGGTAGGTAAAGCCCGGTACGGAGTATTGCTGTGGCCACACCTGGTAGACAAAATCCTGCTCCTCACCGAGGTGGACGCGCAGATCCAGGTAGCCCAGCGGCTGGCCTTCTTCCGGCGCGACATTTTCAAGCGATACCCGTCCGCCGCGCAGTTCCAGCTCTTTTGCCACATCCTGCATTGCCGGGTAAATCACCGTTTCCATCATCTGCCGGGTGTAATGCGTACCCGGATAATTCATCAGCCGCGAGAGGCGTTTTTTCCAGCTCAGGCGATCGTTGCTCGCCGGAATATAAGGTGCGGTTTCGCGGCTGGCGCTGGCACGGCGGTGATCTTCCACCTTCAGCGATTTATACAGCCCGGCCATAATAAAGAAGATCACAAAACTGAACGGTAAGCCCATGATCACCGTGGTATTTTGCAGCGCGGAAATGCCATTGGTCATCAGCATGCCCATGGTCAGCACGCCGATAGCGACCGACCAGAAAATCCGCAGCCAGTTCGGCGCATCGCTATTGATATCTTTCAGCTTCGAGGTGAAATTACCCAGCACCAGCGAGCCGGAATCCGCCGAGGTGACATAAAACAACAGGCCGGTAATGGTGGCGACAGAAGCGCTGAGTTTGAACGCCGGATATTGCGCCAGCAGGCTGTAGAACCCGCGTTCGGCATGGGCGATCACCTCCTGGGCAAAACCGGCATCGCCGTGGATAATTTCATACAGCGCGGCGTTACCAAACACCGACAACCACAGCAGGGTGAAGGTAAACGGAATAATCAGCGTGCCGAGCACGAACTCGCGAATGGTGCGCCCGCGGGAAATACGTGCAAGGAACAGCCCGACAAACGGCGACCATGCCACCCACCAGGCCCAGAAGAAGAGCGTCCAGCTGTTCATCCACTGCGTCGGGCGATCAAACGCGAAGGTGTTGAGCGTCATGCCCATAAAGCGGTTGATGTAATCGCCAACGTTGAGCACCAGCGCGTTGAGCAGGAAATCGGTCTTGCCCATAAACAGCACGAACAGGATCAGCCCGAGCGCCAGCGCCACGTTCAGTTCCGAAAGGATGCGAATGCCTTTATCCACCCCGGAGGTGACCGAAATGGTGGCGATCACCACCGACAGCACAATCAGCGCCATCTGCGCGGTCAGCCCTTCCGGCACGTCGAACAGCACTTTCAGCCCGTAATTAAGCTGCACCACGCCAATACCGAGCGTAGTGGCAATACCAAAAATGGTGCCGATCACCGCCGCAATATCCACCGTGTGGCCAATCGGGCCGTTAATGCGTTTACCGAAAATAGGGTACAGCGCAGAACGAATAGTGAGCGGCAGATTATAGCGGTAGCTGAAGTAGCCCAGCGCAATCCCCATCAGCGCATACATCGACCAGCCGGTTAAACCGTAGTGGAACAGCGTCCACACCATCGCCTGGCGTGCGGCTTCCATCGTCTGGCCTGCGCCCTCCGGCGGCTGCATATATTGCGTCACCGGCTCCGCGACGGAGAAGAACATCAGGTCGATACCGATCCCGGCGGCAAACAGCATCGCCGACCAGCTCAGCAAACTGAACTCCGGCTTGGACTGCTCCGGCCCGAGTTTAATCGCCCCGTAGCGCGAGCAGGCCATATAAATAACAAAGACGATATAGAGCGTCGCGGCCAGCATGTAATACCAGCCAAAGGTGGAGGAGACCCAGTTAACGGTAGTCTGGATCCAGGTCGCAGCGAAATCGCTGTACAAAATGGTGACCAGTGAAAATGTCAGAATCAGTCCGGCAGAGGTGTAGAACACCACGGGATTGATTCTGTCTTTTTCACTGGCAGGTGGATTAATCATCGGTTACCTCTGGTTAATTTCCTGTAATTTTTCAAAACATTAACGCCAAACATCGGTTGTTTTATCGCGTTTGCTCCTCTCTGTTCTCACGGTTTGCGTCGCCGTATTTAGCTTATACATTCCGGCTTCGTTTATTTAACAATTGAAGCACAGTATCCTAACAAAATCTTTTTTTATATTGAACGTGCAATCAAAAAAAGATTAAATAAGGCCCTTACATTGCGGTGGAGATGGAGCCATGCCAAAGGTGGGAATGCAGCCGATACGCCGTCGGCAGCTGATTGATGCGACCCTGAGTACCATTAACGAAGTAGGAATTAACGACGCCACGATTGCGCAAATTGCGCGCCGCGCTGGCGTATCGACCGGCATCATCAGCCACTACTTCCGGGACAAAAATGGTCTGCTGGAAGCGACCATGCGCGACATCACCCGCCAGTTGCGCGACGCCGTGGCGCAGCGATTAAAACCGCTCGCGCAGGCCAGTACCGAAACGCGTTTGCTGGCGATTGTCGAAGGCAATTTTGATGACAGCCAGGTTCACAGCGCGGCGATGAAAGCCTGGCTCGATTTCTGGGCCAGCAGCATGCATCAGCCGCAACTTGGTCGGCTGGAGCGCGTCAGCAGCCGCCGACTGTTCTCCACGCTGGCGACGGAGTTTCGCCGCGATCTGCCGCGTGAACAGGCACGGCTGGCGGCGCATGGCCTTGCCTCGTTGATCGATGGCCTCTGGCTTCGCGCGGCGCTGAGCGGCAAACCCTTTAACCTGGACATTGCCAGAACGCTCACCACCCAATTCATTCGCCAGCAACTGGCTGGCGCGACGAATCACTGAGAAGGAGGAAGTATGTCCCGATTCGCAGAACAGCAGCTCTATATCCATGGTCAATACGTCCCGGCTGCGGCGGGTAACACATTCCAGACCATCAATCCGGCGAACGGCGAGGTGCTGGCCGAGGTGCACGAAGCCGGGCAGGCCGATGTCGATAGCGCCGTTGCCAGTGCGCAAAAAGGGCAGAAAATCTGGGCCGCGATGACCGCCATGGAGCGCTCGCGCATCCTGCGCCGCGCCGTCGATATTCTGCGCGAGCGCAATGATGAACTGGCGGCGCTGGAAACGCTGGATACCGGCAAACCGCTGAGCGAAACCCAGGCCGTTGATATCGTCACCGGCGCGGACGTACTCGAGTATTACGCGGGGCTTATCCCCTCTCTTGAAGGCCAGCAAATTCCGCTGCGCGACACCTCGTTTGTCTATACCCGCCGCGAACCGCTTGGCGTGGTGGCCGGGATTGGCGCGTGGAACTACCCGATCCAGATTGCGCTGTGGAAATCTGCGCCTGCGCTGGCGGCCGGTAACGCCATGATCTTTAAACCGAGCGAAGTCACGCCGCTCACGGCGCTGAAACTGGCGGAAATTTACAGCGAAGCTGGCGTGCCAGACGGCGTATTTAACGTGCTGAACGGCAGCGGCGCGGTGACCGGACAGTTGCTGACCGACCATCCGGGCATCGACAAAGTCTCTTTCACCGGCGGCGTTGCCAGCGGCAAGAAAGTGATGGCGAATGCGGCTGGTTCGACGCTGAAAGACGTGACCATGGAGCTGGGCGGTAAATCGCCGCTGATTATCTTTGACGACGCCGATCTCGATCTCGCCGCCGATATCGCCATGATGGCGAACTTCTACAGCTCCGGCCAGGTGTGTACCAACGGCACGCGCGTGTTTATTCCGAAGGCCTTGCAGCAGGCGTTCGAAGCAAAAATCGTTGAGCGCGTGGCGCGCATTAAAGCCGGTGATGTCAACGATCTGAACACCAATTTCGGGCCCCTGGTCAGTTTTGCGCACCGCGACAACGTAATGCGTTATATCGAAAGCGGCATCAACGAAGGCGCTCGCCTGTTGTGCGGCGGTAAGCGTCTGACCGGCGGTGACTTCGACCACGGGGCGTGGGTCGAACCCACCGTATTTACCGACTGTCGCGATGAGATGACCATCGTGCGTGAAGAGATCTTCGGTCCGGTGATGTCGATTCTGACCTATGAGCGCGAAGAGGAAGCGGTGCGCCGCGCCAACGATACCGATTACGGCCTGGCGGCGGGCGTGGTGACACAGGATCTTAACCGCGCGCACCGTGTCATTCACCAGATTGAAGCCGGTATTTGCTGGATCAACACCTGGGGGGAATCCGCCGCTGAAATGCCGGTGGGCGGCTACAAGCACTCCGGCGTTGGGCGTGAAAATGGCCTGATGACGCTGCAAAACTATACGCAGGTTAAATCCGTCCAGCTCGAGCTGAGCCGTTTTCAGTCCGTATTTTGAATAAAGTTTTAACCTGAGGAGCGACGAATGGAATTTGATTACATCATCATTGGAGCCGGATCCGCAGGGAACGTTTTGGCAACAAGACTGACCGAAGAGAGCGATGTGAATGTCCTGCTGCTCGAAGCGGGTGGTCCCGATTACCGTTTTGATTTCCGTACGCAGATGCCTGCGGCGCTGGCTTACCCGCTGCAGGGCAAGCGCTACAACTGGGCCTATGAAACAGAACCTGAGCCGCACATGAATAACCGCCGCATGGAGTGCGGGCGCGGTAAAGGGCTGGGCGGTTCATCGCTGATTAACGGCATGTGCTACGTGCGCGGCAACGCGATGGACCTCGATAACTGGGCGCAGCAGCCGGGTCTTGAGCACTGGACCTACCGCGACTGTCTGCCCTATTACCGTAAATCGGAAACGCGCGATATCGGCGCGAACGATTACCACGGTGGCGACGGCCCGGTCAGCATCACTACCTGCAAGCCGGGCAACAACCCGCTGTTCGCCGCGATGATTGAGGCGGGCGTGCAGGCCGGTTACCCCCGCACTGACGATCTTAACGGCTACCAGCAGGAAGGTTTTGGCCCGATGGATCGCTTTGTCACACCGAAAGGCCGCCGCTCAAGCACCGCACGCGGCTATCTCGACATGGCAAAAACGCGGCCGAACCTGAAAATCATTACCCATGCCACCACCGAACGCATTCTGTTTGAGGGGAAACGCGCTGTCGGTGTGGCCTATTTGCAGGGCTCCAGCGACACGGTACATGAGGTGCATGCGCGCCGGGAAGTGTTGCTCTGCGCCGGAGCGATTGCTTCGCCGCAAATTTTGCAGCGCTCCGGCGTCGGTGCCGCTGATCTGCTCCGGCAGTTCGATATTCCGCTGGTGCATGATTTACCGGGCGTGGGCGAAAACTTGCAGGATCACCTGGAAATGTACCTGCAATATGAGTGCAAGGAGCCGGTGTCGCTCTATCCGGCGCTGAAGTGGTGGAACCAGCCGAAAATTGGCGCGGAGTGGCTGTTTAACGGCACGGGTATTGGGGCCAGCAACCAGTTCGAGGGCGGCGGGTTTATCCGCAGCCGCGAGGAGTTCGCCTGGCCGAATATTCAGTACCATTTCCTGCCGGTGGCGATTAACTACAACGGCTCAAATGCAGTAGAAGCGCACGGCTTCCAGTGTCATGTGGGTTCGATGCGCTCGCCAAGCCGGGGTTTTGTGCGTCTGAAATCGCGCGATCCGCGCCAGCACCCGGCCATTCAGTTTAATTACATGGCCCATGAGCAGGACTGGTACGAATTCCGCGACGCGATTCGTATCACCCGGCAGATCATCAACCAGCCGGCGCTGGACAAATATCGCGGGCGGGAAATCAGCCCGGGCATTGAGTGCCAGAGCGATGAGCAACTGGATGAGTTTGTGCGTAACCACGCCGAAACCGCCTATCACCCGTGTGGCACCTGCAAAATGGGCAGCGATGAGATGGCGGTGGTCGATGGCGAAGGGCGTGTTCATGGGCTGGAAGCCTTGCGCGTGGTGGATGCCTCGATCATGCCGCTGATCATCACCGGTAACCTCAATGCCACCACCATTATGATTGGCGAGAAGATTGCCGATAACATCCGTGGCCGCACGCCGCTGCCGCGCAGCAATGCGGATTATTTCGTGGCGGGCGATCGCCCGGTTCGCGGTACACCGCTGCGAGCGTAAAAGAAAATGCCGCCGGTAACGCGTTTACCGGCGGCATTACGCAAAGAAGGGCGATTAGCGCGACAGCGCTTCCACTTTTTCAAACGCCGCGCGCAGCGTATCGGCAGAGAGTTCCACCGGCAGGTAGTGAATCGACTCCACCGGGCGCAGAGTGTGAGCAATCACTTTATCCAGCTCCGCGCGGTTATTAATGTCCACGTCCAGTGCTACCAGCGAGGTCGGCAAGTTGAAACGCTGATAGGCGTTAATCAACTGTGCCAGCACATCGTCCTCGCCGAGCAGGGCGCTCTGCACCAGAATGCCATACGCTACTTTGGTGCCGTGCAGGAATTTCTCCGTTTGCGGCAACACGGTTAAACCGTTGTGCACCGCGTGTGCGGCGGCAACGCGGGTGTAACGCTCGCCCAGCCCGCCGACCATCCCACCCCCGGCAATAATCGCATCCACCACATCGCGAAATGCCTGCGTCACCTCGCCGCGCTGCTGGTCAGCAAGAGCTTGTTCACTGCTCTGTAGCAACACATCGCGGATCGCCAGTGCGCCGTTTAGCCCCAGACGTACGGTGAGCGGCAGCTTTTCTGGTTGTGGTGCCAGCACTACCGCTTCGTACCACTTCGCCAGCGTATCGCCGATGCCTGCCAGCAGATATTCCGCAGGCGCATTAAGGATGATTTGCGGTTCAACCAGCACCAGAAAATTGGCGTCGTCGAAAATTTCAAAGTGCAGCGCCTGACCAGCGTCGCTATACCACACCGACAGTGGCGTCCACGCCGCACAGGTGGCGGCGATGGTCGGAATGGCGACCACCGGTAAACCAAGACGGCGCGCCACCGCTTTGGCGGTATCCAGCAAGGCGCCGCCGCCAAGCCCAATCACCACCGCGCGATCGTCGCCCGCCTGCTGCGCCAGTTCGTTCACGTCGTGCTCGCTACAGTGGCCTTTAAACAAAATGTGTTTCGCGCCCGGCGTGTTAAACCCTTGCGGCAAAAACGCTTTTGCCCCGGCAAAGGCGCGCTCGCCATAGATCCATACCGCGCGCGCCAGTTGTTCTTCGCTGAAGAAATCATGCAACCGCGCGAGGCTACCGGCGTGGGAAAAGTAGTTGGCCGGGCCGGGTACGACGCGGATATCAGTGCTGCTCATGTGTTGTGTCCTTGTGCGTGATCGCTAACCTGATGTTATGTCTGGACATCCGGATGGCTAATAATATTTAGCTTTATCTTATGCATTTTCTGTCGTTGCCAGTCAAGCGAGGCTGTGAAAAATTCGTTAAATCAACCTATTAATTGCAGGAACAGCGTGCGAATGAGCAGCAACCACCTCGAAATGCGCGGCATAAGCCTGGCCTTTGGCGGCTTTAAGGCGCTGTCGCATGTCAATTTCTCCCTGCGCGGCGGTTCGGTGCATGCCTTAACCGGCGCGAACGGCGCGGGGAAATCGACGCTGATGGCGGTGCTGTGCGGCACATACGACCATTACGAAGGCGAAATCGCCATCAATAACCAGGCGGTGTCGATTCGCACCCCACGCGATGCCAAACAGCTGGGCATTCATCTGGTGCAGCAGGAAGTGGATGTTGCGCTGATCCCGGGTTTGAGCATTGCCGAGAACATCATGCTCGATAAGCTGGCGGAAGGCGGACATCGTTTCCGCTGGGGCGAGATCCGAAAATCGGCGCGCGAGGCGCTGGCGCAACTCGATGTAATGTTTGATGTAAAACGTTCGATCGATAGCTGCACGCTGGCGGAGAAGCAGCAGATCCTGCTGGCGCGCGCGCTTTCGCACCACTGCCGTTTTTTAATTCTCGATGAACCCACCGCGCCGCTCGACCAGCATGAAAGTGAGCGCTTGTTCACCGTGGTCAAACGCCTGCAACAGCAGGGCATTGGCGTGGTGTTTATCTCGCACCGCATCCACGAACTGAACGCGATTTGCGACACCTTAACGGTGCTGCGCGACGGCAAACTGATTGAATCCGGCCCGATGCATGCCCTGAGCGGCGAAGCGATTGTCGAGAAGATGCTCGGTCATGAGTTGAGCGACATCTATCCGCCGGCCCGTCCACCGCACAGTGATGAAGTGCTGCTAAGCATTGACGGTTTGCATGACGAGGGGCTGCTGAAAGATATCTCGCTGCGCCTGCGTAAAGGGGAAATTCTGGGCATTGCTGGTCTGGCGGGTGCGGGGAAAACCGAGCTGTGTAAGGCGCTGTTCGGTGCGAGTAAAAGCCGAATCAGCCGTGGCGAGCTGAATAACCAACCGTGGCGGCCGCGCGATCCAGCCGATTCCGTGATGCGCGGGCTGGCGCTGGTGCCGGAAGAGCGGCGCAAAGAGGGCATTTTTATTGATGAGCCGGTGAGCATGAATTTGTCCATTAGCGCGGATAACAGTTTCTCGCGCTGGGGCTTTTTTGCGCATCGCCAGGCCTGGCGCTGGGCGCAGGAAGTGATTGCCCGCGTTGGCGTGCGCACTACCGGGCCGGGGCAGACGCTGCGCCGTCTTTCCGGCGGCAACCAGCAAAAAGTGGCGATTGGTAAATGGCTGCGCGGTCACGCCAATGTGGTGATTTTCGATGAGCCGACCAAAGGCGTGGACGTGAAAGCGAAAACCGACCTGTTCCAGTTGATTGATGGCCTGGCGTGCGAAGGCAAAGGGGTGATTTACGCCTCGGGTGAATTCGCCGAACTGGTGGGGTTGTGTGACCGGATTTGTGTGCTGTGGGATGGGCGCATTGTTGCGGAAGTGCAGGGCGAGGATGCCCGCGAAGAGACGCTTCTTTATTATTCCACCGGAGGAACGGCGCCGTGAGTAAGGCCCTTTCAGTCAATGCGGCGGCGACGCCCCGCCAGCAGTTTTTTGATTTTCTCTATAAATGGGGCATGTTGCTTACCGTGGTCGCGCTTGTCGCCATCTTTGGCGTGGCGTCGGACAACTTCCTCGATCCCTTCAACATCATCAACATTTTGCGATCCATCGCCATCGTCACGGTGATTGCGATTGGTGTCTCTATTTCGCTGACCATCGGCGGGTTTGATCTGTCGGTCGGTTCCACCGCCTCACTGGCGAATGCGCTGGTGATTTCGTTGTTTGTCTGGCACGGCGTTGGTACCACCGAAGCCATCATTATCACGCTGGCACTGTGTACGCTGGTGGGCTTGTTCAACGCCTTTTTAATTGTGGTGCTGCGCATTCCCGACATGCTGGCGACGCTTGGCAGCCTGTTTGTGATTCAGGGTGTGGCAATGACCTACAGCTATGGCGGTTCGATTACCGAAAACATGGTGCTGCCGAGCGGCGATATGGCGGAGGGCACCATTCCGGCGGCGTTTGGTCTGCTCGGCCAGGTGCCGACCATTGTGATCATTATGCTGGTGGTGACGGTTGTCGCGCAGTTGGGTTTGTCGCTGACCACCCACGGTCGTCGCATGTATGCCATTGGCGGCAACCCGGAAGCGGCGCGCCTGTCCGGCATTCGTACCACGCGCTACAAAGTGGCGGCATATGTTATCGCCTCGCTGTTGGCGGGGCTGGGCGGCATTCTGCTGGCGTCACGCATTGGCTCTTCGCAGGTCAACGCCGGTGGCGGTTATTTGATGGATGCGGTGGCGGCGGCGTGGATCGGTTTCTCGCTCGCCGGTTCCGGCAAACCGAATGCGCTCGGCACGCTGGTGGGGGCGGTTATTCTCGGTGTGCTGCAAAACGGGCTGGTGATGCTGTCGGTGCCCTATTACGCGATGGACATTATTAAGGGGCTGGTGCTGGCCGGTGCCCTTGCGTTGACTTACTTCCAGCGTCGTTAATTCTTCAGGGGAAAACAGATGAAAAAAATTGCACTCTCACTGCTGGCGCTGGGCTTACTGAGCGCGCTGCCAGGCCATGCTACTACACCTGCGCCGGTGCCGGACGCCATTGCTAATCACCACGGCCCGATACGCATTGCGCTTATCCGCAACCTGGGTTCAGACGATAACACCACCCAGTTTGTCTCCGGCGCGTTGCAGGAAGGTAAAAAACTCGGTTTTAAAATCAGCACCTTTTTGAGCAACGGTGATGACGCCAAATTCCAGGACTTCGTTAACCAGGCGATCAGCCAGAAATATGACGGCATTATTCTGTCGCAGGGGCGCGATCCGTACTCCACCGATCTGATTAAAAAAGCGGTCGCAGCGGGCATCAAAGTGGCGGTGTTTGATACCGCTGTTAACGGTGAAATTCCGGGCGTGACGGTGACGCAGCAGGATGACGCCTCGCTGACCAAACTCTCCTTTGGCGAGCTGGTGAAAGATTTCAACGGCAAAGCCAACATTATCAAGCTGTGGGTCGCCGGTTTCCCGCCGATGGAGCGCCGCCAGGCCGCCTACGCCGAGTTGCTGAAAGCCAATCCAGGCATTAAAGAGCTGGAGTCGATTGGCGCGGTCTCTTCCGATGTGCAGGGCGACACGGCCAACAAAGTGGGCGCGGTGCTGGCGAAATACCCGAAAGGGCAGATTGATGCAATCTGGGGCACCTGGGATGCCTTCAGCCAGGGCGCGTATAAAGCGCTGAAAGAGAACGGTCGCACCGAGATCAAACTCTACAGCATCGACGTTTCCAACCAGGATCTGCAACTGATGCGCGAGTCGGGCAGCCCGTGGAAAGTAAGCGTGGCGGTGGATCCGAAACTGATTGGTGCCACCAATGTGCGCCTCATCGCCAATAAAATTGCCGGTGAACAGACCCCTGCCACCTACGATTTTAAAGCCGCTGCCATTCCGCAAGCGCTGCTGGCAAGCCAGCCGGGCGCGGTGAATGTGGCGTCGCTCGGCAAAATCATTCCGGGCTGGGGTCAGACGGAAGATTTTATCGCGCCGTGGTTCGCCACGCTGGAAGCGAAAAACAAGTAAGGAACGGACATGGCGAGTGAATTACCGCGTCCTGAATACAGCCGCAATATGCGGCTGATTGGTCACAGCGACCAGGGCGGTCGCCCGGACGGTGTGCAACTGATGGTGCACCGTGGCTTTGCCTATATCGGGCATATGGTGTCGCAGGGGTTTTCGATAGTGGATGTGCGCGACCCGAAAAACCCGAAAGCCGCCGGTTACGTCCCGGCCCCGCCGGGCACCTGGAATGTGCATCTGCAAGCCCATGACGATCTGCTTTTAGTAATCAACGCCCGCGATCTGTTCGCCGATGCGCGCTTTGCCGATGAAAAGGTTTACTACACCCGCTCGGTCGGCGAGACGGTCAGCGATGTGCAGGACAAAGGCTGGAGCGCCGGGCTGCGCATTTTTGATATCTCCACGCCCGATAAACCGCGCGAAATCAGCTTTCTGTCGCTCAACGGCATCGGCATTCACCGTATCTGGTATGTGGGCGGGCGCTGGGCGTATGTCTCGGCGCTGATCGACGGCTTTACCGACTATATTTTCCTGACCATCGATCTGGCCGATCCGCGTAAACCGCAGGTTGCCGGGCGCTGGTGGCTGCCGGGAATGAACCAGGCCGCAGGGGAAACGCCAGCGTGGTCGGAAGGCAAACGCTATGCGCTACACCACGCGATTATCGCCGGGGATACGGCGTACGGTAGCTGGCGCGACGGCGGGTTAACGCTACTGGATGTGAAAGACAGAACCCAGCCGAAGCTGATCAGCCACCGCAACTGGAGTCCGCCGTTTGGCGGCGGCACGCACACCGCGCTACCGCTACCGGACCGGGACTTGCTGGTGGTGCTGGATGAAGCGGTGCTCGACAATCAGGAAGATGGCGAGAAGCTGATCTGGTTGTTTGATATTCGTGAGCCGTCAAATCCGGTAAGTATCTCGACGTTCCCGCAGCCGGACGAAACCGATTATGTGGCGAAAGGGGCGCATTTCGGGCCGCACAACCTGCACGAAAATCGCCCTGGCAGCTTTATCAGCTCGACGCTGATTTTCGCCACTTACCAGAACGCGGGCGTGCGGGCTTACGATATTTCTAACCCGTATCGCCCGGTGGAAACCGGCGCGCTGGTGCCTGCCGCGCCAGCGAAGATGATGGATACGCGGCCTGCACGCCCGCGCGTGATCCAGTCTTGCGATGTGTTTGTTGATGTGAACGGCATTATCTACAGCACCGATTACAACGGCGGGTTGTCGATAATCGAGTATCTCGGGTAGTGAGGTTCTCTCCCCCGACAGGGGGAGAGGGCTGCGTTAGCTGTACTGACGCACTCGGGCAATCAGCTCATCGACGTTATCAATGCGCTCGGCGATGACAATCAGCGCTTTACCGAGCGTGATGGCGTGGCGCAGGCAGGCGTGGCGCATCTCTTCATCGTTGATGGTGTCGATATCGGCGACGTGTGAAAGCCCAACGCTGCGGCGAATCAGCTCCGTGCCGCAAAAACCGATTGCGTCGGTCCACACTTTTTTCAGGAAGGCGCTGGCGTAGCCCGGTTGTGCTAGTGCCGCGTCGCGGGTTTTCTCTCGCGCCAGCGCCTGGAAGCGCTCGGCAAAGGTGGTCCACAGGGTTTGAATATCGGTCAGACGCTGTTCACGCGCGCTGGCCGCATCGCGAATGCCCAGATGCCCTGGTAAACCGCAGTAGTTGAGCAGCAGGTTGCCGATGGCGGTGCCGATATCAAAACCGATGGGGCCAAAGTAACCAAACTCGGCGTCAATCGCCTTCAGGCTACCGTCGGCGACAAAAATCGAGCCGCTGTGAATATCGCCGTGCAGCAGTGCTTCGGCGTGAGAAAAGAAGCGGTGCTTTAACGCCGCCACCGCCAGTTTCAGTTGCGCGTCATCGCGCAGGGCGGCGACCTCCGTTTCCAGCGCAGCCGGGTAGTTGTTGCGCTCATGAACCTGGTAGGGATCGTTGAAGAACAGATCTTCAGTGATTTCGCACATTTCCGGGTTAATGAACTGTGCGACCTGCGCTTTTTTGTCATGCGGATGGAGGTAAAAATCACTGGTGTGAAACAGCACCTGCGCCAGGTATTCGCCCAGTTGCGCAGCCGCTTGCGGGTAAAACACATTGTTAATGAGCTCGCCGCGCCAGATTTTATGATCGGAGAGATCTTCCATCACCATCACCGCCAGTTGCGGGTCGAAGTGGTGGATTTTTACCGTATGCTGCGGGCTGTGCTGGTAATGTTCGACCAGCGTTTGCGCTTCCAGCCGGGCGCGATCAAGCGTTAACGGCCAGGATTCACCCACGCAGCGCACATAGGGCAGCGCCTGTTTGACAATAATGCGGCTCACGCCCTGGGTATCGAAAATTTTGAACACCAGATTGAGGTTACCGTCGCCCACCTCCTGTGCGTCCACCAGTTCGGACGGGTTGTCCAGGCCGCCAAATTGTTGTGCATACGCCACGGCATCGCGGGCGGAGAAGGTACGGTATTGCGACATTGCCTCGATCCTCTTTTGCTAATAAAGCCATTTAGACGTCTATACATCCGGAATTCATCCTGACACAATACGCTACAACAACGCAACAGGGATTTAACGCAATGCAGCCATTACAGACCACCAGCCTGCGAGTCGCCGACAATCAATTATTTATTCTCGACCAACAGGCCTTACCGCAGCAGAAACAGTGGCTACCGGCCAGCACGGTAGAGGATCTTGTCGGCCATATTCATGCCCTACGGGTGCGTGGCGCGCCGTTGATTGGCCTTTCTGCCAGCTTATTGCTGGCGCTGCTGGCAGAACAGGGCGCAAACCGCGACCAACTGGCGCAGGCGCTGGAAACGTTGCGCGCGGCGCGCCCGACGGCGGTGAACCTGATGAATAACCTTGATCGCATGAAACAGGCGCTCACGCAGGAGCATTTTGTGGCGGCGTTAACCGCCGAAGCGCTGCGGCTTGTCGAAGAAGATAAACAGTTGTGCGACAACATTGCCGAAGCGGGCAGCGCGCTGGTGCAAGCTGGCAGCCGACTGCTGACCCACTGCAACACCGGTGGGCTGGCGACAGCGGGCGTCGGCACCGCGCTGGGTGTCATTGCGCGGGCGCATCAGCAGGAAAAAATTACCCATGTGTGGGTGGATGAAACCCGCCCATTATTACAGGGCGGGCGGCTAACGGCCTGGGAACTGGGCGAGCTGGGGGTGCCGTATCAGTTAATTACTGATTCCATGGCCGCCAGCCTGATGGCGAAAGGGCAGGTGGATGCGGTATGGGTTGGCGCCGATCGCATTGCCGCCAATGGCGATGTGGCGAACAAAATCGGCACCTATTCGCTGGCGGTACTGGCGAAATTCCACAACGTCCCGTTTTATGTGGCTGCGCCGCAAACCACGCTCGACCCGCACTGCCCGAATGGCGATGCCATTCCCATTGAGCAGCGCGCTGCCGCGGAAGTGACCGGGGTGGCCGGGAGTTTTGGCGCAGTGAACTGGGCGCCGGAAAATGCGCGGGTTTACAACCCGGCATTTGATGTCACACCAGCGGCGCTCATCAGCGGCTGGGTACTCGACAGCGGCGTGGTGACACCTGCTGATGTGGCGAACGGGATCTTCCAGCCACGCTAATTACCAACGTACCGGCTTAACACCGCTGTTTGCTTGCCAGACGGCGGTAACTCTCTATGCGGGAAACGGCGCCGATCACACGCACGGCCCGGTGGCGCAGCCGTAAATCATAATCAGTGGAAACGCCGGGATCAGTAGGGGCGCCGTCCACGAGACATGCTGTTTGGTGGTGTCGTTAATCGTGACGGTCACCGGTTTTTCCAGCGTACGGGTATCAGGGCCGTACGGGTGTTGCAGAATGTAGACCACGTCACCCTGCGCTCTGAAGGTCACCGCCAGCTTTTTATTCGGCTCAATAATGTTTGCCCCGTAGTGATAACGCAGGCGCTCAATTTGCGCGGCACTGAGCCCGGAGATATCAACGAGCGCTTTGTACTCAGCCGTCACCTTTTTATCTTTCACCACAAAGTTCACGGCAACGCCGGGAACATGGCTGGCAAACTCCTGATAAAACTCAGCGTACCGGGCGTAGGCATCAGCATGCGGATCGTTACGGATGAAGTTGTAGGCGTAATGGTCGGAATAGGCGGTGATGCGATCCTGGCGCACTTCAAGCGCGGTGATGTTGTCCCATTCTGGCATTGGCGACGTCGTCGCGCAGCCCGAAAGCAACACGATAACTATCAACATAATGAATTTTTGCATGATGACCTCCCTGTATGCCGCAGCGGCGCTGGCAGCATACACGCCTTGCGGCGTGTCACAAAGGGAGGCTACTGGATTGGGTAGGGGAAATTCAGGTCGCCGGGTGCAGCAAAATCACATCCTTATCAATGGTGCTGGCCTGGCTTTGCGGCGTACTGGCGTTTTTGTCATAGCGCGGCGGGGTGATCACCGGGTAGACAAAACTGCCCAGCTCGCTGCACTGTTCAGGCGCATTCGCGCCAGCATAAAAAAGATAGTACTGACCGGAATCCGGGAAAAAGGCTAAGTTGTCGCCGTTACCAAACGTGGTGCTCCAGAACGGGACGCCCGCTTTGGTTTTGCTGCGCTCTTTGCCCGCCGCGACCTGAAAATGGTCGCTCCACTTCATGGTTATCAGGTTGTAGTCAAAAAAAGAGACCGTCAGGTTGCCGCGTGTCGGGCAGTGAAGTCGGACGGCATCATCCGCCCGCACGCTGGAGATAAAGGTACAAAGGAATAAAAACAGGGCGTATTTCATCAACCGTTTCCGCAGGTTTTTGGCAAAGCACGAAGGTAATCCATCGCGGCGGTGAAAATCCGTAAGAAACGATGTCAGCAAAAGAGAAAACGAATCAGGATGTTAACGCGGGGTTGCGGTCAGCCTATTTTTTGATGTTGTATATGTTTCGTTTATTTAGACATGATAATAATTATCAAAATCATTAATATCTGACTATCTGCAGGGTTGTTTTTTTATGCAAGGGAAATCAATCTTTACATTCGTGCTCTCCGCTTTACTCGCTGTTCCCATGCTGGCGCACGCCACGCAATATCCGCTCACCGTAACCGATTTCGATGGCCGCAAAGTGACCATTGAACACGAACCGCAACGCATTATTTTGCAGGACGGGCGCGACATCATGACGATGGCGCTGCTGGATCGCGACAATCCGTTTAAACGGCTGGTGGCGTGGAATAATCTGGCGAAAAAACAGGACATTGCCACCTGGGAAATGCTGAAAACCCAGTGGCCGGAAGCGACCCGCATTATGGACATGGGCTTTAGCGATAAAGGCAATGTTGATCTGGAAAGCGTGCTGGCGAAACAGCCGGATCTGATGATTGCGCAGTTGCGCGCGAAACCGGCGCTGGCCGATAGCGGCGTGCTGGCTAAACTGACCACGCTGCACATTCCGGTGCTGTTTGTTGATTACGAAGTGAACCCGGCAAAAGACACCGCGCCGAGTATCGATCTGCTGGGTAAAGTGATTAACCGCGAAAGCAACGCGGCGGCGTACACCGCCTATTATCGCCAGCAATTAGCAGCGATTGAGCAGAAAACCGCCGCCATCAACCCGAAACCGAAGGTATTCGTCGAAGCGCTGGCCGGTAACGCGGATAGCTGCTGCTTTACCCACGGGCACAGCGGTTGGGGCGGGCTGGTTGAAGCGGTCGGCGCGAAGAACCTTGGCTCTGAGCTGCTACCGGGAGCAACCGGGTTTATCTCGCTTGAAAAACTCATCAGCGCCAACCCGGATGTCTATATCATGACCGGCTCTAAACGGGGTAACAGCCAGGTACTGCCGCTCGGGCTGAACGTCTCACAAGATGAGGTCAATAAACAGGCGCAGGTGCTGCTGCAACGCACCGGTGTCGCGCAGATCCCGGCGGTCAGTGCAAAACGTGTGTATGGCGTTTACCACCACTTCTACAATCATCCGTACAACATTGTCGGCATGGAATATCTGGCGAAAGATATCTATCCGCAGGCGTTTGCGGATTTGAACCCGGATGCGACCTACCATCACATCATCAAAAACTTCACCAAACTGCCGGATAACAACTTCGTGTATAGCTGGCAGCAGGGCAAATGAGTACCACGCTGGAAACAAACGAGCAGAGGCAGGAAACGGCTGCGGACAGCCTGATGCTCAATTACCGCGTGATCCTTCGCCGCCGCGTCAGTTTGCTGGCGCTGCTGGTGGTGTTCATTGCCGCCTCAATGCTGCTGGATTTCACCCTCGGCCCCTCTGGTTTGCCGCTGGATACGCTGTGGCAAACGCTGGTTGACCCGGCGAGCGCCGATGCCGGAACGCGGGTGATTGTCTGGGATATCCGCATGCCGTACGCGCTGATGGCGATCATTGTTGGGCTCACGCTGGGTCTGGCGGGTGCGGAGATGCAAACCATCCTGAATAACCCGTTAGCCAGCCCATTTACGCTGGGTGTGTCGTCGGCGGCGGCGTTTGGCGCGGCGCTGGCGATTGTACTTGGTATCGGTATTCCCGGCGTACCAGGGCAGTGGTTTATCTCGGTGAACGCGTTTCTTTTTGCGCTGCTGGCGGCGCTGTTGCTGGACGGTATTACCCGCTGGACGCAGGTGGCGACCTCCGGCGTGGTGCTGTTCGGTATCGCGCTGGTGTTTACCTTCAACGCGCTGGTGTCGATGCTGCAATTTATCGCCAACGAAGACACGCTGCAGGGGCTGGTGTTCTGGACCATGGGCAGCATTGCCCGCGCGTCGTGGGAGAAACTTGGCATTTTGCTACTGGCGCTGGCGGTGATCATGCCGCTGTCGATGCTCAGTTCATGGAAACTGACGTCGCTGCGCCTTGGCGAAGATCGGGCGATAAGTTTTGGCATTAACGTGCGTCGCCTGCGGCTGGCGACGCTTTTGCGCATCAGTATTTTGTCAGCGCTGTCGGTAGCGTTTGTCGGCCCGATTGGTTTTATCGGCCTGGTCGCTCCGCATATCGCCCGCATGTTGTTTGGCGAGGATCACCGTTTTTATCTGCCGGGTAGCGCGTTGATTGGCGCGCTGGTGTTATCGCTGGCTTCTATCGTTTCCAAAAACCTGATCGACGGGGTAATTATTCCGGTGGGCATTGTCACCTCGCTGGTTGGCGTGCCGTTCTTTATCACCATCATTGTGCGCCACCGGGGGAGTGTATGAGCCAGAGCGGCCTGAGCCTGCGCGGTTTTGGCGCGGGGTATCACAAGCGACAGATTATTCGCGATCTCAATATTTCTCATTTGCCGCGCGGCAAAGTGACAATTCTGCTTGGGCCAAACGGCAGCGGCAAATCGACGCTGCTGCGGGCAATGGCCGGGCTGAACAAAGCAGAAGGGGAATTGTTGCTGGATGGCGAAGACCTGCTCAGCCAGCCGTTTGCAAAACGCGCCGAGCAGGTCGTCTATCTGCCGCAATCGCTGCCAGCGGGCGTTCATCTGCATGTGCTGGAGTCGATTATCGTCGCACAACGTGCTTCCGGCGGCTTACACAGCGCGGCAAAGCAGGCGGAAGTGATGTCGCTCCTGCGCCAGCTCGGTATCGAGCATCTGGCGCTGCACTACCTCGACCAGCTCTCCGGCGGGCAGAAACAGTTAGTCGGGCTGGCGCAATCGCTGATCCGCCAGCCTTCACTGTTGTTGCTCGATGAACCACTCAGCGCGCTGGATCTCAACTACCAGTTCCACGTGATGGATCTGGTGAAGCGGGAAACGCGCAGCCGCAATATCGTCACCGTGGTGGTGGTGCACGATATCAATATCGCGCTGCGCCACGGCGACCATGTGCTGATCCTCAAACAAGGCGAGTTAGTGGCGAACGGTGTACCTGGCGAGGTGATAACGCCGGAAAGTCTGGCGCAGGTCTACGGTGTGCGCGGGCGTGTGGAACCCTGCTCGCAAGGGATGAAGCAGGTGATCATTGACGGTTTAACCCAGCAGGCAAGCTAGTCCCAGCGCGCCGTCCACTGCGGCAAACGGCACCGCTACACCGGTCACCAGCGTTGATGCGGGTGCTGCGCGTAATGCTGCAGCACGGCTTTATAGGGTTCGGTGCGGGCGTCGGGATGCTGAATAATCGACGCCAGCAGCACGGCAATGGCGTTGTCGTGTTCGCCAAGATTGTGCAGACACAAAGCATAAAATGGCCGCACTTCGGTGGCCTGCGGCCAGCTTGCCATGATCTCTTCAAACAAGCTTTTCGCCTGTGCGTATTTGCCAAGACAGCGCCACGTTGACGCCAGCCCAAACTGCGCTTCGAACTTATCTTCACCGCTTAATCCGGCCGCAAGCGCCGCCAGGTAATGAGGCTCGGCGTCGCGCTCTTTGCCTTCGTTATCATACGACCAGGCGATATTGAGCAACGCCTGCGCACGTAGCGCGGGCTCTTCTGCCAGCGCTTGCAGCGCCTGACGGCTTTTATCGTGTTGACCCTGTTTGCGCAGCGCAATCGCTGCCTGCAATCTGCTATCCATCGTTTTCATCCATTAAGCGTGTCTGAACGTTATAAAGCAGGCGACAGGCAGCGACAAGATTAGCGTGCGCTGATTCGCCAGATGGCGTTACCGGCATCGTCGGCAATCAGCACGCCGCCTTGTTTATCCATCGCCAGCCCGACCGGTAGCCCGCGCACCTGTTTCTGATCATCGGTAAGAAAACCGGTTACGACCGGCTGCGGTTGCCCAACCGGTTTGCCGTTGGCAAATTTCACCCACACCACCTGGTAGCCATTGAGCGGTTTACGGTTCCAGCTTCCATGCTCGCTGATAAACGCGCCGCCGCGATATTGCGGCATATTGTCGCCGGTATAGAACAAGAACCCGAGCGGTGCGACGTGCGAGCTAAGCGCGTAATCCGGTTTGATGGCCTGCGCCACTAAGTCCGGGCGCGGTGGTTTGACGCGCTCGTCAACGTGCTGCCCAAAGTAGCTATATGGCCAGCCGTAGAAACCCTTCTCTTTTACCGATGTCATGTAGTCCGGCACCAGATCGGAGCCAATTTCGTCGCGTTCATTGACGATCGCCCATAACGCACCGCTTTCTGGCTCCCATTGCAGCCCGGTCGGGTTACGCAGCCCGCTGGCATAGATCCGGCTCGCGCCGGTGGCGGCATCCACTTCCAGCACCGCCGCGCGGCGATATTCCGCGCCGATACCGTTTTCGGTGATATTGCTGTTGGAACCCACGCCTACATAGAGTTTGCTGCCGTCGGGGCTGGCGAGCAGGGATTTTGTCCAGTGGTGGTTAATCGGTCCGCCGGGCAGTTCGGTGACGATTTCTCCCGGCGCGCTGAGGGTGGTTTCTCCTTGTTGATACGGGAATTTCACCAGACTGTCGGCATTGGCGACCCACAAGGTATTTCCTATCAACTGCATGCCAAACGGTGAGTGCAGGTTTTCAATAAACGTGTGCTTTTGCCATGTGCCTCCAGCGTTACGCAACAACGTGATGCGGTTACCGCCGGGGCCGCCTTTGCCGGAGGCTTTTTGCACCAGACCCATAATCAGCTGTTTCGGGCGCGTGGTCGGTTTTGCCGGGGCATTGGCTTCGGCGACCAGAATGTCATCATTCGGCAAAACGTACAGCTGGCGTGGGTGCAGCAGGCCATCCGCTATTTTTTCGATTTTTAACCCCTGCGGAACTGTTGGCGTTTCTCCCGCTTTCCACGCCACGCCCTCCGGCACCTGCATAGGCGGCAACAGGAAATTCTGCGCTTTTGGCAACTCTGGCTCTGGGCCAATTTGTTTCATCGGGTCTATGTTTGCCCCCTGATCGCAGGCGGTGAGCAGGGCGGTGAGCGCGGCAACGGTCAGTAAGCGATTAGGCATATTCATGGTTTGTTTCCTTACTGGACACGCATGCGCAGGGCGAGTTGAAGATGGGCAATCAGCAGCAAAATCACGACCGCCGTTGAGAGGATCACGCCAAGCGGCACCACCGCGTAAGCATCCCGGCTGTGCACAAAGGCGTTAAAAATCGCCAGCACAATCGCCAGCAGCCAGAGCCAGAAATGGATTTTTTCCGCGTTAGTAACGCTATGGCGCTGCGTTACCCAAACCTGCACAAGGTTGATGAGCCGGGGAAGGATGGCAATCAATAGACCGATGGCGATAAGCCAGCTTGCCGCGTCGGTCCACATAATTTGAAAGGTTTTGAGGTACAGAATATCGAAGATCCACGCCGCCACAAAAAAGCCGGTAGGCAGCGGATTAAAGAGTTCGTAAAGCGCAAGCGTCGCACGCGATGGCCCGGAGAGTGTTTGCATTGGTCGTTCCTTTTGGTGGAAACAATCGGGATAAGCCACAGGATCTGCTTGTTAAAGGGTAGACCGCTTACACAAAATTTAATTAATTTTGCTTATGTGTTGCGTTTATTCCATTCACGTCTCGCTCTTCAGGCGGCCCTCAATTTCGCCTGGAAAATATTCACTTTACATTCTCTTATCGATAATGATAATCGGTATCAAAATGTTTCTTATTGTTGTCATTTGATTTTGTTACGGAATGATCCCCGCAAACGGTGGGGAATAATAAAAATTGAGGGTTGTTTAGATGAGAATTTCCCCTTTGTACGGCGCGATGGCTCTGCTTTTCGCCTCGCCACTTTATGCGCAGGATGCGAAAAACAGTGATGATGAACTGATTGTGACCGCCACCCGCACCGACGGTTCGCGTAATGATTCCCCGCAGGTCATCAAAGTCATTAGCGAAAAAGAGATTGCCCAGCAGCGGCAAATTACCTCCGATACCTCGCAGATCCTCAGCAACCTGCTGCCGTCGTTTTCACCGTCACGGCAGAAAATGTCCGGCAGTGGCGAAACGCTGCGCGGGCGCACACCGCTGGTGATGATTGACGGCATACCGCAATCAAACCCGCTGCGCCCGACCGGGCGCGAAATGCATACCATCGACGCTTCGATGATCGAGCGCATTGAGGTGATCAAAGGGGCGAACGCCAGCAACGGCGTCGGCGCGACGGGCGGGGTGATCAACATCATCACCAAACACGCGAAACCGGGCACCGTCAACCAGCATGTCAGCGTGGAAACCACCACGCCCACCGCGGAATTTAACCGCGATACGCTTTCCTATAAAACCAACTACAGCATCAACGGCAGCGAAGAGTACATCGATTACCTCTTCGCCCTGAGCTACGAAGATCAGGGGTTGTTCAAAGACGCCAATAACCACGCGATTGGAGTGGATAACACGCAGGGCGATTTGATGGATTCCCGCGCCTGGGATCTGCTGGCGAAAGTGGGTTACTGGCTGGATAACGATCAGCGCGTACAGTTGAGCCTTAACCGTTACCGCCTGAAAAACAAAGATAACTATGTCAGCGTGCGAGGCGATCGCGATGACGGTGAAGTAACCACCTCGAAAAAAGGTAACCCGCCAGGCAGCGCGCCGCATAACGATGTGTGGACGGTGGGAGCCACCTACGATAACTACAATCTGGCAGGCATGAAGCTGACGGCGCTGGCCTATTATCAGCGCTATGAAGCGCTGTTCGGCGCGACCAATTCCTCGTCGTTCCAGGATCCGGCTATTGCTCCCCTCGGCACGTTGTACGATCAGAGCCGTGCGTATACCGATAAGTACGGCAGCAAAATCGCGCTCACCAAAGACGATCTCTGGGATGACCGCATTAAAGCGACGGTGGGTTTCGATACCCTGTTTGATAACTCGAAACAGGATTTATGGGCTACCGGGCGCACCTACGTTCCGGAAATTAACTACACCGATCTGTCTCCGTTCCTGCAACTGGAATACACGCCGGTTGAATCGGTGAAATTAAGCGGCGGTGTTCGCTATGAATATGCCCGGCTGAATATCGACAGTTATCAAACCGTGTGGGCCAACGACCGCGTGACGGTAGAAGGGGGCACGCCATCGTTCGACCAGACGCTGTATAACGCCGGTGTGGTCTGGACACCGGTTGAACCGTTAAGCCTGTTTGCCAGCTACAGCGAAGGGTTTACCGTGCCGGATGTCGGACGCGTGCTGCGCGGCATCGACACGCCGGGCATCAAACTGGATGACTACAACGGTCTGAAACCGATCGTCACCAAAAACAGCGAAATCGGTTTTCGCGTACAACACGCGCCGTTTGATTTCGAAGCCAGTTACTACCAGTCCACCTCGAAGCTCGGCAGCCGCGTTGAGCTGGTCAACGATGCGTTTGTCGCCCGTCGCGAAAAGACCGAGATTGACGGTGTGGAAGTTAGCGCCGGTTACAGCCCGAATGCCGATCACAAATTGACCTTGTCGTGGTCACACATGCGCGGCCGGTATGACAGCGATGACAACGGCAGCCTGGATGCGAAACTCGATGGCTTAAATATCGCCCCGGATCGCATCATCGCCAGCTGGTCGGCAAACTGGAATGCGCAACTGAGCACCTTCCTGCAAGCCAACTGGGCGCTCAGCAAGACATTCGACGATGCGGAAAAAGACTTTTCCGGTTATGCGCTGGTGGATGCGGCGGTCGGCTACAAGCTACCGTACGGGCAGGTGAGCCTTGGGGTTTCTAACCTGCTGAATAAACAGTACATCACCTACTATTCGCAAAGCGCGTCAGTCGATCCGGATCGCTATTTCGCCGGTCGGGGTCGCACCGCGACGCTGGGCTACAGTCTCGATTTTTGAGTGTCACCGCCCCGGTTAGCGGGGCGGTTTGAGTGGATGATGAAAAACGAACTCGCTTTCTCTCTTTCGCGCCGACGCAGCTTACAGGCGCTACTGTTGTGCAGTGTCTCACCATTGCTGTTTGCCAAACCCGGCGTATCGCGCGCGGTTTCTCTGTTTCAGGGGGCCACCGACAGCCTGGCCGCGCTGGGCGTTACGCCCTGCGGCATTGTTGAATCCTGGGCGGAAAAACCGGTGTATCGCTATTTGCGCCCGCAGCTTTCCGGTGTGCCGCAACTGGGGCTGGAGACGCAGCCTGCGCTGGAAAAAATCGCGCTGCTGCAACCCGATATCATTTTCGCTTCCCGCTTTCGCCATCAGGATGTCGCGCCGCTGATGGCGAAAATCGCACCTGTTACGCTGCTCGACGATGTCTTTGAATTCAAAAAAACGCTGACGGTGGTGGCGCAAAAAATGGCCCTGACCAGCTCCGCCGCGCAGCTCCTTGAGCGCTGGGATGCGCGTATCGCCACGCTGCGCAGCCTGCTGCAACAACGTTTTGCCGGGCAGCGTGCGCCGCAGGTGTCGGTAATTGAAGTGCGACCCGATCACATTCGCAGCTATGTGGCGAACAGCTTTCCCGGCTCGGTGATGTCTGAAGTGGGATTTGCCTGGAATGCGCAGGCCATGCAGGCGCACAGCGCGTCGTTGCGCTTTTCCAGCATGGAAAATATTCCGCTGCTGGATGCCGATCTGTTTTTTATTTTGCTGCGGGCCAACAGCCCGGCCATCACGCGACAGTACCACGCCCTCACCGCGCACCCGCTGTGGCAGCAACTGCGCGCGGTGAAAACGCGGCAACTGTGGGAAGTGGATAGCGTGCCGTGGAGCTTATCCGGCGGCATCCTGGGCGCCAACCAGATCCTCCGTGATGTTGAACAGGCACTCAACCGGGGGCGCGTATGAGCGGGCGTTTTCTGCTCGGCGGCCTGCTACTGGTAATGCTGATGTTGCTCAGCATGATGACCGGCGCGCGGTTTTATTCACTCAGCCAACTGACGCAGGCGCTGCTGCATGCCGATCCCACCAGCGCGGTGGATATTATTATTCGCACCTCGCGCCTGCCGCGCACAGTGCTGGCTGTTGGCGTTGGTGCGTTTCTCGCCGTGGCGGGGGCGTTGATGCAGGCCTTGACCCGCAATCCGCTGGCCTCGCCGGGGTTGTTTGGTGTCAATGCGGGCGCGGCGCTGTTAATTGTGCTGGCGGGCAGTTTTTTTGCCATCGGCGACCCGTGGATCACGCTGTTACTGGCGTTTAGCGGTGCCTGCGCCACCGGCACGCTGGTGTGGTTTACCAGTAACGTCAGCAACGGGCAGCTTAATCCACTGCGGCTGGTGCTGGCGGGTGTGGCGATCACTGCGCTGTGCAATGCCTTTACTCAGGCCATTCTCGTTATCGATCAGGAAAGTCTCGACACCATGTTGTTCTGGCTGGCCGGTAGCCTTGCGGGCAATGACGTACAGCTCGTCTACCCGATGCTGCTCCCCGGTGCGCTGCTGGTGGTGGCCGCCTGCTTTTTCGCCGGGCAGATGAACGTGCTCAACGCCGGAGAAGAGATTGCCCGTGGGCTGGGGCTGAACATCGCGCTGGTGCGCCTGCTGGCGAGCATGCTGGTAGTGGGGCTGGCGGGTTGCGCCGTGGCGCTGGCGGGAAATGTCGGTTTTGTCGGCCTGATGGTGCCGCATATGGCGCGCCAGTTATTTGGCAGCGACCTGCGCTATACGCTTCCGGCCTGCGCGCTGCTCGGCGCGTTACTGCTACTGGCCGCCGACATCGCCGCGCGGGTGGTTATTCTGCCCCAGGAGCTGCCGGTCGGGGTGATGACCGCACTGATGGGCGCGCCGTTTTTTATCCTGCTGGCGCAACGCAGGGGGAATCATGCCGGATAGTCAGCTTTTGCGCTGCGGGTCGTTTTCCCGCCACTACTCCCGGCGTTTACTGCCGCTATTACTCGGCTGTACGGCGATGACTTTGCTGGTCGCGCTGGTGGCACTGAACACTGGCGATGTGGCGATCTCGCTGGCGCAAACGCTTCGGTTGCTGGTGCAGCCGGATGCCAGCGCGCACAGCTTTATTCTGCACCAGTTGCGTCTGCCGCGCGTGGCGCTGGCGATGCTGGCAGGTGGCGGGCTGGGGCTTGCCGGGTTGATCCTGCAAACGCTGGTGCGTAACCCGTTAGCTTCGCCGGATACGCTCGGCGTGACCGCCGGGGCGAGTGCCGGGGCGTTGTTGTGGCTCTCCTTTTTCAGCCTGCAATATGGCAGCGCGCCCTTGCCGTATGCGGCGATGGGCGGCGCGGCCTGCGCCGTCGGGCTGATCTTTCTGCTGTCGTGGCGCAGCGGTTTGACACCCTTGCGGCTGATCCTCACCGGCGTTGGCGTTTCAGCCCTGGCGGGCGCGGTAGTGACGCTGGTGCTGGTCTTCAGCCCGCTGACCACCACCTTTTCCGCCTGGGTATGGTTGAGCGGCAGCGTGTATGCCGCTACATGGGACAAAGTGTTGCGCCTGCTGGCGGTGTATGTGTGGGCGTTGCCGGTGCTGCTGTTTCTGGCGCGCTATCTGAAAACCCTGCAACTGGACGACGCGCTGGCCACCGGCCTTGGCGTACGGGTGCAGCCGCTGCGGGTGCTGTTACTGCTAAGTTGTGTGGTGCTCTCCGGCGGGGCGATTGCGCAGGTGGGGGCGATGGCGTTTGTCGGGCTGATTGCGCCGCACCTGGCAAGGCTTGTGGTGCGCAATGGCTTTTTCGGCCTGGCGTATGTCACCGTCTGTAGCGCGGGCAGTATGGTGGTTATCGCTGACCTGTTCGCCAGAACGCTATTCCGGCCTGCTGATTTACCGGCAGGGATTTTTGTGGCGCTGGCCGGTGCGCCGTTCTTTTTGTGGCTGCTGATTCGGCAGCGGACGTAATCTGATGGGGAAAATGTGTCTCTCTCAACGCAAAAACTGAGCGTCAGCTATCAACAGCGGCAGGTGATTAACGCGCTGGATTTAACCCTGCCTGGCGCGAAAGTCTCGGTGCTGATTGGCAGCAACGGCTGCGGCAAAAGCACGCTGCTTAAAGCCATGGCGCGCTTGCTGACGCCGCATTCCGGCACCGTTATTCTCGATGGCCTGGACATTCACGCCAGCAATACGGCGGAAATTGCCCGCAAGCTGGCCATTTTGCCGCAAACGCCTGTCGCGCCGGAAGGTATCACGGTGCGTCAACTGGTGAGTCTGGGGCGTTTTCCGTATCAGAACTGGCTGCGCCAGTGGTCGCAAGAGGATGAGCAGCAGGTGAATGCCGCGCTGCGCCTGACCGCAACCGACGCATTGCAGCATCGCCCGGTGGATGCGTTATCCGGCGGGCAGCGCCAGCGCGTGTGGATTGCCATGACGCTGGCGCAGGCCACGGAGACACTCTTGCTGGATGAACCGACCACCTATCTCGATCTGGCGCACCAGATTGAGATCCTTGAACTGTTGCGCCAGCTCAACCGGCAGCAGGGCAAAACCATTGTGATGGTGCTGCACGATCTCAACCTCGCCTGCCGTTATGCCGATCACCTCGTCGCCATCCATGACGGGCGGGTTTATGCCGAGGGCGCGCCGCAGCAGATAATGACCGAAACGCTGGTCAACGAGGTGTTTAATCTGCGCTGTCGCATCATCGACGATCCTTTCTTCCACACACCGTTGTGCATTCCTTTTCCGGGAGCGTCCGATGCTGACGGTTGAAGAGCGTTCGTACCTGCAACACACTTTCCGTCTGCGTTCGCGCTCTCAAGCCGATGCGCGCAGCGTACCGGCACAGGCGCTACTGGATGCACAAAGCTGCCGCGCGCTGTTAGCGCGGGTGATGCCGCTGATTGGCGCGCCCGATCTGGCGATTGCCGCGTCGCTGCTCGCCAAACGGCTGGCATTCCTCGCGACCGGCAATGTGCTGTACGCAATGAGCGTGTTTGATAAAGGCTTGCCGTTAAGCCTTTACGCCAGCCGGGTGGAATATGCGCACGACAACGGGCTGTGGAGCTCGTCGCTGCCGGTGGATGTTGACGTAACGCATTACCTTTCCGGCCAGCGCGACGCATGGCGCGAAACGGTGGTTGGCGCGTTGTTTCGCGACTATTTATCGCCGTTGTGGCAGAGCCTGGCGCGGGTAAGCGGCCTGCCGGAAGCTATTTTGTGGGAAAACACCGCCGTGCGCGTTTACTCGCTCTACCAGGGGCGAATGGAGGGGCTGAACGCGCAGCAGACGCAGCGCCAGCAGGCGGATTTCGCCTGGCTGCTGGACGCCGCCACACCCGATCTGTTTGCTGCGCCCTGGAATCCGCTCAGGCGCTTTCGCCGGCCTGCGCAAAAGGACGCAGCGGGCAAGATGGTGCGTTTTCGCCGCACCTGCTGTTTTTATTACAAAGCCTCAACGCCGGTGGAATATTGCCACAACTGCCCGCTGTGCCGGGAGAAATAAATGACAGCGAGCGCGGCGGTGATTAAGGTAATGTCACCCTGCAACATAACAACGGTCGCGCCGTGAAACAGACATTCGTCCTCGATTTTTCCCAACGCGCAGTGATCCCCTACGCCCATGATTACCGGCACGGGGAGCATGAGCACTGGCATACTCACCCGTGCGATCAGCTGATCCACACCCTGAGTGGCGTGATCCGCGTGGAAACGCAGCAGGGCATGTGGATTGTGCCGCCAGGGCGTGGCGTGTGGATCCCGGCGCAGGTTTCTCATGCGCTGCGTATTGACGGGGAAGTGCAGGCGCGCGGCGTGTTTGTCGAACCGCTGGCGCGGGCCGATTTACCGGTGGTCTGCCAGGTGGTGCGGGTCAGCGATTTGCTGCGCGCGCTGATTCTGAACGCGCTGGAATTGCCACAGGCGTATCAGGCTGGCAGCCGTGCGGAGCGCATTTACGAACTGATTCTGGATGAAATCCGCCTGATGAATACGCTGCCGTTTTGCCTGCCGGAACCCACTTCCGCGCGGTTAAGGCAGCTTTGTGACGCGGTGCGGCGCGATCCGGCGGGTGAGTGGACGCTGGAAAATGCCGCTCGCCAGGTCAACATGAGCGGGCGCACCTTGTCGCGCCATTTCTACCAGCAGACCGGTTTACAGTTCAGCGAATGGTTACGGCGGGCGCGTTTGCTGGCCGCGTTAACCCGGCTGGCGCAGGGTGAGCCGGTCACGCAGGTGGCGCTGGAGTGCGGCTACGCCAACCCCAGCGCCTTCAGCGCCATGTTTCGCCGGGTAATGGGCGTGCCGCCCGGCGATTACTTTACCTCGTAATAAAGGGCCGGGCGGCATTTAACACCGCCTGCAACGAGGCACGGGTAATGTCGCTATCGATACTGACGCCCCAGGCGCGCGCGCCGTGTTTATCCTCGCAGCAGACATAGGCGACCGAGCGGCTGTCGCTGTGCTTGCCGAGCGTATGTTCGTGGTAGCTCTCAATGTTGATCTCCACTTGCAAGCTGCGGCACAGGGCGGTGATGGCGGCGGAAAGAAAGCCGTTGCCGCTGGCGTCGAGTTTGAGTTTTTTGTCGTGGCAAAGGATCTCCGCCTGTAACGTGGTGCGCTGCCCTGGCTGGTTGGTGCAGACATATTCAATCAGTTGCAGTGGCGGATGTTCCACCAGCCCGTAAGTCTGGCGAAACAGGTTCCAGATAGCCATTTGCGACATCTCTTTTCCGTTCGCATCCGCCGCGTTTTGCACATGCTGGCTGAATTCCTGCTGAAGTTTGCGCGGCAAATTCAGGCCGTGGTTCTGCTCCAGCAGCCATGCCGCACCGCTCTTGCCTGACTGGCTATTGACGCGGATAACCGCTTCATAACTACAGCCAATATCCGCCGGATCGAGCGGCAAATAGGGCACTTCCCAGAAGGCATTCGGGGTGTTTTGCCGCGCGGCAAAGCCTTTTTTGATCGCATCCTGGTGAGAGCCGGAAAAGGCCGTGAACACCAGTTCTCCGGCATAGGGATGACGCGGCGCTACCGGCAACTGGTTGCACTCTTCGACGATCTCAACCACCTTTTTCATCTGGCTAAAATCCAGCTCCGGCGCGATGCCCTGGGTATAAAGATTCAGCGCCAGCGTCACCAGGTCGGCATTGCCGGTACGCTCACCGTTGCCAAACAGGCAACCTTCCACGCGCTCCGCACCGGCGAGCAGCGCCAGTTCCGCACTGGCAATCCCGGTGCCGCGATCGTTATGGGTATGCACGCTGATGCACACCTGCTCGCGGCGCGAGAAGTGGCGGCAAAAATGCTCAATCTGGTCGGCATAGACATTTGGCGTGCTCACTTCCACCGTGGCAGGCAGGTTAACGATCATTGGTCGTGTCGCGCCCGGTTCCCAGACATCGGCCACCGCTTCGCAAATCGCCAGTGCAAACTCCGCTTCGGTAAAGCAGAAGGTTTCCGGCGAATACTGGAAAACCCACTCGGTTTCTGGCGCGTTTTCACAAAGGTCGCGAATTTGCCGCGCGGCGTTTACCGCCAGCGCGACGATCTCCTCGCGGCTCTGGCGAAAAACCTGCTCACGGAACACCGGGGCGGTGGCGTTATACAGATGCACGGTGGCGCGCTTCGCGCCCTGCAGCGCGGCGAACGTGCGGGTAATCAAATCTTCCCGCGCCTGGGTTAACACCTGTATGGTCACATCGTCCGGAATACGGTGTTCCTCAATCAACTGGCGCACGAAATTGAAATCCGTTTGCGACGCGGACGGGAAAGCGACTTCAATCTCTTTAAAACCGCAGGCCAGCAGCAATTCCCAGAATTTCAGTTTCCGCGCGGCGTCCATGGGCTCGGCGAGCGCCTGGTTGCCGTCGCGCAAATCGGTCGAGAGCCAGCGCGGGGCGCGGGTCAGCGTGTTATCCGGCCAGCGGCGATCGCGCAGCGTTACGGGCATGTGGCGTTGATATTTTTCAGCAGGGGTCGTTAACATTTTTCGGGTCTCCGCAGGGTGTGGTGTCAGTTTCCACGCCGCGCCTATTCGTCGCCCCCGCGTAACGGACAACCTGTTGCGTAAAAGTGACAATCTGAGCGAAAAGCCGTGCGGCAGTAAGAATCCGGATGAAAAACGCCATACACGCGGCAGGGTTTCTATACTTGGCTGCGGAGGTACGAAATGAAAAAAATGCTGTATTCATTATTCGCAAGCCCGGACCGATTGTTACAGGTGATGAGTCACAACGACATTCAGGATGCCATTGAAGATGGCGAACGCATTGTGGTTGATGCCGATGGCAATACCTCGGTGAATATTCATTGCCAGCGCGTGCAGGAAGATTTCAAACGCCACGTCGACACGTTGAAGAGGGCGTAGCATGGGAACCGCTATCTTTATGGTGTTAATGGTTTGTGGCTACTGGTATACCTCGCACGATCTCTCCACCCGTTTTAAATTCAAACGCAGCTTCGGCTGGGATGTTTACTTCCTCGTGGCGCTGTATGGCTGCGTCTTCGTGTTACAGGGGATTCTGGCGACGGGGCTACTGTGGCTGTGTCTGTTGATCACCTCTACGGTGATGAACGCGTGGCCAGCGGTGTTTGGCCCGGAGCAGCACCACCTGCATATGAGCTTTATGAACTGGAGCTTTTTAGGCATCCAGGCGCCGGTGGTGATTATGCTCGCCTTTGCGGTGCTGTTTTGCCTGTGGCGCTCGAACTGGTCCGGTAGCGCCAGGCTCGACAGCAACGGTCGGCGCGAGTTGTATAAACACCTCTCGCGCGCTAACGGCGTGGAAGGGCTGATTTATCAGTGTATGGAAAAGGGCGATCTGGCGTGGATCACCCTCAAGTCACAACGCATTTACATTGGCATGATCCACACGGCCACCTTTGATAGCGGCGATGCGAACAACATTGTGTTGATCCCCATGCTTAGCGGCTATCGCGATGAAAACACCCTCGATCTGCACGTCGAGCATAACTACAGCGCCTGGTATGACGAGCATGGTATCGACCTTGCTTCAGAACCACGCTCGGCGCTCGATTTTCGCAAAGTACTGCTGCTTTCGCAGGTGGAAAGTTTGTCGCTGTTCGACCCGGCACAGGTGATGGCGATGGGCATCAACCGCGTGACGCCCCAGCATTGACCACTCCGGCTGGCCGGGTCAGCACATTGCTACCCGGCAGAACATTCAGCTAATCAATCGCTTATTTTTATTTGTGAAAAGATGCAACGAGATATGTCCGAAATGATAAAGATTTATCTTAAGGTGACGATAACCTTATTGTTACGGCGCATTTACATAATTCTGCGATAGCGACAGTTCAGACCTGTTGATCAGCAAGGGATGTAACGTTGCTCTGCAAAGAGCAGCTTGCGAGTAAACACCCCATTACTCTTCTTGCCATCACAGGAATGATGCTCATGACATCATCGTTTTGCCGTTCTTCAGCTCAGCACCAGGGCAGTAATACGCCACCGGTTTTTACAAAACGTTTTATCGCGCTGTTTGTCAGTGCCCTTTGCGCAGCCCCCGCGCTAGCGGGCGAGTTGCCCACCGGCGCGAATGTCGCGGCGGGGCAGGTCTCCATTGGGCAAAATGGTTCCGCCGTCACGGTGAACCAGCACTCCGGCACGGCGATCGTTAACTGGAACAGTTTCTCCGTCGGCAAGGGCAATTCGGTCGATTTCGTTCAGCCGAGCAGCTCTTCCGCCATTCTTAACCGCGTCACAGGCACAACAAAATCCACCATCGCCGGTTCGATAACGGCTAATGGTCAGGTCTACCTGGTGAACCCGAACGGTATCGCCATTACACCGGGTGGCACGGTGAAAACCGGCGGCGGCTTTGTTGCTTCGACGCTGGACATCAAAGATGAAGACTTCCTCAAAGGGAAGCGCGTCTTCACCGGCAACGGTTCATCGGCTGAAGTGAGCAACGCAGGCGTGATAAGCGTTGGTCGCGGCGGCTATGCCGCATTGATTGGCGGCAACGTCAAAAACGACGGTTTAATCAACGTCCCGGTCGGCAAAGTGGGGCTGGGCGCGGGCGAATCTGCCACCCTGGATCTCTCCGGCGATGGCTTCCTGCAGGTCGCTGTACCGGGTAATTCCGGCATGAAAGAGGCGCTGATCCAAAATAGCGGCACGGTGTCGGCACAGGGCGGCTCGGTGGTGATGACAGCCGCCACGGCGCGCAATGCGGCGCGTAACGCCATCAACCTGAGCGGCGTGGTCGAAGCCGACAGCGTTAGCGGCCAGAACGGCTCCATCGTCATTGGCGGCGGTGAAGGCGGCAATGTAGTGCTTTCCGGCACGCTGAGCGCGAAATCGGGCGGCGGCGCAGGCGGGAAAATCACTGTCACCGGCGATAACATTGCACTGGCGGGGGCGAAAGTGGACGCTTCCGGCAAAACCGGCGGCGGTAACATTAACATTGGCGGCGAGCGTCAGGGCAAAGGCAGCACGCAACGCGCCACGGATACACACATTGACAGCGCCAGCCGTATCACCGCTGATGCGACAGTCCAGGGGAATGGCGGCGATGTGGTGGTGTGGTCGGATAACCAGACAACCTTCAGCGGTAAAATCAGCGCACGCGGCGCGGGCACCGGCAAAGGCGGCGAAGCGGAAGTCTCCGGCAAAGCCAAACTGGCCTATACCGGCAGCACCGATCTCTCTGCGCAAAGCGGCAAATTCGGCAATCTGCTGCTCGATCCGCATAACGTGGTCATCTCCTCGGCGGCGGATAGTGGCTCCGGTTTTAGCGCCAGCGCGGATGATAGTGTTATTAACGTGACCACGTTACAAAACGCGCTCTCGACCGCCAACGTCACGGTTTCCACCGGCTCGACCGGCAGCCAGAATGGCGACATCACGCTTGCCACGAACCTTGGCTGGACGACCGACACCACCTTAACGCTGGCGGCGGCTGGCAACATCATTCTTAACGGTAATATCTCGGCGACCGGAGCGAATGCGGGCCTGGCGCTGAACTATGGCATCGGCAAAGATTACACGCTGCTCTCCGGCAAACAGATAACAATACCTGGCGCGAATGCCTCACTGACCATTGGTGGGCAGAATTACACGTTGATCCGCACGATGGCGGATCTCGATGCCATTGACAGCACCGGGCTTGGCGGCAAATACGCGCTGGCGCAAAACATTCTTGCTATTGGCAACACATATACCTCTTCACTGGTTGGCGTCTCGTCCAGTGCGCCGTTTAGCGGCATCTTCACGGGGCTTGGGCACACCATCTCCAGCCTGACCATTAACAGTGCGGATACCTATGTTGGCTTGTTTGGCTATAACACCGGCACCATCCGCAACATGGGGCTGAACTCGGCGCAGCTCACCGCGTCTTCGACATCGCCGTTCTACGCCGGACTGCTGGCAGCCTACAACACCGGCACTATCGCCTATTCTACGGTGCTTGGCTCATTGACCCGCTCGTCCGATGCCACAGCCTACATGGGCGGGCTGGTGGGTAACAACGCCGGGCAGATCTCCTACAGCCGTTCCGGGGCGTCAATTAGCGCGACGAACAGCTCTAACTGGTCTTACTGGGGCGGTCTGGTCGGGCAGAACAGCAAAAACATTACGCAAAGTTATTTCGACGGCTCCCTGAATCTCTCCGGCACCAGCGGCAACGGCTTGCAGTATGTCGGCGGTCTGACCGGCTACAACATGGCGGGCGGCACGATTAGCGCAAGCTACGTTTCCGGTAGCGTTACCGGCAGCGGGATGGGCGGTGCGATTGGTTATGTCGGCGGGCTGACCGGTAATAACGCCGGCAGTATCAACAATGTCTACTCCTCCGGCGTGATTAACGCCGGTTTGAACGCGCAGGCAGGCGGACTGGCAGGCAGTAACACCGGAACGATCAGCAATAGCATTGCAACCAATACCATCAACGTGACCTCCACACCCAGCGCGATTGGCGGGGTGGTGGGTTCCAAAAGCGGTAGCGGAACGCAGAGTAACCTCTACTGGAATAGCGATAACGTCGCGGCAGGCATCGGGCGCGGTGCCAACGGTACGGAAGCGATCACCGGTTTAACCACCGCGCAAATGAACAACAGCGCGAATTTTATCGGGCTGGATAATAAAGTCTGGGCACCGGCCACCGGTTCCGCTACACCGGCGCTGTTCGGCGTGTCCGGTATTGTTGGCGTGGCGCAAACTGCTATCTACGGTACGAACCCGATTACAACTTACTACGGCGCCGGGTTCTGGAACGCTATCAGCGGCAGCCTGACAAACGGGCTTAGGAGCACCGATAACGTCGGCAGCTATGCACTGGACACCACCGGTGTCAGCGCGCTTAAACCCAACGGGCAGCCAGCCAGCATTGTGGGCGTTGGCGCCACGGTGACGCCAGCTACGCTGACCATTAACGTGGCTAACGCCAGCAAAGTGTATGGTCAGTTCCCGGGAAGTGTGAATTACTCCGCGCAAGGCCTGGTCAATGGCGATTCCGTGAACGGCTTGACCTATACCAGCCTGGGCTTTGCCACCACGGCTAACGTTGGCAGCTACAGCATTGTGGGCAGCAACGTGACAGGCACCGGGCTTGCCAATTACAACGTTGTCTATCGCAACGGCAACCTGACCGTCACACCCGCGACGCTGACCATCACCGCCGCGAACGCCAGCAAGGTTTATGGCGATGCGGCGAACCTAAGTGGCTACAGCATTGTGGGCTTGTTAAACGGCGATACGGTAACGAATGTCGCCCTTAACAGCGCAGGGGCCGCCATCACCGCAGGCGTGGGCAGTTATGCCATCAACGCCAGCAATGCGAACGGCAACGGCTTGTCGAATTACACCATCAGCTACGGTGCAGGCTCGCTGAACGTGACGCCGGCACAACTGGTGATCAACGCCGGCAACGCCAGCAAAACCTACGGCGACCTTATCAGCCTGAGCGATTACAGCGTGCTCGGCCTGCTCAATGGCGACACGGTGACCGGCGTGGCGCTGAGCAGCGCAGGTGCAGCGGCGACGGCTAATGTTGGCAGCTACGGTATCAATGGTAGCGGTGCAACCGGCAGCGGTTTGTCCAACTACGTTATTAGCTACAACGGCACGCTGAACGTGACACCTGCTGCACTGACCATCACCGCGAATAGCGGCAGCAAAACGGTTGGAAGTACCGCGCAACTGGGCTATAGCGCCAGCGGCCTGCTGAACAGCGATGCGATCGCGCACGTGGATGTCACCAGTGACGGCGCAGACAGCACCGCCATTGCGGGCAGTTACGCGGTGATTGCCGCCAATGCCACCGGTAACGGGCTGGGTAATTACACCATCAACTATATCGACGGTACGCTTGTGGTAAATGACCAGCCGGGCACGCCAACTCCGACGCCAACCCCGACTCCGACATCAACACCGGTAGCGACGCCGTTAGCCGCCACCATTGGCAACCGTGTCTTTGCGCAGGATGTGACGCGTCAGTTAACCGGTAATACGATGCTGGTGACCCATGATGCCAGCAGCGCTGGTAGCGCGGATAACGCGGTTATCGCCACGGCGGATCCTCGCCTGGCGGGTGCGGTTTGTTCCATGGGCGCCGATTTAGCCCTTTCCTGCTCCGGCAAGTAAAAATAAGAGATAACTCATGCGTTTATTTTCACACTCTTCACTTTTAGCACCGACATTGTTGAGCCTGAGTATCGCCGCGAGCTTACACGCAGGAACCGCGATGGCGGCTCCCAGCGCCGGCCAACTGGTGCAACCCTCTTATGCGCCGGTTCAGCAGCACACCGGCGGCGGCATTACGCTGCCTGCCACCACCGGGCTTACTGCGCCGAACGGCGCGGAAAAACTGTTTGTCACGCCAGACGGTCTGCTGGTTGAAGGCGGTTTTCCGCAGTTAGCGAGCGAAACGGCGCGCATTGAATCGCGCGTCAAAGGTCGCCGCGTCTCTGCCGCGAATTTGTTTGCCGCCGCGCAGGAACTGGAAACCGCCTACATCAAAGCGGGTTACTTGCTGGCGCGCGTCAGCCTGCCGCCGCAACAAATCAAAGATGGTGCGCCGCTGCATGTGGTGGTAACCGACGGTTACGTGGAAAAAGTGGATGCCTCTGCGCTGCCGGACACTGCGCGCCGCCGGGTGGAAAGCCTGTTGCAACCGCTGGTGGGCGAGAAACATTTAACCCGTAAAGCGCTCGAGCGGCGTTTGCTGCTGGCGGGTGACACGCCGGGCGTGATGTTGAAATCGACCCTCAAACCGGGCAGCAAACCGGGCTCAACGGTGCTGATTGTTGATGGCCGCTACGATCCGCTTGCCGGGCTGGTAACCTTTGATAACGGCCTTTCTGACGAACTGGGTAAATACTCACTCGGGCTTGGCGGGCAGCTTAATAACCTGACGGGTTTTGGCGAGCAGGTATACGCGCGCCTGAACGGTTACCCGCGCGGCGATAACCCGTTTACGGATACGCAGCCGCGTAACCGCCAGTGGGCGCTCGGCGTGGTCGTACCGCTTGGCACAGATGGTTTGTGGATGAACGTCGAAGGGGTGGACAGCCGCACCAAACCGAAAACCGACAGCGGGCTGACCTCGCGCGATCATTTCCAGCGCCTGTCGACACGCCTGGGTTACCACTGGGTGCGTGCGCGTGATTTTAACACCTCGACTTTGCTGTCGCTGGATGTGCAAAACGAAACGCAGCACTTGCAGTTCAATAACACCGACGTGCCGTTTACCGAGGATCGTCTGCGCATTGTACGCGTGGCGCAGTCGATGGATTACACCACCGATTTTGACGCGCGTTTCGCCTCCAGCCTGACGGCCTCTTTTGGTATCGACGGCCTGGGCGCACGCCACGGCACCATCGATCTGCCGATGAGCCGAAACGGTGCCGATCCCGATTTCCAGAAACTGGAGCTGACCATGAACTACAGCCAGCCGCTGGTGGATGGCAAAGTACAACTCTCCCTTTCTGGCCTGGCGCAGACCTCGTTTGACCAGGCCCTGCCGTCCTCTGAGCAGGCTTCACTTGGCGGCAGCAGCTGGCTGTCGGCGTTTGATTCCGGCACGGTCAGCGGCGATAGCGCCCTGGCCGCGCGTGCTGAAGTTGGCTTACCGCAGCCGCTGGGCGCGTTCTCCTGGGCACCCGACTTTGGCAGCGCGGTAATGCCATACGTCTTCGGTTCGCTGGGTTCGGTAAGCCAGGCAAAACCGACGGCGCTGGAGAAAAAAGAGGTGCATGGTAGCGCGTATGGTGCCGGTTTGCGCCTGAGCGCCAGCCAGGCCGCGAGCCCGAACAGCGCCTTGCTAACGCTGGAGTACGCGCACGGCAATCAAAGCGGCGAATCGCAGGACAACCGCTTTAACCTCAGCCTGCTGACCTTCTTCTAAGCCTCGCACTTTCCCGCGCACCGTCCGGTGTGCGGGTTTCTATCTCTCCGCTAAACATATGCGCGATCCCGCTCAAGGGATAGCCGTTGCTTTATCCCGTTGTCGGGCACATGATGTTTTGCCATAACAAACGTCCGGAATGTATGTCTGCTCAGCATAAGGAGCCTGCAATGAACGACATCTTTCTCTCCCTCAGCGTTGGGATGCTGGTGCTAATGGCGATTGCTATTCCGCTGGCGCGACAACGTATCAAACCCAATCGTTTTTACGGTGTGCGCACCGCGCTAACCTTGCGGGATGACACGGCCTGGTATCGGGCGAACCGCCTTTTTGGCAAAGTGATGCTGCTCTGCGGTGTGGGATTTTTTCTGCTTTCGGCGCTGCTTGGTAACTGGCGTGAAAACGCGGGTAACGCAATGATCAGCATCATGCTGTTTTTGCTGGCGGTATCTGTGCCGGTGGTTTGCGCGCTGGTCAACGAATCGCGGGAAAAAAGAGGATCATAATGCGCGAGGGCATTAAAACCTTTGGTGCGCGTTTTGCTGGCCGCGTGAATGCAGAGAAACTGCGCTTTGCCATTGAGTACGTCGATTACGGTGAGAGTGGTTTAGCATTCGAAACGATCTGCGATTATATCGTCGAAGAAGACGCGCTCATCAGCGAAGAGGAGTACCGCCTCGCCGTAGAGATTTTTAACGACTACGGCGGTAAATGGGGTGTTTTCAGTATTGAACATATGAAAGCGCTGATAGTTAAAGAAGGCGGTTCCGCTTTGTGATATTTGCGCCGAAAAAACTGAAAATGCATCCATAAGGAGAGGTGAAATTGCCAACACGTTGTGAAATTGCGCTGGCAAAAGTGATCGCCGATTTGGCTATTTTCCTTGAGTTCACCGATGAAAACCAACTGGATCAGGACACCGCCATCAATGCGCTGGAGCAGGTTGCCGCTGAACTGCAAACATTAAAAGCAGATGATAAACATCACCTGACGGCGATATTTATTGAGTTATCACGGCACTATCCAGCCGATAAAACCGCGTTTGTTAGCCATTTACCGGAAGCGTTAGGCTTACTGTAGAAGCCGGGAGAATCACCACCAGGTTTATTTCCTGCGACAGCAAAAATACTCCGGCATAAAGGTGCCTGGCAGCTTATTTTATATAGGTCGCTTTTAATAACTGCTCGCGATCAGTGTTTTGATTAATAATGCATTGCGTCTGTAAATCATCCTGGCTTGCCGCCCACTCGCCAACTAATAACGCTGACGCTGCACAGAACTCATTTCGTGATGCGATCCAAAGCTGTTGAGATTTATTAAATCTCTCCCAAAACAGATCTTTTATCTCACTGCCTTCAGGATCATTAAGGTGATAGGGCGTATCGTAATCGTTGTTTATCCGTGTTTTTATCTTAGCGATTGTTTCTTGTAGTGATTTTTCTGATTTATTTTTTAAGTCCTCTTTGCATTGTGTCTGGTTTTTTTCATCACCATAGGCAGGCAGTGTAAGGCATTGCTGGATAGCTTTGCCTGAATCAAGCGTGATGGCACCCGCACTGAAAATTGATAGCGATACGATGACAAGTGCAATTTTTATGATTTGCATGGCAGAAGGCTAATCCTTTTTCGGTTCGCTTCAAAGGCTATATAAAAACCACGCTTACGAATTAACTCAACGATTTTTTTATCGTTTTAGCTACGCAAACCGCCAGGGTTTTTATGGCCCAGCGCCCCGCAATACCATGCCAAAGTAGGCCTGTGTGATTTTCTGTTTGTGTTGCGTTGCAAAGCAGAGTCTGGCACTGCTGCTAAGCAGTTTCAGGGGGAATGCATCAGAAGTAAATATTTGGGGGATTTATCGAGGAAGGCCGGAGAGAGGTAAGATTGTCAGACAAGTGCGTAGGGGGCACTTGCCTGACAATGATGGGTTACAGCTTAAAGGCGTTTACATCGTTAAGCAGTTTACCGGCCTGGTGGCTGAGTGAGTTCGCGGCGGTGGCCATCTCTTCAACCATGGCGGCATTCTGCTGCAGGTTGCCCTCCATCTGGCTGACCGCCACGTTAACCTGCTCAATACCGTGGCTCTGCTCGGTTGAAGAGTTATTCACCTGATTAATCAGTACCGTGGTTTCATCAACCGCGCCCAGCGCCTCGTTCATCCGCGTGGTCACGTTGGCCGCATAGCTGACGCCCTGACCGACATTCTTGATGGCTTCATCGATTAAACCACGAATATCACGTGCCGCCACCGAGGAACGCTGCGAGAGCGATCGCACTTCGCCGGCCACCACCGCAAAGCCTTTGCCCTGCTCACCGGCACGGGCGGCTTCCACCGCTGCGTTGAGCGCGAGGATGTTCGTCTGGAAGGCGATGCCGTCTATAATGTCGGTGATTTCAGAGATTTTCGCCGAAGACGCGGAAATATCGTCGATGGATTTTTGCAGGGAACTCAGCTCACGATGGCTTTCATTCACCATTGACTGTACGCGACCAATAAAGGCGTTCGCCTCTTGGGCGTTATCCATATTGTGGCGCACCGTGGCTGACAATTCGTTCATGCTGGCGGCGGTTTGCTCCAGCGACGAGGCCTGCGATTCGGTGCGGGATGACAGGTCATCATTGCTTTTGGCGATCTCGCTCGCCGCGACATCCACTTCGTTGCTGGCATCTTTTACGCTGCTCAACACTTCGCGGATTTTCTCCATCAGGTTATTAAAACTGCTGGCAGTTGCACCCAGTTCATCTTTTTTATGCAGATCAACTTTAAGCGTCAGATCCAGCGTGCTGCTGATGGTTTCCATACTTTTTTGCAGGCTTTTTAAACCCTTGTTTAAATAGCTCAGGATTGACGAAGCAAATACGGCAATTAACGCCAGCAAAAAGATAATGGTTCCCACTAATAGCCAAAAAGTATTGATATATTGTGCATGGTTATTTTCGGCGTATTTAGCAGCAATATTATAATTATGAATCAGCATATCTTTAATATTTGCGCTCAGAGCAACAGAGGCATTGGCAGTTATACCGCCATCAGAAACCATTTTTCGAGCCGCTTCAACACCTTCGCTGTGATAAACACCAACCATGGATTCTGCTTTTTGCAAATAGTCATCAAAGGAATCTTGCGTCTTTTTTAATTGCTGTGCATCAATGTCGTCACTAATAAGCTTTTCACGATAATATTTAAATATCTCGTTGGTTTTATTTAGCTCATCTTTCGCTTGCGCCATATGTTTGGTAAACACTGCCTCATCGGTGACCAACAGTGACATCAGGATTTGTCGACGCGCCTCTTCGCGGTGCTGGAGCGCCTCGCTGAGCTTACTGATACTCGGTAAACTATTTTCAACAACGTAATCGAAACGTGATTGCGCATTATCTAATGCCCGGATGCTAAGACCACCGAGCACAATCATGGCAACAAATGTTATAGCAAACACGACTAATAATTTCTTAAGAATGGTCATAACAGCCTCAGGTACTTTCCATATCCAGGGGAACACTATTTTTATCGGCGACTAAAGTGAAACCTTCATAGCGAAATGAATAAAAAGAGAAGTGAGTTTTACTTTTTCATTAGCTTGGTAAGTGTTCGGGAAAATAACCTTTAAATACAAGCGCTAAATTTTTAATGAAATGACTAAAAGTATTGTCTATATAATATATTCAAAGCATGTTGTTATTGAGTGAATAATATATTGTGTATTTTTACCACTATTTAACGCGAGAGTTTAGTAAAACTGAAATAATGTGTAGCACAAGAAAAAGTTTATCAACGGAATTATTAGAAAAGGATATTTATGAGTGAATATTTTTCTCGGCCTGGCTAGGTAAGGCAGCCTGTAACGTCAATAACGCGTCGACTGCCTGCGCTGTACTTGAGGCGCTGATATGCTGGTGAACCTAGCTCAGATCGTGGAGATCTTTTTCCAGCAGCGGCGTGAACGCCATTTCAGAAAAGACCACTTCCAGACCGCTGCGTTCCGGTGTGCAGCACATCATGCCAACCGCGCAACGCGAGTGGGGAAAATGGCACAGCCGCAGCAGCGGCCAGATGTGACCATCGGTGGAGTATTGCAGCCGTAGCGCGTCGCCTTTGCGGCTCAGGCGCAGCCAGAAATCGCCCGCGTCACCGGGGAAAATACCGGTCGCCCAGTCTGAATAACCCTGCGTCAGCACGCTGCCGATGGCGGGCGCGCCATCGTTAAACTCAATCCCGGCTTTTAGCCAGTTCTGTTCGTCCGCGACCAACAACACGCCCGCCTGGTCATACAGCTCGGAAAAACGCGCCTGAATCCGTACCTGAAAGGTGAAATCATCCGTCACATCGCGCACAAAACCGTGGCCGCTGAAGCGCTCAAACCCGTACCAGGTCTTGCGCCAGAAATCGGTGCTGCCATCCGTGACCACTTCCATTTTGCCCTGCGTTTCACGCCACTGCTGCGGTTCGTTAATCCAGTAAAAATCACCCGTCATGTTTCGCTCCTTTATCTGTGCTGGCGGCTTAAAGAGTGTCGCCGGTGGAGTGGGAGATTGCCAGTGCGGGGCGTGGTCTATTACGCAGGGATCACAAATGTTTCGTCGTAACAAAGGCGTTGTGAAAATAATGAGATATCGTTTTTTCCCGTAAAACACTGCGCTCCAAAAAACGTATCCCATTCAGGAATGAAGGCTTGCAGGGATATGGGGGTTTTGGCTTAGCAAAAGGAGGTGAGTAAGTGGCTTGTGTCTATTCAGAAGAATATCCGTGCATCATAAAGGTGCTTAAAAAAGCGTGAACCGGGCAGGCTCCCAAAAGCGTTAACTGAGCGTAGTGGAAGCCGTATGGGTTAGATCTGATACTCTTCTGCGGCGATTTTCCGCTCAGTCATTTGATGCGATGAAAGAAGATGGCGCGCCAACAAAGCAGGGTGTAGCAAGCGGTTGCTGCGTTGAGAATGGGATCGACGAGATAGACAGAAAAGTAATCCCTTAGATGCCTGTATGGAGGTTAGATAGCCACCATGAAAATCTAAAAATAGGGCTCCAAAAGGAGCCTTATTATCACGCCAACCGCGGATACCCGTCCGCAATTTCACTGCCGGTAAACTGCGCGATCCACCCCTCTGGATTATCAAAAATCCGGATGGCGGTGAAGTTCGGCTCTGAGCCCATATCAAACCAGTGCGGGGTTCCGGCGGGAACGGAAATCAGGTCGTTTTTCTCGCACAGCACCTGGTAAACGTTGCTGCCGATGTGCAGGCAAAACAAGCCCGCGCCTTCCACAAAGAAGCGCACTTCATCTTCGCCGTGCGTATGTTCATTGAGGAACTTGGCGCGCATCGCCTCTTTCTGCGGGTTATCGGCGCGCAGGCTGATCACATCCCAGCTTTGATAACCTTTCTCGGCCACCAATTTGTCGATGGCGTGCTGGTAAGCGGTGATCACCGTCTTCGGTGTCGGGTTTGCGCCGAGATCGCGGTCGGCCTGCCAGCGTTCAAAACGCACACCTTTGGCGTTCAGTTTTTGCTGGATCTCTGCGGCGTCGGTGCTGTGCCACACCGGCGTGCTGGCGTCGGTATCGGTGTAAATCGTCAGTGCGCTCATGAAGGGATCTGCTCCGGCTTAATGTTGCTGAAAGAGGGAACCTGGTAATGATGGCTGGCTGCGTCATCATCGCCGCGAATCAGTTGCGTGGTGCGAAAACCTGCCGCTTCGGCGGCGTCCAGCTCCTGATGAATATCGGAGAGGAACAAAATGGACGCGGGCGGCAACCCAATCTGCGCAGCAATATTGCGGTACGACTGCACATCGCGTTTCGCGCCAACCAGCGTGTCGAAATACCCGCTGAACAGAGGAGTAATATCACCTTCGTCGCTGTAGCCAAATAACAGTTTTTGCGCCGCCACCGAGCCAGAGGAATATACATACAGATCAATACCCTGCGCTTTCCATTTCTCAAGCTGGGGCAACACGTCCGGGTAAAGGTGGCCTTTGAAATCGCCGTTCACATAACCGTCGCGCCAGATAATGCCCTGCAACGCTTTCAGCGCCGTTGATTTGCGATCTTCATCCATAAAAGCAAACAGCACCTCAATCAGTTCGGCGGTGCTGGCTTGTGGCCGGGCGATCTCTTCCCGCAGATTATCCAGGATGGTGCTCACCGGCTCGTTGTACTGCTCGGCTGTGACAAACGCCGCCAGGCGTTCACGGGCGTAAGGGAACAGGACGTTGTGCACAAAGCGGATATCACTGGTGGTGCCTTCAATATCAGTAACGATAGCGCGGATCATGGTCTCTCCAGCAGGCGACGCTGCATTTCGCATTCAAATAAAAACTCCAGCCCTTCCAGATGGCGGCGGGCTTCGGCGACATCGTGCCCCCAGCAGGTTAGCCCGTGGCCACGCAGCAGAAAACCATAGCGCAGCGGATGGGTCTGCGCATAGTCGGCGATGCGAGCCGCCAGCGCGTCGATATCCTGGTCGTTGTCGAAAATGGCCACCGGCACGGTGTCCAGGTGCGTGGTCTGGCCGCTCAGGGATTTTTGCATCTCAAAACCGTTCAGCAGCAGGGCAGGGGATTTCTCCACCCGAGACAGCACCGTCGCGTTCACAGTGTGTACGTGCAGCACTGCGTTGGCCTGCGGGTAGAGGCGGTAAATCAAGGTGTGCAGGCCAGTTTCCGCCGAGGGTTTACGACCGGAAGGGGCATGGTTATCGGCAATCGACACCTGCAAAAAATCCGCCGTGGTCAGGCTGCCTTTGTCTTTGCCGGATTCGCTCAGCCAGCACCAGTCGGCGTCCTGGCGCACGGACATATTCCCGCCGGTAGCGGGTGCCCAGCCTTTTGCGCCTATCCAGTGGCAGGCGGCAACGAGTTGTTGGAGTTGCAGGTTGTCTGTCATCACCCTTCCTTATAAGGAATATTGTTATCGTATAGACGTCTAAGCGTCTTGATTGCCAAATACTAGCATCGTGTTATAGTGGTGGCAACACGCGTATCACAGGCAGGCAGCTAATAATGAGCAATAATGCACTGATTCCACAAAGTAAACTTCCCGCGCTTGGCACCACCATCTTTACGCAAATGAGCGCCCTGGCGCAGCAGCACCAGGCGATTAATCTGTCGCAAGGCTTCCCGGATTTCGACGGCCCACGCTATTTGCAGGAGCGGCTGGCGTTTCATGTGGCGCAGGGGGCGAATCAGTACGCGCCGATGACCGGTGTGCAGGCGCTGCGTGAAGCGATTGCCGATAAAACCGCCGCGCTGTACGGGCATAAACCGGATGTTAATACCGATATCACCGTCACCGCCGGGGCGACCGAAGCGTTGTACGCGGCGATTACTGCGCTGGTACGCCAGGGCGATGAGGTGATCTGCTTTGATCCGAGCTATGACAGTTACGCGCCAGCGGTCGAGCTTTCCGGCGGGGTGCTGAAACGCATTGCGCTGCAACCGCCGCATTTTCGCGTCGACTGGCAGCAGTTTGCGGGGTTGCTCAGCGACCGCACGCGGCTGGTGATTTTGAACACGCCGCACAACCCGTCGGCGACGGTGTGGCAAAAGGCGGATTTCGCTGCGTTGTGGCAGGCAATTGCCGAACGCGAAATCTATGTGCTGAGCGATGAAGTCTACGAGCACATCTGTTTTGCCGAAGAGGGGCATGCCAGCGTGCTGGCGCATCCGCAATTGCGCGAGCGGGCGGTGGCAGTGTCGTCATTTGGCAAAACCTACCATATGACGGGCTGGAAAGTGGGCTACTGCGTGGCGCCTGCCGCCATCAGCGCGGAGCTGCGCAAGGTTCATCAGTATCTGACGTTCTCGGTGAATACTCCGGCGCAACTGGCGCTGGCGGATATGCTGCGCGCCGAGCCGGAACATTATCGTGAGCTACCGGAGTTTTACCGCGCGCGGCGCGATGTGCTGGTCAATGCGCTCAGCCGCAGCAAGCTGGAGATTTTGCCGTGCGAAGGCACCTACTTCCTGCTGGCGGATTACAGTGCGATTTCCGATCTGGACGATGTGAGTTTCTGCCAGTGGCTGACGAAAGAAGTTGGCGTGGCGGCGATCCCGCTGTCGGTGTTCTGCGCCGATCCTTTCCCGCACAAACTGATTCGTCTGTGCTTCGCGAAACAGGAATCGACGCTGCTGGCGGCGGCAGAGCGCCTGTGTAAGCTGTAACAGGTTAACGGCGGTGCTGCCTGCGCCGCCGTGACTGCTTTTACTTCTCGCCCATAATCGTGTTCAGTTTTTCCGCGTCCGGCAAACCGACTTCCTGCTGCAACACATTGTCTTCATTCATGTAGTAAATGGCAGGCGTGGCGTTCGCACCGAGATCGTCCATGATTTTCTGGTTGATGTTGAGCTTTTTCATCATTTCCGGCGGTACGCTTTTCGGTAACGTCAGCGCCATTTTGCCGTTCGACTGCTCAAAGTCGTGCCAGCTTTTTGCCGGATCCTGCGCGCTCATAATCGCTGCCGCGGCCGCCGGGCTTTCCGGTTTGATCACGCCAACCAACAACGTGCGGATCTGCACTTTGCCGGACTCCACCCACGGGCGTGCCTGCTGCCAGAACTGTTTGCAGTACGGGCAATACGGGTCGGCAAAGACGTACACCACGCGCGGTGCCTCTTTTTTGCCATCCAGCAGCCAGTCGGCTTTTTCCATCTGCTGCCACAGCGCACGGCCTGCCGGGGCGTAAATCTCTTTGGCGATCAGCTTTTCGCTCAGGTTGGTGCCTGCATCGTCGTACATGTAGCCGGAGATAGCGTGTTTGCCGTCCGGCGTGACATAAATGGTGACGCCCATTTCCTGATATTTACCGAGATAGCCTTTCATGCCGCCCGGCGCGTCGAAGGATTTAATGATGGTGATGCCTTGTTTTTCAATGGCTTTTACCGGCGCAGGCAGTTCTTCGGCGTGCAGAGTCAGCGGGAGCAGGGTCAGCATTAACAGGCGCTTGAGCATAAAAATCCTTATAAAAACAGTGGGAAAGAGCAAGGGTAGAGAAAACCTATCACAACCATCGGTAAGACCGCCGGGCAAGGCATTGTCCTCACGTGCCCGCAGTGGTGTAATCAACAACGCTTGATGACCAACAGGTTATGAGCGCAACGCAAAGCCAGCTTGCTGGCGCTGAAGTTACCCACGGGTATTTCAGGTATCGAGGCCACCCGTCGCGGTGGCCTTTTTACTTTTGGCAATTCAGCCGTTCACAAGGTTGCTCGTTGCGGGTTGTTAGCTAACACTTATTGATTTGATAAAGCAAACGCATTGGCTCAATCAATCGAAGTTCGTTAACTTACACCCCAACGAAAACACGGAGGAAGTATAGATGTCCTTAATTAATACCAAGATTAAACCTTTTAAAAACCAGGCGTTCAAAAACGGTGAGTTCATCGAAGTAACCGAGAAAGATACCGAAGGCCGCTGGAGCGTCTTCTTCTTCTACCCGGCTGACTTCACCTTCGTATGCCCGACTGAACTGGGCGACGTGGCTGACCACTACGAAGAGCTGCAGAAACTGGGCGTGGACGTTTACTCTGTTTCCACCGATACCCACTTCACCCACAAAGCGTGGCACAGCAGCTCCGAAACCATCGCGAAAATCAAATACGCGATGATCGGTGACCCGACTGGCGCCCTGACCCGTAACTTCGACAACATGCGTGAAGATGAAGGTCTGGCCGATCGCGCCACCTTCGTTGTTGACCCGCAGGGCATCATCCAGGCTATCGAAGTCACCGCTGAAGGCATCGGCCGCGACGCATCTGACCTGCTGCGTAAAATCAAAGCAGCACAGTACGTGGCTTCTCACCCAGGTGAAGTGTGCCCGGCGAAATGGAAAGAGGGTGAAGCGACGTTGGCTCCGTCCCTGGATCTGGTTGGTAAAATCTAAATTTCCTGTCGTCTTTCACGCCATAGCGGCGTTGGCGTCGCCTGCTCGCCCCGTTCACTTAGTGGTGTAAGCTCCCGGGGACGCTCAGGCTAGCCGCCTTGCTCTGGCGCGAAATACTGGGGAAATTATCTGGCAAACGGGTACTTTTGGGTGCCCGTTTTATTCAGCACCATGATGCAAGTTGCATTGATGCAGCCTTAAACAATTCGGCTTGCATGATGATGTTTTAAGGGAGAACGTTATGCTCGACACTACTATGAAAACCCAACTCAAGGCCTACCTTGAGAAACTGACTAAACCTGTTGAGCTGATTGCTACGCTGGATGACAGCGCGAAATCGGCAGAAATCAAAGAACTGCTGGGCGAAATCGCTGAACTGTCAGACAAGGTCTCCTTTAAAGAAGACAACAGCCTGGCGGTGCGTAAACCGTCGTTCCTGATCACTAACCCTGGCTCGCATAACGGCCCGCGTTTTGCCGGTTCGCCGCTGGGTCACGAATTTACTTCTCTGGTGCTGGCGCTGCTGTGGACCGGTGGTCATCCGTCAAAAGAGGCGCAGGCGCTGCTTGAGCAGATCCGCGATCTGGATGGCGATTTTGAGTTTGAAACCTACTATTCGCTCTCCTGCCATAACTGCCCGGACGTGGTGCAGGCGCTGAACCTGATGGCGGTGCTGAACCCGCGTATTAAACACACGGCGATTGATGGCGGTACGTTCCAGAACGAAATCACCGATCGTAACGTGATGGGTGTGCCGGCCGTGTTCGTTAACGGCCAGGAGTTCGGTCAGGGGCGTATGACGCTGAGCGAAATTGTCGCCAAAATTGATACCGGTGCGGAAAAACGCGCGGCGGAAGAGCTGAACAAGCGTGACGCTTACGACGTGCTGATTGTCGGTTCCGGCCCGGCGGGTGCGGCGGCGGCGGTTTACTCAGCGCGTAAAGGCATTCGTACCGGCCTGATGGGCGAGCGTTTCGGCGGCCAGGTACTGGATACCGTGGATATTGAAAACTACATTTCTGTGCCGAAAACAGAAGGCCAGAAACTGGCGGGTGCGCTGAAAGCGCACGTCTCGGATTACAACGTCGACGTGATTGACAGCCAGAGCGCCAGCAAACTGGTTCCGGCTGCGGTGGAAGGCGGTCTGCACCAGATTGAAACCGCCTCCGGCGCGGTACTGAAAGCGCGCAGCATTATCATTGCCACCGGCGCGAAATGGCGCAACATGAATGTGCCGGGCGAAGATCAATATCGCACCAAAGGTGTGACTTACTGCCCGCACTGCGACGGCCCGCTGTTTAAAGGCAAGCGCGTGGCGGTGATCGGCGGTGGTAACTCCGGTGTGGAAGCGGCTATCGATCTGGCGGGGATTGTCGAGCACGTAACACTGCTTGAATTCGCCCCGGAAATGAAAGCTGACCAGGTGTTGCAGGACAAAGTGCGCAGCCTGAAAAACGTCAACATTATTCTGAACGCGCAGACTACTGAAGTGAAAGGCGACGGCAGCAAAGTGACCGGTCTTGAGTACCGCGATCGTGTGAGCGGCGATGTTCACAGCGTGGCGCTGGCGGGGATTTTTGTGCAGATTGGTCTGCTGCCGAACACCACCTGGCTGGAAGGCGCGATTGAGCGCAACCGCATGGGCGAAATTATTATCGACGCGAAATGCGAAACCAGCGTGAAAGGCGTGTTTGCCGCCGGTGACTGCACCACGGTGCCGTACAAACAGATCATTATTGCCACGGGTGAAGGTGCCAAAGCCTCTCTGAGTTCCTTTGACTACCTTATCCGCACGAAAACTGCGTAAGCAAAAATAAGAAAGTAAACAATACCTGCAAATGTAAAGAGGCTACCGTTGGTAGCCTCTTTTTTTACGCCTGAGCGTCTTTATCTGACCACCAGCACCGGAATGTGCGCGTGGCGCACGATATTCGCGGCGTTCGAGCCGAGCAGGTGGGTGGAGATGGACGGATTGCGCGAGGCAATCACCACCATATCAGCATTCAACTCTTCGGCTAACTCATTGACCACATCGCGCACGTTCCCAGAACGGACATGAACATGAATGCGTGAAGAATCAATGTAAAAGTGCGTGATCATGGTACTAAGGCGTGTTTGCGCTTCCTGATGCAGATGCTCTTCGAAACGGCGTATATCAGCGGCGAAACGGTGCAGACTCAGGCTGGCGGAGGCGGGTAGTACATGCAAAAGATGGATAACGCCTTCACTCTGAGCGAGAAATTCAGCGTGACGCACGGCTTTGTCGCTTAACTCCATTTCGAAAACATCGACCGGCATAATGATTGTCTGATACATAAACGTTTCTCCCTGTAGATTATGTCCTTCTGATTGAATCATAAACGGGAGGAATATTTTGCTGCCTGGATGGCAAATCTGAAGAATAAACGGGCGGGAACGGAAAGAGGATGCGGGCGCATCCTCTGCATAACAACGCAGGGCGGGGCTTAGCGCATGAAATCGCCTGCGGCTTCGGGCTGGTACAGCAGTTCGAGTACTTCAAGGTCGGTGGTGGTGCCGCCCGGCAGTTCCCAGTGAATGGTATCGCCAACGCGCAAACCCAGTAGCGCTGCGCCGACAGGCGCAAGCACCGAAAGCTGGCTGGCGCTGTCGGTCACATTCGCCGGATAAACCAGCGTGCGCACGCGCTCTTCACCGCTTTTCAGCTCACGGAATTTTACCGTGCTGTTCATCGTCACCACATCATGTGGCATCGCTTCTGGGGCGCACATCTGGGCGCGATCCAACTCTTCATTTAGCGCATCCGCGACCGGCAGGTTAGCGTGAGCGGGCTGCTCAAGCAGACGGTCGAGGCGCTCGGCGTCTCGCTCATTAATGATAATGGCAGGTCTGGACATCTGGTACTCCATGTCAGGTGATTGATCCAAAGAAAAACCCTCGCCGACTGGCAGCGAGGGTTTGTCTAAAGGGGATAATACTGACACGGCAGCGCGCTGTGAAGTGATGCCGCGCACATTTGCCGGAATTATGATTTATCAGTAGCCCGCTTTATCAATCACGAAGCTGTTTCCGCAGTTGCCGGGGTGCGGTTGCGGCAGCAAAGAGGTGGCTGCGAGCGGTGCATTTATCGCCCCGGCTTTGATGGCGATCTGCATTTCCGTCAGCCACGCCGGGTTGCCGCTACAGGTCAGCTTCACCGCTTTCACGCTTTGATCGCCGTAGGCTTTCGCGACGGCGGCGTTGAATGCGTCACGGGTGACGGTTTTCCCGTAGTTTTCCGCCAGAAACTGGCCGAGCGCGCTCTGTTTGATTTCCGTGTCCAGGCGTACCATCGCGCCGAAATAGTCGTCCGGATCGAAGCCAAAACAGACGCCGTGCTTGGCATATTCATAGCGCTCAAGGCAGGTGGTGCTGCCCGCGCCCGGCATCACGGCGTTGAGTTTATTGGCGACTTCCAGCGACAAGCCGGTTTCCGCCGCGGCGCATTTCTGGCTGGCTTTCGCCTCCGGCATGTTTGGAATCGGACGCGTGGCGCAGCCGAAGCGCATCCAGCGGCGCTCGTCGACACCGCGCGCGGCGATGGATTTTGGCAGGCCAGGCCACAGGCCATGCACGGTCAGATAATCGGCTTTGTTGGCGGGTTCTTTTTGCGGTCGGCACTCATCAGGCTCATTGCGACCTTGCGCGTGCAGGCTCTGGCAAAAACCGGTTTGCCAGGAGAGCGCCAGAACATAGCGGTCAAAGTCACCATACTGTGTGGGCTTGAGCGGTGCGGCATAAGCGACGGAGAACAGCGTTGCGGCAAGGCTTGCGCAGGTGAAGAATCCCTTTATAAACATATCGGTTCCTGATGGATGTATCCGGGTAATTGCCATGCGTTATTAAACCATAAAAAAAGCGCCGGGCAGGCGCTTTTTCATAAATGGCATTTATAAATTAATGTACTGCGACACCCGGGACTAATACTTCGGTGGCGATGATCACCACAATCAGACCGACGATCACTGGTACCGAAGTCCGTTTTACCACTTCAAACGGGGATATGTTCGCCATCCCCGCCACGGCAACTACCACGCCGGAAACCGGAGAGATGGTGCGACCAAGATTGGATGCCTGCAACATTGGAATCGACAGGTAAGCCGGGTTGATACCGGATTCGTGCGCCAGTTTCGGGATCATCTCGACAAAGGCGTAGAACGGCGCGTTACCGGAACCGGTGGTCATTGCCGCCAGCATGGTCAGCGTGACCAGCACCAGCATCAAAATAATGCTCGCTGAACCGAACGAGGTGGCAATCGAAATCAGGCTCTGGATAAAGCCAATGGTGCTTAACCCCTGGGCGAAAACCCCGGCGGCGACCAGCAACATCACCACGCCAGCAAACGCGTCAGCCATACCGCGATAAGCCACTTCCAGCCCGGAAAAGACGTTTTGTGTATTGAAACCACGTAAAAATTCCAGCACTGCCGCCAGCAACATACAAATCACCAGAATGGTGATGATATGCAGTTCCGGGCCCCATTTGCCGTCGAAAATCAGCACGCCGATAATCGGCGTAAACGGCAGAATGGCGTAGAAGGTGGGCGCACTGGTGGTGATGTCTTTCACATCCAGCATTTCGCTGACGATATGCTCTTTTTTATCCAGGTAGCGCTGCCAGAAAAAGTGGGCAATCGCCATGGCAATAATTGCCGCAATAGAGATGGGCAGGGTGGTTTTAAACGCGAAGTCGATAAGCGGCATCTCTGCGGCTTTCGCGGCCAACACTACGTCACCGGAGGTGGGCGAAAGAATGATTGCCGCCGGAGAAGCACAAATGGCTGCTGCCGCACCACGGCTGATACCGACGTTGACCATCACCGGGAACAACGTTGCCATCAACAGCACGCCAAGGCCGGTTGCGGAAGAGACCGCCAGCGACATCAGGCAAGCGACAAAATAGGCGGCAATCATCAGCAGGTAAGGCGAGTTGATAAAGCGCAGCGGCCGCGAAGCCAGCTTCACCACCATGTCATTGGCGCCGATGTGGGTCATATAAGCGGCAAACCCGCACAGCATCATGATCATCATGCCGAGATCGCCACCGCGACTCATCAGCAGGATTTTAATGTATTCGACAATATCGGTAGCGCTATAGCCAGTGCTGGTGGCGCTGCCTGGTAATATTTTGTGGCCCATCAGCGCGCTGACAATTAATAGCGCCAGACCGCCGACAAACAGCACGCCGGTGGCGGAGTAGCCTTTGATGATGTAGCGCGCCACGCCGACAATCACCACCACGCCTATCAGCAGTTCAATGAGTGTTAATAACATGTTGTTGGCCCCGGAGGTTGACCTGAATGAAAAGTAAGTAAAAAAACTGGCAACGCAATGTGCCGAATAATAGCCAGCGGGTAGATGATTAAAATCAACAAAGCGATGTGTTGAGCGAATAATCGCGTCAAATTGTTATCACCCCACTTAATTAATACTGCTTAAGCAATAATTGGGATTAATAGGAAATGATAAATTTGTTATTTAAAAAGTGCTGATAAGTTAATGAATTTAACGGTTTCGGTTGCGCTTTATTTCCGGGCGTAAATTAGTTAAAAAACGCTTTAAAATTAAAAATAATGCTGCTTATACTCGCCGTTACTTTCCTTTCACCCATGGCGACGTTATGCACGCAGGCTGGCTATACCGATTGCGCTTTATTAAGCGGCATCTATTGATGCTGCTTTTGGCGTTTGGTTGGCTGCTGATTCAAAGCCAGGTGGCGCTCGCTTCCCATGACTGCAGTGTCAGCGTGCAGGGTGAACATATGATGGTTCAGCATATGGACCATCGAATGATGATGTCGGACAGCGCGCCGCATATGGACATGATGAAAACGCCGCTGTGCGAAAAGCATTGTGTACCGGATCTGGCGCAAAAAGATACCGATAACGCTTCACTGGTAGCGCTGCCCGTTTCGCTGACGCTGGTGGTCGCTGAACCTGTTTGTTCCCCCGTCGCGCATGACGGATGGTCGTTAACCCCTCCCGCTATAGGCCCGCCGGCAACGATTCGTTTTTGCCGGTTCCGTGAATAAAAACCTGTTAATCCATTGAATTTTATTAATTTCATTGTTTAACAGGAGTTTTATTATGCGTTCTTCTCTTCTTTGCATGCTCTCTGGCGTGCTGTTTTTCTCCCTTGCCGCTTACGCGGAAGATATGCCCGCAATGCACGGCATGCACGATATGTCTTCGCATGGTGCCATGCACGCTCAAGCGCAGACCTATCAAAGCCAGGGCGTTATCAAGAAAATTACCCCCGATGCGATTTCTATTGCCCATCACGCTATTCCCGCGCTGAACTGGCCGCCAATGACCATGCAGTTTGCCCTGGCCAAAGGCAGCACGTTTGCACTGGTGAACGTGGGCGATAAGGTCGAGTTCAGCTTTGTACAAAGCGAAAACGGCTACCAGCTCGTTTCATTAACGCCGCAACGCTAACCGGGGGCAACAATGAAACGTTACTCGCTGAGCCTGCGGCTCGGCGGGGTGTTGCTTGGACTGATGTGCTCCGCCGCGCAGGCGGAGTCACTGACGCTGACGCAAACCCTTGCCGCCGCTGAGCGCTATTCCGCAGAACTTTCCGCTAACCGCAACGAATCGCAGGCGCTGGATGCGATGGCAGATTCTGCCCGCCAGTTACCCGACCCGAAGCTGAAATTCGGTATTGAAAACGTCCCGGTACAGGGCAACAACGATCGCCGTTTAACCCGCGAAGGGATGACGATGCAGCGGATCGGGATCATGCAGCAGTATGTCAGCGCCGAAAAACGCGATCGTAAAGCCGATACGTTGTTAGCCGAAGCGCAAAGTGTTAGCGCCAAATCTGCCGTCGTACGCGCCAATTTACAGCGCGACACCGCCCAGGCGTGGCTCGACTTAGCGCTTTCACAACAGGCGTTGCAGACCGCGCGCAAACTGCTGGCAGAAACCGAACGCCAGCAGGGCGCGCAGCGCGCCAGCGTGGGCGCTGGCAATGCTGCACCAGATAGCGTGCTGGCTTTCCGGGTTGGCCTGAGTGCAATGCGCGACAAGCTCACGCTCGCCGAACGCGATGTGCACCTGGCGCAAACTCGCCTGGCGCAGTTGACTGGCGAGGATGTGAGTGCCGTTTCCGGCGAGCTTCCACGGTATCAACGTCTGCCCGCGGATGAAAAAACGCTGGAGCAGGGCATTGCGCAGCATCCGGACATTATCGCTGCGGCCAGTATGGCTAACAGCGCGAAAGCCCGTTCCGCCGAATCCGCCATTGCCGCCATTCCGGATGTCGAGGTGGAAGTGTGGTACGGACGCCGCGCCGAAGGGTATGAAGATATGGCCGGGGTGATGTTTACCGTCGATTTGCCGCTGTTCCAGTCGCACCGTCAGGATAAAGATCACGCCGCTGATGTTTCCCGCACTATGCAGGCTAACGACCAGTTGGCGCTGGCTGAGCGCGATCACGCCGCACAGCTGCATTCGCTCATTGCCGAATATAACGCCGCGCAAACGCTGTGGATGCGCCAGCGTGACGAGGTGCTGCCGCTGGTTCGTCAGCGGGCCACGTTACTGGCGGCGCAATACCGTTCGGGGCAATCGGATCTCTCCGGGTTACTGGAGGCCCGGCGTAATGTGCTCGATAGCGAACTGGCCGCGAACCAGGCCGAGAAAGAGATGGCGCAGAAATGGGCCGCAATCCGCTGGCTGATCCCGCAGGAGTTAAGGTAATGAAAAAAACGATTTTAGCCGTCGTGATTACGGCTTGCCTGGCGGCGGGCGCAGGGTATTTCGCCGGTCGCCAGCACAGTGCGCCTGCGGCTTCAGGCGAGCAAACAACACAACGAAAAGTGCTCTACTGGTACGATCCGATGGTGCCGGATCAGCGTTTTGACAAGCCGGGTAAATCCCCGTTTATGGATATGCCGCTGGTGCCGCGTTATGCCGATGAAACACCTGCCAGCGGTGGCGTCAGCGTCAGTGCGCAGCAGCAGCAAAACCTGGGGATGACGACGACGAAGGTGGAAAAACGCGCGCTTGCCGACGCGTTTTCCGCCTTTGCCACGGTAACCACCGATGAGCGCAGTATTCAGAGCGTGCCGTCTCCGGCGGCGGGCGTGGTGGAAAAACTGTTTGTTCGCGCGCCGCAACAGTGGGTGAAGAAAGGCGAAGCGCTGGCGCAACTGTGGATCCCGCAATGGACAACGGCGCAGCAGGAGTATCTGGCGGTGCGCCAGTTGGGCGATGGCGAACTGACGCGCGCCGCCCGCGAGCGGCTGGCGTTGCAATTTATGCCGGATGCCATTATTCGCGCGGTTGAGCGTAGCGGGAAACCGCAAACCCGGCTCACGCTGCGCGCCGATCGTGACGGCTATGTGGTGAAACTTGATTCCCGTGAAGGCGCGCAAGTTGCCGCTACGCAAGTTCTCTTTGAGCTGGCGAACCTTGATCCTGTCTGGCTGGTGGTCGATTACCCGCAAAGCCAGGCGCAGGCGCTTACTGCGGGTAGCGAAATTATTGCCACATCGGGTAGTTGGCCGGGTGAGCAGTTTCACGGCCGCGTCAGTGAGTTGTTGCCGCAGCTTGAAACCACCACCCGGACGCTGAAAGCGCGTATCGTGCTGGATAACCCACAGCAAAAACTTAAACCCGGCATGTTCCTGACCGTAACGCAGCCTGCATCGGCGCAACAGCCTGCGGTACTGGCTATTCCGGAAGAGGCACTGATTGAAACCGGTGCGGCAAGCCGCGTGTTACTGGCGACGGGTGACGGGCATTTCCAGGCCGTTAACGTCACCACCGGGCGTACGGCAGAGGGCTGGACCGAAGTGCTGTCCGGATTACAGGAGGGCGATAAGGTCGTGACCTCCGGCCAGTTCCTGATTGACTCAGAAGCGAGCTTGCGTAGCGCACTGCCGCACCAACAGGCGCCGCAAACTCCCGCGAAGAAAGTGCAAACCTACGACGCAACCGGTGTGGTGAAAGCGATTGATGCTGGTAGCATCACGCTGTCGCACCAGCCGATTCCGGCGCTGAACTGGGGCGCGATGACGATGGACTTCGTTCTTAAACAGCCTGAACCCGCCATCAAAGTGGGCGATAAGGTGATGTTCAGCTTTACGCTCGATGACGAGCAGGGTGCTGTCATTACTCATCTGATGCCCACGCAGGAGACGATGAAATGATTGCTGCCGTGATTCGCGCCTCGCTGCGTAACCGCTTGTTAATCCTGCTGGCCGCGCTGGTGCTCACCGGCTGGGGGATTTGGTCAATCCAGCGCGCGCCGCTGGATGCTCTGCCGGATCTCTCCGATGTACAGGTGATTATTCGTGCCAGCTATCCGGGTAAAGCGCCGCAACTTATTGAAGATCAAGTGACTTATCCGTTGACTACCGCCATGCTTTCCGTGCCGGGGGCGAAAACGGTGCGCGGCTATTCGATGTTTGGCGATGCCTATGTCTATGTGCTGTTTGATGATGATACCGATCTCTACTGGGCGCGTTCTCGTGTGCTGGAGAACTTAAGTCAAATCCAGTCTTCATTGCCTGCGGGCGTGAACGTTGGGTTAGGGCCGGATGCGACCGGTGTGGGCTGGATTTATGAGTACGCGCTGGTGGATCGCAGCGGTAAACATAATCTGGCGGATTTGCGCGCGTTGCAGGACTGGACGCTGAAATTTGAACTTAAAACCGTGCCGAACGTTGCGGAAGTGGCAAGTGTTGGCGGTATGGTTCGGCAATATCAGGTTGTGCCGGATCCCGCGAAAATGCGGGCGCTGAATATTACCCATGAACAGATCGTCAGCGCTGTGCAGGCGGCGAACCAGGAGAGCGGCGGTGCGCTGCTGGAGATGGGCGAAGCCGAATTTATGGTGCGGACCACCGGTTACCTGCGGCAACTGGCGGATTTTCGCCAGATAGTGATTGCCAGCCGGGATGGTGTACCGGTGATGCTTTCAGATGTAGCGACGGTGCGCCTGGGGCCTGAGCTGCGCCGCGGCGTGGCGGAATATAATGGCGAAGGTGAAGTCGCGGGCGGCATTATCGTTATGCGTTATGGCAAAAACGCGCTCGATACCATTCATGCGGTGAAAGCGAAACTCAGCGAGGTGCAAAAAACGCTGCCCGACGGTGTGGCGATCGTACCGGTTTATGATCGCTCGACGCTGATTGAGAGCGCGGTTGAAACGCTGACGCATAAATTAATTGAGGAATTTATCGTTGTTGCGCTGGTTTGCACGCTGTTCCTGTTCCATTTCCGTTCGGCATTAGTGGCAATTGTGTCACTGCCGCTGGGGATCCTCGGCGCGTTTATCGTCATGCATTACCAGGGCATCAACGCCAATATCATGTCGCTGGGCGGGATTGCGATTGCTATCGGCGCAATGGTGGATGCGGCCATTGTGATGATCGAGAATATGCACAAGGTGATGGAGCAGTGGCGGCACGATAACCCTGATCGACAGCCGACCGGAGCGGATTACTGGCATTTTTCAGAACAGGCGGCAGTCGAAGTGGGGCCGGCGTTATTTTGCAGCCTGCTGATCATTACCTTGTCGTTTATTCCTGTGTTTTCACTCGAAGCGCAGGAAGGGCGTATGTTCTCGCCGCTGGCATTCACCAAGAGCTGGGCGATGGCTGTAGCGGCCGGGCTTGGTATCACGCTGGTTCCGGTGCTGATGGGCTTGTTTATTCGCGGCAAGATCCCTGATGAGAAAGCCAACCCCATTAACCGTTTCCTGATTCGCCTGTATGAGCCACTGCTGGATAAAGTGCTGGCGTGGCCGAAAGCGACACTGGCGGTGGCGTTGTTGCTGTTGCTGGCAACGTTATGGCCGTTGAGTCGGCTGGGCAGTGAGTTTATGCCGCCGCTCAACGAAGGTGATTTACTGTATATGCCGTCGACGTTACCGGGGATCTCTGCGCGGGAAGCCGGGCGTTTATTGCAGCAGACTGACCGGCTGATTAAAAGCGTGCCGGAAGTGGCGAGCGTGTTTGGTAAAGCAGGCCGAGCAGAGAGCGCGACCGATCCTGCGCCATTAACCATGCTGGAAACCACTATCCGCTTTAAACCGCGCGACCAGTGGCGGCCAGGTATGACGCCGGAAAAACTGGTGGAAGAACTGGATAAAACCGTCAGGGTGCCGGGCATTGCCAATGTCTGGGTGCCGCCTATCCGTAACCGCCTGGATATGCTGGCAACCGGGATCAAAAGCCCGGTGGGGATTAAGGTGAACGGCAATAATATTGCTGATATTGAACGTGTGGCGCAGCAAATCGAGCAGGTGGTGAAAACAGTGCCAGGCGTAACATCGGCACTGGCCGAGCGTCTGGCGGGGGGGCGCTACGTCGATATCAACATTAACCGGCAGCAGGCTGCGCGTTATGGTGTGTCGGTAAAAGAGTTGCAATCGCTGGTCTCTACGCTGGTTGGTGGGGAAAATATTGGCGAAGTGCTGCAAGGGCGGGAGCGATATCCTGTCAATGTACGTTACCCGCGAGAAATACGAGATAACGTCGATGATTTGCGTAAATTGCCGGTGATCACCGAAAATGGCAGCCAGATCGCGTTAGGTGAACTGGCGGATATCGTGGTGAAAGAGGGGCCGCCAATGCTGAAAAGCGAGAACGCGCGCCTCTCAAACTGGATCTACGTTGACCTGCGCGGTCGCGATTTGAAATCGGCAGTGGACGAGATGCAGCAGCGTGTAGCACAGCAGGTGAAACTGCCGCAGGGGGTTACGCTCTCGTGGTCCGGACAGTTTGAATATCTGGAACGCGCCACGGCAAAATTGAAAATCGTTTTGCCGGTAACGCTAATGATTATCTTCGTCCTGCTATTTATTACCTTTAAGCGTATATCTGATGCCCTGTTAATAATGGGGACATTACCATTCTCGTTGATTGGCGGTGTCTGGTTATTGTGGCTGCTGGGATATAATTTATCCGTTGCGGGGGCGGTCGGTTTTATTGCTCTGGCCGGCGTGGCGGCAGAGTTCGGCGTTATTATGGTGCTCTATCTTAATCACGCGCTTAAGAAATATCGCACACGTGAACCGGAGGGGGGAAATAAGGTACTGCTACAGGCAATCCATGAAGGTGCGGTACTCCGCGTGCGGCCAAAGGTAATGACGGTTGCGACGATAATGGCGGGGCTGCTTCCCATTATGTGGGGCGGTGGCAGCGGTTCGGAGGTGATGAGCCGTATCGCTGCGCCGATGATTGGCGGCATGATAACGGCACCTTTGCTGTCGATGTTGGTTATCCCGGCAGTTTATTTCTTACTGCATCGCAAACGTTAGTCGCTTTTTTGCGCCCCTGTGATGGGGCGCATTGAACGATATTCTGTGTTTAGTGACGTAATACTGCGATTATTCCGTAGGTTTTTTCAGAATTAATCCGATCTTGTTAAGGAACCATTCAGATAACATGCCCAAGAATATACGTTGTTGCATAACATGGAATAATTACGGTGTCTGTAAATAAGAAGTTTTTAGCTATTATTTTGTCTTTATTTTGCCAGTTTTCGGTGGTTACCACAGCGCTTGCTGCAGAGAATTCCTGGTTCTCGAGTTTTACTGACAATGTGAAGCAAACCTGGCAGCAGCCAGAGCATTATGATCTCTATGTTCCTGCTATCACCTGGCATGCGCGTTTCGCCTATGACAAGGAGAAAACGGACCGCTATAACGAACGTCCATGGGGCGCGGGTTTTGGTCAGTCACGCTGGGACGAAAAAGGGAACTGGCACGGCCTCTATCTGATGGCATTTAAAGATTCATTTAACAAATGGGAGCCGATTGGCGGCTACGGATGGGAGAAAACATGGCGTCCGCTGGCAGATGATAACTTCCGTCTGGGATTGGGTTATACGGCCGGGTTTACCGCGCGTGATAACTGGAAGTACATTCCCGTTCCGGTGCTGTTGCCGCTGGCATCTATCGGTTATGGCCCGGCGACCTTCCAGATGACCTACATTCCGGGCACCTATAACAACGGGAACGTTTACTTTGCCTGGATGCGCTTTCAGTTTTAGCTGCAAACGCGGTGTTAACGCGATGTACAAATTTTAATCATCGCCTAAAACGCGGAATAAACTCACTTTTGCAAAAAAGTTAGCGACATTTATCACTTTTTCACGAATAACGACTGGACAAAAGTCGTCACAATTGTTGTACTGATACCCGACACAGCATTTGTGTCGATTTTTCATGTAAAGGTAATTTTGATGTCTAAGATTAAAGGTAACGTTAAGTGGTTTAATGAATCCAAAGGATTCGGTTTCATTACTCCGGAAGATGGCAGCAAAGACGTGTTCGTACACTTCTCTGCAATCCAGAGCAATGGTTTCAAAACCCTGGCTGAAGGTCAGCGCGTTGAGTTTGAAATCACTAACGGTGCCAAAGGCCCATCTGCTGCGAACGTAATGCCTGTTTAATTCAGCTACGTACGTACAGTAAGAATTCCAAAACCCGCCGTAAGGCGGGTTTTTTTATCCTTTCAGTTTGCGTTAACTGAGGAAAATAGCCAAAACGCCAGTGCCGTCATAGCAAACGAGCCCAGCAGGTTTACCGCCACGTTCAGCAGCGCCCAGTTAATTCGCCCCTCCTGTAACAAGAACACCACTTCCGCGGAAAAGGTAGAAAAGGTAGTCAGACCGCCACAAAAACCGGTGGTTAACAGTACTTTCCAGACGGGATCGATGTGCGTCATCCGATTGAACCACGCTAACCCCATACCGATAATAAACGCGCCGAGCAGGTTGGCGGTGAGCGTCCCAACAGGGATCGCCTGATGCGCCGGATTAAGTTTCATGCTTAACATCCAGCGCGCAACGCTACCGGTTCCACCGCCAATAAATACCGCTAAAAGAAGTTGTAACACCGTGAGATCCTGCTATTTGATTTGTTAGAGTGTTGAGTTTAGCGTCGCGGCTATTTTCTGGCTATCGCGACGAAGCGAGAGGACTAAAGATGATTGTTGCAGCCGGGCAATTTGCGGTCACGCCAGACTGGCGGACCAATGCGCAGACGTGTGTTGCGTTGATGGCACAGGCGGTAGCGCGTCAGGCGTCGCTGCTGGTGCTGCCAGAGGCATTACTGGCAAGAGATGATGCTGACCCACACCTTGCGGTCAAATCGGCGCAGACGCTTGATGGCGGCTTTCTGAGCCTGTTGCGTACGGAGAGCCAGCGTAATGCGTTGACGACGGTGTTGACAGTGCATGTTCCGTCAACCGAGGGCAGGGCAGTTAATACGCTGGTGGTATTGCGCGGTGGTGAGGTGATCGCGCAGTATGCCAAGCTGCATTTGTATGACGCGTTCAACATGCAGGAATCTGCGCGGGTGGACGCCGGGCGCGATATTCCGCCGTTGATTGAGGTGGAGGGCATGAAGGTCGGTTTGATGACGTGCTACGATCTGCGTTTCCCGGAACTGGCGTTGTCGCTGGCGTTGCAGGGGGCAGAACTGCTGGTGTTGCCTGCCGCCTGGGTACGCGGTCCCCTCAAGGAGCAGCACTGGGCGACGCTGCTCTCGGCAAGGGCGCTGGACACAACATGTTATATTGTCGCGGCAGGCGAATGCGGCAATAAGAATATCGGGCAGAGCCGGGTCGTTGATCCGCAGGGCGTGACGATTGCGGCGGCGGCGCAAGCGCCACAGCTTATTTTCGCCGAGGTCTCGCCTGAACGTGTGGTGCAGACCCGCGAGGCACTGCCGGTGTTACGTAATCGCCGTTTCGCTGCACCACATTTAGTGTGATGTTTTTTTAAACAACACTTGATTCATCTCGTTACACATTGCTATTGTGTGCGCGCGTCGAATGACCGTTAATGAAGTCCGGTTATAATGGCGTTTTATGCAGCCTGTTTTACGAAAGAAGGTATCTATGGGTGAGATTAGTATTACCAAACTGCTGGTTGTGGCCGCACTGGTTGTTCTGCTGTTTGGAACCAAAAAATTGCGTACGCTCGGCGGTGACCTGGGCGCAGCCATCAAAGGCTTTAAAAAAGCCATGAATGATGATGATGCAGCGAAAAAAGCTGACGAAGTCACAGCAGAAAAACTCTCTCACAAAGAGTAACAGCGGCTTTGACAGGCGAAAAAAAACCGGCGCAGAAGCCGGTTTTTTTGTCTGCAGTGTAAGCAAGTATTACTTTACTTCCACGCCTTTTGCCTGCAGATCGGCATGGTAAGAGGAACGAACGAACGGGCCACACGCCGCATGGGTAAAGCCCATCGCCAGTGCTTCCTCTTTCATTTCGTCAAACTCATCCGGGCTGACATAGCGCTGTACCGGCAGGTGATGGCGGCTTGGCTGTAAATATTGGCCCAGCGTCAGCATCGTCACGCCGTGACGGCGCAGATCGCGCATAACCTCAATGATCTCTGCGTTGGTTTCACCTAAGCCAACCATCAGACCGGATTTTGTTGGGATTTCCGGATGCGCTTCTTTAAAACGCTCCAGAAGTTTCAGCGACCAGTTGTAATCCGCGCCCGGGCGAACCTGGCGGTAAATACGCGGCACGTTCTCCAGGTTGTGGTTAAAGACATCCGGCGGCGTGACGGTGAGGATATCCAGCGCACGATCCATGCGGCCACGGAAATCCGGCACCAGCGTTTCGATTTTGATCGATGGACTTTTTTCACGGATGGCGGTAATGCAATCAGCAAAATGCTGAGCACCGCCATCACGCAAATCGTCACGGTCTACAGAGGTGATAACCACATAACGCAGCGCCATATCAGCAATGGTCTGCGCCAGTTTTTGCGGTTCGTTGGCATCCGGCGCCACAGGACGTCCGTGTGCCACATCGCAGAATGGGCAACGGCGCGTGCAGATAGCACCAAGGATCATAAAGGTTGCCGTACCGTGGTTGAAACACTCAGCAAGGTTCGGGCAGGAAGCCTCTTCGCACACAGAGTGCAGCCCGTTTTTGCGCATGGCTGCTTTAATCCCTTGGATACGGGAGGAGTCGGCCGGGAGTTTGATTTTCATCCATTCCGGTTTTCTTAACAGGGCTTCGCGCTCTGTCGCCACATTTTTAACCGGGATAAGCGCCATTTTATCGGCATCGCGGTACTTAACACCGCGTTCCATCACAATGGGTTTACTCATAGCGTGCGTGTTCCAGTTGCGGATAACGAAGTAAGCATTTCAATTCAAATGAATGTTGTATTTATCAACTATTTTTGAATTAACTTGCGTGCAGTATACCATTGATGGGGGATAGAAAGCAGCCTGACAACGGGGCAATTTGTAAAATAGTTGTTGTTTTGTGCCAAATGCCCAATAAGGGTTAGCGCTTTCGCCTGGCACGGACGGGCGTTAAAAAGCCCGTCGTATAACGTTAATAACGCTTTCCAGCACCGGGTCACGCAGGCTCAACTTATTGTAAAAAAGCGAGATTTCAAGGTGCTCGTTACTGATTGGCGGGTAATCAATTTCAACCAGCGGCCAACAGCCACTGAATAACGTAAACAGCCGCGCCGGCATTAATCCCAGCATATCGCTGTTGCCGATCAGTGCCGCAATCGTAAACATATTGTAACTGCTGAAGCTTACCTGACGCTCAGGGAAAAGATCCTGTACACGCTGGCGCAGCCCGCTAAGATTTTGCCCTTCCAGCATGAGCAGCGTGTGTTCGTACTGCTGTAAAACCGCTTCATTAATCGGCCCATTTAAACAAGGGTGCCCTTTGCGGCAAACCAGCATGACACGGTCGCTATAGAGGACGTGATGATTAATGGTACGAGAGCCTGCAATATGCGTATCAATAATTAAATCGGTTTGAAACTGGCTGAGCTGGCTTTCCGCATCGTTAACAGGAATATTACGCATCATCAGATGCGGCGAACTCTCTTTTATTGCCTGGAAGATAACAGGTATAACTAATGCACCAATCGATGGTGGCGTACCGATGGTAATCGTACGTTGTTTGTCATAGCTGCCGGTCAGATCTAATGCGCCAAGAATAGACTCCAGTCCCTGGCTGATATATTCGTGCAGATGGGAAGCATAAGCCGTAGGCGTCACGCCCTGACCTTTACGAATGAAAAGCGGATCGGGAAATATTGCGCGTAATTTTTGAATGGACTGGCTAATTGCGGAAGGCGTTAAATTGAGCACTTTCGCCGCGTTGACTATCCCTTTGTGCACATATACTGCCTCAAAAATAGTCAGTAAATTGAGATCAATATTGCGCAGCGTTCTGAAGACTTGCGGCTTATCATCGTCGGGGCGCACGGTTATTCGCTTTTCCTGCAGGTTATTATTATCCACGCTTGTGCTCCGTATTCATTCAAAATCTGAATGATAGTTGAATTTATTTTTTTTGTTGATTATTAACTTGAGTAAACATCCTGTCTCTCGTCATCATGACGTAGTTTTTCATCGCGAGGCCAGACAATACACTAAAAAAAGATTGGACTGGAGCGTGTATACAAAGCCTGGCAACGTGCTTTAATGCTAATTTTCCCGACAAAGCAGGCAGGTTGAAAATAGAGAATATGGCTTCTATTGTAAAGCGCTAACAGGCCAAATAAATAACTACCCGCACAAAATGCGGGCTTCTATACATGATATATTAAGCGCTCATATATTGATGCGGTGGATTGTTTAGTAGCGCTAAAAATTGCTGGATAAGAATCGTCCTTAATTTATCCATATCGCTATTTTCCACCAGTTGGCTGACTTGGGTCATTTCCATACCGGCGTAACCGCAAGGATTGATGCGCATAAACGGCGCCAAATCCATATCGATATTCAGCGCCAGGCCATGGAATGAGCACCCTTTACGGATCCGCAGACCCAGGGAACAGATTTTCTTGCCTTGCACATATACACCCGGTGCGTCAGCTCGCGCCTGTGCGTTAATCCCGAGTGTGGCCAGCGTATTGATAACCGTATTTTCGAGCAATGTGACAAGTTCGCGCACGCCTACTTTGCGCCGCTTCAGATTAATTAATACATACATTACCTGCTGGCCTGGTCCATGGTAGGTTACCTGGCCGCCGCGGTCGCTCTGGATCACAGGAATATCCCCCGGGGCGAGCACATGTTCGGCTTTGCCAGCCTGGCCTTGCGTAAAGACGGGATGGTGTTCTACCAGCCAGATTTCATCCGGCGTCGTCTCGTCGCGAGCATCAGTGAATTCATGCATTGCCCGAGAAATCGGATCATAAGGCTGCAAACCAAGATTGCGGATAAGAATGGTGTCCTGAGACAAAACGGCATCCCCGGGGGAGAAAAAGAGTGGGGGAAGTATATCACAGCGAAAACGTTACCCGAATGGCTCCGGGTAACGTGATGAACAATTACAGCACCATACGAACAATTTCGATATTGCCGAGTTCTTCGTACAGCGTCTCAACTTGCTCAATATGGGTAGCGTTAATGGTGATGGATACCGAGTGGTAATTGCCTTTGCTGCTCGGTTTTACCTGCGGAGAGTAATCACCTGGCGCATGGCGCTGTACCACTTCAACCACCAGATCAACCAGCTCTGGTTTCGCCAGACCCATCACTTTGTAAGTAAAAGGAGTCGGGAATTCAAGCAGTTCTTTAAGATTGGTTTTCATGTCAGCTCCGGCGTAAAAAATAAGAACTCCTGCCGCAAGGGCAGGAGTTTTTCTGAGATGCTAAGTATATGGGGACGGAAATCACACTTTCAAGTGTTCAATTTTTAGCCAAACCAGTGATGGAACATCAATTTAATGTAATCAATGATTTTGCCGAAGAAATTACCTTCCGGGATCTCCTGCAGCACCACCAGCGGGCGCTGTTCGATGGTTTTGCCATCCAGCTGGAAGTTAATAGAGCCAACCACCTGATTTTTCTGCAGCGGTGCGTGCAGCTCGCTGGTGTTCAGCACATAGCTGGCTTTCAGATCTTTCATACGGCCGCGCGGAATGGTCAGGTACACGTCTTTATCAACACCCAGCGAAGCACGATCGCTGTCGCCAAACCATGCTGGCTCTGAAGCAAACTCTTTACCGGCTTTAATTGGGCTTACAGTTTCAAAGAAACGGAAGCCCCAGGTCAGCAGTTTCTTGCTTTCGGTTTCACGGCCTTTAAACGTGCGACCACCCATTACAGCAGATATCAGGCGCATCTGGCCTTCGGTCGCTGACGCCACCAGGTTATAACCCGCTTTATCGGTGTGACCGGTTTTAATCCCGTCAACATTCAAGCTGTTATCCCACAGCAGGCCATTACGGTTGGTCTGACGAATGCCGTTAAAGGTGAACTCTTTCTCTTTATAAATGGAGTATTCGTTCGGCACATCGCGGATCAGCGCCTGACCAATCAGCGCCATGTCACGCGCGGAGCTGTACTGACCATCAGCATCCAGGCCATGTACGGTCTGGAAGTGACTGTTTTGCAGGCCCAGTGCTTTCACATAGTTATTCATCAGGCCGACAAACGCGTCCTGGCTGCCCGCCACATAATCGGCCATCGCCACGCAGGCATCGTTACCGGATTGCAGGTTGATACCACGGATCAACTGGGAAACTGGCACTTGCATACCAGGTTTCAGGAACATCAGGGAAGAGCCACGGAACACCGGGTTGCCGGTCGCCCAGGCGTCGTTACCAATCGTGACCAGATCGCTGTCTTTAAATTTGCCCGCTTTCATGGCCTGGCCAATGACATAGCTGGTCATCATTTTGGTCAGACTTGCCGGATCGCGGCGCGCATCGGCGTTTTGCTCAGCCAGCACTTTGCCGGAGTTATAGTCGATCAGGATATAGGATTCCGCGTCAATCTGCGGAACGCCCGGGATCATGGTCTTAATATTCAGGTCATCGGCATGCGCAGCGGAAAGAGAGGCTGCAGTCAGCGCCGTGGTGAGCGCCAGGCGCTGCATAAAACGAACGGAAAAAGTGGTCTTCATGGTCGAACAACGACATCCGTGATGGAGTTAAAAAAAGTGCCTTACTATAGCAAAAGCTATACATGCAGGCATCTGACTTTCAGCATGACTTTGTTAATGTTGCTGACATAAGTTGACAAAGTCAGACACCTTCGCATGTTTACTGGGCATTCGTGACAAATGACTGCAATTGCGCCTCGTTTTGCAGACGTTGCTGCAATGCGCTGGCGTCCGCTTTGTTGCTGAACGGCCCTAACTGTACGCGCCAGACAGCACCGTTTTGCGTGACGCGGCCAGGAACCGCAAACTGCTGCGCCAGGCGCTGCTGATATTGCTGAGCACGGGTCTGATCGCTGACGGCTCCCACCTGCACCATATAACCGCCACTGCTTGCCGCCGCAGCGCTGCTGGCAGGCGCGGCCGTATGTACGTTGCCCTGTACCGAACCCGGTGCTGTAACGGGCGAAGTGCGCGTCGGTGTGTACGTTTGCGCAGCCGGAGCAGTCTGCGCGGTCGGTGTAACGGTTGGCGTCACAGATGTTGTTGCAGGTTGCGCTGCTGTCGCGGTGGAAGTATTAGCGCTTCCTTCCAGTACGCCAGAGGCGAGTGGGGTCGGCGCGCCCAGGAAGCCACCGCTACGTACCGGCGCAGCAGTGGTGTCGTCGCTTTTCAGCGTATCATTGCTGATCGCGTGTACGTTGCCCTGCGGTTCTTCAGGCTGCGGAGCCGAAGAGACACTGCCGAGACCGCCGCCAAGATCGGGACGCGCTGGCAAGGCGTAGGTTTGCTGTGCAACTTTCGTACATGCCATACCCGGGCCGGAAAGGGAACCATCCTGCGCAACGATAATCGGATCAATACGCACTTTGGTGTTATTGGAGGTATTCAGTCGATCCGCTGCCGCGCGCGACAGGGAAATTACGCGATCGTTACCGTAGGGCCCGCGATCGTTAATACGCACCACTATCATGCGACCATTGGCCAGGTTGGTGATACGCGCATAGCTCGGAATGGGCAGCGTCGGATGTGCTGCGGTAAGCTGCATCGGATCGAACGCTTCGCCGGAGGCGGTCAAATTACTGCCGGGTTCGGCATCGTAAATCGCCGCAAAACCCGCCTGGCTAAAGTTCGCCGGATTCTGCACGATTTTGTAGCGCTTACCGTCGCGTTCATAATCCTGATTCGCCGTGGCGACAGGCGCTTCGTAATGAGGCTCCGCACCGCTAATTTCAACGACAGGGCCGTTACACACCGCAGGTTGCGGCGCTACGGTCGTCTGCTGCTGACCATCATCGTTCGAACATGCCGCCAGTAATCCTGCTGCTATGCAGATCCCAAGCCATTGCTTACGCATTGCCCACCTCTTATACACTCTTTGACAACATTTTCCTGTGGGTATGGATCGACATAACGATACCAAACCCGGCCATGAGTACGATCAGGGCAGAACCCCCGTAACTGATCAGTGGCAGCGGAACGCCCACCACTGGCAGGATACCACTCACCATACCAATATTTACGAACACATAAACGAACAAAATCAACATTAAACCACCGGCCATAACGCGTCCGAACGTGGTTTGCGCCCGGGCGGCAATCCACAGCCCACGCATAATCAGCAATACATATAGCGCCAGCAAAATCAGGATACCGATGAGGCCCAGCTCTTCTGCCAGCACGGCAAAGATAAAGTCGGTATGGCGTTCGGGCAGAAACTCCAGTTGCGACTGGGTTCCATGCAGCCAGCCTTTACCGCTCAGACCGCCGGAGCCGATGGCGATTTTTGACTGAATAATATGATAGCCCGCGCCGAGCGGATCGGTTTCCGGATCGAGCAGCATCATCACGCGCTGGCGCTGATAATCATGCATCAGGAAGAACCACAACACCGGGATAAATGCCGCTACCAGCACTGCGGCAATGCCAATCAATCGCCAGCTTAACCCGGAAAGAAACAGCACAAACAGCCCGGAGAGCACCACGAGGATCGAGGTTCCCAAATCCGGTTGCGCCGCCACCAGCAGCGTCGGCACGAAAATCAGCGCCAGCGCGATTGCGGTATTTTTCAGCGAAGGCGGGCAGACATCGCGGTTAATAAAGCGCGCCACCATCAACGGTACGGCTATTTTGGCTATTTCTGAAGGCTGGAAACGCACCACGCCCAAATCGAGCCAGCGCTGCGCGCCTTTTGAGATAGCGCCGAAAGCATCCACCGCGACAAGCAACACGACGCAGAAAATGTAGAGATAGGGCGCCCAACCTTCATAGACGCGTGGCGGCACCTGCGCCAGGATAACCATGATAATCAGCCCCATGGCGATTTGGCCGATTTTGCGCTCGGTCATACCGATATCCTGGCCGCTGGCGCTCCAGATAACGATCGCGCTGTAAAACAGCAGCGCAAGGATAATCAGCAGCAGCACCGGATCGATGTGGATTTTATCCCAGAACGATTTCTTGTTCGGATTATCCGTCATGTTATTGGTCCTCCACTGCTGCCGTGGACGGGTTTTCCGTTGGCAGCTCGGTGTTGTTATCGCCAAGCATAATGTGATCGAGGATCTGGCGCATAATCGTACCCACCGCCGGACCAGCGCCACCGTTTTCCAGAATGACGGCGACGGCGACCTGCGGGTTGTCGTAAGGGGCGAATGCCGTCATTAGTTTATGGTCGCGCAGACGTTCGGCAATACGGTGGGCGTTATAGGTTTCGTTGGCTTTCAAGCCAAAGACCTGGGCGGTACCGGATTTCGCCGCGACTTTGTACGGCGCGTTGGCGAAATACTTATGACCCGTACCGTTCGGACGGTTGGCTACTCCATACATCCCGTCTTTGGCAATCTCCCAGTAGCCAGAGTGAATATCACCCACCGGCGGCTGTGCCGGCTGTTGCCACGGCACTTGTTTGCCATCTTCTACCGTGCTCATCAGCAGATGCGGCACTTTAACAACGCCGTCATTAATCAGCGTCATCATCGCTTTGTTCATCTGCAATGGCGTTGCTGTCCAGTAACCCTGGCCGATCCCTACTGGAATGGTATCGCCCTGATACCACGGCTTTTTAAAGCGCTTCAGTTTCCATTCGCGGGTTGGCATGTTCCCGGCGCGCTCTTCCGAGAGGTCAACGCCGGTATAGTGACCGTAGCCAAATTTGCCCATCCATTCTGCCAGGCGGTCAATGCCCATATCATAGGCGACCTGATAGAAGAAGGTATCGGCGGACTCTTCAAGCGATTTGGTAACATTCAGGTGGCCGTGACCCCATTTTTTCCAGTCGCGGTAACGTTTTTCCGAGCCGGGTAATTGCCACCAGCCGGGATCGAACAAGCTGGTATTGCGCGTGATCACCCCGGCGCTGAGTGCGGAAACGGCCACATACGGTTTCACCGTCGACGCAGGCGGGTAAACCCCTTGTGTGGCGCGGTTGATCAGCGGCGTATTTGGGTCGTTTAACAGTGAAGAGTAATCTTTGCTGGAAATGCCATCGACAAACAGGTTCGGGTCGTAGCTTGGCATCGACACCAGCGCGAGAATGCTGCCATTGCGTGGATCGGTCACGACCACGGCGGCACGGCTACCGGCGAGCAGCGTTTCAATATATTGCTGGAGTTTTAAATCCAGCGTCAGGTAGATATCGTGACCGGCCTGCGGCGGCACCTCTTTGAGCTGACGGATCACGCGGCCGCGGTTGTTGACTTCCACCTCTTCATAACCGGTCTGACCATGCAGCACATCTTCGTAATAGCGCTCGATACCCAGTTTACCGATATCGTGGGTGGCGGCGTAGTTTGCCAGCTTGCCCTCTTTATCCAGCCGTTCGACATCTTTATCGTTAATTTTCGACACGTAGCCAATAACGTGCGTCAGCGCGGAACCATACGGATAAAAGCGGCGCTTATAGCCCTTGACCTCAACGCCGGGAAAACGGTACTGGTTCACCGCAAAGCGCGCCACCTGGACTTCCGTCAGGTTAGTTTTTACCGGGATTGAGGTGAAGCGGTGCGAGCGTGAGCGCTCTTTTTTGAAGTTGGCGATATCGTCGTCATTCAGATCCACCACATCGCGCAGGGCATCCAGCGTTTGCTGCACATCATCAACTTTCTCCGGCATCATCTCGACCTGATAGATGGTGCGGTTCAGCGCCAGCGGCGTGCCGTTGCGATCGTAGATAATGCCGCGGCTGGGCGCGATAGGCACCAGCTTGATGCGGTTTTCGTTGGAGCGGGTCTGGTAGTCCGCAAAACGGACGATTTGCAGGTTATAAAGATTGGCTACCAGCACGCCGGTAAGCAGCAAAATCCCCGTAAAAGCGACCAGCGCCCGGCGCACAAACAGCGCGGACTCAGCCGTATAGTCGCGAAAAGAATTCTGTAATTTCATCCGCTGCTTAATCTACCCAAGACTCGTCGTTACTCACGGTGATAAGGATGGTTGGTAGTAATACTCCATGCGCGATACAGGCTTTCGGCAACCAGCACGCGCACCAGCGGGTGAGGTAACGTTAGCGCAGAGAGTGACCAACTTTGTTCTGCCGCCGCTTTGCAGGCCGGGGATAACCCTTCCGGCCCGCCAATAAGCAAGCTGACATCGCGCCCGTCTTGCTTCCAGCGTTCCAGTTCGTTTGCCAACTGCGGCGTATCCCAGGGTTTGCCCGGAATATCGAGGGTAACGATACGATTTTTGCCAGCCGCGGCCAGCATCAGTTCACCCTCTTTATCGAGAATGCGTTTGATATCTGCGTTCTTGCCGCGCTTTCCCGCCGGAATTTCGATTAACTCGAACGGCATATCTTTTGGAAAGCGGCGCAGGTATTCACTAAAACCTGTCTGTACCCAGTCCGGCATTTTCGTGCCGACGGCGACCAGTTGCAGTTTCACGCATTAACCCCAGAGTTTTTCCAGCTCATACAGGCGACGGCTCTCTTCCTGCATGACGTGGACAATTACATCGCCTAAATCGACAACGACCCAGTCCGCGGCGCTTTCACCTTCGACACCCAGCGGCATCATGCCGGCGGCGCGCGATTCCTGCACCACATGATCCGCAATAGAGATAACGTGACGCGTAGATGTACCGGTGCAGATAATCATGCAGTCGGTGATACTGGATTTACCCTGAACGTCAATGGCGACGATATCCTGACCTTTCAGGTCATCAATTTTGTCGATAACAAAATCCTGGAGTGCTTTACCCTGCAAGTGTTCCCCCTGGGGTGAGTAAAAAATGTACTGTTAATGAACGGCCTGACATTATACCTGAACTGCATCGATTGTCGGGGTCTGAGAGACCCGGCAAGTTTAAAAGTTGGCTATCATCCCATCACGGGCGCGTGATTGCATTGCCATTTTTGTAAAACAATTTCTGCGCGCGGAGGATAACAGCCTGTGAGGGCGTGTCAATGACCGAATCAGCGGTGTGAATAGGATGCATGAAAAACAGGCTATGCATCGTCCGCGTGCCATGCTGCCCGGCTATTTAATACCCGCAGCGTGGCGAAATCATCATGGATATCAATAGCGCTCCAGCACCCTTGATCAACACGAAAATGCCACAGTGACGCAGCAGGCATGTTGAGCAAACGGGCGATCAACAAACTCAACACTCCCTGATGGCTGGCGATCAACACATTCTTGTGCTGACTTTTTATATCGGCAACGAGCGCAATAACTTGCTCAATTCGTGCAGAAAATGCCTGAAATCCTTCACCATTGGTTGGAACGGCGTGCTGCCAGTCGGTACACCAGGCGGCATAGCTTTGCGGATCTTCTCGCGTTAAATCGCGATGATGGCGCATTTCCCAGTCGCCAAAAAACATCTCATTGAGTAATGGTGTGGTATGAACGGTCAGCGTGCGCGATTCCAGCACGCGTGCGGCCGTCTGCTGCGCGCGCTCCAGTTCGCTACACAGCACATAATCGAAGGGTACATGAGCGAGTAGATCGCGCAGAGTTTTCGCCTGCGCCAGCCCCTTGGGCGTCAGCGGAGTCGGTGAATGGCCGCTATAAAGCCCGGCGACATTCGCTTCGGTTTCTCCGTGGCGTATCAGCCAGAGTCGCATGATGGTCTCCCGTCTGGATTTGTGCGCAAAGTTTACCATCGCGCCCTCAATCACGGCCTCTTTTTCGTTTAAGATAACGGCTTTTAACCGGAGCGGAAGATGGCTTTGTTTCACAGTGCGCACGGTGGCAACACGCGTGAGGCGGCAGAACTGTTGGGGATATCAGCGGAGCAGTTGCTTGATTTCAGTGCCAACATTAATCCGGCTGGCATGCCGGCATCGCTTAAACACGCGTTGCAAAATAATCTGTCGCTCGCCGAGCGCTACCCGGATGTTGAGTATCAGCGTCTGCATCAGGTGCTGGCGGCTCATCACCAGGTGCCTGCTTCATGGATACTTGCCGGAAATGGTGAAACGGAAGCGATCTTTTCGCTGGTCAACATGCTTAAGCCACGTCAAGCGATGCTGATAACGCCTGGGTTTGCCGAGTATCGCCGGGCGCTGGCGTTGGTGGCGTGCGGGATTCGCGACTATCAATTGCGTGAGACTGATGGCTGGCAGCTTACTGATGCGTTGCTGGGCGCGCTAACCGCCGATCTCGACTGTTTATTTCTCTGTACACCCAATAACCCCACCGGTTTGTTGCCGGACGACGCTCTGCTGCACGCGATTGCCGCCCGTTGTAAATCGCTGGGAATTACGCTTGTCCTCGACGAAGCCTTTATGGATTTTATTGCCGAACGCGAAGGTTTTATTCCTTATCTGGCAAACAATCCGCACGTTTGGGTGCTGCGTTCACTCACCAAGTTTTACGCCATTCCTGGCCTGCGACTGGGGTATGTGCTGGGCAGCAACGAACAGCAGGTCCGGTCTATGCGCGATGCGCAGATGCCGTGGTCCATCAATGCCTTTGCCGCGCTCGCCGGTGAGGTGATTTTGCAGGACAGTGACTATCAGCAGGCAAGCTGGAACTGGCTCAATAACGAACGTCCGCGTCTGTTCGCCGCGCTTAGTGTGCTGCCGGGGTTAACGGTCTGGCCTGGCCGTGCAAACTATCTTTTTTTGCGCTGTGACGTGCCGGGTCTGGAGTTACAACAGGCCTTGCTTTCCCGCCACATTTTGATTCGTAGCTGCGCCAATTATCCAGGGCTCGATGCGCGCTATTATCGTGTGGCGGTGCGAAGCGAAAGGGAGAATGATCGGCTCATCGCTGCCATGACGGCGGTGATAAGCGGTACAAACCCTGCTCGTTGATATATGCCATGACGGACTCAGGGAGCAGATCATCACACTTTTCACCGTGCTCCAGCCGTTCACGGATAAGCGTTGCCGAAATGTTGAACCACGGCGTTTCGGCAAGGTAAATCCGTCCGGCGGGTAAAACATGCAGCTCTTCAGGATTGGTGGTGAGATGGGCTTCCAGCCACTGCTGGTGCGCGTCCTGCTCCATCGTCAGCGGGTAACCCGGGCGGCGGCAGACAATCAGATGGCAGTTATCCAGAATGGTCTCGTAGTGATGCCAGGTGGGGAAGGTGAGCAGTGAATCCTGGCCAATGATAAACGCCAGTGGGTGTTGCGTACCTTGCTCTTCCCGCCACTCCTGTAAGGTTTGCGCCGTGTATGATGGGGTGTCGCGGCGAAGTTCGCGTTCATCAAGGGTGAATAAGGGCTTGTCGGCAATGGCCAGCTCGACCATTTTTTTGCGTTGCTGGCTGCTGGCCTCCGGTTGTGCGCGGTGTGGCGGCACGTTATTGGGCATGATGATCACCCTGGAAAGGCCAATCTGGTTCGCCAGCGCTTCCACAGGTTTCAGGTGTCCATAATGGACCGGATCGAATGTACCGCCAAACAGTGCCTGCAACTGATTCATATCAACCATCAATAAAAACGTCTGCCAGTGCCTTATGACAGAGTAGCAGAGAAAGCCCTTCAAGCTCGGCCCAGACCGACTGCCCAAAATCCTGCTTCACAATCAACTCAATGCGGCTCAGCAAATGGACTGCCTGGCGTAACTGATCGAGGCTCAGGCGATTAAGCGCATCGCCCGTGACACCCCGGCGGTTTTGCCACACCCGATGCTTGTCAAACAGCGCACGCAATGGCGTGTGTGCTGACTGGCGTTTCAATGTCACCAGCAACAGCAATTCCCGTTGCACGGTACGCAGCAGGATCACCGGCTCACACGCTTCCAGTCGCAACTGGGTGAGAATGTGCAACGCGCGTTTGCTTTTCCCGGCAAGTAGCGCATCAACCCAGTGGAAGGGTGTGAAGTGCGCCGCGTCGTTTACCGCATGTTCCACACGGGGCAGGGTGAGTTTGCCATCCGGCCACAGTAGCGCCAGGCGTTCCAGCGCTTGTGCCAGTGCCAGTAAGTTTCCTTCGTAGCAATAACAAAGTAACTGATTGGCGGCGTCGTCCAGTTCCAGTTTGTTTTGCTTTGCTCTGGCGGCAACCCAGCGCGGCAGATTCGCCTGCTCCGGCGTCTGGCAGCTTACCTGCACGGCACGATTATTTAACTGCGTTATCCATGCCGCGTTTTCCTGCGCTTTGGTCAGCTTGTTCCCGCGCACTGTCAAAATGAGGTCGTCATGCAGCAGGCTAACCAGCTTTGCCAGCTGTTCATTGATAGCCGCGTTTGGGCCATTTTCGGGCAGCTGTAACAGTAACGTCTGGCGGCTGGCGAACAGACTCAATGCCTGGCAGATGGAGAAAATCGCATCCCAATCCGTGCTGGCATCCAGTGTAAAGGTATGGTGTTCGATGAAGCCCTGTTCAGCGGCGACCTGACGCACGGCGTCCTGGCTCTCTTGCAACAGCAGCGGATCATTACCGAGGAGTAAATACGCCGCGCGCAGCCCTTCATTAAGCTGCGCGCGGAGTTGTTCCGGATACAACCTGAGCATTAGCTACCCGGTTGCGTGGAGGAGGAGCCAGTCGTCGAGGTGGCGGCGTGCTGCGTGCTTTTCGCATCTGCCGTATGTACGCTAGGCAGCTTACGAATCAGTTGTTCGGCTGCTTTGTCGTACATCTCCTGAACGATCATCTCCTGCTCTGCGGCTTTCGCCAGTGCCGTTTGCGGGTTATCAAAGAAGGAACGATAAACTTTGGTATTGATCGGGTAAATATCATGACCCGGGATCAGTACGCTGGCGTTTACGGTCAGCACCATTTGATATTCCGCTGTTCGGCCATCCTGGAAAACAGAAGCCGTGTCACGGGAGAACGTTACGGCACCAAGACGCAAAGAAGGCACATCCTGACGTGTGGACGTTTTCTCCAACAGTTCGACGCCATTCAGGCGCAACTGGCTGCGGATCGCGCGGCTCAGTGGGCCATTCGGATCCCCGGAATCAAAGAACATCGTTTTCATTTCGCTCGGCACCTGCGTGGTATTACGCAGATGCCAGCCACATCCGGCGGTGATTAGCACCGCCAGTGATACGAACAATGTAGCCAGATATCGCACGCTTCCTCCCGCGCTTAGCCAACGACCAGATTAAGCAGTTTACCCGGTACGTAAATCACTTTACGCACGGTCACGCCATCAAGATATTTTGCTACCAGATGTTCCTGGCCTGCGCGTTCACGCACCTGTTCTTCCGTCGCGTCAACGGCAACAGTAATTTTACCACGCACTTTACCATTGACCTGGACGACAACCAGCGTGGTGTTTTCAACCATCGCTTTCTCATCAGCTACCGGCCACGGTGCGTTGTCGATGTCGCCTTCGCCGCCCAGTTCCTGCCACAGCGTGAAGCTGGCGTGTGGGGTGAACGGGTTAAGCATACGTACCACCGCCAGCAGGGCTTCCTGCATTAAGGCGCGATCCTGCTCGCTCTCCTGCGGCGCTTTCGCCAGCTTGTTCATCAGCTCCATAATCGCCGCGATAGCGGTGTTGAAAGTCTGACGACGACCAATATCATCGGAAACTTTAGCGATAGTTTTATGCACGTCGCGGCGCAGGGCTTGCTGGTCTTCACTCAGCGCAGCCAGATCCAGTGCGGCAACAGCACCCCGAGCGGTGTGTTCATAAACCAGTTTCCAGACGCGTTTCAGGAAGCGGTTCGCGCCTTCTACGCCGGATTCCTGCCACTCCAGTGTCATATCGGCTGGCGATGCAAACATCATGAACAGACGCACGGTGTCCGCGCCGTAACGTTCAACCATTTCCTGCGGGTCGATACCGTTGTTTTTCGACTTGGACATTTTGCTCATGCCGGTATAAACCAGCTCGTGGCCCGCCGGATCGGTCGCTTTGACAATGCGCCCTTTCTCGTCACGTTCAACAATGGCATCTTTCGGCGAAACCCAGTTACGCTCGCCGTTTTCACCCACGTAATAGAACGCATCGGCCAGTACCATGCCCTGGCACAACAGCTGTTTCGCAGGCTCATCGGAGTTCACCATGCCCGCGTCGCGCATCAGTTTGTGGAAGAAGCGGAAGTAGAGCAGGTGCATGATGGCGTGTTCGATACCGCCAATATAAATATCTACCGGCAACCAGTAATTTGCCGCTTTCGGGTCCAGCATACCTTCGTTGTGCTGCGGGCAGGTATAACGCGCATAGTACCAGGAAGACTCCATAAAGGTGTCGAAGGTATCGGTTTCGCGTAGCGCCGGCTGGCCGTTGACGGTGGTTTTCGCCCACTCAGGATCGGCTTTAATCGGGCTGGTGATACCGTCCATGACAACATCTTCCGGCAGGATAACCGGCAGTTGATCTTCCGGCGTTGGAATAACGGTGCCATCTTCCAGCGTCACCATCGGGATGGGCGCGCCCCAGTAACGCTGACGGGAAACGCCCCAGTCGCGCAGACGGAAATTCACTTTGCGCTCGCCCACGCCTTTGGCCGCCAGTTTGTCGGCAATGGCGTTAAAAGCAGCGTTAAAGTCGAGACCGTCGAATTCGCCGGAGTTAAACAGCACGCCTTTTTCGGTCATCGCTTGTTCGCTCAGATCCGGCGCGCTGCCGTCAGCGTTGAGAATGACCGCCTTGATCGGCAGATTGTATTTCGTGGCAAATTCGTAGTCGCGCTGATCGTGACCCGGAACGGCCATCACCGCACCGGTGCCGTACTCCATCAGCACAAAGTTTGCCGCCCATACCGGAATCGCTTCCCCGGTCAGCGGGTGAATGGCTTTCAGGCCGGTATCAACGCCTTTTTTCTCCATCGTCGCCATATCGGCTTCCGCAACTTTGGTGTTACGGCATTCGTCGATAAAGGACGCCAGCTCCGGTTTGCTCGCGGCAGCTTGCTGCGCCAGCGGATGGCCTGCCGCAACGGCCAGATAGGTTGCGCCGATAAATGTGTCCGGGCGGGTGGTGTAGACCGTCAGTTTCTGGTCGCTGTTCTGCACGTCGAACGTGATCTCCACGCCTTCAGAACGGCCAATCCAGTTGCGCTGCATGGTTTTCACCGTATCCGGCCAGTGATCCAGATTATCCAGGTCATTCAGCAGCTCGTCAGCGTAAGCGGTGATTTTAATAAACCACTGCGGGATCTCTTTACGCTCAACTTTGGTATCGCAGCGCCAGCAGCAGCCGTCGATAACTTGTTCGTTCGCCAGCACGGTCTGATCGTTCGGGCACCAGTTCACCGCGGAGGTTTTCTTATAGACGAGACCTTTTTTGTACAGCTCGGTGAAGAACTTCTGTTCCCAACGGTAATATTCCGGGGTGCAGGTCGCCAGCTCGCGGCTCCAGTCATAGCCGAAACCCAGCATTTTGAGCTGGTTTTTCATGTACGCGATGTTGTCGTAAGTCCACGGTGCCGGTGCGGTGTTATTTTTTACCGCCGCGCCTTCAGCCGGCAGACCAAACGCATCCCAGCCAATCGGCTGCAGCACGTTTTTACCCAACATGCGCTGATAACGGGAGATCACATCGCCGATGGTGTAGTTACGGACGTGGCCCATGTGTAGTCGGCCAGAAGGATAGGGGAGCATCGACAAGCAATAGTATTTCTCTTTGCTCTCGTCTTCAGTGACTTCAAATGTGCGCTTCTCTTCCCAGTGGCGCTGTACTTTGGATTCTATCTCTTCCGGGCGGTATTGCTCTTGCATGGCAGCCAGTAGTCCTGTTTTTGCTACAGCTACAAATGTAGCGTTGTTACGTGATTTTTCGAAAGGCATAGCATAGCCCAAACGCCACTCTCAAAACAGCCTTTCCGCGAGGCGGGAATGAAATTGCCGCAGCCGTTGGCGGCGAATTTTTTGTCGACAGTGCGGGCGAGTCGGCACAGCGAGTAAGAAATAACGTCTACCATTAGAGAGAGTTACTGAACCGGGAGGCGAAACGATGAACAAGGTTGCTCATTTTTACCGTGAACTGGTGGCGGCGTTGACCGAGCGTCTACGCAATGGAGAGCGTGATATTGACGCCCTGGTTGAACAAGCGCGCCTGCGCGTGGCGAAGACCGGTGAGTTAACGCGCACCGAGGTTGACGAGCTGATGCGCGCCATTCGCCGCGATCTGGAGGAGTTCGCCCTCAGTTACAGCGAAAGCCAGGAAGAAGTCACCGACAGCGTATTTATGCGGGTGATTAAAGAGAGTATCTGGCAGGAACTGGCGGATATCACCGATAAAACGCAGCTTGAGTGGCGTGAAGTGTTCCAGGATCTCAATCACCACGGTGTCTATCACAGCGGCGAAGTGGTAGGACTCGGGAATCTGGTCTGCGAGAAGTGCCACTTTCATCTGGCGGTCTATACACCGGATGTGTTGCCGTTATGCCCGAAATGCGGACATGACCAATTCCAGCGCCGCCCGTTCGAACCATAATCCAGAAAGCGCCTGCCCGGAGCGGGCAGGCGCAGATTATTAATGCAGGATTTTTGCGAGGAAGTCTTTTGCACGTTCGGATTTCGGATTATCGAAGAAGGCGTCTTTCTCTGAATCCTCGACAATTTTCCCTTCATCCATAAAGATCACCCGGTTCGCTACTTTGCGGGCAAAGCCCATTTCGTGGGTCACCACCATCATCGTCATGCCTTCGTTTGCCAGTTCAACCATGACATCCAGCACTTCGTTGATCATCTCTGGATCGAGTGCGGAAGTCGGCTCATCAAACAGCATCGCCACCGGATCCATACAGAGCGCGCGGGCAATCGCCACACGTTGCTGCTGGCCGCCGGAGAGCTGCGCCGGAAACTTATTCGCATGCGCTGACAAACCAACGCGCTCCAGCAGCTTGAGCCCTTTTTCCCGTGCGGCGGCTTTATCACGCTTCAGCACTTTTACCTGCGCCAGCGTCAGGTTTTCGATAATCGACAGGTGCGGGAACAGTTCAAAGTGCTGAAACACCATCCCGACGTGAGAACGCAGCTTTGCCAGATCGGTTTTCTTGTCATTCACTTTGGTGCCGTTGACGAGAATCTCGCCTTTTTGCACCGGTTCCAGACCATTGACGGTTTTAATCAGCGTGGATTTACCGGAGCCGGACGGCCCACAAACCACCACCACTTCGCCTTTTTTCACTTCGGTGGAGCAATCGGTCAACACCTGAAAGTGACCATACCATTTAGAAACATTTTTCAGGGAAATCATTAGACGGTCCTTTTCTTCAGCCAGCTGACCAACAGCGAAGCACTCAAACTGATAACAAAATAAACTGCACCGGCAAACAGGATCATTTCAACTCGAGTCCCGTCGCGATCGCCAATATTCGTCGCCGTGCGGAAGAAATCCGCCAGACTCAGGACATACACCAGTGAGGTGTCCTGGAATAGCACAATGCCCTGCGTAAGCAGCAGCGGCACCATGGCGCGGAATGCCTGCGGTAAAATGATTAGTTTCATCGACTGCCAGTGCGTCATCCCCAGCGCCAGTGCGGCGCTGGATTGCCCGCGGGAGATACTCTGGATGCCTGCGCGAATGATTTCTGAATAGTAGGCCGCTTCAAACATTGAAAAGGCCACCATCGCTGAAATCAGGCGGATATCGGTTTTGGGGGACAGGCCGAGCACGTTTTGCAGAAAGCCCGGCACGATCAGATAGAACCACAGCAGCACCATCACCAGCGGAATGGAGCGGAACACGTTAACGTAGCTCTTGGCGAACCAGCGCAGCGGGGCGAAAGTCGACAGGCGCAATACCGCCAGCAGTGTTCCCCAGATGATACCGACAATAATCGCAATCGCCGTGATCTTTAGCGTCATCATCAAGCCTGCCACTAGATAGGGCAGGGAAGGGAGAATTGAGTCCCAGTTAAACTCGTACATGATTATTTGCCTCCCATATTGCCCGGCAGGCGAATTTTGCGTTCAACCAGGCTCATCATTAGCATAATGACGCCGTTAATCAATACATAGGCGATGGTAATGGCAGTGAAGGTTTCCCACGCATGCGCCGAGTAATCCAGTAATTTGCTCGCTTGTGCCGCCATATCGACCAGCCCGATGGTGGACGCGATGGCCGAGTTTTTCACCAGGTTCATCATTTCCGAGGTCATCGGCGGCACAATCACGCGATAGGCATTTGGCAGCAATACATAACGGTAGGTTTGCGGCAGAGTCAGCCCCATCGCCAGACCGGCGTTTTTCTGCCCGCGCGGTAGCGACTGAATCGCGGCGCGTACCTGCTCGCAAACACGCGCTGCGGTAAACAGCCCCAGGCAGACCATTGAGGAGACGAAGAACTGAATATTCGGATCCAGTTCCGACTTGTACCACATGCCAATATCTTCCGGCAGCAATTCAGGTACCACTTCATACCAGGTAAAGAACTGCACGATCAGCGGCACGTTGCGGAACAGTTCGACATAAAGGGTGCCAATGCCGGACAAGAAACGGTTAGGGACGGTGCGCAGGATGCCAAACAGGGAACCGACCAGGAAAGCGATAATCCAGGCCGTCACGGAAAGCGCGATGGTGACCTGAAAACCACTCCATAGCCAGCCAAGATAGGTGGTGTTGCCGAACGGGGCCTGTTCAAAGAATATTCCCCAGTTCCAGTCTATGGACATAAATCTACTCCGGAAAAAAAAGGGTAGCAGCGCTACCCTCGAAGATTGTGTGAAGAGCGAGTTTTCGTGTTGAGTGGGGAACGACCACTCAGCATATAGTCTGTCCGTGCTACTTCGACAATCGAGAGGGCAGGTAAACCCGCCCCTAATGGTTTTAATTAGTTCAGAGCTTTGTCATTCGGTTCTTTGAACAGCGCTTTCATATCGTCAGAGAGATCGAAATTGAGGTTCATGTTTTTTGGCGGAATTGGGTTTTTAAACCATTTATCGAAGGATTTTTCCGCCGCACCGGATGTCTGCAACTGAGCGATGGTGTCATCCATCAGCTTTTTGAACTCAGGATCGTTTTTACGCAGCATACAGCCATAGGCTTCTTTTGATTGCGGCGTGCCAACGATGTCCCAGTTGTCCGGTTTTTTCGCTTTCGCACGTTCACCCGCCAGCAGCGCGTCATCCATCATAAAGGCTACCGCACGACCGCTTTCCAGCGTACGGAACGAGTCGCCATGGTCTTTCGCGCTAATAATGCGCATATCCATTTTCTTCTCATCGTTCAGCTTGTTCAGCAGGATTTCTGAGGTAGTGCCGGAAGTCACAACAACCGCTTTGCCTTTCAGGTCGGCGAAGTCTTTAATCGGGCCGCCTTTTTTGGTCAGCAGACGTGTGCCAACCACGAAAATGGTGTCAGAGAACGCCGCTTGCTTCTGACGTTCAACGTTATTGGTGGTGGAACCACACTCAAAATCGAAGGTGCCGTTTTGCAGCAGCGGGATACGGTTTTGTGACGTGATTGGAATCAGTTTTACCGCCAGATCCGGCTTATTCAGTTTTTTCTTCACCGCTTCAACGATAGCGTTGGAGTAGTCCTGGGAGTACCCCACGACTTTTTGTTCATTGTCGTAGTAGGAGAACGGTACGGAAGATTCGCGGTGACCGACGACGATAACGCCGTTTTTAGCAATTTTAGCCAGTGTAGCTTGTTGATCAGCCGGCGCTGCGTCGGCAGGTTTTGCATCTTCAGCATGCACCAGACCGGCGGACAGTCCCATCACCAGCATCGCGGCGGCCAGTTTACGTAATTGCATATCCAGACTCCTTTATCGTCAGCGCCAGAGACGCGTATTGATACCCATTGTGTGTATTGTGTTTTTGTTGTTCTGCGACAATATCGTGCAGTGTCGTGTGTGTTTGTTACATTCAGTCTGGCTTAATGTAAAGATTTTGCTGCGGTATTGTTTATTTTTGCGAGGCGCGCCGCACCGTTTAGAGGCAAAAATCTTCCATTGCACCAGATTGGTGCTGCTACTGTTTCCTGCTGGTGCGACATAAGTTGCACATAAGCGGATTACATAGCTGCCTGATAGATATAAGCAAACCGCATGCCAAAACGGCCTAATCGTAAATTTTGTGTAGCGAAGAGAGGATGCCCGGCAAGCAGATCGCCACCGGGCAGAACAACGAGGAGAGTGATTAACGGCGGCGTTGACGCAAGCCCATCACCAGGGCGCCAAAGCCCAGCAAGGCGGTGATAATCCACAGCGGCCAGTTACCCGTGCGGGCATACGGCGTGAGACCAGAGGTTGGCGTCACCTTCGCGGTTAATACTTCACGAGTAAATTGCGGGATCATCGCCTGGATTTCACCCTGCGGGCCAATGACTGCGGTGATGCCATTATTGGTGCTCCGCAACAGCGGGCGCGCCAGTTCCAGCGCACGCATCCGTGCCATCTGGAAGTGCTGCCACGGGCCGATGGATTTGCCAAACCAGGCATCGTTCGAGATGGTCAGCAAGAAATCGGTATCCGGACGGAAATTATCACGCACCTGCTCGCCAAGGATGATTTCGTAGCAGATTGCCGCCGTCAGCGTTAGCCCATGCGCCGACAGCGGAGGCTGTACATAAGCGCCACGGCTGAATGAGGACATCGGCAAATCGAAGAAGGGTGCCAGCGGACGCAGAATCGACTCCAGCGGTACAAACTCGCCAAACGGTACCAGATGGTTTTTGTTATAGCGATCGCTTGAGCTGTAGCTATAAGCGTTGTCTTTGCCCAGCGTAATGATGGTGTTGTAGGTATCGTAACGGTTTTGCTTATTGAGACGTGAATCGACAATCCCGGTGATAAGCGTACTGTTGTTTGCCCGCAGCAGATTATCCATGGCGCTTAAAAAGCGTTGCTGGTTAATTTCCAGATCCGGAATGGCAGACTCCGGCCAGATAATCAGCTGCGATTTACCCATCACCTGCTCACTGGCTTCGCTGTAGATTTTCAGCGTATTGAGCAGCTGGTTTTCGTCCCACTTCATTGATTGTGGAATATTCCCCTGCACCATCGACACCTGAGTGGTGCGCTCCGGCAGCAGTTGATACCACTGGATATAACGCAGTGGGAAGGGCAGAGCGAACAACACGACGGCGACAACCAGCGGGCGCAAGCGACGCTGCGCTATCGCCAGTACCACCAGACCGCTCACCACCATCAGTAAGAAATTGATTGCTTCAACGCCAAGCACCGGCGCAAGACCTTTCAGCGGCCCATCTATCTGGCTGTAACCAAACTGGAGCCACGGGAAACCGGTCAGCACCCAGCCGCGCAGGAACTCGGTAATTTGCCAGACGACCGGCGCGGCAACGGCCAGGCGCAACCAGGTAGTATGCGGCCACAGACGCGACAAAATACCGGCGAACAGCCCGGTGTAGAGCGACAGATAGGCCGCCAGCAGCACCACGAGGAATATATTAACCGGGCCAGGCATGCCGCCAAACTGGGCGATGCTGACATACACCCAGTGCACACCGCTGCCAAACAGGCCAAGCCCCCAGAAATAACCAATCCAGGCAGCTTGCAACGGGCGGCGATCCAGGGTTAAACCCTGCAGACCAATCAGAGAGATAAGTGCGGCGGGCCAGAAGTCATAAGGAGAAAAAGCCAGCGTTCCGCTGGCTCCGAATAACAACGCCAGCAGCAGACGTATGCGCTGGCGCTCAAACAATGCGGCAAATACCATTTACATTACTCATCCAGTTTCGGTTGCGGAGAATCATCCGGCATTCTGACATGGACCTGAATAATACGTCGACTATCAGCCATAGCGACCTTGAATTGGTAACCATCAATGTCAATCGATTCGCCGCGCGCAGGCAAGTGACCAAACGCCTGCATCACCAGACCGCCAATGGTGTCTACTTCATCATCACTGAAGTGGGTGCCGAAGGTTTCATTGAAATCTTCAATCGGCGCCAGTGCGCGTACTGTCCATGTGTGGCGGCTAAGCTGGCGGAAATCGATATCTTCTTCTTCGTCATATTCGTCTTCGATTTCGCCGACAATAAGCTCGAGAATATCTTCAATCGTTACCAGGCCAGAAACGCCGCCGAACTCATCAATAACGATAGCCATATGGTAGCGCTGGGAACGGAACTCTTTCAGCATGCGATCAACACGCTTGCTTTCCGGCACCACTACCGCCTGGCGTAACACTTTTTCCATGCTGAACGCTTCGGCGTCGCTGCGCATAAAAGGCAGCAAATCCTTAGCCATCAGGATCCCTTCGATGTGATCTTTATCTTCGCTAATCACCGGGAAACGCGAGTGGGCAGACTCGATAATGACATCGAGACATTCGTCCAGCGTCTGGTTGCGTTTCAGGGTAATCATTTGGGAGCGGGGGATCATGATGTCGCGAACGCGCTGGTCCGCAATATCCATTACCCCTTCCAGCATGTCGCGCGTATCGTTGTCGATAAGCTCGTTCTGCCCGGAGTCTCGGATCAGTTCCAGCAGTTCATCACGGTTTTTCGGTTCGCCGTGAAAGAGCTGGCTGAGCAAAAGGGAGAAAAATCCCTTTTTGTTGGTGGTGTTGTCGCTACTGTGTGAGTTATCGTCGCTCATGGCGTCGTGTGGGTTCTCGTGTTGGTTAATCTGTCGCGCGTCGCGCGTAAACTCAGCGCCGGACGGCATTTTTAGCGAGTGGCGCGCAGCAATCTGCGCGCCAACTTACTCTTTCTCGGAAATGTACGGATCCTCATAGCCCAGAGCAAGCATTATCTCTGTCTCGATCCCTTCCATCTCTTCGGCTTCATCATCCTCAATATGATCGTAACCGAGCAGGTGTAAACTACCGTGCACCACCATGTGCGCCCAGTGTGCGTCCAGTGGTTTGCCTTGCTCCTGGGCTTCCTGTTCCACAACCTGGCGGCAAATGATCAAATCGCCAAGCAGCGGCATTTCGATACCCGGCGGCGCTTCAAACGGGAAAGAGAGCACGTTAGTCGGCTTATCTTTCCCGCGGTAGGTCAGGTTCAGTTCATGGCTTTCCGCATTGTCGATCACGCGAATGGTGACTTCCGCTTCTTCCTGAAACTGCGGGATAACGGCGTCAAGCCACTTCTGGAACTGCGCTTCTTCCGGCAGGCCGCTGTTATCTTCACACGCCAGCTGTAGATCAAGGATCACCTGACTCATTTTTGCTCCTGCTCCTGGGCTTCGCGTTTGCGCTCGGCGGCCAGTTCTGCTTTACGTTTCTGTTCGGCCTCTTCCCAGGCTTCATAGGCGATAACGATACGGGCAACCACCGGATGGCGCACCACATCTTCGCTGTGGAAGAAGTTAAAGCTGATTTCGTCGACGTTCGCCAGCACTTCAATGGCGTGACGCAGACCGGACTTGGTATTGCGCGGCAGGTCAATCTGCGTGACATCGCCGGTAATCACCGCTTTGGAGTTAAAGCCAATACGCGTCAGGAACATCTTCATCTGTTCGATGGTGGTGTTCTGGCTCTCATCAAGAATGATAAACGCGTCGTTTAGCGTACGGCCGCGCATATAGGCTAACGGCGCGACTTCAATGACGTTGCGCTCTATCAGCTTTTCGACGCGTTCAAAGCCAATCATTTCAAACAGCGCGTCATACAGCGGGCGCAGATAAGGATCGACTTTTTGGCTGAGATCGCCGGGCAGGAAGCCGAGTTTTTCACCTGCTTCTACCGCCGGGCGCGTCAGCAGAATGCGGCGTACTTCCTGACGTTCCAGTGCATCCACTGCTGCGGCGACCGCGAGGTAAGTTTTACCGGTTCCCGCCGGGCCAACGCCGAAGGTGATGTCGTGATCGAGCATATTGGCGACGTACTGCGCCTGGTTCGGCGTGCGCGGTTTAATCACACCACGCTTGGTCTTGATATGAATCGCTTTGCCGTACTCCGGCACGCTCTCGGCGCTCTGCTCCAGCACGCGCGCTTCTTTGATAGCCAGATGGATCTGTTCCGGTTCGATATCCTGGATCTGGCCGCGCATCGGCGCGGTATCGACATACAGGGTGCGCAGAATATCGGCGGCGGCATTAACGCAAATTTCGCGTCCGGTGAGTTTGAAGTGATTATCGCGGCGGTTGATTTCGATGCCCAGTCGCCGCTCCAGTTGTTTGATGTTGTCGTCAAACGGGCCGCACAGACTTAGCAGACGTGCGTTGTCCGCTGGCTCAAGGGTAATTTCACGCGTATCTATATTCAAACTGTTCCTCTTTTCGATGTGTCGAGGGCTATGCCCATTAGGGAATTATTCACGGCATATAAAGAAGTCGCAAGCATTGCGCAAGATGTTGGGGCCGGCGAGGGGAAAAGCAAGGCCTGCCAGAAATGGCAGGCCGGTGGTATTACGGTTGGTACAGACCGACGCCGAGGTCGTTCTCTTTACGCGTACGGGCAATAACAGATTGTGGCGATTCCACCACGCGCAGACCCATTTCTTCTTCGGTACGCACCAGCACGCCGCGCAGGGAGTTCGGGTAGACATCAACGATTTCCACATCGACAAATTTACCGATCATCTCTGGCTTGCCTTCGAAGTTCACCACGCGGTTATTTTCGGTGCGGCCGGACAGCTCCATGATGTTCTTACGAGAAGTACCTTCCACCAGGATGCGCTGCGTCGTGCCAAGCATACGGCGGCTCCAGGCCATCGCCTGCTGGTTAATACGCTCTTGCAGAATGTACAGGCGCTGTTTTTTCTCCTCTTCCGGCACATCATCTACCATATCGGCAGCGGGCGTGCCCGGGCGTGCGGAGAAGATAAAGCTGTAGCTCATGTCGAAGTTAACATCGGCAATCAGCTTCATGGTTTTTTCGAAATCTTCGGTGGTCTCACCCGGGAAGCCGACGATAAAGTCGGAGCTAATCTGAATGTCCGGGCGCGCCTCGCGTAGCTTACGGATGATCGCTTTGTATTCCAGCGCGGTATGCGTGCGGCTCATCAGATTCAGTATGCGGTCAGAACCACTTTGCACCGGCAGATGCAGGAAGCTCACCAGCTCCGGCGTGTCGCGATAGACGTCAATGATGTCATCGGTGAACTCAATAGGGTGGCTGGTGGTGAAACGGATGCGATCGATACCATCAATCGCCGCCACCAGACGCAGCAGTTCGGCAAAGGTGCCGATACTGCCGTCAAAGTTCTCACCGCGCCAGGCGTTCACATTCTGGCCGAGCAGGTTCACTTCACGCACGCCCTGCGCCGCCAGTTGCGCGATCTCAAACAGGATGTCATCGGCAGGGCGGCTGACTTCTTCACCACGGGTATAAGGCACCACGCAGTAAGTACAGTATTTGTTACAGCCTTCCATGATCGATACAAACGCGGTCGGACCTTCGGCGCGCGGTTCCGGCAAACGGTCGAATTTTTCAATTTCCGGGAAGCTGATATCGACTACCGGGCTACGGGTGCCGCGCACGGAGTTAATCATTTCCGGCAAGCGGTGCAGGGTTTGTGGCCCAAAAATAATGTCGACATAGTGCGCGCGCTGGCGAATATGATCGCCTTCCTGAGACGCCACGCAGCCGCCAACACCGATAATCAGATCGGGGTTTTTCTCTTTCAGCAGCTTCCAGCGGCCCAACTGATGGAAGACTTTTTCCTGAGCCTTTTCACGGATTGAGCAGGTATTAAGCAGCAGCACATCCGCTTCTTCCGCCACCTCGGTCAGTTGATAGCCGTGCGTGGCATCCAGCAGATCGGCCATCTTCGATGAATCGTATTCGTTCATCTGACAGCCCCAGGTTTTTATGTGGAGTTTTTTTGTCATCGACTTGCTCTTGCTTAAGTTCGTATACCCTGAGTATGACGGGTATCAGCCAGGATTGCAGGCCGCGTATTGTAATGCTTTGGTCGCGTGCTGACCAGTATGACGGTTGTCAGCCTCAAGGGGTAAAAAATCCGGTAAACTTAACGGATTCTCGTTGAAGGACAAGTAGCCATGACAAATCAATCCACTGAAGTTGCCATCGTTGGCGGCGGAATGGTCGGCGGAGCGCTGGCGCTGGGGCTGGCGCAACATGGTTTTGCCGTGACCGTGATTGAAAAACAGGAACCCGCGGCGTTTGATGCAACGTTACCGCCGGACGTACGTATTTCGGCAATCAGTGCCGCATCGGTGGCGTTACTCCGCGGGCTGGGCGTCTGGGAGAACATTCAGGCCATGCGCTGTCACCCTTATCGGCAACTGGAAACCTGGGAGTGGGAAAATGCGCATGTGCTGTTCGACGCTCGCGAGCTGAAGTTGCCGCTGCTCGGTTACATGGTGGAAAACACGGTGCTCCAGCGTGCGCTGTGGGAGGCGTTACAGGCGCACCCGCAGGTAACGCTACTTACGGCGAAAGAATTAACCGCGCTGCATGCGCACGATGCGCATCAGCAATTAACGTTTGCGGATGGTGATACGTTAACCGCAAAACTGGTGGTAGGGGCCGATGGCGCGAATTCCTGGGTACGACAAGCGGCGGGAATTGGCATTCACGCCTGGCAGTATCAGCAATCCTGCATGTTGATCACCGTTCAGTGCGAACACGAAGCGGGTGACAGCACCTGGCAACATTTCACGCCTGCTGGTCCGCATGCCTTTTTACCGCTGTTTGATAACTGGGCATCGCTGGTGTGGTATGACAGCCCGGCGCGTATTCGTCAGTTGCAGACATTAACGATGGCGCAACTGGAGCAGGAGATTGCCCGGCATTTCCCGGCGCGCTTAGGTGCCGTTAAACCGGTTGCTGCGGCCTCTTTTCCGCTGACTCGCCGCCATGCGCTGCAGTATGTCAGGCCGGGGCTGGCGCTGGTGGGCGACGCAGCGCATACCATTCATCCGTTGGCCGGGCAGGGCGTTAATCTGGGGTATCGCGATGTGGATGCGCTGCTGGATGTATTGACCAGCGCGCGTACGCAGGCGGAAGCCTGGGCCAGCCATGCGGTGTTGAAGCGTTATCAGACGCGACGTATGGCGGATAACTTTATTATGCAAAGCGGAATGGATCTGTTTTACGCCGGGTTCAGTAATACCCTCGGCCCGGTGCGGCTGCTGCGCAATATCGGCCTGATGGCGGCAGATCGCGCCGGTGTGCTGAAACGGCAGGCGCTGAAGTACGCATTAGGATTATAAAAGGTCTGCGGGCGCAGCACCCGCAGTACTCACATAATGGCCAATAACTTATCCAGGGCCGTGTGCGCGCCTTTTTTGTCGATAAAAAAGGCCTGATACCCGTCAATCCCTTCAAGCTGTTGCAGCGCCCATTGGCCATTGTGCATTTTGCGCAGCAACAGCACTGTGCGGTAAAGCGGCACCAGCAGAATAATCAGCGCCACGAAGGCTGCCGCCCCATAACCTGGGGAGAGCGGGTTTGCGCTGGCCTGTTGCACCAGTAGCGCGACAGACGCAACCTGCAGCACGAGCCTGGCGAGCAGTGTCCGCATACAGAATTGCTGAAGGCGCTGTGGCGTAGAGAAGCAGGGATTTTTCAGCGATGAGCGTGTTTCCTGCACCGGAATGCCCTGCACATACACCGTCCAGTGAGTTGTCTCCTTCAGCAGCAGGGCCTGGCCGCTTTCGCTCAGCGTATGCAGACGCATGGATATGACAACCGGGAAAATCACCCCCATACAGAGGCCATAAAAGATCGGCGCGGAGAGGCCCATAAAAGCAAGACCGAAACCGGTTACCACAAAAAGTAAATACAGCGGGGCATAAATTAACAGGGCAGTGTTTTGATAGTTCATCATGCTGGCTCAGAGGAGAGAGGCGGGTAAATTACCATACGGTTTATGCAGTGATTAACTACCAACATCCGTGGATGTGCAGAAAACAAAAAAGCCCGCCGAAGCGAGCTTTTTTGTTTTGTTGGCTGGGGTACGAGGATTCGAACCTCGGAATGGTGGAATCAGAATCCACTGCCTTACCGCTTGGCGATACCCCAAAAGTGCGTTCGCGAAAGCAAACGTCTTTGAGATGGCTGGGGTACGAGGATTCGAACCTCGGGATGGTGGAATCAGAATCCACTGCCTTACCGCTTGGCGATACCCCAACAAATCTTTTTCAGGTTTAACGTCTTAACATTAGACCTTAAATATGGTGGCTACGACGGGAATCGAACCTGTGACCCCAGCATTATGAGTGCTGTGCTCTAACCAGCTGAGCTACGTAGCCAAGTTTTACTGCTTTCCCAGTCATCGACTGGCTGGGGTACCTGGATTCGAACCAGGGAATGCCGGTATCAAAAACCGGTGCCTTACCGCTTGGCGATACCCCAACGACTAGTGCGTTTCGCAGGAGTCGAAGAAGAGATGGCTGGGGTACCTGGATTCGAACCAGGGAATGCCGGTATCAAAAACCGGTGCCTTACCGCTTGGCGATACCCCATCCGTGCAACGCTTACCTGGGAATGGTGCGGGAGGCGAGACTTGAACTCGCACACCTTGCGGCGCCAGAACCTAAATCTGGTGCGTCTACCAATTTCGCCACTCCCGCAAAAAAGATGGTGGCTACGACGGGAATCGAACCTGTGACCCCAGCATTATGAGTGCTGTGCTCTAACCAGCTGAGCTACGTAGCCATCTTTTTTCGCGTTACCTTATCGGCGTTGCGGGGCGCATTATGCGTATTGGGCCTTACAGCGTCAATACCTTTTTCATCGAAAATTGCCGGAATGTGACTGTTTGGTTAGGTTGCGAACAGCATGACGCTTTATTGGGCGAAAATTGATTTTATTCATTAAATCAGCGCACAAAAAACAACAGGCCCCGCAGGGCCTGTAAGAATAACCATTACTTATTAATAAGCTGACTGGTGAATACCAACCGCGCGACCTGACGGATCGTTCATGGTTTTGAAAGCTTCGTCCCATTCAAACGCTTTTGCGGAAGAACAAGCAACGGACGGGCCGCCGGGAACACATTCCGCCGCGCTTGCCAGCGGGAACAGCTCTTCAAAAATTTCGCGGTACAGATACGCTTCTTTCGATGCTGGCGTGTTGTACGGGAAACGGTAGCTGGCCGTTGCCAGTTGTTGATCCGTAACCTGCTGCGCCGCAACTTCTTTCAGCGTATCGATCCAGCTATAACCCACGCCGTCGGAGAACTGCTCTTTCTGGCGCCATGCCACGCTTGCCGGCAGGTAGGACTCAAAACATTCGCGCAGAATGTGTTTCTCCATTTTGCCGTTACTGCCGCACATTTTGTCTTCCGGGTTGATACGCATCGCCACGTCGAGGAATTTTTTATCCAGGAACGGCACGCGCGCCTCCACGCCCCAGGCGGACATCGCTTTGTTTGCACGGGCGCAGTCAAACATATGCAGGGCCTGCAGTTTACGCACGGTTTCTTCGTGCAGCTCTTTGGCATCCGGCGCTTTATGGAAATAGAGATAACCGCCAAACACTTCATCGGAACCTTCGCCGGAGAGCACCATTTTGATGCCCATCGCTTTGATTTTACGCGACATCAGATACATCGGCGTCGAGGCACGAATCGTCGTCACGTCATAGGTTTCGATGTGGTAAATCACATCGCGAATCGCATCCAGTCCTTCCTGCACGGTGAAATGAATTTCATGGTGCACGGTGCCAAGATGGTTGGCGACTTCCTGCGCCGCTTTCAGATCCGGCGCGCCTTTCAGACCCACAGCGAAGGAGTGCAGTTGCGGCCACCAGGCTTCTGATTTCTCCTGATCTTCAACGCGACGGGCTGCGAATTTTTTGGTGATCGCGGAAATGACCGAAGAATCCAGACCACCCGAAAGCAGCACGCCGTACGGCACATCGGACATCAGGTGGCTTTTCACCGCGTCTTCCAGCGCCTGGCGCAGTTCCGCTTTGTCGGTCACGTTGTCTTTTACTGCATCGTAGTCAAACCAGTCGCGCTGATAATAAGAGCGGATTTCACCGTCTTTGCTCCACAGGTAGCTGCCTGCCGGGAACTCTTTAATGGTGCGGCAAACCGGCACCAGCGCTTTCATTTCTGACGCCACGTACAAGTTGCCGTGTTCGTCGTGCCCCATATACAGCGGGATAATGCCGATATGGTCGCGGCCAATCAGGTAAGCATCTTTTTCACTGTCGTACAGGGCGAAAGCGAACATACCTTGCAAGTCGTCGAGGAATTCCGGCCCTTTTTCCTGATACAGCGCGAGGATCACTTCACAGTCAGAACCGGTCTGGAATGCGTAACGGTCGCCATATTCTGCGCGCAGCGCCTGGTGGTTATAAATTTCACCGTTCACTGCCAGCGCATGTGTTTTCTTCTCGTTGTAGAGCGGCTGTGCCCCGGCGTTAACGTCAACAATAGACAGACGTTCATGCGCCAGAATGGCTTTATCACTTGCATAAACACCGGACCAGTCCGGGCCGCGGTGGCGCATCAGTCGGGATAATTCCAGCGCTTTTTTACGTAATTCGACTGCGTCGGTTTTAATATCCAGTACGCCAAAAATTGAACACATAGACTTCTCCGTTAACCTTGAGTGCAAAGCTGTAATGTTGTGTGCTTGCAGTCAAAATGCCGCAAAAACGGGGCAGCGCGCAAGCCTTTTACCGCGCTGAAAGTAAAAAGTGCAATGATGATTATTGAATGCTGAAAAAAGAGTATGCATAAGACTCTGTTATTGATGAATCGGCAAAATAATGCGCTTTTTATTGAATGGTGTTCTTTTTGACAGGGGTGAAAATAAAAAACCACGCCCGAAGACGTGGTGAAGTTTAGATAACGTCGATTTCCGCGACCGAGGGGTAAATCCACGACGGGCGAAACGGCATGCTGTCGATATCATCGATGCGCGACACACCAGAGAGTACCAGGATAGTTTCAAGCCCGGCCTGGAAACCCGCCAGGATATCGGTGCGCAGGTTATCGCCCACAATCACCGTCTGTTCGGAATGCGCCTGCATAGTGTTGAGTGCCGCACGGATAATCCACGGGCTGGGTTTGCCGACATAGAAAGGTTTGCGGCCGGAAATTTTTTCAATACCTGCACACAGCGCACCGCAGGCCGGGTAGTATCCACGCCCGTGGGTGTCAGGGTTGGTGGCGATAAAGCGCGCGCCGTTCGCCACGAAGAACGCTGCTTTATGCATCATTTCCCAGTTATAGGAGCGGGTCTCGCCAACGATGACAAAATCCGGGTTGATATCGGTAATGGTAAAACCAGCTTTGTAAAGCTCGTGGATCAGTGCGCCTTCGCCCACCACATAGGCTTTTTTCCCTTCCTGGCGTTTAAGAAAATCAGCGGTCGCCATCGCCGAGGTATAAAAGACGCTGGCAGGCACATCAATCCCCGCGGAGACAAAGCGGTTCGCCAGATCCTGGCCCGTTTGCGAAGGGTAGTTGGTCAGTAATACCAGCGGCATGCCTTTTTCAAGGATGCGGGAGATAAACTCCGCAGCACCCGGTACGGCAACGTTGTCGTGCATCAGCACGCCGTCAATATCACAGATTACATTCTGAATGGTCATGGACTGTCCGGATAAAAAAATAAGTATTAACGATAGACGCTGTTAGTTTTCCAGCAAACGTTGCAGCAGCAGACCGTTCAACATAGCGCGTTTTACCAGCGCAAACGCGCCGATCGCCGAGCGGTGATCCAGCGCGGAAGGCACCACAGGCAAGTTTTTGCGAAACGCTTTTAACGCCTGAGTGTTAATGCACGCCTCAATGGCCGGGAGCAGCACTTTTTCTGCTTCAACAATTTCCCCGGCGATCACCACTTTCTGCGGGTTAAACAGGTTAATGGCAATGGCGATGGTTTTACCCAAATGGCGACCAACATATTCGATTACTTCACAGGCCAGCGCATCGCCTTTGTTGGCGGCTTTGCAGATGGTTTTGATAGAGCAATCTTCCAGCGTCAGGCGGCTCTGGTAGCCCTGTTCCAGCAGGTGACGAACGCGATGTTCTATTGCGGCATTGGCGGCGATAGTTTCCAGACAGCCAAAATTGCCGCAGTGGCAGCGTTCGCCCAGCGGCTCGACTTGCACGTGTCCAATTTCGCCGACGTTGCCGTTACGGCCGATAAATATACGCCCGTTAGAGATAATCCCGGCGCCTGTCCCGCGGTGCACGCGCACCAGAATGGAGTCTTCACAATCCTGGCTTGCCCCAAAATAGTGCTCGGCCAGCGCCAGGCTGCGAATGTCATGCCCGACAAAACAGGTCAATTTGAAACGTTCTTCAAGGGCTTCCACCAGCGCCCAGTTTTCAACCTGAATATGCGGCATATAGCGAATCACACCGCTTTCCGGGTCTACCAGGCCCGGCAGAATAACGGAAATCGCGATCAGTTCGCGGATCTTACGCTGGCTGGTTTCAATAAAGTGGCTGATGGTATTGAGCAGCGCGTGTTCCAGCGTTTCCTGGGTACGTTCGGGAAGCGGATAATGCTCTTCCGCCAGCACTTTGCTGCTTAAATCGTACAAGGTCAGGGTGGTGTCGTAACGCCCGAGGCGCACGCCGATAGCCTGGAAACTGCGGGTTTCGGTAACAATGGAGATAGCGCGGCGGCCCCCGGTGGAGGCCTGCTGATCGACTTCTTTGATCAGCCCGCGTTCGATGAGCTGGCGCGTGATTTTTGTCACGCTGGCGGGAGCAAGCTGGCTTTGTTCGGCAATCTGAATGCGCGAAATGGGGCCGTGTTGGTCAATCAGGCGGTAAACCGCCGCGCTGTTAAGCTGCTTTACGAGGTCAACGTTACCGATTTGAGCTTGTCCGCCTGATGTCATACCGTCTCTTTATGCAGTGACGACCTCGTTGCCATTAACGATGGTCTTGATGATTTTATAATCGCGCGTGAACGCCGTCAGGTTCGCCACTTTCCCCGCGGCGAGACTTCCCAGCTTTTCGTCAACGCCAATGGCGCGAGCGGGGTAGAGGGTTGCCATACGCAGCGCTTCATCCAGCGCAATGCCGACATGCTCTACCAGATTTCGCACCCCTTCGATCATCGTCAGGGAGGAACCGCTCAGCGTTCCGTTTTCGTCCACGCACAGTCCATTACGGTAGTATATTGTTTTGCCAGCAAAAATGAACTGCTCAATATTCGCGCCTGCTGGCGCTGTCGCGTCAGTTACCAGGCAAAGTTTGTCGCCTTTCAATCGCTTAGCATTACGGATATTAACGTAATCGACATGCAGGCCATCTGCAATCACGCCGCAGTAAACGTCTGTGTCATCAAGCACTGCGCCTGCCAGACCGGGTTCACGGCCGGTAATGTACGGCATGGCATTATATAAATGTGTGGCGAACGTGATCCCGGCGCGGAAACCGGCTTTTGCTTCTTTTAACGTTGCATTGGAGTGACCGGCAGAAACCACGATGCCCGCGTCAGCTAACTGGTGAATCACCTCGGTGCCCGCCATTTCCGGGGCCAGCGTAACTTTGGTGATCACATCGGCGTTCTGGCACAGGAAGTCGACTAACGCCGGATCCGGTTTACGCACGAATTCCGGGTTGTGCGTGCCTTTTTTAACAATATTCAGCCACGGCCCTTCCAGATGAAGGCCCAGCGCCTGATTCGGGTATTTAGCCAGGTAATCGCGCATTACCTGCACGCCCTGTTTCATTAATTCATCGCTGGTGGTAATCAGCGTCGGCAGGTAGCTGGTGCAGCCGGATTTCTCATTTGCCTGCTGCATGATTTCCAGCGTTTTTACGCTAACGGCTTCTGCGGTGTCGTTAAACTGTACGCCGCCACAGCCGTTGAGCTGCACGTCGATAAAACCGGGGGCAAGGATGGCACCATTCAGCGAGCGTTGTTCAATTCCTGTTGGCAGCTCAGCCAGCGGACAAAGGCGTTCAATCAGACCATTGGCGATGACCAGCGCATGGCCATCCAGAATTTCATGGCCGGTGTAGATTCGGCCCTGGGTTAAAGCATACATAACGACCCCCGGTTAACTAGGTATACCGCTCCGCAGGATCCGCCTCGCGGAGCGGGAACTAACTTACAGACCTTTAATATTTTCCGCTTCTAACTCGTTGAAGTATTTCAACGTTTTCACTTTCAGCTCCATCGTGGACGGTTCGTCACAGACGATGACGGCTTTCGGGTGTAACTGCAGGCAACTGATGGTCCACATGTGGTTAACGTTGCCCTCAACAGCCGCCTGCAGCGCCTGCGCTTTCACGCCGCCGAGCACCAGGATCATCACCTCTTCCGCATCCAACAGCGTACCCACGCCAACGGTCAGAGCGTATTTCGGCACCTGATTAACGTCGCCGTCAAAGAAGCGAGAGTTCGCCACGCGAGTGTCATGGGTCAGGGTTTTAATACGGGTGCGCGAGGCCAGCGAAGACGCCGGTTCGTTAAACGCGATGTGCCCATCGTTGCCTACGCCACCCATAAACAGGTGAATTTTGCCGTAAGAGCGGATTTTTTCTTCATAACGGCGACATTCTGCGTCAATATCCGGCGCGTTGCCATCGAGCAGGTTAATATTTTCAGCCGGAATATCAACATGATCGAAGAAATTGCGGTGCATAAAGCTGTGGTAGCTTTCCGGGTGATCTTTCGGCAAGCCGACATACTCATCCATGTTAAAGGTGACAACATGCTGGAAACTAACCTGGCCTGCTTTGTGCATCTCAACTAACGCTTTGTACGCGGTGAGCGGAGTTCCACCGGTTGGTAAGCCGAGAATAAACGGACGGTCTGCGGTTGGTTTGAACGCGTTGATACGATTGACGATATGGCGGGCTGCCCATTTGCCGACTTGTTCAGCTGTCGCCAGGGGAATCAGTCTCATTGTTCACCTCTAAAGTTAAATGAAGAAAGTTGGCGGAATGCGTGCTAACTCAGCGTTAAGCGTAACCTGGTTCGCGACAGAGAGAAGGGAGCAATCCGTCCTGATATTTTTAATCATAAAATAAGTTTTGCCTGTTTGCCAGTGATTGGGAGGGTGATTGACGATACTTAGTGATTTTAATCACAGAAAATACGCTTTTAATTTGCGAGGCGAATTAATTTTTCACACACTCTGTCAGGTAGTGAGAAAATAGCCGTGATTTCAGGGTTAGTGACACAATAAAAAACGACTGTTTCAGTGAGCTCTTATCGGGTTCATAGGGGGAATAAAAGTGAGTATTCTAGGTTATCTGCAAAAGATCGGCCGTGCGCTAATGGTGCCTGTCGCCACGCTGCCTGCGGCGGCAATTCTGATGGGTGTCGGGTACTGGATTGACCCGGTTGGCTGGGGTGGTCAAAACGCACTGGCGGCGTTTTTCATCCAGTCCGGCTCCGCCATTATCGATAACATGGGCGTGCTGTTCGCGGTGGGTGTCGCTTACGGTATGTCAAAAGACAAAGATGGTGCTGCGGCGCTGGCTGGCTTTGTCGGCTTCCTGGTTCTGACCACGCTCTGTTCACCGGCAGCAGTGGCAATGATCCAAAAAATCCCTGCGGATCAAGTTCCGGCCGCGTTTGGCAAAATCAAAAACCAGTTCGTCGGTATTCTGGTGGGGATTATTGCCGCTGAACTCTATAACCGCTTTAGCAGCGTTGAGCTGCCGAAAGCGCTCTCCTTCTTTAGCGGTCGCCGTCTGGTGCCGATCCTCACCTCGTTTGTGATGATCGTTGTTGCTTTCATCATGATGTATATCTGGCCGGTCGTGTTTAGCGGTCTGGTGGAATTTGGTGAAAGCATTCAGAAACTCGGCTCCGTGGGCGCTGGCGTTTACGCCTTCTTTAACCGCCTGTTAATTCCGGTCGGTTTGCACCACGCGCTCAACTCTGTGTTCTGGTTTGACGTAGCAGGTATTAACGATATTCCTAACTTCCTTGGTGGCGCGCAGTCTATTGAAGCCGGTAAAGCGGTGGTCGGTATCACTGGCCGTTACCAGGCAGGTTTCTTCCCGATCATGATGTTCGGCCTGCCGGGCGCGGCGCTGGCGATTTACCACTGTGCACGTCCGGAAAATAAAGCCAAAGTTCTGGGTATCATGATGGCGGGCGCGTTTGCCTCGTTCTTTACCGGTATCACTGAACCGCTGGAATTCTCCTTTATGTTCGTTGCGCCGGTACTGTATGTGATCCATGCAGTGCTGACAGGGATCTCCGTATTTATCGCCGCGAGCATGCACTGGATTGCCGGTTTCGGCTTCAGCGCCGGTCTGGTGGATATGGTGCTCTCCTCGCGCAACCCGCTGGCGACCCAGTGGTGGATGCTGATCCCGCAAGGTCTGGTGTTCTTCGTTATCTATTACGTGGTTTTCCGTTTCGCTATCACCAAGTTCAACATGTTGACTCCGGGTCGCGAACTGGCTGTTTCCGGCGACGAAGCGGATGGTCAGGATATGAATGTCAGCGGTAACACCGAGCAGGATGTGAGTGGCCTGGCGCGTCAGTATATCGCCGCGATTGGGGGGTCTTCTAACCTGACTGGTATTGACGCCTGTATCACTCGTCTGCGTTTAACGGTGAAAGACTCTTCGCTGGTGAACGAATCCATGGCGAAACGTCTTGGCGCTTCAGGCGTTATTCGTCTGAACAAAACCGGGGTGCAGATTATTGTTGGTTTCGTGGCGGAAAAAATTGCCGACGCGATGAGAACGGCAGGTGATGTCCCGCCTGCAGGCAATGCTGCTCCGGCAGCGGCTCAGGCGGCATCGGTAAAGCCGCAGGCGGTACCGAACGCGACAACCATCGCTGAGTTGGTATCGCCTGTAACCGGTGAACTGGTGGCGCTGGATCAAGTGCCGGATGAAGCCTTTGCCAGCAAAGCCGTGGGTGATGGCGTGGCAGTGAAACCGACGGATAAAACCGTGGTTTCTCCGGCTGCGGGCACCATTGTGAAAATCTTCAACACTAACCATGCCTTCTGCCTGGAAACCGAGAAAGGTGCGGAAATCGTTGTCCATATGGGCATTGATACCGTGGCGCTGGGCGGCCAGGGCTTTACTCGCCTGGTTGAAGAAGGTGCGGAAGTGGTAGCGGGACAGCCGATCCTCGAAATGGATCTGGAATACCTCAACGCGAATGCCCGTTCAATGATTAGCCCGGTGGTGGTCAGCAATATCGACGACTTTAGCGGTCTGGTTATCAAGGCGCAGGGCGCGGTGGTTGCTGGTCAGACTCCGCTGTATGAAATTAAAGGCTAATAGCTCCTGAGTAAGCTTTCATGCCTTAAGCGGCGGGGGAATATCCTCCGCCGCTTTTTTTTGCCTTGCATTTAATCAGTGCCATACTGATGTCGCTTTTATCAAGGGGATGATATGAAAAGGATAATTAGCGCGTTCTTTATCGTACTGACGTTAAGCGGCTGTATTCCACGTTACGCCACGCTGCGTCCACACTATGAAGTGGATGTGCGTAATCCGGCCGGGGAACCGATCTCAACGGCAATGATGTGGGTCAGCACCGGGCGTTCACCGCCGGGGTACTATCCGCCGCCGGAAGCGTTTCGAGCCGATCGGCAAGGGCATATCGACGTGGAGAAAAAATCCCAGTGGGAAAATATGATTTTCTTTTTGCACGGGACGAATTTCTACTCGTGGGGCTGGTGTATTGAAGCGCCGGGTTATGTTCCGCAAAACGGCGAGGGCGATGAGATAGCGAGCCCGGTCATCCTTAAACCGACCACGCAAGATTTACGCTGCCGACAAGCGCAGGACGTAGCTGAATACCTTTCTTCCGGGCATCAGTGATTTGTATAAGTAAAGGTTGTTTCCTGCGTCCTCTTATTAGATCATATGCCGTTATACGTTGTTTACGCCTTGAGGAACCTGTGATGAGTGAGGCAGAAGCCCGCCCGACTAACTTTATTCGCCAGATCATTGATGAAGATCTGGCCAGTGGTAAGCACACTACCGTCCATACCCGTTTTCCGCCGGAGCCAAATGGTTATTTGCACATTGGCCACGCGAAATCGATCTGCCTGAACTTTGGTATCGCCCAGGATTACCAGGGGCAGTGCAACCTGCGTTTCGATGACACAAACCCTGCAAAAGAAGACATCGAATACGTTGAATCTATTAAGAACGACGTGCAATGGTTGGGCTTTCACTGGTCTGGCGATATCTGCTACTCCTCGGATTATTTCGACAAGCTGTACGAATACGCGATCGAGCTTATCAACAAAGGCCTGGCCTACGTTGACGAGCTCTCCGCTGATGAGATCCGCGAATATCGCGGTACATTGACGGCACCGGGTAAGAACAGCCCGTATCGCGATCGCAGCGTGGAAGAGAACCTGGCGCTGTTTGAAAAAATGCGCGCGGGTGGCTTCGAAGAGGGTAAAGCGTGCCTGCGTGCGAAGATCGATATGGCGTCGCCGTTTATCGTGATGCGCGATCCGGTGCTGTATCGCATTAAATTCGCCGAACATCACCAGACCGGTAACAAGTGGTGCATCTACCCGATGTACGACTTTACCCACTGCATCAGCGATGCGCTGGAAGGCATTACTCATTCACTGTGTACGCTGGAATTCCAGGATAACCGCCGTCTGTATGACTGGGTGCTGGATAACATCACCATTCCGGTTCACCCGCGCCAGTACGAATTTTCGCGCCTGAATCTGGAATACACTGTGATGTCCAAGCGCAAGCTGAACCTGCTGGTCACTGACAAGCATGTTGAAGGCTGGGACGATCCGCGTATGCCGACCATCTCCGGTCTGCGCCGCCGTGGTTACACCGCAGGCTCTATCCGCGAATTCTGCAAACGTATCGGTGTCACCAAACAGGACAACACCATTGAGATGGCTTCTCTGGAGTCCTGCATCCGTGAAGATCTGAATGAAAACGCTCCGCGTGCAATGGCGGTTATCGATCCGGTGAAGCTGGTTATCGAAAATTACCCGCAGGGCAGCAGCGAAATCGTTAGCATGCCGAACCATCCGAATAAGCCGGAAATGGGCACACGTGACGTGCCGTTTAGCGGTGAAATCTGGATCGATCGCGCAGATTTCCGCGAAGAAGCCAACAAACAGTACAAACGTCTGGTACTGGGTAAAGAGGTTCGTCTGCGTAACGCTTACGTCATCAAAGCAGAACGCGTGGAGAAAGATGCCGACGGCAACATCACCACTATTTTCTGTTCTTACGATGCGGACACGCTGAGCAAAGATCCGGCCGACGGTCGCAAAGTGAAAGGGGTTATTCACTGGGTGAGCGCACAGCATGCGCTGCCGGTCGAAATCCGCCTTTACGATCGTCTGTTCAGCGTCCCGAATCCGGGGGCGGCCGAAGATTTCCTGTCGACCATCAACCCGGAATCGCTGGTTATTAAGCAAGGCTACGCCGAACCGTCATTGAAAGAAGCAGAGGCGGGCAAAGCTTACCAGTTCGAACGTGAAGGTTATTTCTGCCTTGATAGCCGTCATGCAACCGCTTCCAAACCGGTGTTCAACCGTACAGTGGGTCTGCGCGATACCTGGGCGAAAATCGGCGACTGAGTAAGTCAACCAGAAACAATTGGGTTAAAGCGCCGCTTTCAGCGGCGCTTTTTTTTGCTTATCCATTAGCTTGTTACACTTTATATACATTCGCGACGCGAATTAATGTGTCTTCTCATTGATGCTTTTACTGAACAGATGGAAAGCATTTTTGTGGCTTTAAAAGTCGATTCTAATGTGTAATCGCTATCAATTAGTATTAATGTCTTTGTTTTTCCGATTTTTATTGGTTGTTTTCCTGTTTTATGTAACATGTTTCAAAACACTACGGAATATGTGCTCTTCGTCATAATCCTGTCATTTTGCCGCTGAAAAACATTGATAATTCGCGTCGCGAAAAATAGTCTTAAGTCGGTAGTGAATTCGGGGGTTTTCGTAACTACCTAAACTATTTGACCTTTTTTCGTCATCTCCGGCGATTTTTTAATACGTCTAGAAGGAATCACTCATGCGTACGTTTAGTGGCAAACGTAGTACGCTGGCGCTGGCAATCGCCGGTGTCACAGCAATGTCGGGCTGGGTTGTCTCTCCACAGGCTCATGCAGCAGGCTTTATCGATGATTCCACGCTCACCGGCGGTATCTATTACTGGCAGCGTGAACGTGACCGCAAAGATGTTCTGGAAGATAAATACAAAACCAACCTTTCCCACTCAACATGGAACGCGAACCTGGATTTCCAGTCCGGTTACGCCGCCGATATGTTTGGTCTGGATATTGCTGCCTTTACTGCCATCGAGATGGCGGAAAACGGCGACAGCGCGCATCCGAACGAAATCGCTTTCTCCTCCAGCAATAAAGCCTACAAAGAAGACTGGTCAGGTGATAAGAGCGGGGTCAGCCTGTATAAAGCCGCGGCGAAATTTAAATATGGCCCGGTATGGGCGCGCGCAGGTTACATCCAGCCAACCGGCCAGACGCTGTTAGCGCCGCACTGGAGCTTTATGCCAGGCACTTATCAGGGCGCTGAAGCCGGGGCGAATTTTGACTACGGCGATGCCGGGGCGTTGAGTTTCTCCTACATGTGGACCAACGAGTACAAATCGCCGTGGCATATCGAGATGGACAAGTTCTATCAAAACGATAAAAAGACCAAAGTTGATTACCTGCATTCGGTTGGCGCGAAATATGACTTTAAAAACGATCTCATCCTGGAAGCCGCGTTTGGTCAGGCTCAGGGGTATGTCGATCAATATTTCGCAAAAGCCAGCTACAAATTCGATATCGCAGGCAGCCCGCTGAGCACCAGTTACCAGTTCTATGGCACACGCGACAAAGTCAGTAATGGCGGCGTAAACGATATTTATGACGGCACGGCGTGGCTGCAGGCGCTGACATTTGGCTACAAAGTGGGGCAGGTCGATCTGCGTCTGGAAGGAACGTGGGTAAAAGCGGATGGCCAGCAGGGCTACTTCCTGCAACGTATGACGCCGACTTACGCTTCATCCAACGGTCGGCTGGATATCTGGTGGGATAACCGCTCTGACTTTAACGCCAACGGCGAAAAAGCGGTGTTCTTCGGTGCGATGTACGACCTGAAAAACTGGAACCTGCCGGGCTGGACGGTGGGCGCGTCTTACGCTTACGCCTGGGATGCGAAACCCGCAGATATGGCAACGCCAGATGCCTATTACGATCCGAACTACCGCCTGAAAGAGTCTTCTTACAGCCTCGATGCAATTTACACCCTGCAGGAAGGGCGTGCGAAAGGCACGATGTTCAAATTGCACTTCACCCAGTACGACAACCATTCCGACATCCCGAGCTACAGCGGCGGTTATGGCAACATCTTCCAGGATGAGCGCGATGTGAAGTTTATGGTTATCGCACCGTTTACCATTTTCTGATGAGCGCATGCCGGGTTCGGCCCGGCAAACTACAAGGAATACGTAATGAAAACAGTTCGTTTAAGTATGCTCGCCAGTGCCGTACTGGCGATGCTGGGCAGCACTGCGGCGCTGGCGAATCAGAGTACCGTGGATGCTATCAGCCAGTTTCATCTTAACTATGCGGTGAAAGATAATTTCGCCGCGCAACACGGCGTTGACTGCGCGAAACTCGGCGCCGATTGGGCTTCCTGCAACAAAGCGGTGATCACACTGACCAATAATGGCGACGCGGTAACCGACAAAGCGTGGGCCATCTATTTTCATAGCATTCGCCCGGTGCTGGAGGTAGCAAACGATCAGTTCAAAGTAACCCACATTATGGGCGACCTGCATAAGCTGGAACCGACCGACAAATTCACCGGTTTCCCGGCCAGGCAGGCGATAGAGATCCCGATTATCAATGAATACTGGCAGTTGTTTATCACCGATGTGTTGCCGCGCTGGTACGTCACCGCCGACGGCGCGACGGCGAAAGTCATTGCCAATACGGACACGGAAGATTTATCCCGCTTCGTTACACCGCTTGATAATCAGTGGAAACGCACGCCGGACGATAAAAATATCCTGATGACTGCCGAGGCGCGTTTTGAGAAAAATAGCGATGTGAAAACGCTAAACCTCGCATCGCTACGTGGTCAGATTGTGCCAACACCGCAGCACGTTAACATCCACGGGCAGGATGTCGACCTGAGTAAGGGCGTGAAGCTGGATCTCTCAGCGCTGAGTGCCGATGCACAGGATGCAGTGAAATCGCGTTTTGCATTGCTGGGGGTGAAAGAGGGCAGTTATCCGCTGCGGACTGAAATTGCCAGCAACGTCTTTAGCGGCGATGAGGCGGTTTCTGGCGCGTACCGTCTGCACATTGGCACGAAGGAAACCGTGGTGACCGGCTACGATCAGGCGGGCGTGTTCTACGGTCTGCAATCGCTGCTGTCGCTCGTTCCTGCTACGGGCGAGATGAAGATTGCCGCGCTTGAAGCGAAAGATGCGCCGCGTTTTGACTATCGCGGCATTCAGTTGGATGTCGGTCGCAACTTCCACAGCAAAGCGGCGGTGCTGCGTCTGTTGGATCAGATGTCGGCGTACAAACTCAACAAATTCCATTTCCATCTTACGGATGATGAAGGCTGGCGTATTGAGATCCCCGGCCTGCCGGAACTGACCGATATCGGCAGCAAACGTTGTCATGATTTGAGTGAGAAAACGTGCCTGTTGCCACAGCTGGGTTCCGGGCCGGACAGTAACAACAACGGCAGCGGCCACTTTAGCCGTGCGGATTACATCGAGATCCTCAAATACGCCAAAGCGCGACAGATTGAGGTGATCCCGGAAATCGATATGCCAGCTCATGCGCGTGCAGCGGTGATCGCGATGGAAGCGCGTTACGATCGCCTGATGAAAGCGGGCAAAGAGAAAGAGGCGAATCAATATCGTCTGCTGGATCCGACAGACACCTCGAACACCACCGGTGTGCAGTTCTATAACCGTACCGGCTATCTCAATCCGTGCCTTGATTCGTCGCGTAACTTTGTGGACAAAGTGATTGGCGAAATCCAGCAAATGCATAAAGAAGCCGGGCTGCCGCTGAATACCTGGCATTTTGGCGGTGACGAAGCGAAAAATATCTATCTGGGTACAGGCTATACGGATCAGAAAAAACCGGAAGCGGGCAAAGGCATTATCGATCAGAGCAATCAGGATAAGCCATGGGCGAAATCGCAAGCCTGTCAGGCGATGATCAAAGAGGGCAAAGTTGCCGATGTTGAACATCTCTCCAGCTATTTCGGCGTGGAAGTCAGCAAGCTGGTGAAAGCGCACGGCATTGATACTATGCAGGCGTGGCAGGACGGTTTGAAAGATGCCAAAGACGCGTCGGTGTTCGCCACCGATCATGTCAATGTTAACTTCTGGGATACGCTCTACTGGGGCGGTTTTGATTCGGTGAATGACTGGGCGAACAAAGGCTTCCGTGTTGTCGTCTCCAATCCTGATTATGTGTATCTCGACTTCCCGAATGAGGTCAACCCGGCGGAAAGCGGCTATTACTGGGGCACGCGTTTTAGCGATGAACGTAAGATTTTCAGCTTCGCCCCGGACAACATGCCGCAGAACGCGGAAACCTCGCTCGATCGTGATGGCAACCCGTTTAGCGCGAAGTCCGATAAACCGTGGCCTGGCGCGTATGGCCTTTCCGCGCAGCTGTGGAGCGAAGTGGTGCGCACCGATAACCAGATGGAGTACATGATCTATCCGCGTATGGTTTCGGTGGCTGAGCGCGCATGGCATCGCGCGGGCTGGGAGCAGGATTACAAAGCCGGACGTGAATACAAAGGCGGCGTGACACATCTGGTGGATGTGAAAGCGCTGGAACGTGACTGGCAACGCTTTGCGAACCTGTTAGGTCATCGCGAACTGGCGAAACTGGATAAGGCCGGGGTTCATTACCGCCTGCCAGTACCGGGCGCGCGCGTGGTCGGTGGAAAACTTGAAGCCAATACCAGCTTCCCTGGCATGGTGGTTGAGTTCTCAACCGACGGCGGCAAAAACTGGCAGCGCTACGACGATAAAGCGCGTCCGCAGGTGAGGGGGGAAGTGCAGGTGCGCACCGCCAGCCCGGACGGTAAACGCTTTAGCCGTGTCGATAGCGTAAAAGCGTAATGTGATGCAGCGATTAAACCCGGCGGCGCGAGCTTGCCGGGTTTTTTCTTTTATTGCCGATGTTGCAGGCAAAAAAAAGCCAACCGTCAGGCTGGCTTTTTAGGTTTCAAAAGCAGTTATTTCGCGTCGTGCGCGTGTTCATCTTCGCGGCAGTCACCTTCGGCGCAGTGGCCGTAAAGGTAAAGACTGTGGTTAGTCAGGCGAATGCCGTGTTTCGCGGCAATTTCACGCTGACGCGCTTCAATGGAGTCATCACTGAATTCAATCACCTTGCCGCAATCGAGGCAGATCAGGTGATCGTGGTGATGCTGCTGAGTCAGTTCAAAAACGGACTTGCCGCCTTCGAAGTTATGACGGGTCACAATCCCGGCGTCGTCGAACTGGTTTAGTACACGGTAAACCGTTGCCAGCCCGATCTCTTCGCCCATGTCGATCAGTCGTTTGTATAAATCTTCCGCACTGACATGATGGTTATCCGGTTCCTGAAGCACTTCAAGGATTTTTAACCGAGGAAGCGTGACTTTCAGGCCGGCCTTCTTTAATGCGGTATTGTTGTCAGTCATGCGGAATCTGTCCTGTTGCTATACGATTCACTTCCTTAGCGGAAGTTATAAGGAATGCACCTGGGGTAATGCGTCTCATTATAGAACTGCCATGGCTGGATGAAAACTGCAAGCCCTCAAGTAAAGTAAGCTTATAAAACGTGGTGTCGCCAGCAAAGTCCTTTGCGACGGCACCCAGTTTAGCAGGGCTCATTGTACAGCGATGGAGAAAAAAGTTAAAAATTTGTAGCAATTATTTCCATTGCTTTTATCTATTAATACGGCGTAACCCACAGATTACGCCGTAAAAAATCAGGCGTTAATGATATCGTCCAGGTGCAGCTCTTCACGAACCTGTTTTACCCATTTCTGTACGCGTTCTGAGGTCATCTCGGGTTGACGGTCTTCGTCAATCGCCAGGCCAACGAAGTGGTCGTCATCCGCGAGACCTTTAGAGGCTTCAAAATGGTAGCCCGCGGTCGGCCAGTGGCCAACAATGGTCGCGCCGCGCGGTTCGATGATATCGCGAATGGTGCCCAGCGCATCGCAGAAGTATTCCGCGTAATCTTCCTGGTCGCCACAGCCGAACAGCGCAACTAATTTACCGTTAAAGTCGATCTCTTCCAGCGTCGGGAAAAAGTCATCCCAGTCGCACTGCGCTTCACCATAGTACCAGGTGGGAATGCCGAGCAACAGAATGTCATACCCTTCGATATCTTCTTTGCTGCTCTTGGCAATGTCATGTACGTCGGCAACGTCTTTACCAAGCTGACTCTGAATCATTTTCGCGATGTTTTCGGTGTTACCGGTGTCGCTGCCGAAGAAAATGCCTGTAATTGCCATGAGTAAAATAACCTCTTGAAACTTAATGAGTATGGTGGTGGCGCTACGCCCACAGATAAGGGCAATCATAGCAGAACAGGGAAGCACGCGGAAACTGCTATCGCGTCGGACTGCACTGTATGACACATGAAAGTGTTATTTCGATGATGTTTCGGAGGATTCGCTAGCCGCGCAAAGCTTTCAGCTGCGCCAGCAGCATCTCTTCGATAAGCTCGCTGCGGCTCATATCTCGCGCTTCTGCCAGCTCGTTTAACGCATCGACGGCTTCCACGTTGAGTTTTAATTCGACACGCTTAAGCCCACGAACTTTATCGCGTTTTAGCTGATTGCGTTTATTGATGCGCAACTGTTCATCGCGCGAGAGCGGGTTTGTCTTCGGCCGTCCCGGGCGACGCTCATTCGCGAACAGATCTAGTGTCGTACGGTCCGTTTGTTCTTTAGCCATGGTCTAAACATACTACGGGAAAAACAAGCAATCGGGCGGCGCGCCCGGGCTGAATAGCGCGCCATCATACATCAGCACAACGGACACGCCAACGACCGGGCGCGTTGAAACGACCAGTCGCCGCCTTTTTAATCAATTTGTCTTTTCAGCGAGATAGCGACGGATAGCGCGCAAAACCGCATCGGGTTTCTCGGCATGTACCCAATGACCTGCACCTGCAATCACATGTGCTCGCGCCTGCGGGAACTGCGCCAGCAGCGCGTCACGGTAGGCTTCAGTGACGTAAGGGGAGTTTCCCCCGCGAACAAACAGGGCCGGTTTATGCCATGCAGGAATCGTTTCCCAGCCGACAATATGCGGGTATTGATCCCATAACACCGGCACATTGAAACGCCATGCGCCGTCGACAAAGGATTTCAGCAGGAACTGAATGACACCTTCTTCATTTATATGTTCGCGCATCAGAGCAGCGGCTTGCTGGCGAGTGGATGCCCCGGCATCGCTCACCGCATTGATGGCGGCAAAAATTTCGTCATGGCGTCGCACCTGGTAATCCACTGGTGCAATATCAATCGCCACCAGTTGATCAATACGCTCCGGCGCAAGCGCTGTTAACGCCATCACCGCTTTACCACCCATGGAGTGGCCAATAAAGGTCGCTTTATCGAGCTGATGTGCATCCAGCGTATCCAGCAGATCCTGCGCCATGGCCGGGTAGTTCATTTCTGAAGCGCGTTCTGAAAGACCGTGGTTACGCATATCCACTTGCAACACATCATGATCCTGAACCAGTTCACGGGCGAGCACGCCAAGGTTATCGAGGCTACCAAAAAGACCGTGAACAAGGACGATCGGAGAATTGTTGTGCGGATGTTGCGCAGTTTGCGCGCGCGTATTCAATTTCATGGCAAAGTTCTTTTTTTCACTCATTCGGGTTAGGTTATTATGTTGAACATTCTGCCGCCCGGCCGCAAGGTTAAGAATTACTCTTAGTTTTGCCGCCATCCTGGTTTGACGCTATCCGCTGTTGAGATTTCACTTTATAATCCCAACACTTGTATTCAGATAAGATATCGCACTGGATTAAGATGAAAACGATCGAAGTTGATGATGAGCTCTACAGTTATATTGCCAGCCACACGAAGCACATTGGCGAGAGCGCATCCGACATTTTACGGCGTATGTTAAAATTTTCCGCCGTACCTCAATCATCACAGCCTGCCGCTTCCCTCGCGCCGGTAAAAGAGACGCGTACTGTCAGCACCGTTGAAGGGAGTAAACCGACCAACACCGCCAAAGACAAAGTCCGTGCCGTTCGCGAGCTGCTTCTGTCTGATGAATATGCCGAGCAGAAAAAGGCGGTCAATCGTTTCCTGCTGGTGCTGTCTACACTCTACTTACTGGATGAAAAAGGGTTTACGGAATCCACCGAGTCTCTGCATGGGCGCACCCGCGTATACTTTGCCGCGAACGAGCAAACGCTTTTGCAAAACGGCAATCAAACCAAGCCGAAACAGGTGCCGAACACCCCTTACTGGGTCATCACTAATACCAATACGGGTCGTAAATGCAGCATGATCGAGCACATCATGCAATCAATGCAGTTCCCCGCGGAATTGATTGAAAAAGTTTGCGGCACAATTTAATCCTTGCATTGAAAGGACCAGGCAATGGCTAACCATCCGCGTGCGGGTCAACCTGCACAACAGGGCGATTTAATCAACGTCGCGCAGCTTACTGCGCAGTATTACGTGCTGAAACCGGAAGTCGGAAATTCAGAACATGCGGTGAAGTTCGGAACCTCCGGCCACCGTGGCAGCGCAGGTCGCCACAGCTTCAACGAGCAGCATATCCTTGCCATCGCTCAGGCTATCGCCGAAGAGCGTGCGAAAAACGGTATTACCGGCCCGTGCTATGTGGGTAAAGATACCCACGCGCTGTCTGAACCGGCGTTTATCTCTGTGCTGGAAGTGCTGGCAGCCAACGGTGTGGACATTATCGTGCAGGAAAATAACGGCTTCACGCCGACGCCTGCCATCTCAAACGCTATCCTGGTTCACAACAAAAACGGCGGCGCGCAGGCGGACGGTATCGTTATTACGCCGTCGCATAACCCACCGGAAGATGGTGGTATCAAATACAACCCACCCAATGGTGGCCCGGCTGATACCAACGTCACCAAAGTGGTCGAGGATCGCGCTAACGCACTGCTGGCAGATGGCCTGAAAGGCGTAAAACGCATTACGCTTGATGCCGCACTGGCGTCTGGTCATGTGACGGAAAAAGATCTGGTACAGCCGTTTATTGAAGGGCTGGCGGATATCGTCGATATGGCGGCTATCCAGAAAGCGGGCCTGAAACTGGGTGTTGATCCGCTGGGCGGCTCCGGTATCGAGTACTGGAAACGTATTGCTGAGCACTACAAGCTGGATTTGACCATTGTTAACGATCAGGTCGATCAGACGTTCCGCTTCATGCATCTCGATAAAGATGGCGTTATCCGTATGGATTGCTCCTCCGAGTGCGCCATGGCGGGCTTGCTGGCGCTGCGTGACAAGTTCGATCTGGCCTTCGCCAACGATCCGGACTACGACCGTCACGGCATTGTTACTCCGGCTGGTCTGATGAACCCGAACCACTACCTGGCGGTGGCGATCAACTACCTGTTCCAGCACCGTCCGCAGTGGGGCAAAGACGTTGCCGTTGGTAAAACGCTGGTTTCCTCGGCGATGATCGACCGCGTGGTGAATGACCTGGGTCGTAAGCTGGTGGAAGTCCCGGTCGGCTTTAAATGGTTTGTGGATGGTCTGCACGATGGCAGCTTCGGCTTCGGTGGCGAAGAGAGCGCGGGTGCTTCTTTCCTGCGTTTCGACGGCACCCCGTGGTCAACGGATAAAGACGGCATCATCATGTGCCTGCTGGCTGCGGAAATCACCGCCGTCACCGGGAAAAACCCGCAGCAGCACTACGATGAGCTGGCAGAACGTTTCGGTGCGCCGAGCTACAACCGTTTACAGGCTTCCGCCTCTTCCGCACAGAAAGCGGCACTGTCTAAGCTTTCTCCGGAAATGGTTAGCGCCAGCACCCTCGCTGGTGACCCGATTACCGCGCGTCTTACTGCGGCACCGGGCAACGGCGCATCCATTGGCGGGCTGAAAGTGATGACCGACAACGGCTGGTTCGCCGCGCGTCCGTCAGGCACCGAAGACGCCTACAAAATCTACTGTGAAAGCTTCCTCGGTGCTGAACACCGTAAGCAGATCGAAAAAGAAGCGGTAGAGATTGTCAGCGAAGTGCTGAAAAACGCATAGCTCAACATTCCCCCAGGGTAATGAAAAATCTTAATTTGTACGGGAACGTTTAGCGTTCCCGTTTTTTTGTTTTGTTTTTTAAGATGTTACCCCAGTGACTTTCCCCTCCTTTCCTGTGCTTGAGTGGCGAACTTTATTATTTTGCCATTAACTCATTTTGAATCGATCCGCAGATTTCGCGCCTCGATAAAAACGACAGGAGAATGCTTATGTTGACGATTTTTGGAAAAACCCCGTCAGTCAAAGTCCTTGATAACCGTGGACTAAATGTCCGCAATATTGCGTACTGCCGGCACCCCGACACCCCGGCAGTTACCAGCGAACGTATAGCCAGGCATGGGTTCAATGCGCGGGGCTTTTTGCAACAGAGTGCAGACCCTCGTTTATATGCTAACGGGGAGGTGAATTTTATCTACATGACCGATTTGTTAGGGCATGTACTCTGTGAGCAGAGTTCTGATGCGGGAACCACAATTGCGTTGAACGACAATGCCGGACGTATTTTTCTTTCCGTTACAAATATTGGTTTCCATGGTGAACGTGAGCGTTCACTGACCCGCTCCTGGCAGTATGAGAAAAGTACTTTGCCTGGCCGCTTGCTGAGTTTGACGGAGCAGGTAGCGGGAGATAATGCTCGAGTAATGGAACGATTTGTCTACGGTAGCAATACGCAAAGTGAGCAGGATAATAATCTCTCTGGCCAGTGTATCAGCCATTATGATCCCGTAGGCCTGGTCCAGGTGGAGGTTTTTTCACTTCATGGCGTTCCTCTATCCATTACACGCAGATTGTTGCGGGGTGCTGAAGATGCAAATACTTTTGCAGACTGGCAGGGCAGTGATGTTTCTGTCTGGAACGATTCGTTGGCGAGTGAGAATTACACCACGTTGACTACCGTTGATGCCATAGGAAGTGTCCTCGCCACCATTGATGCTGTCGGCAATGTGCAACGCATTGCGTACGATGTGGCAGGATTGGTGAAATCGTGTTGGCTGACAATCAACGGTGGTAAAGAGCAGCCCATTGTCACATCAATAACCTATTCTGCCGCAGGGCAAAAGCTCGTAGAACTACACGGTAATGGTGTGATGACGACCTGGACCTACGAAAAGGAAACTCAGCGCCTGGTTGGTATTAAAACCGAGCGTCCAACGACTCACCCTTCCGGTGCGAAAGTACTGCAAGATTTGCGTTATGAATATGATCCAGTAGGTAATGTACTGGTGGTCAGCAACGATGCAGAAGAGACACGCTTCTGGCGTAATCAAGAAATCGTGCCCAGGTGTACTTACAGCTATGACAGCCTGTATCAATTGATCAGGGCAACTGGTCGTGAAATGGCGGATGCAAGGCAACAAAGCAGTGCTCTCCCTGTATTTTCTTCCTTCGATGATGCTACTTACACTAACTACAGCCGCACATACAGTTATGATACCGGCAACAATCTGATACAGATTCAACAAAGCGCACCCGCCTCCGGCAATAGCTATACCACGACGATGACTGTCAGCAATAGTAGCAATCGGGCCGTGTTGAGGAGTCTGACAGAGGATCCTGCGCAAGTAGATACTCTTTTCACCTATCGCGGTCAGCAAACCGTTCTCTTCTCGGGTCAGCCAGTGACCTGGACCCCGCGAGGCGAACTACAGAAAGTTGTGCCAGTTGTGCGCAACAGTGGCAGCGATGACAGCGAAAGCTATCGTTACGATGCCCGCAGCCAGCGTATTATCAAAATGACTAGTCAACAGACTAGCGGCGGTTATCGGTCACAAAAGGTGATTTACCTGCCTGGTCTTGAATGGCGAACAACCACCAATGGCGGCACCGTGACGGAGAATTTACAGGTGATCACTACCAGCGTTGCCGACCAGGTACAAGTGAGGGCATTGCATTGGGAAAGTGGCTTACCAGGCGATATTAGCGCAAATGACCAACTACGCTGGAGCTATGGCAACCTGATCGGTAGCTGCCAGTTGGAGGTCGATGGGGACGGATACCTCATTAGTCAGGAAGAGTATTATCCCTTCGGCGGCACGGCGCTACTGGTGGCCCGTAATCAGACGGAAGTCAGCTACAAAACCTTACGTTATTCGAGCAAAGAGCTTGACGCCACAGGGTTGTATTATTACGGCTATCGCTATTATCAGCCGTGGGGCGGACGTTGGCTCAGTGCTGACCCAGAGGGAGGGCTAAATTTATTCTGCATGGTACATAACAATCCGTTGACGCTAAAAGATCCCGATGGGCGAGCGCCGATCTTAGCTTCCAGAAGTTTCGGGGAACTGATCGGTAATAATGAATTCGCTGCACTGGATCGATTACTTCATGTACCAGATAGCTTTATCGAATCGGAAAACAACCCGGTGATAGTGAGAGGAAATATCCAGGATGAACCCGCTTCAGAGGGGAGTGAAACCAGCTCGCGTAGTATCACTGTCAGTTGGGAACGAAAAATCCCTCATTTTCAGCCCACGCACGAATCAGAATTGGTTGAAGAAGGGGCTGCTGTTTCTGAGGCATTTGCCAAAGATCTCCATCGCTCTGTTTACACTACTTCCTATGCCGCACTCGGTATGGATATTCCATTCTCAGCGGCAGACGTTGATCAGTTTTTCTCTCCGCAAAATAAAAAAATCCTTTCTACGGTGGCTCATCAGGGGCACCTTGCAGATATTGCTATTGAGCTTTATGGCGTGAGGCGTGTTGATGATGACAACACGTTTTCGGCTAAACGTGACAGCAAACCTGAACATTTGATCGTTCATGAGGGGGATGTGTACCGCATCACCTCCAGGCAACAGTTCGAAATGAAAAATATGGATACTGAAGAATATCTGGCAGAGGGGATTTTTAGCGCGACAGTCGAACAAACGACATATCTTGACGCGACGAATTTCGATGCTTCAGGTAGCAGACTATTAACCTATCAGACGAAGGATAAACCCTCCACTCAACGGATTGTATTTAAGATGAGGTTACCTAATTCACCTCCTACAACCCCAACGAAGAAAGGCGGCCTTTTCTCCCGAATGTTTAGTCGTCAAATATCCCGATAATATTCGCACAGGCTCCTCCCGGAGCCTGTTTTTAATTACCCCAGCGCCACCATCAGCGCACCGGCGGTAATCAACGCCACACCCGCGCCAGAAATCAGAGAAACGTTCTCGCCAAACAGCACCACCGCCAGAATCACCGCAAATACCACGCTGAGCTTATCAATCGGCGCCACGCGCGACACATTCCCGGTTTTGATCGCCATAAAATAGAACAGCCACGACAGCGCACCGGCTACACCGCTTAGCACCACAAACAGCAACGCTTTTTTATCGGCGAATACCGTCGAAATCAGCGACAGCTTGCCCTGAACCACCACCACGCCAACCAGAAAAATCGCCATCACCACCGCACGGATAGCAGTGGCGGTATTGGCATCAAGATGTTGTAAACCGATTTTGCCGAAAATGGCGACCAGCGCAGCGGTCAGCGCCGACAGCAAGGCATAAATTAACCAGGCACTCATGATTCCCCTCCCAAAAAATCAGAAGGATACGCCGTCAGAGCATAAACCGGTAGCCGATACCTGTTTCCGTCAGTAAATGGCGAGGGCGCGCCGGATCGACCTCCAGCTTTTGCCGCAAATGTCCCATATAAATGCGCAGGTAATGGCTGTGTTCCACGGCGTTAGGACCCCAGACCTGGCTAAGCAGCTGGCGCTGCGTCAGGACTTTCCCGTGGTTATTGAGCAGCACTGCCAGCAGGCGAAACTCAATCGGTGTGAGATGAAGCTCTTCCTCACCGCGTTGGATGCGGCGGTTAGCCAGATCGACGCGGATATCGGAAAAAGTGACCACCGGCTCATCAGGTGTGGCTGCGGCATGGCGGCGCAGCGCGACGCGCAGGCGCGCCTGCAATTCGCCAATGCCAAACGGCTTGCTGAGATAATCGTCGGCACCCGCATCCAGCGCGGCGATCTTGTCGCTCTCTTCAGTACGCGCAGAGAGCACAATCACCGGCATGTTGCTCCACTGGCGCAGATCACGAATAAAATCGAGCCCGTCACCGTCCGGCAACCCTAAATCAAGGATCACCAGATCCGGCTTGCGGGTGGCGGCTTCAATTAACCCGCGCTGAAGTGTTTCTGCTTCATGGACGCGCAGCCCTTCGGCTTCCAGCGCGGTGCGCAGAAAACGGCGGATAGCTTGTTCATCTTCAACAATCAGAACGTTGATCACAGATCCTCAGGTAATTCATCCAGTTGCGGCGGTGTTTCCCGTGGAAGTGTAACACAAAACAGCGCGCCGCCTTGCGGACGGTTGCGGGCAGCGATAGTGCCGCCATGCACCTCAACAATCGCCTGGCAAATCGCCAGCCCCAGCCCAACGCCGGGAATGGCAGACTCTTTGGTTCCGCGGGCAAATTTATCGAAAATCGCCGCTTCCTGACCAGTGGGGATCCCCGGCCCGTTATCCCACACATCCAGCGTTAACTGGTCCGGCGTGCTGTGCGCGGTAATGCCGATTTCGGCGCGATGCCCGGCATATTTCACCGCATTTTCCAGCAGATTAATCAACACGCGCTCAAACAACGGGCCGTCAACATGCACCAGCATCAGCGGATCGGGCAGGTCGAGCGCAATATGCTGGCCGCCAAGCCCTGGCTCCAGCGTTCGCAACGCACTGCCAATCACCTCTTCGAGGGTCAGCCACTCTTTTTTCAGGTTAAAGCCGCCGGACTGGATGCGCGCCATATCCAGCAAATTGTTCACCAGCCGCGTGGTGTTCAGCACATGCTGGCGGATTTCGTTAGCTTGCGGCGCATGTGTTGAACCTTCGCTCGCCAGATCCAGTGTGAGGATCTCCGCCTGACCAAACAGCACGGTCAGCGGCGTGCGCAGATCGTGAGACAGCGCCGCCAGCAACGAGTTGCGAATGCTTTCGCGCTCGCTGGCAAGCCGCGCCTGCTCTTCGCTGGTGGCTAATGCCTGGCGCTCCAGCGCGCTGGCGACCAGCAGGGTGAAGGTTTCCAGCAGGCGCTGCTGTTCCGGGATCATTAACTGGCGCAGATTCGCCGGTTCAACAATCAACAAGCCATGGGTTTTTTGATCGCTTTTTAGCGGCAAAATTTGATACGGCACGCCGGGCAGCGTATCGGTGCCTGCACCGGCAGGCTGGCCTTTATCAAAACTCCAGCGGGCGATGGCGTCATCCCACGGCGTCATGCCGTGCGTCTGCGTCACAGCCGCCAGCTGGCCGTGGCTGTCCGGCAACAGCAGTTTGCTGCGTGCATTAAACGTGGAGTGGATAAAGGTTTCGCTGGTCGCGGCGATATCCTGATTGCTACGTCCAACCGCCAGCGCTTTTGACATCTCATACAGATGTCGGGTGCGCTGCTCCCGGTAGCGCGCCACGCGCGCTTGGTAACGAACACCGGCCGTCAGGTTGCCTATCACCAGGCCTACCGTCAGCATTACGCCAAAGGTCAGCAGGTACTGCACATCGGACACCGCCAGCGTGCCGCGCGGGGCAATGAAAAAGAGATCGAAGCTGACAACGTTAATTACCGTGGCGAACGCGGAGGGCCAGCGGCCAAAAAACAGCGCCACCAGCACCACGCCAAGCAGATAGATCATCACCAGGTTGGCGGCATCAAATGCCGTCAGCCACTGCATAGCTATCAGGGTAATGGCGGCGCAAAGCGCAAGCGCGACGAGACAGCCTTTAAGCTGCACGCGAAAGCGATCCATAAACGGGCGAATATCCCCGGCGCGGGCGGGCAGGGGAGTCGGCGCATCTTCCAGCGCGATAATCACCAGATCGAGATCCGGCGCGCGCCTGGCGAGCCTGTCGGCAAAGGATTCCCGGCTCCACCAGTGGCGTTTGTTGCGTCTGCCAATCAGAATTTTGCCGAGATTATGTTCGCGCGCGTAACGCAAAATGGCGCGGTCTTCCGCCGGATCGGAAAGGGTGGCGGTTTCTGCGCCCAGCTCCTGCGCCAGACGCAGCGAACTTAAAATCGCCCGCCGCTGCGGCTCCGGCAGTTTATGCAACGTTGGGGTTTCGACATATACCGCATGCCAGGCGCTGCCGAGCTTGGCCGCCAGGCGTGCGGCAGTGCGGATCAGCTTCTCATTGCCTGCGCCGTGGCCGACGCAAAGCAAAATCGCATCACGCGTGTGCCAGACTTTTTCTTCGCCCTGGCGGTCGCGCCAGGCGCGCATTTGGTCATCCACCCGATCGGCTGTGCGGCGCAGCGCCAGTTCGCGCAGGGCAATCAGGTTGCCTTTACGGAAGAAGTGCTCAATCGCGCGTTCCGCCTGACCGCCAATATAGACTTTGCCTTCGTGCAGACGCTGGCGCAGGTCATCCGGCGGTAAATCCACCAGCACCACTTCATCGGCGCTGTCAAAGAAGGGGTCCGGCACCGTTTCGCGCACCTGAATCCCGGTCACGCCGCTGACCACGTCGTTCAGGCTTTCGAGGTGCTGAACGTTGACGGTGGTAAAAACATCAATTCCCGCTTCCAGCAGCTCTTCGACATCCTGCCAGCGTTTCGGGTGGCGCGAGCCGGGCGCGTTACTGTGCGCCAGCTCGTCCATCAAAATAAGCGCCGGACGCCGCGCAAGGGCGGCGTCCAGATCAAACTCCTGAATTAAGCGTCCGCGATGGTGAATACGCCGGGCGGGCTGCGTTGCCAGCCCCTCCAGCAGCGCGGCGGTCTCTTTTCGACCGTGGGTTTCCACAACGCCAATCAGAATATCCAGCCCTTGCGCCCGCAGCCGCTGTGCTTCCTGCAGCATCGCAAAGGTTTTCCCCACCCCGGCGCAGGCGCCAAAAAAGACTTTTAGCTTGCCCCGGTGCGCGGTGGCGGCATGCTCCAGCAGGCGGTCGGGATTGGGGCGCAAAGGCTCATCAGTCATGCTTTATTTGTCCTTGAGCGCATCCAGCGCCAGATTAAGTTCCACCACATTCACCACCGGTTGGCCGATAAAATTCACCAGCGGCGTTGAGGTGTGCTGTGCCACCAGTTTCGCCACCACCTGCACCGGCAGGTTACGCGCCTGCGCCACCCGCGGGATCTGCCATTCCGCGGCCTGCGGAGATAACTGACCATCAAGGCCGCTGGCCGAGGAGGTAATGAGTTCTACCGGTACATGCGTATCCGCTTGCGGGTTGTCGGCCCGCAGTTGCGCGACGCGCTGCGCCACTTCTTTATCCAGCTCCGGGTTGCTACCCGCCAGGTTACTGCCGCCGGACGCCATAGGATTATAAGGCGCGTCCGCCGTGGCGGAAGGGCGACCATGAAAATATCCCGGCTGGGTAAAATCCTGGCCTAACAGGCGAGAGCCACGCACATTGTCGCCTTCACGAATAAGTGAGCCGTTGGCCTGATCGTGAAACCACCACTGCCCCAGCGCGGTAGTCAGCAGCGGATAAAGCCCGCCGGTAATCAGGGTAAAGAGTATCAAAAGCAGAAATGCGGGACGTAATAAAGCCATTTTTATCTTCCTCTTACACCAGGCCGAACAGCGTGAGAATAAGGTCGATCGCTTTGATGCCAATAAACGGCACGATCAAACCGCCCAGCCCGTAGATCCACAGGTTGCGACGCAGCATGGCAGAGGCGGTCAGCGGTTTGTAGCTCACCCCTTTCAATGCCAGCGGGATCAGAAACACAATCACCAGCGCGTTAAAAATAACGGCACTCAAAATCGCCGACGCCGGGGAGTGCAGGTGCATCACGTTGAGCATATTCAGTTGCGGATAGGTCGCTGCAAACGCTGCCGGGATAATGGCGAAGTACTTCGCCACATCATTAGCGATACTGAAGGTGGTCAGCGAACCACGCGTCATCAGCATCTGTTTGCCGATATGCACCACTTCAATCAGCTTGGTGGGGTTGGAATCCAAATCCACCATGTTGCCCGCTTCTTTCGCCGCCTGTGTACCGGAGTTCATCGCGACCGCCACATCCGCCTGCGCCAGCGCGGGGGCGTCGTTGGTGCCATCGCCGGTCATCGCTACCAGCCGGCCTTCTGCCTGATACTGGCGGATCAGCGCCAGTTTGGCTTCCGGTGTCGCTTCGGCCAGAAAATCGTCGACACCCGCTTCGGCGGCAATCGCGGCGGCGGTCAGGCGGTTATCACCGGTGATCATCACCGTTTTAATACCCATTTTGCGTAACTGGGCAAAACGCTCTTTAATACCGCCTTTGACGATATCTTTCAGCGCAATCACGCCCAGCACTTTTGCCCCTTCGGCAACCACCAGCGGCGTTGCTCCCTGGCGCGCCACGCGTTCGACCAGCGCTTCGACATCAGCCGGGAACTGACCGCCATTCGCTTCGATATGGCGGCGAATGGCATCGACAGAACCTTTGCGGATCATCCGGTCCTGCACGTTAATCCCGCTCATCCGGGTTTGCGCGGTGAACGGCACAAAAGTCGCTTGCAGACTTTGCATGTCGCGCTCGCGCAGGTTAAAGCGCTGTTTCGCCAGAATAACAATACTGCGGCCTTCCGGCGTTTCGTCCGCCAGCGAGGAGAGCTGCGCGGCATCGGCCAGCGTTTTTTCATCCACGCCCCGGGCGGGCAGGAAGTCTGACGCCTGGCGGTTACCCAGCGTGATGGTGCCGGTTTTATCCAGCAATAACACATCGACATCGCCCGCCGCTTCCACCGCGCGGCCGCTGGTGGCAATCACGTTTGCCCCCAGCATGCGGCTCATCCCCGCGACACCAATCGCGGAAAGCAGTCCGCCGATAGTGGTTGGGATGAGACATACCAGCAGGGCAACCAGCACGGTGACACTCACCGGCGTGCCGCCGTATACGGAGAAGGGCCACAGCGTTGCCGTTGCCAGCAGGAACACAATCGTCAGCGCCACCAGCAAAATGGTCAGCGCGATTTCGTTCGGCGTTTTACGCCGCTGCGCGCCTTCCACCATCGCGATCATGCGATCAAGGAAGGTTTCTCCGGGGTTAACGCTGCACTGGATCACCAGCCAGTCAGAGAGAATACGCGTACCGCCGGTTACTGAGGCGAAATCGCCGCCGGACTCACGAATCACCGGTGCGGATTCCCCGGTGATCGCGCTCTCATCCACCGACGCGCCGCCTTCGATCACTTCGCCATCGCAGGGGATAATGTCGCCTGCTTCCACCAGCACGATGTCGCCTTTGCGCAGATCTTCCGCCGGAATGTGGTCGATTTGCGCGTCATGCTGCGGGGCGCGAAGTTTGCGGGCAAACGCGGTCTTTTTCACCCCTTTCAGGCTGTTGGCCTGTGCTTTACTGCGGCCTTCGGCCAGCGCTTCGGCGAAGTTGGCGAACAGAACCGTCACCCACAGCCACACGCTGATCGCGCCGGTGAACCACGCGCTGCCGTCGAGATGACCGGTCGCCATTGCCAGCGCCAGCAGGGTAGTTAACACGCTGCCAATCCAGACAATAAACATTACCGGGTTACGCCACTGTACATGCGGGCTTAACTTGGTCACGGAATCCATCAGCGCCTGGCGGACTAGATTCGGTTCGAAAAGCGCCAGTTGTTTACGACTCATATAACGCGTCTCCGCCACTCTTAAAATTGCAGGTATTCCGCCACCGGGCCGAGCGCCAGGGCTGGAATAAAGGTTAAAGCGCCGACCAGTAACACGGTGCCGATCAGCAGGCCGATAAACAGCGCACCATGCGTTGGCAGCGTGCCGGAGCTGGTCGGTTGAATTTTCTTCGCCACCAGCGAACCAGCAATCGCCATCACCGGCACAATCACACCAAAGCGGCCAAAGAACATGCAAAACGCCAGCAAACAGTTCCAGAATGGCGTATTGGCGCTTAAGCCCGCAAAGGCGCTGCCGTTGTTATTAGCGGCAGATGAGACGGCGTACAGCACTTCGCTAAAGCCGTGAATACCGGGGTTGAACATACCGCTGCGACCGGCGTCGGTCATCATGGCCAGCGCGGTGCCAATCAGCACCAGAGCCGGGGTGACGAGGATCGCCAGCGCGGTCATTTTCATTTCACGCACGTCGATTTTCTTGCCGAGGAATTCAGGTGTGCGGCCAATCATCAGCCCCGCGATAAACACCGCCAGCAGTACAAACAGCAGCATGCCGTACAGACCCGAACCCACGCCGCCGAACACCACTTCGCCAATCTGCATCAGCCACATCGGGATCATGCCGCCAAGCGCGGTAAACGAGTCATGCATGGCGTTGACCGCGCCGCAAGAGGCCGCGGTGGTGACCACGGCGTACAAGCTGCTGGCCAGAATGCCGAAACGGCTCTCTTTCCCTTCCATATTGATGGCGCTGTCGCCGCCGAGCGTCAGGAAGTGCGGATTACCCTGCAACTCCGCCCACATCACAATCCCGGCGCAGATGACGAAAATAATCGACATTGCCCACAGCAACATATGTCCCTGGCGGCGATCGCCGACCGCATCGCCAAAAGCGAAGCACAGCGCCGCCGGGATCAGGAAGATCGCCAGCATCTGCACAAAATTGGTTAAGGCTGTAGGGTTTTCAAACGGATGCGACGAGTTGGCGTTAAAGAAGCCGCCGCCGTTGGTGCCGAGCATTTTTATCGCTTCTTGCGACGCGACAGGCCCCATCGGCATCAGGTGTTGCACACCTTCCAGCGAGGTATAAGCCTGGTACGGCGAAAAGTTTTGCAGCGCCCCTTGCTGAATAAAAAACAGCGCAATCAGCAGTGCGATAGGCAGCAGCAGCCACAGGGTAATGCGCGTGATATCGACCCAGGCGTTACCGAGCGTCTCCATACTGCGACGTGAAAAAGCGCGGATCAGCGCAAAGACCACAGCAATACCCGTCGCGGCGGATAAGAAGTTTTGTACCGTCAGTCCCGCCATCTGGCTGAAATAGCTCAGGGTGCTCTCCCCGGAGTACGCCTGCCAGTTGGTGTTAGAGATAAAGCTGACGGCGGTGTTCAGCGCCAGGTGCCAGGAGAGCCCCGGCAGATTTTGTGGGTTGAGCGGCAGAATGCCTTGCAGCATCAGCATCGCAAACAGCAGCACCAGGCCGAAGATGTTCAGCCACAAAATCGCCAGTAAATAGTGCCGCCAGTTCATTTCACGGTTATCGATACCAAGCCCGCGCCAGAGGAGGTTTTCCACACCGCGCACGCCGGGCAGCGGCTGCCCGGCGATCATTTTCGCCAGCAGCGAACCGAGCGGGCGCGCGAGGATAAACAATACCAGCAGAAAGCTGGCAATCAGAAGAAACGCCTGAGCGGCCATCAGAAAGCCTCCGCGTTGATCAGGGCATAAACCAGATAGCCCAATAACAGGAAAACCAGCACGATGCCGATTACTACGCCTGCACTCACAATCCACCTCCGGGGTGATTTAACGATGTGCAGAAAAAGTAGAATTTTCGACGCAAAGATTTCGCAAAAATCGGCGGGCGAGGTGTAAAAAAAATATAAAAATCGCGCGGAATGAGCAGGGGGAGTGGTGTTAATGCGGGTTGCCCCTTTCCCCGGGCAACCCTGTTTATCAAAAAATCCACAATTTAACTGATGGTTAGTATTAATTTAACCATTTTGTAACTTATTTACCGGCTCAATGTAAATAAAGCCTAAATTGACAAAAAATAGTGGTCGGATGAGTAGTAAAATTACAAACAAAACGGTACTATTTTAACCAGATTTCAGTACCGCCCTGGTTTTTACGTTAGTGACTTTCAGTGGGGGCTAATTATTTTCCGGTGCTGCTTACCGGCCTGACAAAGGGGAGAGAATTATGGACACATACAAAGCGTTTCCGGCTCATATTGTGTTGATGCGACGTGCTTTCGCCGTTCTGGCGGGTGTGCTGGCGTTGCCGGTAATGTTGTTCTGGAAAGACCGCGCACGTTTTTATAGCTATCTGCATCGCGTCTGGGCAAAAACCAGCGATAAACCGGTGTGGATGGAGCAGGCAGAGAAAGTAGCCTGCGACTTTTATTAATCGACGACACACAGCAAACCTCATCGCCACCGCTTTTGCGGTGGCTTTTTTTTATCTGCGGCCTGTGACTACACTTACTGCGGGTAGAAAAAAGGAGCTGTGATGCGCGAGAACATCCCTGCTGGCATTCATGCCTGTTTGTCCGGGAAACCCGTCTTTTTTACGGTTGTTATACAGGGCTTGCGCTCGCGGCTAAGTCGCTCTCTGCCCGCCAGATATTTGCTCCGACCCGCCTGGCGCTAACCACGCGGCGCAATCATACCATGGCGTTGATGTCTGGTTTTTATCAAACGCTTTATGCCCGCCAGCAGCCAGCCCTCTCCACGCTGATTGAATGTTACCGCCAGCGACCCCAGCCACGGCTTGCACCGAAGACCTTACTCAAACACTATATGGTTGAATTTCCCGACGCGTCCCTGGCCGGGCGACGCCATGTTAACTCCCGGCCAAAGGCGCGGTGCTTACATTAAGGATATTAGGAGCGGTATGACCACCCATCTGGTCTGGTTTCGCGCGGATTTGCGCGTGCACGACAATCTTGCGCTTGCTGCCGCCTGTCGCAGCGATAACGCGCAGGTAAAAGCCCTGTTTATCGCCACGCCGGCACAGTGGCGGCAACATAATATGGCGCCACGCCAGGCTGCCTGTCTCAATGCGCATCTCAACGCCTTGCAGCAGGCGCTGGCGGAAAAGGGCATTCCGTTGATCTACCGGGAAGCGGCAGATTTTACCGACTGCGTACAAACGGTGGTGGATGTCTGTGGGCGCGAGCAAGTCAGCCATCTTTTTTATAACTATCAATACGAATTTAACGAGCGACAGCGTGACGCGGCCGTCGAAAAGGCATTGCCAAATGTTGCCTGCCAGGGTTTTGACGACAGCGTGATGCTGGCACCTGGTAGCGTGATGACCGGCAATCATGAGATGTATAAAGTCTTTACGCCCTTTAAAAATGCCTTTCTGCGTCGGCTGAAAGCGGATCTGCCTCAGTGTGTCGCCGCACCGCACCCGCGTGAAGGCGTCGAGGTCGCAGTAGAACCGATTACGCTTGATTATCCGCAGCAGGAATTTGACGAAAACCTGTTCCCGGCCGATGAGAAAAGCGCTCTCGCGCGGCTTCGTCAGTTTTGCCAGCAGCAGGCGGCGGCGTATGAGCAGCAGCGCGATTTCCCGGCAATCGAAGGCACCAGCCGCTTGTCGGCGTGTCTGGCGACTGGCGCGTTATCGCCGCGCCAGTGCCTGCATCGTCTGCTGGCTGAACAACCGCGGGCGCTCGACGGCGGACCGGGAGCCGTGTGGCTGAATGAGCTGATTTGGCGCGAATTTTATCGCCATCTGATGACCTATCATCCGGCGCTCTGTAAGCATCGTCCTTTTATAGCCTGGACTGATAAGGTGCAGTGGCAGGAAAACGCCGGGCATCTGCAAGCCTGGCAACGCGGCAATACCGGCTACCCTATTGTTGATGCGGCGATGCGCCAGTTGAACGCCACCGGCTGGATGCACAACCGCTTACGGATGATAACCGCGAGCTTTCTGGTCAAGGACTTACTTATCGACTGGCGCCATGGGGAGCGTTATTTTATGTCGCAGTTGATCGATGGCGATTTCGCGGCAAACAATGGCGGCTGGCAGTGGGCGGCCTCGACGGGCACCGATGCGGCTCCCTATTTTCGAATTTTTAACCCGACCACGCAGGGCGAACGGTTTGATGCTGACGGCGCGTTTATTCGCCACTGGCTACCGGAGCTGAAAAATGTGCCGGAAAAATCGGTGCATCAACCCTGGGACTGGGCGGATAAACACGGGGTAAAACTCGATTATCCCCGCCCGATTGTTGACCATAAACAGGCGCGTACCGCCACGCTGACGGCCTATGAAGCTGCCCGTAAAGCGTAAAGGAGCGATGATGAAAAATACCGAGCTGGAAAAACTGATTAACGAAAAACTTAACAGTGCGGCGTTCAGTGATTACGGCCCGAACGGGCTACAGGTTGAGGGGCGGGAAACGGTACAGAAAATTATCACCGGCGTGACCGCAAGCCAGGCATTGCTGGACGAAGCGGTACGCCAGCAGGCGGACGCGGTGATTGTGCATCACGGTTATTTCTGGAAAAACGAAGCGCCGATCATTCGCGGGATGAAGCGTAATCGCCTGAAAACGTTACTGGCCAATGACATCAACCTGTATGGCTGGCACCTGCCGCTCGATGCGCACCCGGAGCTTGGCAATAATGCCCAACTGGCGGCGTTGCTCGGCATTAACGTAATGGGCGAAATTGAAGAGCTGCTACCGTGGGGCGAACTCTCCATGCCGGTTCCGGGGCTGGAGCTGGCGTCGTGGATTGAAGCGCGTCTCGGGCGCAAGCCGCTGTGGTGTGGCGATACCGGGCCGGAAAAAATCACCCGCGTTGCCTGGTGTACCGGCGGCGGGCAGGGTTTTATTGATAAAGCGGCCCGCTTCGGCGTTGATGCGTTTATCACCGGCGAAGTTTCCGAGCAGACCATTCACTCTGCCCGTGAACAGGGGCTGCATTTCTACTCTGCGGGCCACCACGCTACCGAGCGCGGCGGTATTCGCGCGCTCAGCGACTGGCTGAATGAAAATACCGATCTTGACGTCACGTTTATCGATATTCCGAACCCGGCGTAAGGAGAGTACAAGTGCAGCGAGCACGGTGTTATTTGTTAGGTGAAAGCGCGGTGGTGCTGGAGCTGGAGCCTCCGGTACAACTGGCGACGCAAAAGCGTATCTGGCGGCTGACGCAGCGGCTGGCGGACGTACCGGACGTGGTGGAAGCCATTCCGGGGATGAATAACATTACGGTGGTGCTGCGCGATCCGCATTCGCTGGCGCTCGACGCGATTGAGCGTTTACAGCGCTGGTGGGAAGAGAGCGAGGCGCTGGAGCCCGAGTCACGATCCATTGAGATCCCGGTGCTGTACGGCAAAGCGGCCGGGCCGGATCTGGGGCTGGTGGCGGAACACTGCCGGATGACGGAAAAGCAGGTTGTTGAGCTGCATGCTTCTGTCGATTACGTGGTGTGGTTTCTTGGCTTCCAGCCTGGTTTCCCTTATCTGGGCGGAATGCCAGAGGCGCTCGCCACACCGCGCCGCGCTGAACCGCGAGTGAGCGTTCCCGCCGGCTCAGTCGCCATTGGCGGCGCGCAAACCGGCATTTACCCACTGGAAACGCCCGGCGGCTGGAACCTGATTGGCCGTACCGATTTGGCGCTGTTCAACCCGCGCTTGCCGGCGCCGGTGCTATTACGTCCGGGCGACACGCTGCGGTTTGTGCCGCGCAAGGAGGGCGTATGCTGAAAATTATCCGCGCGGGAATGTATACCACCTTGCAGGGCGGCAAACGTATTGGCTTGCGCCAGTCCGGCGTCAGTTATTGTGGCGCGCTGGACGAACCCGCGTTGCAGATTGCCAATGCGCTGGTGGGAAACGCGCCGGAGGCGGCGGCGCTGGAAATCACCTTTGGTCAGTGCGAAGTGGAGTTTGGTCGCGATGTCTGGTTTGCGCTCACTGGCGCAGGCTGTGAGGCGAAACTTGACGGTAAAGCGGTGTGGACCGGCTGGCGATTTGCGGCAAAAGCCGGGCAGCGGCTGGTGCTGAAAAGGCCGCTGCATGGCGTGCGCAGTTACCTGGCGATAGCGGGTAGCTTTGCAGTACCTGCGGTGATGGGCTCGGTCAGTACCGATCTGAAAACCGCTATCGGCGGGCTGGAAGGGCGATTATTGCGCGATGGCGATGTGTTGCCACTGGGCGAACCTGTCCGTCATTTTCACACCCAGCAAGGGGTAAAACAGTTGCTGTGGGGCAACCGTATTCGCGCGTTGCCAGGGCCGGAGTATCACGAATTTGACAGCGCCTCGCAGGAGGCGCTCTGGCGTTTGCCGTGGCAGATAAGCCCGCAGAGTAACCGCATGGGTTATCGTTTGCAGGGCCAGCCGCTGGTGCGCACTACGTCACGCGAACTGCTTTCCCACGGCTTGTTGCCGGGCGTCGTGCAGGTTCCCTCTAACGGGCAACCGATAGTGCTGATGAATGATGCCCAGACCACTGGCGGCTACCCGCGAATTGCCTGCATTATCGAGGCGGATATGTACCATCTGGCGCAAATCCCACTCGGGCAGCCGATACACTTTGTCCAGTGCTCGCTGGATGAGGCACTGAAGGCGCGGCGCGAGCAGCGTATCTATCTCGATCAACTGGCATGGCGTCTGCACAATGAAGATTGATTTAAACGCCGATCTCGGCGAAGGCTGCGGCAACGATGCGGCGCTACTCCAGCTTGTTTCTTCCGCCAATATCGCCTGCGGTTTCCACGCAGGGGATGCGCAAACCATGCTGAGCTGTGTGCGCGAAGCATTGCGTAACGGCGTGGCGGTGGGCGCCCATCCCTCTTTTCCGGATCGGGAGAATTTTGGCCGTACGCCGATGCACCTGCCACCGGATATTGTCTATGCGCAGATGCTGTATCAAATTGGTGCCCTGGCGGCGATGGTGCGTGCCGAAGGCGGCAAACTGCACCATGTGAAACCGCACGGTATGCTCTACAACCAGGCGGCGGATGACGTGGCGCTGGCCGATGCCATTGCCGGAGCGGTTTACGATGCGGATCCCGCATTGATTCTGGTTGGGCTGGCGGGCAGCGAGTTAATTCGTGCCGGAGAGCGTTATGGTTTGCGTACGCGCCAGGAGGTGTTTGCCGATCGCGGCTACCTTCGCGATGGTCGGCTGGTGCCGCGCAGTGAGCCTGCCGCACTGATTGATGATGACAATCTGGCGCTGGCGCAAACGCTGGACATGGTGCTGGAAGGGCGGGTGAGGTGTGTCACCGGTGAGTTTGTTAATGTGCAGGCGCAAACGGTGTGTCTGCATGGTGATGGCGAGCACGCGCTGCTGTTTGCCCGCCGCTTACACGGTGCCTTTGCCCAACGTGGTGTGATGATTTCCGCCCACTAACGCAAGGAGTTTTTATGCCGGAAGGACCGGAGATCCGCCGGGCGGCGGATACGCTTGAAGCCGCTGTTAAAGGCAAACCATTGACGGATGTCTGGTTTGGCCTGCCGTCGTTGAAAGGTTTCGCCGCTGATCTTGTGGGGCAGTACGTTGAGAAAATTGAAACGCGGGGAAAAGCGCTTCTGACGCATTTTTCCGGTGGACTGACGCTTTACAGCCATAACCAGCTTTACGGCGTCTGGCGCGTGGTCGGGGCAGGTGAGATCCCGCAAACCAACCGTGTGCTGCGTGTGCGGCTGCAAACGGAGCAGAAGGCGATTTTGCTGTACAGCGCGTCGGACATTGCGTTACTCACACCGGAACAACTGGCGCAGCATCCGTTTTTACAGCGTGTTGGCCCGGATGTACTGGATATGACGCTAACCGTAGAGCAGGTAAAAGCGCGGTTGTTATCTCCCCGTTTTCGCCGTCGCCAGTTTTCCGGGTTATTGCTCGATCAGGCCTTTCTTGCCGGGCTGGGAAATTACCTGCGCGTCGAAATTCTCTGGCAAAGCGCCCTGGCACCGCAGCGTAACGCTTCGCAGCTAAGCGAAGAACAACTCGACGTGTTAGCGCATGCGCTGCTGGATATTCCGCGTTTGTCGTACCAGACACGCGGCGTGGTGGATGAGAATAAACACCACGGCGCGCTGTTTCGCTTTAAGGTGTTTCACCGCGCAGGCGAACCGTGCGAGCGTTGCGGCGGGATAATTGCGAAAACCACCATGTCGTCCCGGCCGTTTTACTGGTGCCCGGCTTGCCAGCATTAAAATAAAAAACGCGCCTGAAGGCGCGTTTTTTTCTGCGGGTTAGCTATCAATCTTTTTTCAGATCGGAGCTGAACTCGCGTTTTTCATAACCGGTGTACAACTGGCGCGGACGGGCAATTTTGATGCCGTCGTCGTGCATTTCGTTCCAGTGTGCAATCCAGCCCACGGTACGCGCCATCGCGAAGATAACGGTAAACATGGAAGAAGGAATACCCATCGCTTTCAGAATGATACCGGAATAGAAGTCGACGTTCGGGTAGAGCTTACGTTCGATAAAGTATGGGTCGTTGAGCGCAATGTGCTCAAGCTCCATCGCCACTTCCAGCAGATCATCTTTGGTGCCCAGCTCACGCAGCACTTCATGGCAGGTTTCACGCATCACGGTCGCGCGCGGGTCATAGTTCTTGTAGACACGGTGACCGAAGCCCATCAGACGGAACGAATCGTTTTTGTCTTTGGCGCGGCGCAGGAATTCCGGAATGTGTTTCACGGTACTGATCTCTTCCAGCATCTTCAGCGCAGCTTCGTTGGCGCCGCCATGTGCCGGTCCCCACAGGGAGGCGATACCCGCGGCGATACAGGCGAACGGGTTCGCGCCAGAAGAGCCAGCGGTACGCACGGTAGAGGTGGACGCGTTTTGTTCATGGTCGGCGTGCAGGATCAGGATGCGGTCCATTGCGCGTTCCAGCACCGGGTTCACTTCATACGGTTCACACGGCGTGGAGAACATCATGTGCAGGAAGTTACCGGCGTAGGAGAGGTTATTCTGCGGGTAGACGAACGGCTGACCAATGGAATATTTGTAACACATCGCCGCGACGGTCGGCATTTTCGACAGCAGGCGGAACGCGGCAATCTCGCGGTGACGCGGATTGTTAACATCCAGTGAGTCATGGTAGAACGCGGCCAGCGCGCCGGTCACACCGCACAGCACCGCCATTGGGTGCGAGTCACGACGGAAACCGTGGAACAGACGGGTGATCTGCTCATGGATCATGGTATGGCGCGTTACGGTCAGTTTGAATTCGTCAAACTGTTCCTGCGTCGGTTTTTCGCCGTACAGCAGAATGTAGCAGACTTCCAGATAGTTGGATTCGGTCGCCAGTTGGTCGATAGGGAAACCACGGTGCAGCAGAATACCTTCGTCACCGTCGATAAAGGTGATTTTCGATTCGCATGATGCGGTAGAGGTAAAACCTGGGTCAAAAGTGAATACCCCTTTTGAACCGAGACTACGGATATCAATCACATCCTGACCGAGCGTGCCTTTTAGCACATCCAGTTCAATAGCAGCGTCACCATTGTAGGTGATGGTTGCTTTCTTATCAGCCATTTACGGTCTCCTTAGCGCCTTATTGCTTAAGACCGCCAGTCACCGGATTTGCATTCAACTGCCCGTCAACGTTACCAGTTTGTTATTTAGCTCGCAGCTCTGTTGAGAGGAGGTACCAGGGTACAGAGCGATGGGCGCGTGCAAGTACACATTGAAAACACAGTGAAAAAACAGCAAATCAGCGTCTTAGCAGTCCGAATTTATCAAACCTGTATACCACTAATAACTGTCCTGATTACATCGGTCAATACCATCACACTGTTACATAACTTATTCTCAGGTGAAAGTAAGACCCCATAACTTTTGCGAATTATAAGCCCTTTCTGGCGTAGTTTGTAACAAGAATGTTTAACTTTTGTCAAATCAGATGATTAAAATTTAAAAGAATGTTGTTATCGTGATGGGGGTCACTGTTCTGCATAAAACCCGACAAACTATATGTAGGTTAATTGTAATGATTTTGTGAACGACCTATACTGCCGCCAGGTCTCCGGAATACCCCTGCAATCCCGAGCCACCCAGCGTTGTAACCTGTCGTTTAGCATCTGGAAGCTAATTTTTTGCATGACGAGCAGTTATAGAAAAGGACGCTGTCTGACCCGCACGCAGACCGGAGGAAGGAAACTATAAGAATAGCATGTGGGCGTTATTCATGATAAAAAATGTGAAAAAACAAAGACCTGTCAATCTGGATCTGACAACAATTCGGTTTCCTGTTACGGCTATAGCTTCCATTCTCCACCGCGTTTCCGGCGTCATTACTTTCGTGGCGGTTGGCATTCTGCTGTGGTTATTGGGCCTGTCGCTGTCGTCCGAAGAGGGCTTCCTGACCGCCTCTGCCATCATGAGCAGCTTTTTCGTTAAATTCATTTTCTGGGGCATCCTGACAGCGCTGGCTTATCACGCTGTGGGCGGTATTCGCCATATGTTAATGGATTTTGGCTGGCTGGAAGAAACCTTCGAAGCGGGAAAGCGTTCCGCTAATCTCTCTTTTGCAATCACTGTCGTGCTTTCAATTCTCGCAGGAGTCCTCGTATGGTAAGCAACGCCTCCGCATTAGGACGCAACGGCGTACATGATTTTATTCTTGTCCGTGCTACTGCCATCGTCCTGACGTTATACATCATCTATATGGTCGGTTTTTTTGCCACGCACGGCGATCTGACCTGGGTGGTATGGACTGGGTTTTTCTCCTCCGCTTTCACGAAAGTCTTCACGCTGCTGGCGCTGTTTTCGATTCTGATCCATGCCTGGATTGGCATGTGGCAGGTGTTGACCGACTACGTTAAACCGCTGGCTGTGCGCCTGGTTCTGCAACTGGTTATCGTCGTTGCACTCGCGGCTTACGTGATTTATGGATTCGTTGTGGTGTGGGGTGTGTAATGAAACTGCCAGTCAGAGAATTTGATGCTGTTGTTATTGGTGCCGGTGGCGCAGGTATGCGCGCGGCGCTGCAAATTTCCCAGAGCGGGCAAACCTGTGCGCTGCTCTCTAAAGTCTTTCCAACCCGTTCTCACACCGTATCTGCGCAGGGCGGTATTACCGTTGCGCTGGGTAATACCCATGAAGATAACTGGGAATGGCACATGTACGACACGGTAAAAGGTTCCGATTACATCGGTGACCAGGATGCCATTGAATATATGTGTAAAACCGGCCCGGAAGCGATTCTTGAGCTGGAACATATGGGGCTGCCGTTCTCCCGTCTCGATGATGGCCGTATCTATCAACGCCCGTTTGGCGGCCAGTCGAAAAACTTCGGCGGCGAGCAGGCGGCGCGCACGGCAGCCGCAGCGGACCGCACCGGTCATGCGCTGTTGCACACCCTTTATCAGCAAAACCTGAAAAACCACACGACGATCTTTTCCGAGTGGTACGCGCTGGATCTGGTGAAAAACCAGGATGGTGCCGTGGTGGGTTGTACCGCACTGTGCATTGAAACCGGTGAGGTGGTCTACTTCAAAGCGCGTGCAACCGTGCTGGCGACCGGCGGCGCGGGCCGTATTTATCAGTCCACCACCAACGCACATATCAATACCGGCGACGGCGTGGGTATGGCGCTGCGCGCAGGCGTACCGGTGCAGGATATGGAAATGTGGCAGTTCCACCCGACCGGTATCGCGGGCGCGGGTGTGCTGGTAACGGAAGGTTGCCGCGGTGAAGGCGGTTACCTGCTGAACAAACATGGCGAGCGCTTTATGGAGCGTTATGCGCCAAACGCCAAAGACCTGGCGGGTCGTGATGTGGTGGCGCGTTCCATCATGATCGAAATCCGTGAAGGTCGCGGCTGTGACGGCCCGTGGGGCCCGCACGCGAAACTGAAACTCGATCACCTGGGTAAAGAGGTGCTGGAATCGCGCCTGCCGGGGATCCTTGAACTGTCGCGCACCTTCGCACACGTCGACCCGGTGAAAGAGCCGATCCCGGTCATCCCGACTTGCCACTATATGATGGGCGGTATTCCGACCAAAGTCACTGGCCAGGCGCTGACGGTGAACGAGAAGGGCGAAGATGTCGTCATTCCGGGGCTGTTTGCCGTAGGTGAAATTGCCTGCGTATCCGTACACGGTGCTAACCGTCTGGGCGGTAACTCGCTGCTGGATCTGGTGGTGTTCGGTCGCGCGGCAGGTCTGCATTTACAAGAGTCGATCGCCGAGCAGGGCGCGCTGCGCGATGCCAGCGAGTCTGATATCGAAGGTTCCCTTGAGCGCCTCAACCGCTGGAACAACAACCGCAATGGCGAAGATCCGGTCACCATTCGTAAAGCGCTGCAAGAGTGTATGCAGCATAACTTCTCGGTCTTCCGCGAAGGCGATGCGATGGCGAAAGGGCTTGAGCAACTGAAAGTGATCCGCGAACGTCTGAAAAACGCCCGTCTGGACGATACCTCCACCGAATTTAACACCCAGCGCGTTGAGTGCCTGGAGCTGGATAACCTGATGGAAACTGCGTATGCAACGGCGGTCTCCGCAAACTTCCGTACTGAGAGCCGTGGCGCGCATAGCCGCTTCGACTATCCGGATCGTGACGACGAAAACTGGCTGTGCCATTCCCTGTATCTGCCAGAAACGGAGTCCATGACGCGTCGCAGCGTCAATATGGAACCGAAACTGCGTCCGGCATTCCCGCCGAAGATTCGTACTTATTAATGCGGAGACAGGATAATGAAACTCGAATTTTCGATTTATCGCTATAACCCGGACGTTGATGACGCGCCGCGCATGCAAGATTACACCCTTGAGGGCGAAGAAGGGCGTGACATGATGCTGCTGGATGCGTTAATGCAGCTGAAAGAAAAAGATCCTACGCTGTCGTTCCGCCGCTCCTGCCGTGAAGGGGTGTGTGGTTCCGATGGTTTGAACATGAACGGTAAGAATGGTCTGGCGTGTATCACCCCGATTTCCGCTCTGGGCAACGGCAAACAGAAGATTGTGATCCGTCCTCTGCCTGGTCTGCCGGTAATCCGCGATTTGGTGGTGGACATGGGACAATTCTACGCCCAATATGAGAAGATTAAGCCTTACTTATTGAATAATGGGCAAAATCCGCCAGCAAGAGAGCACTTACAGTCACCTGATCAGCGTGAAAAACTCGACGGTTTGTATGAATGTATCCTCTGCGCTTGCTGCTCGACATCTTGCCCGTCGTTCTGGTGGAACCCGGACAAATTTATCGGCCCGGCCGGTCTGCTGGCGGCGTACCGTTTCCTGATCGATAGCCGCGATACGGAAACCGATAACCGTCTGGAAGGGTTAAGCGATGCTTTCAGCGTATTCCGCTGCCACAGCATTATGAACTGCGTCAGTGTATGCCCGAAAGGGCTGAACCCGACGCGCGCCATCGGCCATATTAAGTCGATGTTGTTGCAACGAAGCGCATAAATGTCAGTGCCGGATGGCGCTGACGCGTATCCGGCCTACATTAATAGTGATGTTTTTTTTGCCCGGCAGCGTTAGCGCCGCCGGGTAACAAGGAAGCAGGAAACCTCTAAAAACTGTTGTCTTCTTAAGAATAATCAAGACGTTCAGAGCGAGACAAGGCGCGGCTGAACGAATCCCCGGGAGCATAGCAATCTATGTGACCGGGGTGAGTGAGGCCGCAACGCCGTCGCAGCCTGAACGAAGCAGATTATTCAACAGTTTTTAAAGGTTCCTTCGCGGGCCACCAAGAGCCCGCAAGTGAACCCTGGGACGTGCGCTAACGGGTGTACGTCGTAGTTATCCACGGCGAAGTAAGCATAACAATGCTTAAGGGATCACGATGCAGAACGGCGCAATGAAAGCCTGGCTGGACTCTTCTTACCTCTCTGGGTCTAACCAGAGCTGGATAGAACAGCTCTATGAAGACTTCTTAACCGATCCTGACTCGGTAGATGCAAACTGGCGTTCTATGTTCCAGCAGTTACCGGGCACCGGAGTCAAACCGGATCAGTTCCACTCCAAGACGCGTGATTATTTCCGTCAGCTGGCGAAAGATGCTTCACGTTACTCTTCCTCTATTTCCGACCCCGACACCAATGTGAAGCAGGTTAAAGTCCTGCAACTTATCAACGCATACCGTTTTCGTGGTCATCAACATGCGAATCTCGATCCGCTGGGATTGTGGCAGCAAGAGAGGGTTCCCGATCTCGATCCGGCTTATCACGATCTGACGGAAGCCGATTTCCAGAACAGCTTTAACGTGGGGTCTTTTGCGATTGGCAAAGACACCATGCCGCTGGGCGAATTGATTAACGCACTGAAAGAGACCTATTGCGGTTCGATCGGTGCGGAATATATGCATATCACCAGCACCGAAGAGAAGCGCTGGATCCAGCAACGCATCGAATCCGCAGCCGGTAAATCCAGCTTCAGCAGCGAAGAGAAAAAACGCTTCCTGACTGAACTGACGGCCGCAGAAGGTCTTGAACGTTATCTGGGCGCGAAATTCCCCGGTGCGAAGCGCTTCTCGCTGGAAGGCGGCGATGCGCTGGTGCCGATGCTCAAAGAGATGATCCGTCATGCGGGCAAGAGCGGTACCCGTGAAGTGGTGCTGGGTATGGCGCACCGCGGACGTCTGAACGTACTGGTTAACGTGCTGGGTAAACAGCCGCAGGATCTGTTTGACGAATTCGCCGGTAAACATAAAGAACACCTCGGCACCGGCGACGTGAAATACCACATGGGCTTCTCGTCCGACGTGGAAACGGAAGGCGGCCTGGTACACCTGGCGCTGGCGTTTAACCCGTCACACCTCGAGATTGTCAGCCCGGTGGTTATCGGTTCCGTTCGTGCGCGTCTTGACCGCCTTGACGAACCGAGCAGCAATAAAGTGCTGCCAATCACCATTCACGGCGACGCCGCCGTTGCAGGCCAGGGCGTGGTGCAGGAAACCCTGAACATGTCGAAAGCACGCGGCTACGAAGTGGGTGGCACGGTGCGTATCGTCATTAACAACCAGGTGGGCTTCACCACCTCGAACCCGCTGGATGCGCGCTCTACGCCATACTGTACCGACATCGGTAAGATGGTGCAGGCGCCGATTTTCCACGTTAATGCGGACGATCCGGAAGCCGTGGCGTTCGTCACTCGCCTGGCGCTCGACTTCCGTAATACTTTCAAACGCGATGTCTTTATCGACCTGGTGTGCTACCGCCGTCACGGCCACAACGAAGCCGACGAGCCGAGCGCAACCCAGCCGCTGATGTACCAGAAAATCAAAAAACACCCGACGCCGCGCAAAATCTACGCCGATCGCCTGGAGCAGGAAAAAACCATTACGCTGGAAGATGCCACCGAAATGGTAAACCTGTACCGCGATGCGCTGGATGCGGGTGAGTGTGTGGTCGCCGAATGGCGTCCGATGAATATGCACTCCTTTACCTGGTCGCCGTACCTCAACCACGAGTGGGATGAGAGCTACCCGAACAAGGTGGAAATGAAGCGCTTGCAGGAGCTGGCAAAACGCATCAGTACGGTGCCGGAAGCCATCGAAATGCAGTCCCGCGTGGCGAAGATTTACGCTGACCGCCAGTTGATGGCGAGCGGCGAGAAGTTGTTCGACTGGGGCGGCGCAGAAACACTGGCGTATGCCACGCTGGTGGATGAAGGGATTCCGGTACGTTTGTCCGGTGAAGACTCCGGCCGCGGCACCTTCTTCCATCGCCATGCGGTGATCCACAACCAGGCGAACGGTTCTACCTATACGCCACTGAGCCATGTACACAATTCGCAGGGGGCGTTCCGCGTGTGGGACTCCGTGCTCTCCGAAGAAGCGGTACTGGCGTTTGAATATGGGTATGCCACGGCAGAACCGCGCACGCTGACCATCTGGGAAGCGCAGTTCGGCGATTTCGCCAACGGCGCGCAAGTGGTTATCGACCAGTTCATCAGCTCCGGCGAGCAGAAATGGGGCCGTATGTGTGGCCTGGTGATGCTGCTGCCGCACGGTTATGAAGGACAGGGTCCGGAGCACTCCTCCGCGCGTCTGGAGCGTTATCTGCAACTGTGTGCTGAGCAAAATATGCAGGTCTGCGTGCCGTCTACCCCGGCGCAGGTTTACCACATGCTGCGTCGCCAGGCGCTGCGCGGTATGCGTCGCCCGCTGGTGGTGATGTCGCCGAAGTCGCTGCTGCGTCATCCGCAGGCGGTCTCCACGCTGGATGAGCTGGCGAACGGCACCTTTATGCCGGCGATTGGCGAAGTGGATGATCTTGATCCGCAAGGCGTTAAGCGCGTGATCCTTTGCTCTGGTAAGGTCTATTATGATCTGCTGGAACAGCGTCGTAAAAACGACCAGAAAGATGTCGCGATTGTGCGTATCGAACAGCTTTACCCGTTCCCGCACCAGTCGGTGCAGGAAGCGCTGAAACCTTACGCTCACGTACATGATTTTGTCTGGTGCCAGGAAGAGCCGCTTAACCAGGGCGCCTGGTACTGCAGTCAGCATCATTTCCGTGATGTGATTCCGTTTGGGGCCGCTCTGCGTTATGCAGGTCGCCCGGCCTCCGCCTCTCCGGCGGTGGGATACCTGTCCGTTCACCAGAAACAGCAACAAGATCTGGTAAATGACGCGCTGAACGTCGATTAATTAAAGGATAAATAATGAGTAGCGTAGATATTCTTGTTCCCGATCTGCCCGAGTCCGTTGCTGACGCGACCGTTGCGACCTGGCACAAAAAACCAGGCGATAGCGTACGACGCGACGAAGTGTTGGTCGAAATCGAAACTGACAAAGTGGTACTGGAAGTACCGGCGTCGGCAGACGGTATTCTGGACGCGGTGCTGGAAGATGAAGGCACCACTGTGACCTCCCGCCAGATCCTGGGCCGCCTGAAAGAGGGCAACAGCTCTGGTAAAGAGAGCAGTGCCAAATCTGAAGAGAAAGAGTCCACGCCGGCACAGCGCCAGCAGGCCTCGCTGGAAGAGCAAAACAATGACGCACTGAGCCCGGCGATCCGTCGCCTGCTGGCTGAGCACAACCTCGAAGCCAGCGCTATCAAAGGCACGGGCGTTGGCGGTCGTATTACACGCGAAGATGTTGAGAAACATCTGGCGAAAGCACCGGCGAAAGAGGAAAAACCAGCTGCTGCTCCGGCGAGCGCCCCGGTAGCACCGCTGGCTGGCCGCACCGAAAAACGCGTGCCGATGACCCGTCTGCGCAAACGCGTTGCCGAACGTCTGCTGGAAGCGAAAAACTCTACCGCCATGCTGACGACGTTCAACGAAGTCAACATGAAGCCGATTATGGATCTGCGTAAGCAGTACGGTGACGCGTTTGAAAAACGTCACGGTATTCGCCTGGGCTTTATGTCTTTCTACGTGAAAGCGGTGGTTGAAGCGCTGAAACGCTACCCGGAAGTGAACGCGTCCATCGATGGCGATGACGTGGTTTACCACAATTATTTCGATGTCAGCATGGCGGTTTCCACGCCGCGTGGTCTGGTAACACCGGTGCTGCGCGATGTCGATACGCTGGGCATGGCGGATATCGAGAAGAAAATCAAAGAGCTGGCAGTGAAAGGCCGTGACGGCAAACTGACCGTTGACGATCTGACCGGCGGTAACTTCACCATCACCAACGGTGGGGTGTTCGGTTCGCTGATGTCTACACCGATCATCAACCCGCCGCAGAGTGCGATTCTGGGCATGCACGCCATTAAAGATCGCCCGATGGCGGTTGATGGCAAGGTTGAGATCCTGCCGATGATGTACCTGGCGCTCTCTTACGATCACCGTCTGATTGACGGTCGCGAATCCGTTGGTTTCCTGGTAGCAATCAAAGAGCTGCTGGAAGATCCGACTCGCTTGCTGCTGGACGTCTAGTGTCCTTAGCCCGGCGACGTCCGTTGCCGGGCCACTATAACGAACACCTGCTTTGTAGGCCGTCATCCGGCGTGACAAATTAAATGAAGGATGGATAGAACACATGAACTTACACGAGTATCAGGCGAAACAACTGTTTGCCCGGTCAGGTCTGCCGACTCCGGTTGGTTACGCCTGTACTACCCCGCGTGAAGCCGAAGAAGCGGCATCCAAAATCGGCGCAGGCCCTTGGGTGGTTAAATGCCAGGTCCATGCCGGCGGCCGTGGTAAAGCGGGCGGCGTAAAAGTCGTCAACAGCAAAGAAGATATTCGCGCCTTCGCGGAAAACTGGCTGGGCAAACGCCTGGTGACCTACCAAACAGACGCGAACGGCCAGCCGGTAAACCAGATTCTGGTTGAAGCGGCAACCGATATCGACAAAGAGCTGTATCTGGGCGCGGTGGTTGACCGTAGCTCTCGCCGTGTCGTGTTCATGGCCTCCACCGAAGGTGGCGTGGAAATCGAGAAAGTGGCGGAAGAGACCCCGCACCTGATCCACAAAACCACCATCGACCCGCTGACCGGCCCGATGCCGTATCAGGGGCGTGACCTGGCGTTCAAACTGGGTCTGGAAGGCAAGCAGGTTCAGCAATTCACCAAGATTTTCATGGGCCTGGCGACCATTTTCCTTGAGCGCGATCTGGCGCTGATTGAAATCAACCCGCTGGTTATCACTAAACAGGGCGATCTGATCTGCCTCGACGGCAAACTGGGTGCTGACGGCAACGCTCTGTTCCGCCAGCCGGAACTGCGCGAAATGCGCGACCAGTCGCAGGAAGATCCGCGCGAAGCGCAGGCGGCGCACTGGGAGCTGAACTATGTTGCGCTGGATGGCAACATCGGCTGTATGGTCAACGGCGCAGGTCTGGCGATGGGCACCATGGACATCGTGAAACTGCACGGTGGCGAACCGGCGAACTTCCTGGATGTGGGCGGCGGCGCGACCAAAGAGCGCGTGACCGAAGCGTTCAAAATTATCCTTTCCGATGAGAACGTGAAAGCGGTACTGGTTAACATCTTCGGTGGTATCGTGCGTTGCGACCTGATCGCTGACGGTATCATCGGCGCGGTAGAAGAAGTAGGTGTTAACGTACCGGTGGTTGTGCGTCTGGAAGGTAACAATGCTGAACTGGGCGCGAAACGCCTGGCGGACAGCGGCCTGAATATTATTGCAGCGAAAAGTCTGACGGATGCAGCACAGCAGGTTGTTGCCGCAGTGGAGGGGAAATAATGTCTGTTTTGATTGATAAGAACACCAAAGTTATCTGCCAGGGCTTCACCGGAAGCCAGGGGACTTTCCACTCCGAGCAGGCAATTGCCTATGGCACCCAGATGGTTGGCGGCGTTACGCCAGGCAAAGGCGGCACCACGCACCTTGGCCTGCCGGTGTTTAACACCGTGCGCGAAGCGGTTGAAGCAACTGGCGCGACGGCTACCGTGATCTATGTTCCGGCACCGTTCTGCAAAGACTCGATCCTCGAAGCCATCGATGCGGGCATTAAACTGATTATCACCATTACTGAAGGTATTCCGACGCTGGATATGCTGACGGTGAAAGTGAAGCTGGACGAAGCTGGCGTGCGCATGATTGGCCCGAACTGCCCGGGTGTTATCACCCCAGGCGAGTGCAAAATCGGTATCATGCCTGGCCATATTCATAAGCCTGGTAAAGTCGGTATTGTTTCCCGTTCCGGTACGCTGACCTATGAAGCGGTTAAACAGACCACGGATTACGGTTTCGGCCAGTCCACCTGTGTGGGCATCGGCGGTGACCCGATCCCGGGTTCAAACTTTATCGATATCCTGAAACTGTTCCAGGAAGATCCGCAGACCGAAGCGATTGTAATGATCGGTGAGATCGGCGGCAGCGCGGAAGAAGAAGCAGCGGCGTATATTAAAGATCACGTGACCAAACCGGTGGTGGGTTATATCGCTGGTGTGACCGCGCCGAAAGGCAAACGTATGGGCCACGCAGGTGCCATCATTGCCGGTGGTAAAGGCACCGCAGATGAGAAATTCGCTGCTCTGGAAGCGGCGGGTGTGAAAACCGTACGTAGCCTGGCCGATATCGGCGAAGCGCTGAAATCTGTTATCAAATAAAACCTCATTGCTCCTCCATGTAGGGGAGCAAGTATCCTTTCGACATGGTTGGCCGCTCCCGTAGCGGCCTTTTTTATGGCTGCAGTTTACGTACCTGCGTATTTGCCGCACTAAGGATACGCCCGTCTGCCGCCTGCGGTTGCATCGGCGGAATGGCTTCGCCGCTTTGGCTATCAATCAACACGGAATGCGGCTCGTTCGGCGCGAAAAGATACTGTTCGCCCCACTGGCGTAGCGCCACGACCAACGGAAACAGCGACTCGCCTTTTTTGGTCAGCACATACTCCTGATAAGCCGTGCCGTCTGACGCTGGCTGCGTGGTGAAAATACCCGCTTCCACCAGTTTGCGTAGCCTGTCGGTAAGAATATTGCGCGCCACGCCAAGACCTCGCTGAAAATCGCCAAAACGTCGCGCGCCATCAAAAGCGTCACGCACGATAAGGAGTGCCCAGCGATCGCCAATCAAATCGACAGAACGCGCGACGGGGCAAGGTTGAGTATTCAGTGGCATGGTGAATCTCCGGTTAGCATTCTGGTTGCATTTTAAAACTGGTTTATCTACCCTTCAACTAGTTTCGTTTTGCAACCAGGATGGAAGTATGAATAAAAACGCACAGGCAACGCCGCGCAGTGTCATCGCCCTGTTTGCCGTGGCCAGCGGTTTATGTGTGGCGAATGTCTATTACGCGCAGCCGTTGCTGGATGCACTGGCACAGAGCTTTGCTATTAGCCAGGCAGCTGTCGGCGGCGTGGTGACGGCGACGCAAGTGGGATCGGCGCTGGCCTTACTGCTGTTGGTGCCATTAGGCGATCTTGTTGAGCGACGTCGGTTATTGTTGGTGCAGTTGCTGGCGCTGGTGGGTGCGCTCGCCGCTGTCGCGCTGGCACAATCGGCAGCGGTGTTGCTTGCCGGCATGTTGGCAACAGGGTTGCTGGGCACGGCAATGACACAAGGATTGATTGCCAGCGCAGCCAGCATTGCTAATGAACAGGAACGGGGCAGGGTAGTGGGTGCGGCGCAAGGCGGCGTTTTTATCGGTCTGCTGTTAGCGCGAGTTTTTGCCGGTATTATCAGCGATTTAGCGGGCTGGCGCGCGGTTTATGGCGTCTCGGCATCGCTGATGCTGGTGTTATTGCTGCTGCTCTGGCGGCGGTTACCTGTTATGCGGAGCGCGATGATTTCTGTCAGTTGGTTACGTTTGATGGCCTCAATGCTGGGTCTGTTACGCACGGATCGCGTATTGCAAATCCGTGGTGTGCTGGCGTTGTTGATGTTTGCCGCTTTTAATATTTTCTGGAGCGCAATGGTGCTGCCGTTAAGTACCGCACCGTTTGGTTTCTCCCATACGGTAATTGGCTTGTTTGCCCTGGCGGGCGTTGCGGGCGCGCTGGTAGCGGCAAAAGCCGGGCGCGAAGCAGATCGCGGCAATGCGCAGCGCACGAGTTTACTGGCGCTCCTCTTGTTGCTGCTGGCCTGGTGGCCGCTGTCACAGCTACAACACTCTCTGGAGTTATTTATCCTGGGTATTGTTTTGCTCGATCTTGGCGGCCAGGCGCTGCATGTCACCAATCAGAGCCTGATTTTGCGTATCCATGCCTCGCAACACGGCAGACTGGTGGCGTTGTATATGCTGTTTTACGCTCTCGGCAGCGGACTGGGTGCCATGGCAACGACGGCGATTTATGCCGTTTTCGGTTGGCAGGGGGTTTGCTTGCTTGGCGCAGCAGTGACGTTACTGGCGCTTATCGTCTGGGGGGCAACCCGGCGCTGGATGCTTGTCAGTAATAACCTGTAAAATAAAAGGGTATTAATGTCCCAGGAAATATAACGAATAATCACTGCGCGGTGTTAAGTATGATAATCGCGAAAGTGAAATAATTGTAAAATAAACAAGATAATCATCCGCTCTAATTTTACGCCCCCTTTAAGTTGCCGCGGTTGTCTCATTTTTTACATGAATGATAAACGTTAAATAAAGTCGCCATTATTTATCTTTACCCGCCGATTGATAACCATGAATGGCGTTAAAATGAACATGTTGTTAACAATGTTTTTACTGTGATTCTACACCGGATACAAAATTAACAATGCTGAATAAAATTGATTTAAATCAATATTTAAAAGCTTGGAAAAGATGCTGAAAATCGTTAAATTGTCGCCGATCAAATTGGTGCAAAAGTGGTAAATTCGCTATAAATTGATCACTGTCGAAAAACGTAAAACTAACTCAATAAAAACCTTTTTATTGTAAGGGCTTTGCGGAGTAATATATTCGAGAGATCAATTCGAGTTTTTTATTAACCTGGTTGTAACTTTTTTCATTCATTGTCACGCTTTATGTGACGTGAATAAAACAGTGCAGCAATTTTGTATTGGGGCATGCGTGTGAACCTTCGCTAACGGGGTTTACTCTCGGAGTCTTCATGCGATGAGCAAGGAGTCATAATGTTAGATATAGTCGAACTGTCGCGCTTACAGTTTGCCTTGACCGCGATGTACCACTTTCTGTTTGTGCCACTGACGCTCGGTATGGCGTTCCTGCTGGCAATTATGGAAACGGTCTACGTCCTCTCCGGCAAACAGATTTATAAAGATATGACCAAGTTCTGGGGCAAGTTGTTTGGTATCAACTTCGCACTGGGCGTGGCTACCGGTCTGACGATGGAGTTCCAGTTCGGGACTAACTGGTCTTACTATTCCCATTATGTTGGGGATATCTTCGGTGCGCCGCTGGCCATTGAAGGTCTGATGGCCTTCTTCCTCGAGTCTACGTTTGTAGGTCTGTTTTTCTTCGGTTGGGATCGTCTGGGCAAAGTACAGCACATGGCAGTGACCTGGCTGGTGGCTCTTGGCTCCAACTTGTCCGCACTGTGGATTCTGGTGGCAAACGGCTGGATGCAAAATCCGGTTGCTTCTGATTTCAACTTTGAAACCATGCGTATGGAGATGGTGAGCTTCGCTGAACTGGTACTTAACCCGGTAGCGCAGGTGAAATTCGTTCACACTGTTGCGTCTGGTTATACCTGCGGTGCCATCTTTATCCTCGGTATCAGCTCCTACTATCTGCTGCGCGGTCGCGACATCGCTTTTGCTAAACGCTCCTTCGCTATTGCTGCCAGCTTCGGTATGGCCGCAGTGCTGTCTGTTATCGTGCTGGGTGACGAATCCGGTTACGAAATGGGTGACGTGCAAAAAACCAAACTGGCTGCGATTGAAGCCGAATGGGAAACCCAGCCTGCACCGGCGGCGTTTACCCTGTTTGGCGTGCCGGACCAGGATAAGCAAGAGAACAAATTTGCTATCCAGATCCCATACGCGCTGGGCATCATCGCCACCCGTTCTGTTGATACGCCGGTTATTGGTCTTAAAGATCTGATGGTGCAGCACGAAGAGCGCATCCGTAACGGTATGAAAGCGTATCAGTTGTTGGAGCAACTGCGCGCAGGTTCTACCGATCAGGCCCTTCGTGACCAGTTCAATAACATCAAGAAAGATCTTGGTTATGGCCTGCTGCTGAAACGCTATACGCCGAATGTGGCAGACGCGACCGAAGCGCAGATCAAGCAAGCGACCAAAGACTCCATCCCGCGCGTTGCGCCGCTGTACTTCGCGTTCCGTATAATGGTGGCCGCTGGCGTGCTGATGCTGCTGATTATCGCTGCCTCTTTCTGGACCGTGATTCGTAACCGCATCGGTGAGAAAAAATGGCTGCTGCGCGCTGCGCTGTATGGCATCCCGCTGCCGTGGATTGCTATTGAAGCGGGCTGGTTTGTTGCCGAGTACGGCCGTCAGCCGTGGGCGATTGGTGAAGTGTTGCCGACCGCGGTTGCGAACTCATCGCTGACCGTTGGCGATCTGCTGTTCTCCATGATTCTGATTTGCGGCCTTTATACGCTGTTTATGGTGGCGGAAGTGTTCCTGATGTTCAAATTTGCTCGCCTTGGGCCGAGCAGTCTGAAAACAGGTCGCTATCACTACGAGCAGTCCACCGTGGCTTCTCAGCCGGCACGCTAAGACAGGAGTCGTCAAATGATTGATTATGAAATATTACGTTTTATCTGGTGGCTGCTGGTTGGCATTCTGCTGATTGGTTTTGCGGTCACCGACGGCTTCGACATGGGCGTGGGGATGTTGACCCGCGTGCTGGGTCGTAGCGACACCGAACGCCGCGTGATGATTAACGCCATCGCGCCGCACTGGGACGGTAACCAGGTTTGGCTGATCACCGCCGGTGGTGCGCTGTTTGCCGCCTGGCCGATGGTTTACGCTGCCGCGTTCTCCGGTTTTTATGTGGCGATGATCCTGGTGCTCGCTTCACTGTTCTTCCGTCCGGTTGGTTTTGACTACCGCTCGAAGATTGAAGATATGCGCTGGCGTGGCATGTGGGACTGGGGCATCTTCATCGGCAGCTTTGTTCCGCCGTTGGTGATCGGTGTGGCATTCGGCAACCTGCTGCAGGGCGTGCCGTTCCATCTTGATAACGATATGCGCCTGTTCTATACCGGTAACTTCTTCCAGTTGCTGAATCCGTTTGGTCTGTTGGCCGGCGTGGTGAGCGTGGCGATGATCCTGACCCAGGGCGCGACATACCTGCAAATGCGTACCGTTGGCGAACTGCATCTGCGTGCCCGTGCCACGGTGCAAATTGCCGCGCTGGTTACGCTGGTTTGCTTCGCACTGGCGGGCGTGTGGGTGGTTTACGGTATCGACGGTTACGTGGTGACTTCCGCGATAGATCATCATGCCGCGTCTAACCCGTTGACCAAAGAAGTGGCGGTACAGGCGGGAGCCTGGCTGACAAACTTCAACAACATGCCTGTGTTGTGGCTGGTGCCGGCGCTGGGTGTGGTGTTGCCACTGCTGACCGTGCTGACGGCGCGTCTGGATAAAGCCGCCTGGGCGTTCGTGTTCTCTTCACTGACGCTGGCATGCATCATCCTGACTGCGGGTATCGCGATGTTCCCGTTCATCATGCCGTCAAGCACCATGCTAAAAGCAAGCCTGACCATGTGGGACGCGACATCGACGCAGCTGACACTGAATCTGATGACCTATGTGGCGCTGGTTTTTGTACCGATTGTCCTGCTTTACACCATCTGGTGTTACTGGAAAATGTTCGGTCGCATTACCAAAGAGCACATTGAAAGCAATACCCACTCTATGTATTAAGTAAGGAGCAGAATATGTGGTATTTCGCATGGATTTTAGGAACGCTTCTTGCCTGTGCTTTCGGAGTGATTACCGCGCTGGCGCTGGAACATGTTGAAGCGACCAAAGCCGGGAAAGAAGAACACTGATGGAAAAAATTATCGCAAAACTCTATGCGGTAATGGACAAGGGCCCGTTAAGGGCCCTTTCCTTAATAATGGCATTACTGCTGGCGGGCTGTATCTTCTGGGATCCCTCCCGTTTCGCGGCCAAAACCAGCGAGCTGGAGATTTGGCACGGACTGTTATTAATGTGGGCGGTATGCGCCGGTGTTGTTCACGGTGTTGGCTTTCGCCCGCGCGCACTTCACTGGCAGGGTTTTTTCTGCCCGCCAGTCGCTTTTGTCGTAATGCTTGCCGGGCTTGTTTTCTTCTTCTTTTGAATAAGAAATATCCGCTATCCTCATGGGCTTGCAAAAGCCCATAAATTTTTACTCTCCGTTTACCTCAACCCATTCCAAAGCATCTTGCCCGCGCGTATAGTAGCGAAGTTTAAAAGCTCTAACTTTTTTTGCATTACCGGGATGTAAAGTGAATACAACGCTGTTTCGATGGCCGGTTCGGGTCTATTACGAAGATACCGATGTCGGTGGCATGGTTTACCATGCCAACTACGTTGCTTTTTATGAAAGAGCCCGCACTGAGATGCTGCGTCACCATCACTTGAGTCAACAGGCTCTGCTGGCTGAACGCATTGCGTTAGTGGTACGCAAAATGACGCTGGAGTATTTTGCACCCGCCAGACTCGACGACATGCTCGAAGTCCAAACGGAAATTACATCAATGCGCGGAACCTCGATGGTTTTCTCGCAGCGGATTGTCAATGCAGAGAATAAAGTGCTGAACGAAGCTGAAGCGCTGATTGTCTGTGTTGATCCACTCTTAATGAAGCCTCGTGCGCTTCCCAAGTCTATTGTCGCGGAGTTTAAGCAGTGACTGACATGAACATCCTTGATTTGTTCCTGAAGGCTAGCCTTCTGGTCAAACTTATCATGTTGATTTTGATTGGTTTTTCTATCGCATCCTGGGCCATTATTATCCAGAGAACGCGCATCCTCAACGCTGCAGGGCGCGAAGCGGAAGCCTTCGAAGACAAGTTTTGGTCCGGCATCGAACTGTCTCGTCTGTATCAGGAAAGCCAGGGACGCCGTGATAATTTAAGCGGTTCGGAACAAATTTTTTATAGTGGTTTCAAAGAGTTTGCCCGTCTGCACCGCGCAAATAGCCACGCGCCAGAAGCGATTGTTGAAGGGGCATCAAGGGCGATGCGTATTTCGATGAACCGCGAACTGGAAACGCTGGAAAACCATATTCCATTCCTTGGTACCGTAGGTTCTATCAGCCCGTATATCGGTCTGTTCGGTACGGTATGGGGGATCATGCATGCCTTTATCGCGCTGGGCGCGGTGAAGCAGGCGACGCTGCAAATGGTTGCGCCTGGTATCGCCGAAGCGTTGATCGCAACAGCTATCGGTCTGTTTGCAGCCATTCCTGCGGTTATGGCTTATAACCGACTGAACCAGCGTGTGAACAAACTGGAACTGAATTACGACAACTTTATGGAAGAGTTCACGGCTATTCTGCATCGCCAGGCATTTGCCAGCAGCGACAGCAGCAAGGAGTAAGCCATGGCCAGATCGCGTGGACGGGGCCGTCGTGACCTCAAGTCTGAAATCAACATCGTACCGTTGCTGGACGTGTTGCTGGTGCTGCTGCTGATCTTTATGGCGACGGCACCGATCATTACGCAAAGCGTAGAGGTTGATCTGCCGGATGCGACACAGTCGCAAACCGTCAGTACCAATGACGATCCTCCGGTCATTATTGAGGTTTCCGGTGTCGGACAGTACAGCGTGGTGGTGGAAAAAGATCGCATGGATCAACTGCCGCCGGAGCAGGTGATTGCAGAGGCGCAGCGTCGCCTGCAATCCAATCCGAAAACCGTGTTCTTAATCGGCGGGGCGAAAGATGTGCCGTACGATGAAATCATTAAAGCGCTGAACCTGTTACATAGCGCGGGTGTGAAATCAGTCGGCTTGATGACGCAGCCTATCTGATCACCGGCTTAACAGGCGGACAGTTTTTGGGAACCGAGAGTGTCAAAGGCAACCGTACAAAACGACAAGCTTAAGCGAGCAATAATCATTTCGGCTGTGCTACACGTAATTCTTGTGGCGCTGCTGATCTGGAGCTCGTTTGATGAGCATATTGATGCTTCTTCAGGCGGTGGCGGTGGCTCTGCGATTGATGCGGTGATGGTCGATCCGGGCGCTGTGGTGGAAAATTACAACCGCCAGCAGCAGCAGCAAGCCAGTGCGCAGCGCGCCAAAGAGCAGCGTGAAAAACAGGCGCAACAGCAAGCGGAAGAGCTGCGTGAAAAGCAGGCTGCCGAGCAGGAGCATTTAAAACAGCTGGAGCAGGAGCGTTTACAGGCGCAGGAAGCGGCGCGCGAACAGGCTGAACAGCAGAAAAAAGCGGAAGAGGCGGCGAAACAGGCTCAACAGCAGCAGAAACAAGCTGAAGAGGCGGCCGCGAAAGCCGCAGCTGACGCAAAAGCAAAAGCGGACGCGCAGGCAAAAGCAGCAGAAGAAGCTGCGAAGAAAGCGGCTGCCGACGCGAAGAAAAAAGCGGAAGCCGAAGCCGCGAAAGCTGCCGCAGACGCACAGAAAAAAGCCGAAGCGGAAGCGGCGAAAGCAGCTGCTGATGCGAAGAAAAAAGCCGAGGCCGAAGCCGCGAAAAAAGCGCAGGCTGAAGCGGCTAAACAAGCTGCCGCCGAAAAAGCGGCAGCGGAGAAAGCCGCCGCCGCGGAGAAAGCGGCTGCTGAAAAGGCTGCCGCAGAAAAAGCTGCCGCCGAGAAAAAAGCTGCAGCAGCAAAAGCCGCTGCCGATAAAAAAGCGGCTGCAGAGAAGGCCGCAGCAGCCAAGAAAGCCGCCGCCGAGAAAGCAGATGCCGCAGGCGTTGACGATCTGTTTGGTGATTTAAGCTCCGGTAAGAATGCACCGAAAACGGGTGGTGGAGCGAAAGGGAATAATGCAGCTCCCGCCGGTTCTGGTAACACTAAGAACAACGGCGCGTCAGGTGCAGACATCAATAACTATGCAGGGCAGATTAAATCGGCTATCGAAAGCCGCTTCTATGACGCCTCCTCCTATGCGGGGAAAACCTGTACGTTACGTGTCAAACTGGCGCCAGACGGTATGCTGTTAGATATTCAGTCGGAAGGTGGCGATCCGGCCCTTTGCCAGGCTGCGCTTGCTGCAGCGCGACAGGCAAAAATGCCGAAACCGCCAAGTCAGGCTGTATATGAAGTGTTCAAAAATGCGCCACTGGACTTTAAACCTTAAGGTACACTTTCCCTCTCAATCTGCGGGGGAGATCGTGCTGAGGGTGTCCTGACGCAGGTAGTTTTGTCTATTGAGTTTGTTAAAATTCTGCTAAATTATCGCGGGTTTTCCGCCCGGATAAGGGAGATATGATGAAGCAGGCATTACGTGTTGCATTTGGTTTTCTAATGCTGTGGGCAGCTGTGCTGCACGCAGAAGTACGTATCGAGATCACCCAGGGGGTGGACTCGGCACGCCCGATCGGCGTTGTGCCTTTCCAGTGGGCTGGACCTGGCGCTGCGCCTGAGGATGCTGGTGGTATCGTTGCTGCGGATCTGCGCAACAGCGGCAAATTCAATCCACTCGATCGTTCACGTCTGCCGCAGCAGCCTGGCAGCGCTCAGGAAGTGCAGCCAGCCGCGTGGTCAGCACTGGGTATTGACGCGGTGGTTGTCGGCCAGGTGACCCCGAATCCTGACGGCAGCTACAATGTCGCTTATCAGCTGGTGGATACCGGTGGCGCACCGGGAACGGTACTGGCGCAAAACTCCTTTAAAGTGAACAAACAGTGGCTGCGTTACGCCGCTCACGCTGCCAGTGACGAAGTATTCCAGAAACTGACCGGCATTAAAGGTGCGTTCCGTACCCGTATTGCTTATGTTGTGCAGACCGCTAACAGCCAGTTCCCGTATGAACTGCGCGTTTCCGACTATGACGGTTACAACCAGTTCCTGGTGCATAAATCTCCGCAGCCGCTGATGTCTCCGGCATGGTCACCAGATGGCTCAAAACTGGCATACGTGACGTTTGAAAGCGGTCGTTCTGCACTGGTTATCCAGACACTGGCTAACGGCAGTGTTCGTCAGGTTGCTTCGTTCCCGCGTCACAACGGCGCACCGGCGTTCTCGCCGGACGGTTCTAAACTGGCATTCGCACTGTCGAAAACCGGTAGCCTGAACATTTACGTAATGGACATTGGTTCTGGCCAGATCCGCCAGGTGACCGATGGTCGCAGCAACAATACGGAGCCGACCTGGTTCCCGGATAGCCAAACCCTAGCATTCACTTCTGACCAGGCTGGGCGTCCGCAGGTTTATAAAGTGGGTCTTAATGGCGGCGCAGCACAGCGTATCTCATGGCAGGGTTCTCAGAACCAGGACGCGGATATCAGCAGCGACGGCAAATTTATGGTGATGGTTAGCTCTGACGGTGGCCAGCAGCACATCGCTAAACAAGATCTGGAAGCGGGTGGCGTACAGGTTCTGACGTCAACGTTCCTGGATGAAACGCCAAGTCTGGCACCTAACGGCACAATGGTAATCTACAGCTCTTCTCAGGGGATGGGATCCGTGCTGAATCTGGTTTCTACAGATGGGCGTTTCAAAGCGCGTATTCCGGCGACTGATGGACAGGTTAAATTCCCTGCCTGGTCTCCGTATCTGTAATAATAAATAATTGATTATAAAGGAATCAAAGAAATGCAACTGAACAAAGTGCTGAAAGGCCTGATGCTGGCTCTGCCTGTAATGGCGATCGCTGCATGTTCTTCTCACAAGAATGCAAGCGACCAGAGCGGCGAAGGCATGATGGGCGCTGGCACTGGCATGAACGGTAGCGGCAACATGTCCTCCGAAGAACAAGCGCGTCTGCAAATGCAACAGCTGCAGCAGAACAACATTGTTTACTTCGATCTGGACAAGTATGACATCCGTTCTGACTTCGCAGCGATGCTGGATGCTCACGCTAACTTCCTGCGTAGCAACCCGTCCTACAAAGTTACCGTTGAAGGTCACGCTGACGAACGTGGTACTCCGGAATACAACATCTCCCTGGGCGAACGTCGTGCTAACGCCGTTAAAATGTACCTGCAGGGTAAAGGCGTTTCCGCTGACCAGATCTCCATCGTTTCTTACGGTAAAGAAAAACCTGCAGTACTGGGTCACGACGAAGCGGCTTACGCTAAAAACCGTCGCGCCGTACTGGTTTACTAAGAGAATTGCATGAGCAGTAACTTCAGACATCATCTGTTGAGTCTGTCGTTACTGGTTGGCATAGCGGCCCCCTGGGCCGCTAATGCTCAGGCGCCAATCAGTAGTGTCGGCTCAGGCTCGGTCGAAGACCGCGTCACTCAACTCGAGCGTATTTCCAATGCTCACAGCCAGCTTTTAACTCAACTCCAGCAACAACTCTCCGATAATCAGGCCGATATTGATACGCTTCGTGGGCAAATCCAGGAAAATCAATATCAACTGAACCAGGTGGTTGAACGCCAACAGCAAATTTTGCAGCAGATAGGCAATCTTAGCAGTGGCGGTGCGGCGGGGCAGACGCAGCAGACATCCGGCGATCAGAGCGGGGCGGCAACGCAGGCTCCGGCAGCGGATTCTGGTGCCAACACGGGGGCGGCGAATACTGGCGCGCCCGTACAAAGTGGTGATGCCAATACCGATTACAATGCTGCGGTGGCGCTGGTGCAGGATAAATCCCACCAGGATGAAGCTATCGCTGCATTCCAGAATTTCGTCAAAAAATACCCTGATTCAACCTACATACCGAATGCCAACTACTGGCTCGGTCAGTTGAATTACAACAAGGGCAAAAAAGACGATGCTGCTTATTACTTCGCTTCAGTGGTGAAAAATTTCCCGAAGTCGCCTAAAGCGCCAGACGCTATGTACAAGGTCGGCGTGATTATGCAAGACAAAGGGGATACAGCAAAAGCGAAAGCGGTCTACCAGCAGGTGGTCAGTAAATACCCTGGTACCGAAGGTGCTAAACAAGCGCAAAAACGTCTTGGTTCGATGTAATGCATAGCACATGACCAGAAATCGAGCTTTTTCTGGTCTTGTCGCATGAATCATAAGCAGTTAAGTGATATTCATCGAAATTGTTGTTGCGCTGAATTCTTAAATCAGTAATATATGCCGCCGTTGCCAAGGGATATCACACAGACCAGAAGCAACGCAAAGTGGGTCGTTAGCTCAGTTGGTAGAGCAGTTGACTTTTAATCAATTGGTCGCAGGTTCGAATCCTGCACGACCCACCACGTAAAGCAGTATCCAGCGTAGTATCGGGTGATTAGCTCAGCTGGGAGAGCACCTCCCTTACAAGGAGGGGGTCGGCGGTTCGATCCCGTCATCACCCACCACTCGGGTCGTTAGCTCAGTTGGTAGAGCAGTTGACTTTTAATCAATTGGTCGCAGGTTCGAATCCTGCACGACCCACCAATTTAACATCCATCAAATGGTGTTAAACGTGAAGGATAACGTTGCGTCAGCAGCATCCGGCTAAAAGCGAGCCATCCTGCACGATCAGCCACGTAATGTGGTCACAGATAAAATTATCTTCGAAGTCGCTACCCGTATGGGTCGTTAGCTCAGTTGGTAGAGCAGTTGACTTTTAATCAATTGGTCGCAGGTTCGAATCCTGCACGACCCACCAATTTAACACCATATTGGCGCCGGTTAACTTCGAAGAACAATCCCGAAAGGGGTCGTTAGCTCAGTTGGTAGAGCAGTTGACTTTTAATCAATTGGTCGCAGGTTCGAATCCTGCACGACCCACCAATGTAAAAAAGCGCCCTAAAGGCGCTTTTTTGCTTTCTGCCGGAGTTGAAGATTCGACAAAATTGTCAGGATCAATTTTGAACAGCGCGCAGCGTTGGACCGCAGGACGAGTCTCAGGATGAAATGAGTAACTCTGCAGCAGGTTCGGGTCTCACGTAGTGAGACAAGGTCGCCGCTTGCGGCGACGACCCGAAGGGCGAGCAAAGCGGTCACCCACCACTATAAATATGGCGCCGGCAGCGCTTTTTTGCTTTCTGCTATTCCACAAAAATTCCCCACGACATTTTTTGTCCAATCAGCTATCTTGTTTAGTATATAAAACACCGGTGCGCTAATGACGTCACGCATTTGCGTTGTTCTGGTAATTAAGTTAAGCAAGCAAAACGAGTAAGCATGATGAGCGTAATGTTTGATCCTGAAACCGCAATCTATCCGTTCCCGCCTAAACCCGCACCGCTAAACCTGCACGAGAAGCAGTTTTACCGCGAGAAAATCAAGCGCTTGCTCAAAGAGCGGGATGCGGTGATGGTTGCACACTACTATACCGACCCGGAAATTCAGCAACTGGCGGAGGAGACCGGCGGTTGTATCTCTGATTCACTGGAGATGGCGCGTTTCGGTGCCAGACATTCCGCCTCAACGCTGCTGGTGGCAGGCGTACGTTTTATGGGGGAAACCGCCAAAATCCTCAGCCCTGAAAAAACCATCCTGATGCCGACATTGCATGCGGAATGCTCGCTTGATCTCGGCTGTCCGGTTGAAGATTTCAGCGCCTTTTGCGATGCGCACCCGGATCGCACCGTGGTGGTTTACGCCAACACCTCTGCTGCCGTGAAAGCGCGTGCCGACTGGGTTGTAACCTCAAGTATTGCGGTAGAGTTAATTGAGCATCTCGACAGCCTTGGCGAGAAAATTATCTGGGCTCCGGATCGTCATCTCGGCAACTATGTACAAAAACAGACCGGTGCGGATGTACTGTGCTGGCAGGGTGCGTGCATCGTGCATGACGAATTTAAAACGCAGGCGCTGACGCGCATGAAAGCGCTCTATCCTGATGCTGCCATCCTCGTGCATCCTGAATCGCCGCAGTCAGTCGTGAATCTGGCAGATGCAGTCGGTTCAACCAGCCAGCTTATCGCTGCGGCAAAAACACTACCGAATAAGCAACTTATCGTCGCGACCGATCGCGGTATCTTTTACAAAATGCAGCAGGCCGTGCCGGAAAAAGAGTTACTGGAAGCGCCAACCGCAGGTGAGGGTGCGACGTGCCGCAGTTGCGCGCACTGCCCATGGATGGCGATGAACGGTCTGAAAGCTATCGCTGAAAGCCTGGAAAATGGTGGCGCGGAGCATGAAATCCACGTTGATGCCTCGCTGCGTGAAGGCGCGCTGCTGCCGCTTAACCGTATGCTCGATTTTGCGGCTACACTACGTTCTTAGTGAATAATCAATGCGTAGCAATACGCTGTGGGGAAAGAATGGATTTTTTTAGTACGCAGAACATCCTGGTGCATATCCCGATTGGCACCGGTGGGTACGATCTTTCATGGATTGAAGCCACAGGCACACTGGCCGGTTTATTGTGCATCTGGCTCGCCAGCCTTGAGAAGATCAGTAATTACGCGTTTGGTCTGATCAACGTGACGCTGTTTGCGATTATTTTCTTCCAGATCCAGCTGTATGCCAGCTTACTGCTGCAGCTGTTTTTCTTTGCCGCCAACATTTATGGCTGGTATGCCTGGTCACGGCAAACCTCGCAGAATGAAGCTGAATTGCAAATCCGCTGGCTACCGTTACCCAAAGCGATGAGCTGGCTGGCGGTATGCGTGGTGGCGATTGGTTTGATGACTTTCTTTATCGATCCGGTATTTGCATTCCTGACGAAAATTGCCGTGGCCGTCATGCAAACCTTAGGGCTGAACGTGGTCATGCCGCAATTGCAGCCCGATGCGTTCCCGTTCTGGGACTCCTGCATGATGGTGCTCTCCATCGTGGCGATGATCCTGATGACGCGCAAATACGTTGAGAACTGGCTGCTGTGGGTGGTGATTAACGTGATAAGCGTGGTGATTTTCGCACTGCAGGGCGTCTGGGCGATGTCGCTGGAGTATCTGATCCTGACCTTTATCGCTCTTAACGGCAGCAGAATGTGGATTAACAGCGCGCGTGAGCGGGGTTCTCACGCGCTTTCGCATTAATGCGAGTGTGAATGGTGGTGCTCAGGCTGCGCCTCGCCCAGATGGCAGTCTGGCCCGCTACAGGGCTGGTACTCCATCTGCACCGTTGCATGTTCAATCTCATAATGATGTGCCAGAAAGTGGTGGATCTCACCCAGCAGCTTGTCATGGTCGCGTGGTGGGATCACCTGCACATGCAGCGTCATGAGCGGTTTTTCACCCACCAGCCAGACATGCACGTGGTGAACATCACGCACCTCCGGGATAGCGCGTCGCAGATGTCGCTGTAGCGCGCCAATATCCATCGAGCCCGGCGCACCTTCCAGCAACTCGTTAACGCTCTCTTTCATTAGCCGCCAGGCGCTGCGTAACACCAGCGCGGAAACCAGCACTGAAAGTATCGGGTCAATCGGCGTCCAGCCGGTGAACAAAATCACCAGTGCCGCAGCGATGGCACCGACAGAACCGAGTAAGTCCCCCAGCACATGCAGTGCGGCAGCACGGACATTCAGGTTCTTCTCCTCGCTTCCCCGGTGCAGTAACCAGAATGCCAGCACGTTGGCCACAAGCCCGGCAATCGCAATCACCATCATGGTTAAGCCTGCAACGGGCTGCGGATGGGTGAAACGCTGAATCGCTTCCCAGACAATCCACACGGTAATCAGCACCAGCGCCAGCGCATTGATGAATGCTGCAAGCGTAGTCAAACGCAGCCAGCCAAACGTACGGTGGGCGCTGGGTGGCTGGCGCGCAAAGTAAACCGCTAATAACGCAAAAAGCAGCGCGGCGGCGTCCGTCAGCATATGGCCGGCATCGGCCAGCAGCGCCAGCGATCCGGAAACCAGGCCGCCGACCACTTCGATAACCATAAAAACGGCAGTAACGATAAACGCCAGCAGCAGGCGGCGGGCGTTGGCATCAGCGGGAGTGTGCGAGTGTGAATGCGCCATGGGCGGGTCGTTCCTTGTAATTATTTTAACGCCTTACATCATTACAGATTTTTCAGTTTGCGGGGGAGACTGGAGAGAAAAAAGTAAGGAGAGCCGAAGCTCTCCCTGATGATTAATGCACCGGATTTTACTGGGTTGTGCCGTCGGTTTTCTTATCGACGCTATGGTTGTTACCGCTTTCGGTTTCAACCTTTTTGTTCACATCCGGGCAGCGGCCATCTTTACACATGGTGTTTTTATGCACCTGATCTTTGCTCATATGCTGCTTAGCGCTGTGTTGAGAGGTCGAGTTGGTATTCATGCTACCGCTGTTGATCTGGCTGTTATCCACATTGTTTGGCGCAACATTCTGTTTGGCGTCCGGTGCCGGTTGGCCTGCAGCCGCTGCGGCATTGGCATCACCGTTACTGTCGGTAGAAGAGGCTGCGTCGGCCGCGTAGGCTGCGCCACCTGCGAAAGTCAGCGTCGTCGTCAGTAAAAGTGTCGCTAATTTATTCATTTTCATCATGATGCTCCTGTTCCGGTCGTTTTTACCGCCGTTGAGGCTGGTAAAAGCAGCGCGAACGAATTATCACGCTCAGTGGTTAAAGATACCATTCATGCGCGGTATAGCAGCATAGAATAGCGATAAAATGAAAAATAGAAGTGTTAACAGTTAAAAAGTGTAGCGCTGATATCACCGCTCGCTACTTTTTAACGCGATTTGGCCGCATTCCAGGAATTATCCGGCCGAAGTGTAAAATCGCGTTTACACTTCGCCGCCGACGAGATAGATTGGAAAGATTGCATTCATCAAAAAAAGTATGGCCAGACTGGAACGAACATGAATTATCAGAACGACGATTTACGTATTAAAGAGATCAATGAGTTATTACCTCCTGTAGCACTCCTTGAAAAATTCCCCGCCACTGAAACCGCCGCCAATACGGTTTCGCATGCCCGCAAAGCGATTCATAAAATCCTGCGTGGAAATGATGATCGTCTGCTGGTGGTTATCGGTCCGTGCTCCATTCACGATCCTGCGGCGGCGAAAGAGTATGCTTCGCGCCTGCTGGCTTTGCGTGAAGCGTTAAAAGACGATTTAGAAATCGTTATGCGCGTTTACTTCGAAAAACCGCGTACCACAGTGGGCTGGAAAGGGCTGATTAACGATCCGCACATGGATAACAGTTTCCAGATTAACGACGGGTTGCGTATTGCGCGTAAGCTGCTGCTGGAAATTAATGACAGCGGTTTACCGGCGGCGGGGGAGTTCCTCGATATGATCACCCCGCAATACATGGCCGATCTGATGAGCTGGGGAGCGATTGGCGCGCGTACAACGGAATCGCAGGTGCATCGCGAGCTGGCTTCCGGCCTCTCATGCCCGGTGGGGTTCAAAAACGGCACCGATGGCACCATTAAAGTCGCCATTGACGCGATTAACGCCGCAGGTGCGCCGCACTGCTTCTTGTCCGTCACTAAATGGGGTCACTCCGCCATTGTAAACACCGCCGGTAACGGTGATTGCCACATCATTCTGCGCGGCGGTAAAGAGCCAAACTACAGCGCGAAACATGTCGCGGAAGTAAAAGTGGGTCTGCAGAAAGCTGGCCTGGAGCCGCAGGTGATGATTGACTTCAGTCATGCTAACTCCAGCAAGCAGTTCAAGAAGCAAATGGAAGTGGGCGCGGATGTGTGCCAGCAGATCGCAAGCGGTGAAAAAGCCATTATCGGTGTGATGATTGAAAGCCATCTGGTGGAAGGCAACCAGAGCCTGGAGAGCGGTGAACCGCTGGTGTACGGTAAAAGTGTTACCGACGCCTGCATCGGCTGGGACGATACCGAAACTATTTTGCGCCAGCTCGCGGCGGCAGTGAAAGCGCGCCGCAGTTAACGGTTGCACAAATAAAAAAGCGTGGAATTTTCCACGCTTTTTTTATCAGCGAAAACTTACTTCGCTTTACCCTGGTTTGCTACCGCAGCAGCTTTTGCAGCGATCTCGTCTGCGTTACCCAGGTAGTAGTGTTTCAACGGTTTGAAGTTTTCGTCGAACTCGTAAACCAGCGGTACGCCAGTCGGGATGTTCAGTTCGAGGATCTCTTCTTCGCTCATGTTATCGAGGTATTTCACCAGCGCGCGCAGGGAGTTACCGTGAGCGGCGATGATCACGCGCTCACCGCTTTTCAGGCGCGGCAGAATGGTGTCGTTCCAGTAAGGGATCACGCGATCGATGGTCAGCGCCAGGCTTTCGGTCTGCGGCAGCTCGGCATCGGTCAGTTTTGCGTAGCGCGGATCGTGACCCGGGTAACGTTCATCATCTTTGGTCAGCGCCGGCGGTGTAACAGCAAAGCCACGACGCCACTGTTTAACTTGCTCGTCACCATATTTTTCAGCGGTTTCAGCTTTGTTCAGACCCTGCAACGCACCGTAATGACGCTCGTTGAGTTTCCAGCTTTTCTCTACCGGTAACCACGCCTGATCCAGCTCGTCCAGCACGTTCCACAGCGTATGGATGGCACGTTTCAGCACAGAGGTATAAGCAAAATCGAAGGTGTAGCCTTCCTCTTTCAGCAGTTTGCCTGCCGCTTTTGCTTCGCCAACGCCTTTTTCGGACAGATCAACATCGTACCAACCGGTGAAGCGGTTTTCGTTGTTCCACTGGCTTTCGCCATGACGAACCAGAACCAGCTTAGTAACAGCCATACACTTACTCCTGTGAGCCTGATTGAATGATAACAATTCTCATTATATTGCCGTGAAGGTGCTCCCGGCAACGGTTACCCATAACCATAGCGAAAATAGCCGCCGAGTGTAAGGTGCTTGTGAATCAGGGGTTATGGTTTTGTCGATAAGTGGCGCATATTTCAGCAAAACGGGTAAAAAAAGCCCTCCGTCAGGAGGGCGGGGGGATTACTGCGCAATAAAGTGGTATTCCGTCAGGCTGACATAAACGTCGCCAGGCAGTAAGAAGCAGTCCGGCTGCGGGAAATCCGGACGGTTCGGGCTGTCGGGCAAAAACTCGCTCTCCAGCGCCAGGCCCTGCCACGCGTCATAGGTTTTGCCGCCGCGCGCAGGCGTTCCTTCCAGATAATTACCGGAATAGAACTGGAGCGCAGGCGCGCTGGTATACACCGTCATTTGCAGCTGTTTGTCCGCCGACCACAACTGCGCGGCGGGCTGGCTGACGTCGCCTTTTGCCTGCAATAAAAACGCATGGTCGTAACCTTTCACCACGCGCTGATCGTCCTCAGCCAGAAAATCCTGCGCCACGGTTTTCGGGGTACGGAAATCAAAACTGGTCCGCTCAACGTCTTTTAACCCGTCTGTCGGAATGCCCATCTCATCGACCGGCAGATAAGCATCCGCGAGCAGTTGCAACGTGTGGTTGCGAACATCCGACTGCTCACCATCAAGGTTAAAATAAGCGTGGTTGGTCAGGTTGATCGGGCACGGTTTGTCAGTCGTTGCCCGGTATTCAATGGCGAGCCGGTTATCGTCGCCGAGGCGGAAATGCGCCCGGGTATGAACGTTACCCGGGAATCCCTGATCGCCATCCGCTGAATTCAGGACAAAGACCACTTCGTTATCATTTTGCCGCTCTATCAACCAGCGCCGTTTATCGAACCCTTCCGGGCCGCCATGCAGCTGGTTTTCACCCTGGCTGGGCGTCAACGTATAGGTGTGGCCATCCAGCGTGAACCGGCTTTTGGCAATACGGTTGGCGTAACGGCCGACCGACGCGCCGAGATACGCTGTCTGTTGCAGGTAGTGTTCCGGTGTGGCGCAGCCCAGCAGCGCTTCACGCACGGAACCATCTTTTAACGGTACGCGCGCAGATAACAGCGTCGCGCCCCAGTCCATCAATGTCACCACCATCCCGGCGCTATTGCGCAGGGTGATCAGGCGAAAGGGCAGCCCGTCCGGGGCTGCTGCAGAAGCTTCGTTTAGCACTGTCCTGCTCCCTGTGAAGGTTTGCAAACATAGAAGGTTTCTTTGATACCGGTTTTGGCTTCGTACTGGCTCTCAACAGCCTTTTTGACTGCCGGTACGAGGTTTTCTGGCATCAGCGCGACGATGCAACCGCCGAAACCGCCGCCGGTCATGCGCACGCCGCCCTGGTCACCAATGGTCGCTTTGACAATCTCAACCAGCGTATCGATCTGCGGGACGGTAATTTCAAAATCATCACGCATCGACGCGTGGGATTCTGCCATCAGCACGCCCATGCGTTGCAGATCGCCTTTCTCCAGCGCAGCCGCGGCTTCCACGGTACGGGTGTTTTCGGTCAGTACGTGGCGCACGCGTTTGGCGACCAGCGGATCCAGCTCATGCGCCACCGCATTGAACTGATCGATGCTGACATCGCGCAGCGCTTTTTGCTGGAAGAAGCGCGCGCCGGTTTCGCACTGCTCGCGGCGCGTGTTGTACTCGCTGCCAACCAGGGTGCGTTTAAAGTTACTGTTAATGATGACGATCGCCACGCCTTCCGGCATCGACACCGCTTTGGTGCCAAGCGAACGGCAATCGATTAGCAGCGCGCTGCCTTTTTTGCCCAGCGCCGAGATAAGCTGATCCATGATGCCGCAGTTACAGCCGACAAACTGGTTTTCCGCTTCCTGACCATTGAGGGCAATTTGCGCGCCATCCAGCGGCAGATGATAAAGCTGCTGGAACACCGTACCGACCGCCACTTCCAGCGAGGCAGAAGAACTCAGGCCCGCACCCTGTGGCACATTGCCGCTGATAACCAGATCCGCGCCGCCAAAACTGGCATCGCGTTTTTGCAGGTGTTTTACCACGCCGCGCACGTAGTTCGACCACTGCTGGCTGTCGTGGGTCACAATTGGCGCATCCAGCGAGAACTCATCGCTCTGGTTGTCATAATCGGCGGCAATCACCCGAACGATGCGGTCCGTACGCGGTGCGCAGCTGATCACCGTCTGGTAATCAATGGCGCACGGCAGAACAAAACCGTCGTTATAGTCGGTGTGTTCGCCAATCAGGTTCACACGACCCGGTGCCTGAATTGTGTGGGTGGCAGGGTAGCCGAATTTTTCAGCAAACAGGGATTGTGTGTTCTCTTTCAGACTCATTGTTATTCTCCGGATTCGCGAAAATGGATATCACTGACCGCGCGCAGACGTTCGGCGGCTTGCTCCGCCGTCAGGTCACGCTGGGTTTCGGCCAGCATTTCATAGCCGACCATAAATTTACGCACCGTGGCGGAGCGCAGCAGCGGCGGGTAGAAATGCGCGTGCAGTTGCCAGTGGTCATTCTCTTCGCCGTTAAATGGCGCGCCGTGCCAGCCCATCGAGTAGGGGAACGAGCACTGGAACAGGTTGTCATAACGGCTGGTCAGTTTTTTCAATGCCAGCGCTAAATCGCGGCGCTGTTCATCGCTTAAATCAGTGATGCGCTGTACCTGCGCTTTCGGCAGCAGCAAGGTTTCAAACGGCCACGCAGCCCAGTAAGGAACCACCGCCAACCAGTGCTCCGTTTCCACCACCGTACGGCTGCCATCGTTCAGCTCGCGCTTTACGTAGTCCAGCAACATCGGGGAGTGATACCGGGCGAAATAGTCGCGTTGCAGGCGGTCTTCACGATCCACTTCATTCGGCAGGAAGCTGTTGGCCCAGACTTGCCCGTGCGGATGCGGGTTGGAACAACCCATCGCCGCGCCTTTATTTTCAAACACCTGTACCCACGGGTACTGCTGGCCCAGCTCAGCGGTTTGCTGTTGCCAGGTTTTCACCACCGCTTCCAGCGCATCCACGCTCAGTTCCGGCAGCGTTTTGCTGTGATCCGGCGAGAAACAAATCACCCGGCTGGTGCCGCGCGCACTCTGGCTGCGCATCAGCGGATCGTCGCTTACCGGCGCGTCTGGCGTATCGGTCATCAACGCGGCGAAGTCGTTGGTGAACACATAAGTGCTGGTGTAATCCGGATTTTTATCCCCGGTTACGCGGGTATTGCCCGGGCAGAGGAAACAGTCCGGATCGTGCGCCGGCAGGGTTTGTTTCGCAGGCGTCTCTTGCGCCCCTTGCCAGGGGCGTTTTGCGCGGTGCGGAGAAACCAAGATCCACTGGCCGGTCAGCGGGTTATAACGGCGATGCGGGTGATCGACCGGATTAAATTGCGTCATTACCATTCCTTTAATCGGGATAGCCCTGCGGGTGGCGTGACTGCCAGCGCCAGGTATCTTCTGCCATTTCGTCAAGCGTACGGGTTACGCGCCAGTTCAGCTCTTTATCCGCTTTGCTGGCGTCGGCCCAGTAAGCCGGGAGATCGCCCTCGCGGCGCGGCGCATAGTGCCAGGCCACCGGTTTGCCGCAGGCTTTACTGAAGGCGTTCACCACATCCAGCACGCTGCTGCCGACGCCCGCGCCAAGGTTATAAATATGCACGCCCGGCTTCCCGGCCAGTTGTTGCATGGCCGCAACATGCCCGTCCGCCAGATCCATCACATGGATGTAATCCCGCACGCCGGTGCCGTCTGGCGTCGGGTAATCACTGCCGAAAATTGCCAGCGAATCGCGGCGGCCAACCGCAACCTGGGCGATATACGGCATCAGGTTGTTCGGGATGCCCTGCGGATCTTCGCCCATATCGCCTGACGGATGGGCGCCAACCGGGTTGAAGTAGCGCAGCAGCGCAATGCTCCACTCCGGCTGCGCTTTTTGCAGGTCGGTGAGGATCTGTTCCACCATCAGCTTGCTTTTACCATAGGGACTTTGCGGCGTGCCGGTCGGGAAGCTTTCCACGTAAGGGATTTTCGGCTGGTCGCCGTAAACGGTGGCGGAGGAGCTGAAAATGAAGTTTTTAACATTCGCGGCGCGCATCGCGTTAATCAGGCGCAACGTGCCGTTGACGTTGTTGTCGTAATACTCCAGCGGCTTCGCTACGGATTCACCAACGGCTTTCAGCCCGGCGAAATGAATCACCGCTTCAATGGCGTGATCGTGCAGGATCTCTGCGAGCAGCGCTTCATCGCGAATGTCGCCTTCAACGAACAGCGCGGCTTTTCCGCCAAAGCGCTCAATCTCATTGAGCACGCTGCGCTTACTGTTACAGAGATTGTCGAGAATGATAACGTCGTGGCCGTTTTGCAGCAGTTGGACGCAGGTATGACTTCCAATGTAACCGCTACCACCTGTAACCAGAACTCGCATATTTCCCTCCATAAAGCATTTGATATGAACAAACCTTAGCATAACAGAGAGGTGAAAACTGTGACATGGGATAAATTAGTGGAATCGTTTACACTCAATTTTCTGCCAGCCGGTTTGTGGGGTAAACGCCAGAAAAACCCCGCAATAGCGGGGTTCGTCCGACGCAAGTAAAAAGTCTTAAAAATGGTGTCACTGCGGTGCAGCAACGCAGGCGGCGTCAGCGAAAGCCGGATAACGCCTCGTGGAGGTTATAAGTCATCAGGGAGAGCCAGGCAATCAGCCCGAAGTACAAAAGCGTATATTCCAGACGTTTGCCAGGGGTCAGCGTGTCGAGATTCGGTTGATCATGGCGCCGCGCCCAGATTTGTGATGCCGCGAGAAAGCACACCAGCAGCAACAGCGGGCTCGGGTGAAGATAAAAGAAACCCAGCAGTACGGGAATGCCCAGATACCAGATCTTGCGCGAGATGGCGACGGTAATGCGCCCGCCATCCAGCGGCGGCACGGGGATCAGGTTAAACAGATTAAGCACAAAGCCTGAATAGGCCACCGCCATCAATAGCGAACTGTGGAAATACTCCGCCAGATAGTAGCAACCGAGGGCGGCAAGCGAGCCGAGCAGCGGGCCGGCAATGCCGACCCAGGCTTCGGTTTCCGCATCTGGCAGTTCATCTTTCAACGTGATCCAGGCACCCACGAAGGGGATAAACATCGGTAATCCCGTCGCTAAACCACGTTGACGCGCCGCCAGATAGTGTCCCAGCTCATGGCAAAACAGCAGCACCACAAACCCTGTCGCATAAGGCCAGCCGAAGGCGAGCGCATAGGTAGCGATCGACAGCAGCATGGTGGCCCCGGAAAGGAAAAACTTCCCGAGGCTGGCCCCTTTAAGCAGCAGCAAGAGCATGCTCATGGCTTACTCGGCTTTTTTGCGAAACAGCATTTTTTTCACACCCATGCCGAACGCCGCCACGGCGATCAGGCCAAGTTTCCAGAACTTCAGCAGCGTCACGCCGATAAGCGCCAGCAGGCCCAGTTTTTTCGCCGCCAGGCCGCCAATCAGCGCCGCCAGGCCATATTCGGCAATCTTGTCGGTAGAAGCATTAAAATCGCTGTATTTTTTGCCGTCGTTAAAGGTCACGGCGTTAAGTAACGTTTTGGCGAGCGGTTTTTCCTGCTCAACGGTGCCGCGATCGGTTACCAGGTTTAACGACAGATAACCTTCACGACCCAGCAGATAGGTGTTGTAGTTAACCCCTTGTTCTTTTTCCGGCACATTGCTGCCAATATCGCGGATTGCCGCAGACCAAATCAGGCGATGCGTGGCCGCCTCGTAGGTGGGTTTTTCTACCCAACCCAACACTTCAATTGGCGGGATGCCTTTTTCACTACGCTCTTTATTGCCGGCTTTGGTGCCCTCCTGCAAATTACTCAGCAGTTCGTCGGCGTCCCAGTCTTTGGCATCGTCATCTTTGATATAACCGGCATTGGCATATTCAATGGAAACAAAGCCCGAAATATCATTGCTAAATACCAGCCCATAAAAAGAGTTGTTATCAACATGGTTGCCCAGCGCGCGCATAAATACCGCTGCCTGCTGCGACGGAATATAAGCGAAACCTTCAGGCAGGTTCAGAATCGCCTGATTACCGAGATCAATTTTATGCGGGCCGTGAATACTGGCACGTTGCATATTTTCAACGGCTTGCTTTAATTGTGCTTCCTGACCGGAGGCGGGTGTTTGCGCATTCTCATCGGCGACAGCGGCACTGCAGAAACCCAGTAACAGCGCCGCAGCCAGAGAAATGGCGCGGGTCATGCGGAGGAATTGATTCATCATAGTCCCGTAATTTTTTACCCGGCGTCCATCGACGGGCTTTTTTCTTGCCATAACAAAAACTGGCCGCTGACAATTTTATGTTGCCAACTGACCAGTCAGAGATCGTTATTATGTTGCTTATTTAAAGCGGGGCTATTACATCATATCCGGCGAAATGGAACCATCCCCCTAATTATTGTGGTGTAAGTTGATAACGATATCCGTCGCCCTCTGGTACAAATTCAAGCCGGTGGGTAATACAAGCGGGCGCGTCTCCGGCGTGGTGCGAAACAAATAACAACTGGGTTTCACCTTCGCTAATTAATACATCAACAAAGCGGCGAATAAGCTGGCGGTTTAAAGGATCAAGACCCTGTAACGGTTCATCAAGAATGAGCAGCGTTGGGTGCTTGACCAGCGCACGCACAATCAGCGCCAGCCGCTGCTGACCCCAGGAGAGGCTATTAAACGGTGCGTCGGCGGTGCGCGCATCGAAACCTAAAATATCCAGCCAGCGCTGTGCCAGTTTGTGCTGCTTATCCGAAACGGCCTGGTAAATACCAATCGAGTCGAAATAGCCAGAGAGGATCACATTGCGTACGTTGGTGCTGACGCGGTAATCCAGATGCAGGCTGCTGCTGACATAGCCAATATGCTTTTTGATATCCCAGATGGTTTCACCGCTGCCGCGACGACGGCCAAACAGGGTCAAATCGTTGCTGTAGCCCTGCGGATGATCGCCGGTTATCAGGCTTAATAGTGTCGATTTGCCCGCGCCGTTCGGGCCTACGATCTGCCAGTGCTCGCCGGGCTTTACCGTCCATGAAAGGTGATCGATGATTGGCCGGTCGTTATAAGAGACGACGCCATCGTTCAGCACGATAAGCGGCGCGTCTGCGTTCAATGTTTCGCGCGCCGGGGGCGCATCCGGTTCCGGCAACGTGATACCGGATAATTTTTCGCTGTGGGCTAACTGGGCGATCAACGCTTGTTGCAGCAGGGCTGCTTTTTCTCCGGTCTCTGTGAGCGAGCAATCCACCAGAACCCCGGCGTGTTGTACGAAGTCCGGGATCTCATCAAAGCGGTTCAGCACCAGCACCAGCGTAAAGCCGTCAGCATTGAGGCGCGCGAGCAGTTCTGCCAGTTGCTGGCGTGAATGGACGTCAAGCCCGTCGAAAGGCTCGTCAAGGATCAGTAACTCCGGTTCGGCCATCAGGGCCTGGCAGAGCAGCGTTTTCCGGGTTTCGCCGGTCGAGAGGTATTTAAAGCGTCTCTCCAGCAGATGCGAGATGCCAAACTGCGCCGCCAGTTGTGCGCAGCGCTGCGCGTCTTGCACTTCATCCTGAATAATCTCGGCGGTGGTACGCCCGGTATCCTCTTCATCGGGGCTGAGCATATCGGTGTTATTGCGCTGCCACTCGTCGATGACCAGCTTTTGCAACTGCTCAAAAGAGAGGCGGGTGAGGCGGGTAAACTGGCACTGGCGTTCACCTTTCAGTAAGGTCAATTCACCCGCCAGCGCGCGAGCCAGCGCTGACTTGCCGCTGCCATTCGCGCCGACAAAAGCCCAGCTTTCGCCAGCGCGTAGCGCCAAGTGTTCAATGTGCAGCGTGCGGGTGTCGCTAAGACGAAACGTGCCTTGCGAAATTTGCAATGATGACATTATGTATCCCATTTTTTGCAGCGTAGAAACTCAGGGATACGTGCAATGGGCTATCTTGTCAATGCGATTAGCATAACGTGGCGATAATCACGCGATCGGCATTAAAATATGCGGTCACTTCGCTCTGCTCCTGCAAATTATCCATCTCTTGCGTCGGCACGGTGGCGCAGAGCAACTGGCCGTCAGGCAGCGTCATCAGCACCTCACTTTGCTGCTCGCCGCGCTCAATATGGCTGATGCGCCCGGTAAGCTGGTTATCGGCCTGCGCTGCGCGTTTGGCATCCTGCGTAATGCTCACCCACGGCGCTTTCAGCAGCACCAGCACCTCTTTGCCTTCGTCGAGGCCCAGGCGTTCGCCGCTTTGCGCGGTAATAGCGACTTTGAGGCGGGTTTCACCGTCTGCCAGCAGCACGTCGACATGTTGCTGCACGTGGTCGTGGTCGCGCGCGGTAATAGTGCCAAACCACTGATTGCGGGCGCTGGTCTGCAACGAGAAACGCGAAATCGCCGCCAGCAGGCTGTTTAAAGGCAGGGCGTCATCATCACTCAGCACGTCAAACGCTTTTTGCTGGATTTGCGCCAGCAGATCGTAAAGCTCAATCAAACGCTGCCCGTAGCGCGTCACCACCGCGCCGCCACCGCCTTTGCCGCCGGTCGCGCGGTCAACCAGCGTCTGTTCGCTGAGTTGGTTCATCTCATTAATGGCATCCCAGGCGCTTTTATAACTGATACCGGCGTTCTTCGCGCCCTGGCTGATGGAGCCGGTTTCAACAATCTGCTTGAGCAGAGAAATACGGCGCGGATCGGCAAAAAGGCGCTGCTGGAGTTTGAGTGTGAGGAGAATTTCAGCCTGCATTACGCAATGTCCTGGCAAAAGAACTATTGTGAAGCAAAACCGTCACTACGCCTAGCCTGATGCCGGTGAATGCGCATAACGCTGCGAGGCCAATCGCACAAAAGGCGAGTGTTTATCACCTGAATCAGGCTAGAATGCCTCGTTCACAATTTCTGGAGACGACTATGTTTGAGTTGTTGAAAAGCCTGGTGTTTGCCGTCGTCATGGTGCCTGTCGTGATGGCGATTATCCTGGGGCTGATTTATGGTCTGGGTGAAGTGTTTAACGTGTTTTCTGGCGTCGGTCGCCGCGACCAAAGCCGTCAGCAACGCTGATCCTCTCTTGCAAACGCCCGCTTTCGCGGGCGTTTATCTGTCAGATATTCAAGATCTCGTTACTTCCTGCCGATATATTTATATAGGTTGCTAATTCTTGATGGGTATTACCTAACCGCCGGGAAACTCTGGTAATATCGTTATGTTTCTACGTATATAACGACACTCACAGGAGTTCCAGATGGCACGTACATGGTTACGCCTTTTTGCCGCGGCGACATTAACGCTCTCCGTTGCCGGGCATGCGCTGGCGGATGAAGGTAAAATTACCGTTTTTGCAGCGGCATCACTGACCAACGCAATGCAGGATATTGCGGCGGCCTATAAAAAAGAGAAAAACGTTGAGGTGGTCTCCTCGTTTGCTTCTTCTTCTACTCTTGCGCGCCAGATTGAAGCGGGAGCGCCAGCGGATCTGTTCATTTCAGCCGATCAGAAATGGATGGATTACGCGGTAGATAAAAAAGCTATCGATACCGCAACCCGCGCAACACTGCTCGGTAACAGCCTGGTGGTTGTGGCACCCAAAAACAGTGCGCAGGGCGATATCGTTATTAATGCTAAAACCGACTGGAACAGTCTGCTGAAAGGCGGGCGTCTGGCCGTTGGCGACCCGGAACATGTTCCGGCGGGGATTTATGCCAAAGAAGCGTTGACCAAACTGGGCGCATGGGAAACCCTGTCGCCGAAGCTGGCTCCGGCGGAAGATGTGCGCGGTGCGCTGGCGCTGGTGGAGCGCAGCGAAGCGCCGCTTGGCATTGTCTACGGCTCGGACGCGGTTGCCAGTAAAGGGGTGAAAGTGGTCGGGACCTTCCCGGAAGATTCACACCAAAAAGTTGAGTACCCGCTGGCTATTATCGACGGCCATAAAAACGCGACGGTAACGGCGTTTTATGACTATCTGAAAGGCCCGCAGGCTTCTGAAATCTTTAAACGTTACGGATTTACTACGCACTAATGATATTGACGGATCCCGAATGGCAGGCGGTATTGCTGAGCCTGAAAGTCTCATCCCTGGCAGTGGTTTTCAGTTTGCCGTTAGGGATCTTTTTTGCCTGGCTGCTGGTACGCTGCACATTTCCGGGCAAAGCGCTGCTCGACAGTGTGCTGCACCTGCCGCTGGTGCTGCCGCCGGTGGTGGTGGGGTATTTATTGCTGGTGGCGATGGGGCGGCGCGGTTTCATTGGTCAGTGGTTGTATGACTGGTTTGGTATCACCTTTGCCTTTAGCTGGCGCGGCGCGGTGCTGGCCGCAGCGGTGATGTCGTTCCCGCTGATGGTGCGCGCTATCCGTCTGGCGCTGGAGGGCGTAGATACCAAACTGGAGCAGGCAGCCCGCACGTTAGGTGCCGGACGCTGGCGCGTTTTTCTCACCATCACGTTACCGCTTACTTTGCCGGGGATTATCGTCGGCACGGTTCTGGCCTTTGCCCGTTCACTGGGTGAATTTGGCGCGACGATCACCTTTGTTTCCAATATTCCGGGCGAAACCCGCACTATTCCCTCTGCAATGTACACCCTGATTCAGACGCCCGGCGGTGAAGGCGCGGCGGCGCGGTTATGTATTATCTCGATAATGCTGGCACTGGTTTCGCTGTTGGTTTCCGAATGGCTGGCCCGCATTAGCCGCGAAAGGACAGGGGGGTAAGTCATGCTGGAACTCAATTTCACCCAGACACTGGGTACGCATCGCTTACATATTGCTGAAACGCTGCCCGCCAGCGGCATCACCGCGATTTTTGGCGTTTCGGGCGCCGGGAAAACCTCGTTGATCAACGCGATTGGCGGCCTGACACACCCACAGCAAGGGCGGATAGCGCTGAATAGTCGCGTGCTGTTTGATACCGAAAGCAAAATTTGCCTGCCCCCGGAGAAGCGGCGTGTCGGCTATGTTTTCCAGGACGCGCGGCTGTTTCCTCATTACAAAGTGCGCGGCAACCTGCGTTACGGTATGGCCAAATCTATGGCTGGTCAGTTCGACAAACTGGTGGCGTTACTCGGTATTGAACCGTTGCTGGATCGTTTACCCGGTGGGCTTTCCGGCGGCGAAAAGCAGCGTGTGGCGATTGGCCGTGCGCTGTTAACCGCGCCGGAATTGCTGCTGTTGGATGAACCGCTGGCGTCGCTGGATATTCCTCGTAAGCGCGAGCTGCTGCCGTACCTGCAACGGCTGGCGCGGGAGATCAATATTCCGATGCTGTACGTCAGCCACTCCCTGGATGAAATCCTGCATCTGGCAGATAAAGTGATGGTGCTGGAGGCGGGAGAAGTAAAAGCCTTCGGCAGTCTGGAGGATGTCTGGGGCAGCCGCGTGATGAACCCGTGGTTACCGGCGGAGCAGCAAAGTAGCGTGTTGAAAGTGGTGGTGCTGGAGCACCATCCGCACTATGCGATGACGGCGCTGGCGCTTGGTGATCAGCATATTTGGGTTAACAAGGTCGACCTTCCGCTGCAAAGCGCGCTGCGGATCCGTATTCAGGCGACAGATGTTTCGCTGGTGCTGCAGCCGCCGATGAATACCAGTATCCGTAATATTCTGCGTGCGAAAGTGGCGCAATGTTTTGATATCGACGGCCAGGTGGAAGTGCAACTGGAAGTAGGCAGCCGCACCCTGTGGGCGCGCATCAGTCCGTGGGCCAGAGATGAGCTGGCCGTGAAGCCGGGTCAGTGGTTATATGCGCAAATCAAAAGCGTGTCGATAACCGCGTGATCGCCGGATGCGCCGCCTGCGATGCATTGTGGGCGGTCATCAGCCCGCGCCCGGTATTAGCCCCTGACGCAGGGGCATAAGCTTTTCACCCGGCGAATCGGGCGGGGGTTTACAGCAGTTCTTTGTAGATAAATTGCGCAATGCTGTCGACGGTGTTGTCGCCAATCACCACGTTAGCATGGGCTTTTACCGCGTCATCGGCATTGCCCATCGCCACGCCGACACCAGCGGCTTCCAGCATGCTGATATCGTTATAGTTATCACCAAACGCCACCACGTCCTTCATCGATAGCCCCTGTGACGCCACCCATTCGCTCAGACGTTTGCCTTTGCTGTTGCCCGCGCGGGCGATATCGACCTGATCATGCCATGACCATTCGCACTCCAGCCCCAGCGTTTGCTCCACGCGGTGGGCAAAATTTTTCAGTTTCTGCGTGTCGGTATCGGTGAGCGCGAATTTCCAGATAGCCTCTACCTCCTGTGCCGCTGTGCGCAGGGAAGCCACTTGCCGGAAGACCGGGCGCTGCTCTGGCGGCAACTGTTGCGCCCAGGTGTTGGTGCGCTCAACATGGCCGGTTGGCTTTTCATACAGCATGGCGTTGTCGACGTACATCAGACCGTGAACTGCGTGCTCAGCAAGCAGTGTGATCAACTGCTGCGCCTGTAAAACCGGCAACGGATCGGCGCTTAACACTTTTTTTGCATGATAATCATACAAATAAGTGCCATTACAACAAATTGCAGGTGTATCCAGCGCCAGTGCCTGATAAAAAGGGTGGATGGCAACATGATGCCGACCTGTCACGATAATCAGTTGATGACCGGCGGCTTTTGCGCGAGCCAGCGCTTCAAGGGATGAGGGCAGAAGCGTTTTTTTCGGGGTCAGTAGCGTACCGTCTAAATCCAGTGCAATCACGCGCGAAGTCATATCGTATTCCGTGGTCGATGTTGAAATTCAAATGTCCGGGGATGGTACACCGGGTCACCGGCTGCGCAAAATCTCCGGGTAAAATTCAGCATCAACCAACAAAAGCAGCTATCCTGGTAACTTAATGCAAAAAAGAATTAGAGGAGAGGAGCGTTCATGAAACAAACCGTTTATACCGCCAGCCCGGAAAGCCAGCAGATCCACGTATGGCGCCTGAACTCTGAAGGTAGCCTGACGCTTGTCCAGGTGGTGGATGTGCCCGGCCAGGTGCAGCCGATGGTTGTCAGCCCGGATAAACGTTACCTCTATGTCGGGGTTCGCCCTGAATTTCGCGTTATCGCGTATCGTATCGCGCCGGATGATGGCGCCCTGACTTTCGCGGCGGAATCGCCGCTGCCGGGCAGCCCGACGCATATCTCAACCGATCGCAGCGGGCGCCTCCTGTTCAGCGCGTCCTACAACGCGGGCAGTGTGAGCGTCGTCCGTCTGGACGATGGCCTGCCGACCGGGACGGTTGACGTGGTGGAAGGGCTGGAAGGGTGCCACTCGGCGAATATCTCCCCGGACAACCGCACTCTGTGGACACCGGCACTGAAACAGGATCGCATCTGCCTGTTTACGCTGGCCGATGACGGCAATCTGACGGCGCAGGAGCCAGCGGAGGTCACCACCGTTGAGGGCGCTGGCCCGCGTCATATGGTGTTTCATCCGAACCAGCGTTTTGCCTACTGCGTCAATGAACTCAACGGTTCAGTCGATGTCTGGCAGCTCAGCGATGCGCACGGCAACATCGAGTGTGTGCAGACGCTGGATATGATGCCTGCGGATTTCAGCGACACGCGCTGGGCGGCGGATATTCATATCACGCCGGATGGTCGCCATCTTTATACCTGCGACCGTACCGCCAGCATTATCACCGTGTTCAGCGTTTCGGAAGATGGTAGCGTGCTGGCGATCGAAGGCTTCCAGCCAACGGAAACGCAGCCGCGCGGCTTCAATATTGATAATCGCGGTCAATACCTGATTGCCGCCGGGCAGAAATCGCACCACATTGCGGTGTACGAGATCAGCGGCGAGCAAGGGTTGCTGACCGAGAAATCCCGTTATGCGGTAGGTCAGGGGCCAATGTGGGTGGTGGTTAACGCGTTCTGATGCTGCATGTCGCGCATAAAAAAACCTCGCCACGGCGAGGTTTTTTCTTATCAGGAGCGGCTTATTTCTTCGGCATCGCCACAACCTGGCTACCAACGCCGCGGTTGTTGAACTCCCACATGCGGTTGAACTGCGGGTTGTTCAGCTCGCGCTGCACGTTGCCTTTATCGTCAACGGTTCCGGTGTTACCGGCATAAGCACGGCCGGAAACAGCGGCATCGGCCCACGGTTTCGCCACGTTAAAGCCTTCGTTGATTACGCTATCGCGGATCACCACCTGGCCGTTGGTGTTGCCATCAACATCCAGTGAACGGCCGAGCTGCGCCACACCGTTACCGGCGGCGTTAAAGCGGCTGTTGACGGCGAGGAAACCGTAATACAGGTTAGACAGGGTGGCTGGTGCGAACACATAACCTTCCTGCTGGGTGCGCGAGTTCACTACGCGGAAGTCGGTGTTATCAAACACCACCGCGCCGCGACCGGCCACGATATCGACATCGCCTTCAAGATAGCTGTTGGTCACCAGCGTACGGGTCTGGCGATCGGTACGCAGGGTGTTATCCACGCCGCTGTTGGTAACAAAGAAGGTGTTCTGGCGACCCAGAATATTGACGTTGTTGATCTGCACTTTATCGCCATCGCTGCGCAGCGCCACCGCCTGGTGGTTACCCGCGTCAACGCTGTCACCCAGCGTATTTTCAATGGTCAGGTTTTGCAGTTGCAGGCCGTTATTCTGTGACCAGAAGACCGCAGAACACATTACGCCGACAGTTGCGGTACGTTTGCTCTGGCAGTTATCGAACATATACCACGCCGGTTTGCCCGGCATGTATTTGCCCGACGGATTGACCAGACGACGCCAGCTGTTCGGGTCCATTTCGGCATCAATAGCCTGTTTGATTTTCACATCCAGCGCTTTCTCGCCGGTACCGTAAATGGTCACGCTGCCGGACGCGGCAGGCACATAAACCGTACCTTCATATTCACCTGGCATCACCGCGATGTACTGACGATCGCTGGCGTGTTTGTTGATTGCCGCGTCTACCGCTGCCTGAATGGTGGTATGTGTCACACCCGGCGTACCGGCCGGGCCGACCACGAAGTTCGCTTTTTCCGGCAGACGGATGGCGACCGGTTTCCATGCCGCGTTATCCGGCGTCATGGCGGTAAAATAGCGGTCCGCTACAAAGTTTTTCGCTTCACCTGCGCTGAGGATCGGGCGCGCGGCGGTGCCAGGCGCTTTCTGTTCAGACGGACGTTCCGCCGGCGGGGTTGAGCTACAGGCGGTCAGTGTCACGCCAAAAGCGAGCGCCAGCGCCAGACGGGAAACCGATGATGTGTTCAAGGGGAGCTCCAGACTATGCAAAAGTTGAAAGAGGACTTCAAAGCCTGCTTTTTTATACTAAGTTGAGCGAAACGGGAAGCCGATTTGTACAATCGGCTGTAAATCCCTTCTTTTTAGCTAAAAAGGGCAGTAATTGAGGCGCTGGATAGCGTATGGAAATGGACGTTAAAACCGACCATCGCGCCGCTGGCATTTTCATCGACCTCAATGCGCTCTACGTCCAGCGCATAGACGGTAAAGATATAACGGTGCGTTTCGCCTTTCGGCGGTGCGGCGCCGCCGTAACCGGCTTTGCCGAAATCGGTGCGTGTCTGCACTGCGCCATCCGGCAATGCCGCCAGACCGGAACCGGCGCCTTGCGGCAGCACGCGCGTATCGGCGGGAAGGTTCGCCACCACCCAGTGCCACCAGCCGGAGCCGGTCGGTGCATCCGGATCGTAGCAGGTCACAACAAAACTTTTTGTGCCGGCAGGAACCTCATCCCACGCCAGATGCGGGGAGATATTGTCGCCGTCGTAGCCCATACCGTTGAACACCTGGCGATGCGGCAGCTTTTCGCCGTCGCGTAAATCATGGCTGACCAACTTCATATGCACTCCTTCTGCTTTTCATGCGTGCCGGGAAGTGTAGCCGATCCCCGGCAAAACCTCAGGCAAAAAGGTCATCGCGCAGCACGGCGGCATTGACGGCGCGGGTCAGACGGGAGAGCTGCTCCGGGGTGATGATATATGGCGGCATCAGGTAGATAAGCCGGCCAAACGGGCGTACCCATACGCCTTGTTCAACAAAGAAGCGTTGTAGCGCCGCCATATTAACTGGCGAACGGGTTTCCACCACGCCGATGGCTCCCAGCACTCGCACATCGGCGACATTGGCCGCTTCGCGCGCGGGTGCCAGCTCCGCGTTTAACTGCGCTTCAATCGCCGACACCTGAGCTTGCCATGCACCTTGTTGCAATATGGTCAGGCTGGCGTTGGCTGCCGCGCAGGCCAGCGGGTTGCCCATAAACGTTGGCCCGTGCATAAAGCAGCCTGCTTCACCGTTGCTGATGGTCTCTGCCACGTTGCGGGTGGTGAGCGTTGCCGAAAGCGTCATTGTGCCGCCGGTCAGCGCTTTGCCAAGGCACAGAATGTCCGGAGCGATCCCGGCATGTTCGCAGGCAAACAGCTTGCCGGTGCGACCAAAACCGGTGGCGATTTCATCGGCAATCAACAGAATGCCTTCCCGGTCGCACATCTTGCGCACTCGCTTAAGCCACTCCGGGTGATAGATACGCATGCCGCCCGCGCCCTGAACAATAGGTTCGAGGATCACTGCTGCTATTTCGTGGCGATGCGCCGCCATCAGGCGTGCGAAGGCCACCATGTCACGCTCGTCCCATTCGCCGTCAAAGCGGCTTTGCGGCGCGGGCGCAAACAGGTTTTCCGGCAAATAGCCTTTCCACAGGCTGTGCATGGAGTTATCCGGATCGCAGACCGACATCGCGCCAAACGTGTCGCCGTGATAGCCGTTACGGAAGGTGAGAAAACGCTGTCGCGGCTCGCCTTTCGCCTGCCAGTATTGCAGCGCCATCTTCATTGCCACTTCGACCGCCACGGAGCCGGAGTCGGCCAGAAAGACGCACTCCAGCGCTTCCGGCGTCATCGCCACCAGCTTGCGGCACAGGTCAATCGCTGGCGGGTGAGTGATGCCGCCAAACATCACGTGGGATACCGCGTCGATTTGCGCTTTCATCGCCGCGTTAATCACCGGGTGCCCGTAGCCGTGAATTGCCGCCCACCAGGAGGACATGCCGTCAATCAGATGTTCGCCGCTGCTGAGTATCAGCTCGCAACCTTGTGCAGACTGCACCGGATAAACCGGCAGCGGGGAGGTCATGGAGGTGTAAGGGTGCCAGATATGTCGCGTGTCAAAGGCGAGATCGTCCAGGGTCATAATCGACTTGTAAACCAAATTAAAAAGTTTTAGGTTTACGAGTCTACACCGAATAACGATTTTACAACACCCTTTGGAGATGCCCGATGGCTCACCACGCACGCTGGACAATGTCACAAGTGACCGCGCTGTTTGAAAAACCCCTCCTTGAACTGCTGTTTGAAGCGCAGCAGGTTCACCGCCAGCATTTCGATCCGCGCCAGGTTCAGGTCAGCACTTTGCTGTCGATTAAAACCGGTGCCTGCCCGGAAGATTGCAAATACTGCCCGCAGAGCGCGCGGTATAAAACCGGGCTGGAGTCCGAACGGTTAATGGAAGTTGAACAGGTGCTGGAATCCGCCCGCCAGGCGAAACGCGCGGGATCGACGCGTTTCTGCATGGGCGCGGCGTGGAAAAACCCGCACGATCGCGATATGCCCTACCTCGAAAAAATGGTCGAAGGGGTAAAAGCGCTGGGGCTGGAAGCCTGCATGACACTCGGCACGCTCAACGAAAATCAGGCGCAACGCCTGGCTTCAGCGGGTCTGGATTACTATAACCACAACCTTGATACCTCGCCGGAGTTTTACGGCAATATCATCACCACGCGCACCTATCAGGAGCGCCTCGATACGCTGGATAAAGTGCGCGACGCGGGCATCAAAGTTTGCTCCGGCGGCATTGTTGGTCTTGGTGAAACGGTCAACGATCGCGCCGGTCTGTTATTGCAACTGGCGAACCTGCCAACACCGCCGGAAAGCGTGCCGATCAATATGCTGGTCAAAGTAAAAGGGACGCCGCTGGCGGATAACGAGGACGTCGACGCCTTTGATTTTATCCGCACCATTGCGGTTGCGCGCATCATGATGCCGACCTCGCATGTGCGTCTTTCTGCCGGACGCGAGCAGATGAACGAGCAGACTCAGGCGATGTGCTTTATGGCCGGGGCGAACTCCATTTTCTACGGCTGCAAACTGCTTACCACGCCGAACCCGGAAGAGGATAAAGATCTGCAACTGTTCCGTAAGCTCGGCCTGAACCCGCAGCAGACGGCGGTGCTGAACGGCGACAACGAGCAACAGCAGCAGCTTGAGCAACAGTTGTTACACGCCGATACCGACCAGTATTACAACGCGGCAGCCGTATGAGCTGGCAACAGCGTATTGATGCCGCTCTGGATGAGCGTCGCGCGGCAGATGCGCTGCGCACAAGGCGTGCCGTCTCGCAGGGCGCGGGGCGCTGGCTCACACTTGACGAGCAGCGCTTTTGCAACTTCTCCAGTAATGATTACCTCGGTTTAAGCCAACATCCTGCCGTGATCCGCGCCTGGCAACAGGGCGCGGAACGTTATGGCGTGGGTAGCGGTGGCTCCGGTCATGTCAGCGGCTACACCACCGCGCACCGGGAACTGGAGGAGGCGCTGGCCGACTGGCTTGGTTACTCGCGCGCGTTGCTGTTTATCTCTGGTTTTGCCGCTAATCAGGCGGTCATTGCTGCGCTGACGGGCAAAGAGGACAGGATTGTCGCTGACAAATTAAGCCACGCATCACTGCTGGAAGCCGCCAGCCACAGCCCGGCGCAGCTGCGGCGTTTCGCGCATAACGATATCGGGCAACTGACCACGCTGCTGGCAAAACCGCTTGCCGGGCAGCAACTGGTGGTGACCGAGGGCGTCTTCAGCATGGATGGCGACAGCGCACCGCTGATGGCGGTTGCTGATGCCACGCGGGAAGCGCGGGCCTGGTTGATGGTGGATGATGCCCACGGCATTGGCGTGGTGGGCGAGCAGGGGCGCGGCAGTTGTCACCTGCAGGGCATCAAGCCGCACGTGCTGGTGGTGACCTTCGGCAAAGGCTTTGGCGTCAGTGGTGCGGCGGTGTTGTGCAGTGACACGGTGGCGGATTACCTGCTGCAATTTGCCCGCCACCTGATTTACAGCACCTCGATGCCCCCCGCACAGGCGGTGGCGCTTGGCGCGGCATTGCAGGTTATTCGTAGCGACGAGGGGAATGCGCGGCGTGAAAAACTGGCGGCGCTAATTGCCCATTTTCGTCACAGTGTGGCACACGAATCCGTCACGATGACGGATTCCACCAGCGCAATCCAGCCACTGATTGTGGGTGAAAATAGACGCACATTGCGGCTGGCTGAACGCTTGCGTCAGCGCGGCTGTTGGGTGACAGCGATTCGCCCGCCCACCGTACCGCCGGGCACAGCGCGGTTACGCCTGACGCTGACGGCAGAGCACCAGTTCGATGATATCGACCGTTTGCTGGAGGCTTTGCATGACGGTGAATAAACAGGCGGTCGCCGCTGCTTTTGGCCGCGCGGCACACAGTTATACTCAGCACGACGAATTGCAGCGCCGGAGCGCCGATCTGCTGTTATCTAAGTTGGGCGCTGTCACGCCTGCTCAGGTGCTGGACGCCGGTTGTGGGCCCGGCGCAATGAGCCGCTACTGGCGCGGGCAGGGCGGTGAGGTAACGGCGTTGGATCTCTCGGCGAATATGCTCGATGAGGCGCGCCGTCAGCACAGCGCGCAGCGCTATGTCAGAGGCGATATTGAGGCCATGCCGCTGGCGGATGCGCAATTTTCACTGGTCTGGAGCAACCTGGCGGTGCAGTGGTGTGATGATTTGCGCCAGGCTGTCGGGGAGTTGTATCGCGTGACTCAACCCGGCGGTTGTGTTGCTTTTACGACACTGGTCGCGGCATCACTGCTGGAGCTGAACCAGGCGTGGCGCGCGATTGACGACCATCCGCACGCCAACCGTTTTTTAACCTTGCCAGCCATCGGGCAGGCTTTGTGTGGCTGGCGGCTGCGCAGTGGCGTCGAGACGATAACCTTGCATTTTGACGATGCCACTGCGGCGCTGCGTTCGCTAAAAGGTATTGGCGCAACACATTTACATGCGGGCAGGCAGCAGGGGCTGACACGTGGCAAACTGCAACGCTTGCAGCTGGCCTGGCCGCAACAGCAGGGCAAATGCCCGCTGACTTACCATCTTTTTTGGGGAGTGATCGCCCGTGATTGAACGCTATTTTGTGACCGGTACGGATACGGAAGTCGGGAAAACTGTCGCCAGCTGCGCGCTTTTGCAGGCGGCAAATCTGCGTGGTTTACGCAGCGCGGGTTATAAACCGGTGGCTTCCGGGAGTGAGATGACCGCAGACGGGTTACGCAACAGCGATGCGCTGGCGCTGCAACACCACAGCAGCCTGCCGATGGCGTATAAGACCGTCAATCCGTATACCTTCGCAGAACCCACATCACCGCATATTGTGAGTGCCGATGTGGGTGAACCCATTGATGCGCAGGTGATGTCCGCCGGGCTGCGCGCGCTGGAAACACAGGCGGAGTGGCTATTGGTGGAAGGGGCGGGGGGCTGGTTTACGCCGCTTTCAGAGACGCTCACTTTCGCCGACTGGGTGGTGCAGGAGCAGTTGCCGGTGATTCTGGTCGTTGGCGTAAAACTTGGCTGTATCAACCATGCCATGTTAACCGCACAAGCGGTGCGTCAGGCGGGGTTACGGCTGGCGGGCTGGATTGCTAACGATGTGGTGCAGCCGGGCAGGCGACACCCGGAGTATCTGGCAACGCTTCGGCGCGTGATGCAGGCTCCGCTGATTGGCGAAATTCCCTGGTTTGCCCACGCACCGGAAAAAGAAAAAACGGGTCATTATCTTGATCTCAGTGTCCTGACTCCGGTGTCATCCACTTTGAGAGCAGTGGATCATCAAGCAGTTTAACGTCGCCCTGTGCGACATTGCGCCCGCGGTGCAGCAGGCAGAAACGGTCGGCGACCCGGCGAATAAATGATAAGTGCTGTTCAGCCAGCAAAATGGTCATGCCAAACTCCTGGTTGAGCCGTACGATCAAATTGCCCAGTTTATGAATAAAAGCCTGCCCCAGACCGCGCGTTGGCTCATCCAGGATCAACAGCCGTGGGTGCGTAACCAGCGCCCGCGCCATCGCCAGTTGTTGCTGGTTATCTTCTGACAACTCCGCGCCACGTACCTGGCGCAGCTCATACAGTTCAGGGAACAAATCGTAAATATCCCGCCGCACTGCGCTGCCCGGTTCACTGCCGGCGCGCATCGCGACATGCAGATTTTCCTCAATGGTGAGTTGCGAAAAAATCCGCCTGTCCTGCGGCACATAGCTGATGCCGATGGCGCTGCGGTGTTCGGCTTGCAAAGAGAGCAAGTCGCGCGGCGGTGCGCCCGCTTCCTGCCAAATCATGCTGCCGCTTTCAATGGGTAAATAGCCGGTGATGCAATTCACCAGTGTCGTCTTGCCCATGCCTGGCAACCCAATAACTGATGTGCAGACCCCGGGGGATAAATCGAGGTCGACATTCCACAATGTATGCTGATTACCGTAATACTGGTTTACTGCCCGTAAGCTCAACATTGTCCGCTCCTTGTTTCGGCTCTGATGACTTTGATGATTCTGCAAAAGGCTTGCCAGAACATAAAAAAGGCTTTTTTTTCGGATGCCGCTGAGAAAAGTGGCTTTTAAAACGTGAGGAGGGAAGAAGCCAGGTAAAAATTCTGCACTTTGCCAGTGCTTGCAGTGTTGAGTTGTGGTGCAGCAATGGCTGGATCTGTGAGAACGATCTCATGCGGATCCTGCGTTTCGTTTGCCGATAATTATCAAAAAGAAAAGATAAAAAATTTTTAGCGGCGCCCGCCTGGGACAAAATGGGATTTGGCGGGAAGGCGAGGTATCCGGCCTGGCGGCAGTTATCCACTATTCCTGTGGATAACCTTGTGTATTAGAGTTAGAAAACACGCGGCAAGCGAGAGAGGACGCGGGTTGCGCCTGAATTGGTGTTAAACACGTCTTTTTAAGATTATTTTTAATAATCAAAAGGTTATATAAAAGCAATGCCTGTAAGAAAAGTGTCACCCGCTGCCACAAAACTTTCAAAGGCTCGCTTGACAAATGTTAAAAGAGGAAAAATTTTGGGGATAACCTGAAAGGGTTAGTATTTTATCTTGTCCGCGCTGAAATTTGAGGGGAGAAGCGGTGCCCTAACGGGGAGTAGTATAGATTGTCTGTTTCGCTACTGTTTTTTCATCCAGTGTTATTTATTGGCAAAAGTGAATAGGGTGAGTAAAATGTGTTACCTGCCCGCTCATTCCTTCATCAGGTAGCCGTTCATGAGTAAACCGTTCAAACTGAATTCCGCTTTTCGTCCTTCCGGCGATCAGCCTGAAGCTATCCGCCGCCTCAAGGAAGGTCTGGAAGACGGCCTGGCGCACCAGACGCTGCTCGGGGTGACGGGTTCAGGGAAGACATTCACCGTCGCCAATGTGATTGCCGATCTCCAGCGCCCGACAATGGTGCTGGCACCGAACAAAACGCTGGCCGCGCAGCTGTATGGTGAAATGAAAGAGTTCTTCCCGGAGAACGCGGTCGAGTATTTCGTCTCTTACTACGACTACTACCAGCCGGAAGCGTATGTGCCAAGTTCTGACACTTTTATCGAAAAAGATGCCTCGGTGAACGAGCATATCGAGCAGATGCGTCTGTCAGCGACGAAGGCGCTGCTGGAGCGTCGCGATGTGATTGTGGTGGCCTCTGTTTCCGCCATCTACGGTCTGGGCGATCCGGATCTCTACCTGAAAATGATGCTGCATCTGACTAAGGGCATGATCATCGATCAACGCGCGATCCTGCGTCGTCTGGCGGAGCTGCAATATACCCGCAACGATCAGGCGTTCCAGCGCGGCACTTTCCGCGTGCGCGGCGAAGTTATCGATGTCTTCCCGGCGGAATCTGACGATCTGGCGCTGCGTATCGAATTATTCGATGAAGAAGTTGAGCGCCTGTCGCTGTTCGATCCGCTGACCGGCCATATTGAGTCGGGCATCCAGCGCTTCACCATCTACCCAAAAACGCACTATGTGACGCCGCGCGAGCGGATCGTGCAGGCGATGGAGGAGATCAAAGTTGAACTGGCGGAACGTCGTAAGACGCTGCTGGAAAACAATAAACTGCTGGAAGAGCAGCGGCTCAGCCAGCGTACGCAGTTCGATCTGGAGATGATGAACGAGTTGGGCTACTGCTCGGGGATTGAAAACTACTCGCGCTATCTTTCCGGGCGCGGGCCGGGCGAGCCGCCGCCGACGCTGTTCGACTACCTGCCAGCCGATGGTCTGCTGGTAATCGATGAATCCCACGTGACCATTCCACAGATCGGCGGGATGTATCGCGGCGACCGCGCGCGTAAAGAGACGCTGGTGGAGTACGGTTTCCGCCTGCCGTCGGCGCTGGATAACCGACCGTTAAAATTTGAAGAGTTTGAAGCGCTGGCACCGCAGTCAATTTATGTTTCGGCGACGCCGGGCAATTACGAGCTGGAGAAATCGGGCAGCGAAGTGATTGATCAGGTGGTGCGCCCGACGGGGCTGCTCGATCCGGTAATTGAAGTGCGTCCGGTGGCGACTCAGGTGGATGATTTGCTCTCTGAAATTCGCCAGCGCGCCGCGATTAACGAACGTGTTCTGGTGACGACGCTGACCAAACGCATGGCGGAAGATCTCACCGAATACCTGGAAGAGCATGGCGAGCGGGTGCGTTATCTGCACTCGGATATCGACACCGTTGAACGTATGGAGATTATTCGCGATTTGCGCCTTGGCGAGTTCGATGTGCTGGTCGGCATCAACTTGCTGCGTGAGGGGCTGGATATGCCGGAAGTCTCGCTGGTGGCGATTCTGGACGCCGACAAAGAGGGCTTCCTGCGTTCTGAGCGCTCACTTATCCAGACGATTGGCCGTGCCGCACGTAACATCAACGGTAAAGCGATTCTGTATGGCGACAAGATCACACCGTCGATGGCGAAAGCGATTGGCGAAACCGAGCGTCGTCGTGAGAAACAGCAGCGCTATAACGAAGAACACGGTATTACGCCACAGGGTCTGAACAAGAAAGTGGTGGATATTCTGGCGCTTGGCGAAGGGCTGGCGAAGACGCGTGCGAAAGGGCGTGGTAAAACGCGCACGCCTGCGCAGGTGGAAGCGGCTGAACTGGCGCTCTCCCCGAAAGCGCTGCAGCAGAAAATCCACGAACTGGAAGGTCAGATGATGCAGCATGCGCAAAATCTGGAGTTCGAAGAAGCGGCGAAAGTACGCGACCAGTTGCACCAGTTGCGCGATCTGTTTATTGCCGCATCCTGAAATCCGTGCGATGACATGACAGCACAAAATAACAAAAAAGAGAGCCTGTCCGGGCTCTCTTAATGTTGGCTTAACCTACGCCTGACACACTGCCCACCGGTATTCTGGAGGGCAATCTGATGCAACAATTTAAGGTTCGTGAGTTTTTCGCTGTCGCTTTCGCGCTGGCGTTAGTGATTGTTTTTGCCCGTCTGTGGGTGCTGACCTACTGATTTATGCCTGGCGGGCGCCGGGGAGAAATTTTACCCACGCCCGTACGCCAGATTGCGTCAGCCGGTTGTGCAAAAAGAACTGCGCGTCATGCAGTTGCGCGATACGCGACACAATGCTTAATCCCAGGCCCGCGCCGCCATAGCGGCTGTCCATACGTACGAAGGCTTTACTGAGCTCTCCGCTGCGACTTTCATCAATGCCCGGCCCTTCATCTTCCACCGCCAGTACCGGTGCGGCAGCGTTTTCGATACGTACGGTAATGGCCGATCCTGTCGGGCTATAGCGGTGGGCGTTTTCCACCAGGTTTCTCACCAGCAGCCGCAGCAGCGTGGCGTCACCGGCAACCGCAATGTCCCTTTCTGGCTCTGCAATTTCCAGCGTCTGTTCGCGCGCGGTCAGCATCTGTTCCAGTTCACTGCGCATGGGTTGCACCACATCCTGCAACAGCATCACCTGCTGGTAACTCCCTGCGGAGAAAGACTGCCCGACGCGCGCCAGCAGTAATAGCTGGGCAATGTTTTCCGTCATTTGCTCAAGGCGCTGCACCAGCGGGTCGACGTTGATACCGCTGGTTTTCGCCATCAATTCCAGATGCAGACGTAACCCCGCCAGCGGCGTGCGCAGCTCATGGGCAACGTCGGCGGTAAACAGCCGCTCCCTGTCGAGGGTTAGCGTCAGGCGGGAGACCAGCTCGTTAATCGATGAGGTAACCGCTTCCACTTCGCTGACGCTGTTGTTGAGCGTGATGGGTTGCAGGTTGTTCGGTGTGCGTTTATTCAGCTCTTCCTGCAGCTCAAGCAGCGGACGGGTAATGGCTTTCACCGCCTGCATACAGAGCAGCAGCGCCAGCCCGATGATCAACAGGCTTGGCACCAGCAGGCTGGCCACTGCTTCGCGGACTTCATGCTCGATATGTTTGCGGTTGTTGTGATTATGAATGGCTGCCTGCACCAGCAGCTGGATTTGCTCTTCGCTTTCATGCCACAGCCAGAACACGCTGACCAACTGGCAAAACACCAGAATGCCACCGATGGTGAGTAACAAACGGCGGCGCATGCTCCAGCGCCTGAAATTGAAGAGCGCCATCAATCAGCTCCGTTCCTGTGGTTGTACCAGCATGTAGCCAAACCCGCGCACGGTACGGATACGCGATTTGCCGATTTTGTCGCGTAAATTATGGATATGCACTTCCAGCGTATTTGTCGACGGTTCGTTATCCCAGTTGTAAATATCGTTATAGAGGATCTCCCGGTGTACCGGGCTTTCGGCTTTCAGCATCAGGCGCGACAGCAGGGCGTACTCTTTTGGCGTCAGCTCCAGCAACTGGTTATCCAGCCACGCCTGGCGGCGGGTCACATTCAGCGTCAGATTACCGTGGCTGATTTCGTTATCGCCCTGATTATTATGGCGGCGCAACAGCGCGCGAATGCGGGCGTTCAGCTCGTCCAGCGCAAAGGGTTTGACCAGGTAGTCGTCTGCACCGGTATCCAGCCCTGCCACGCGATCTTCAAGCGTATCGCGGGCGGTGAGGATCAATACCGGCAACGTATATTTTTCGCGGCGCAGCCGGGTGAGCAGATGCAAACCGTCTTCATCCGGCAGACCCAAATCGAGCACCAGCAGGCTGTAATGGCCGTTTGCCAGACACAGCGCAGCTTCATGCGCGGTAGAGACGCCATCGCAGGCGTACCCTTCGCTTTGCATCGCCAGAATCAACCCCTGCAACAGCAGAGCATCATCTTCAACCACCAGAATCTTCATTTCAACTGCCCCCGGCACGCGGTTAAAAGATCGTCTTCAGCACGGTACTCTTTCGTGCTGACACCCAGTATACCCAACATCGTCGGGAAGAGGTTGTCCTGTGAAACTGCCTTCTCCCGCGCATTTTTTTGCAGACACTGACTGTTCACGCCATAACGCGTTTGATACTCCTGCGACAGCCAAATCAGCAGCGGAACATGTTTTTGTGTTTCCGGCGCAATGGAGTACGGCAGGCCGTGCAAGTAAACGCCATTTTCACCAAGCGACTCACCGTGATCGGAGAGATAAACCAGGCTGGTGGTGAATTTATCCTGCTTCGATTGCAGCAATTTTATTGCTTTATCAACAATATAATCGACGTACAAAATGGTGTTGTCGTAGGTATTAATCAGCTGCTGCTGTGAGCAGGTCTGAATTTCATTGGTATCGCAGGTCGGCGTAAATTTACGGAACTGCGCCGGGTAGCGGTTGTAATACGTCGGCCCGTGGCTGCCGATGGTGTGTAATACAATCACCCCGTCACCCTGCAATTTATCGATATAACTGGCGAGATCGTGGAATAAGATCTCATCCTGGCATTCGCCTTTAATACAGTAATCCGGCAAGTTTAATTGCGTCATATCCTGATGCGGAACACGATCGCATGCGCCTTTACAGCCACCGTCGTTCTCATTCCACAGCACGTTAATTCCCGCACGTTGGATAATATCCAGCAACCCTTCCTGATGCGCCGCCAGTTGATCGTCATAATGGGCGCGTGTCATACCGGAGAACATGCACGGTACGGAGACGGCGGTCGCCGTCCCACAGGAAGCCGTGTTCTGAAAATAAATAACATTATCCTGTTTTAACAATGGGTTGGTTTCACGTTCATAACCGCCGAGTGAAAAGTTTGCCGCACGCGAAGTTTCACCCAGCACCAGAATAGTGAGGTTTTTGTGCGGACCGCGCTGCATTTCCGGGCGTTGACGCGCATCTTCGCCAATTCTCACCAGCGGCAGATTGGCGGTGCGGTTATGGGAATACCACGACAGTGAAGCTGTAATGGAGTTTGACGGGCTGAGTGTTTTCACCAGCTCTTTATTATTGCGAAACAGCGAGGCGTAATCTTTATAAAACAGCAGCGCCACCGCCACGATAACCAGCACAGAAATAATAATGCTGGCAACGCGCAACATTACGCTGCGTAACGCGGAGCGGGCGGGTTTTATTTTAATCCACCAGGCGATAACCACGGCCAGAATGCCGGTCAGCAGCAGCGTCAGCACCAGCTTGGTCGACAGCAGGGCGAAACTTTCCGCCGGCGTAGTGTCGAGAATATTGGTGATCATTGAACGGTCGATAATAATGCCAAACGTCGAAATGAAATACTGCGCCGCCGAACTCACCAGCACAAAGAGTGAGATAACCAGGCGATCAAGACGCACAAATGACGCCAGAGACAACACAATATTAATGACACTGAAAGCAACCAGTGGCATGGAAAGGAAAACCAGCCAGCTATGCAATGAGTTCACCGGCAATAAAGTGAATGCCTGGTGATAAAACGCAATATTCAGGCCCAGCGCAATATAAGCGGCGAAGAGCAGAAGAAAATGGAGGCGGCTTAAGGTTGGCCGACGAAGGTGAAGCATACGCATACTCGGATCCTGCAATGAAAGTAGCGCTATGCTGACAGCCGATTTTTAAGACAACCTTAAGAAATTAAGCAAAGCACTGGCGGGAGAAAAAATTCCCGCCGTCTGCCTCTTAACCCAAATGTTGCACCGCTTTTTCCAGCGCGACGCGCAGCAGATGCCGGTCGTGGCGGTAGGGAATATCGCTGGCTTCCAGCACTTCCTGAATAATTAACCGATCGCTAACGGCTTGCGTGTCGACTTTCGGGCCAACAATGGCGGCATCGATAATTTTTTTACCGACGTACTGCTCCATAATCGCCAGTTTGTCTGCCAGCGTCAGGCTGGCGGCGGCCGGGCTGAGTTCTTTACCAAGGTTGCCAATGTAAACGACCGGCGCGGGTGTACGGCGTAACGCCTGCGCCAGATCGTCGAGCAGCAGCAGCGGCAGCAGGCTGGTGTAAAAGCTGCCTGGGCCGATGATAATCAAATCCGCTTCTGCGATTGCCTGTACTGCTTCGCGAGTGGCATGCACCTTCGGAAACAGCATTAACTCCTGGATTGGCGCGTGAAGCTGGTCAATATTGACCTCGCCATAAACCTGATGCCCTTCACTGTCTGTCGCCATTAAATCGACAGGTTGCTCAGACATCGGGATCAAAAACGCGTCCACCTTTAATAAATTGCGAATTAAATTGATCGCTTCCAGAGGCCGCACACTGAGGTGATCGAGCGCCTTTAACATTAAATTTCCGAGGTTATGCCCGGAAAGTTCGCCGTTACCGCTAAAACGGTACTCAAACATCGCCGAGGCTACGCTCGGTTCCGTGATGAGCTGGTTTAAACAATTACGCATATCGCCCCAGGCTATTCCGCCTTCAGAGCGGCGAATACGCCCGGTTGAGCCGCCATTATCGGTGGTGGTGACAATGCCGGTAAGTCGCGATCCTAACGAGGCAAGCGAAGACATCACACGCCCGAGGCCATGCCCGCCGCCGAGGGCGACAACACGATCCAGGTCTGCAAGTGTGCGATTACGCATAATGGTTCCTTATGAAAATTTACCGCGCTACGTTAGCCTAAATACCACCAAAAGACGATGCCGCGCAGGAAGGAAAATGACACATATCAAAGCAAAAAGGCGATTTTCGCGTACTCTGTAGCGAAAGTGCATGATCATGCCGCTATGTATCTGTTTATATAGCGATGATCGTGATAGCGAAAGCCCGACGTTCGCGCTACTATCGCTTAAGCAATTTTAGCGTTACCGACAAAACATACACTCAAGCCTAAGCAACCTAACTCTCACGACATGGTGCTTTGGCCGTAGCAAAACCGAACGGTTCTGCTGCCAGGGTGCAGAAAGAAATGACTGCATCTCCCGTACTTGGAAAGGTGTACATGGCCTCACAACTTACCGATGCGTTCGCGCGTAAGTTCTATTACTTGCGTTTGTCGATCACCGATGTGTGCAATTTCCGTTGCACCTACTGTCTGCCCGACGGCTATAAGCCGAGCGGCGTCAACAATAATGGCTTCCTGAGCGTCGAAGAAATTCGCCGGGTGACGCGCGCGTTTAGCTCGATGGGCACGGAGAAAGTGCGCCTGACCGGCGGGGAACCCTCCCTGCGCCGCGATTTTACCGACATCATTGCGGCGGTGCGTGAAAACAGCGCTATCCGGCAAATCGCCGTCACTACCAATGGCTACCGCCTTGCACGTGACGCGGCTCAGTGGCGCGAGGCGGGGCTTACCGCCATCAACGTCAGCGTCGACAGTCTCGATGCGCGGCAATTTCACGCCATTACCGGGCAGGATAAATTCCGCCAGGTGATGGACGGTATTGATGCCGCCTTCAGTGCCGGGTTTGCCAAAGTCAAAGTCAACACCGTGTTGATGCGCGATGTGAACCATCATCAGCTCGACACCTTTCTGGCGTGGATCAAATCGCGTCCCATCCAGCTACGCTTTATTGAACTGATGGAAACCGGCGAGGGCAGCGAGCTTTTTCGCAACCACCATATCTCCGGCATGGTGCTGCGCGATGAGCTACTTAAACGCGGCTGGATCCACCAGTTGCGCCAGCGCAGCGACGGCCCGGCACAGGTTTTCTGCCACCCGGATTACGAGGGGGAGATCGGCCTTATCATGCCGTATGAAAAAGATTTCTGCGCCAGTTGCAACCGTCTGCGCGTCTCCTCGACCGGTAAACTGCATCTGTGCCTGTTTGGCGATGGCGGCGTGAATCTGCGCGATCTGCTGCAAGACGATGCACAGCAGGCGATGCTTGAACAGCGTATTGCGGTGGCGTTAACGCACAAAAAGCAGACGCACTTCCTGCATCAGGGCAATACAGGCATTACGCAAAACCTTTCATACATCGGCGGTTAAACCGCAAGGAGAATGACATGAGCCAGGTCAGCGCTGAGTTTATCCCGGTCAGGCTAGCTATTTTGACGGTCTCCAGCCGTCGCGGTGAAGAAGACGATACATCCGGTCACTGGCTGCGCGACGCCGCGCATGAAGCCGGTCATCAATTGGTCGATAAAGCCATCGTCAAAGAGAACCGTTACGCCATTCGCGCCCAGGTTTCCGCGTGGATCGCAAGCGATGATGTGCAAGTCGTGTTGATCACCGGCGGCACCGGTTTGACGGAAGGCGACCAGGTGCCGGAAGCGTTATTGCCGCTGTTCGACCGCGAAGTCGAAGGGTTTGGCGAAGTGTTCCGCATGCTCTCGTTTGAAGAGATTGGCACCGCGACGCTGCAATCCCGCGCTGTCGCCGGTATAGCGAATAAGACGTTGATTTTTGCCATGCCCGGTTCGACCAAAGCCTGCCGCACCGCATGGGAAAATATTATTGCGCCGCAGCTGGATGCGCGTACGCGCCCGTGTAATTTCTATCCCCATCTTAAGAAATAAGTTATGTCACAACTGACCCATATTAACGCCGACGGCGAAGCGCATATGGTGGATGTCTCCGCCAAAGCGGAAACCGTCCGTGAAGCGCGCGCTGAAGCGTTTGTCACCATGCTGCCGCAAACGCTGGCGATGATCGTCGACGGTAGCCACCATAAAGGCGATGTCTTTGCCACTGCGCGTATCGCCGGGATCCAGGCGGCGAAACGCACCTGGGAGCTGATCCCCCTGTGCCACCCGCTATTGTTGAGCAAAGTCGAAGTGCAGTTGCAGGCCGAGCCGGAACATAATCGCGTACGTATCGAAGCCGTATGCCGCCTGAGCGGCAAAACCGGTGTGGAGATGGAAGCGCTGACCGCCGCTTCGGTGGCCGCGTTAACTATTTACGATATGTGCAAAGCGGTACAAAAAGATATGGTGATTGGCCCGGTGCGCCTGCTGGCGAAAAGCGGCGGCAAATCGGGTGATTTCAGGGCGGATAGCAATGATTAAAGTCCTTTTTTTCGCGCAGGTGCGCGAACTGGTCGGCTGCGACAGCACCACCATTGAAACGTCTTTTAGCTCTGTGGAAGCGCTGCGCCAGCATCTGGCCGCACAGGGCGAGCGCTGGGCGCTGGCGCTGGAAGAGGGCAAATTGCTGGCGGCGGTGAATCAGACGCTGGTCAGTTTTGACCATCCGTTGCAAAGCGGCGATGAAGTCGCTTTCTTCCCGCCGGTCACCGGGGGTTGAAATGAGCGAAACGCGAATTTGCGTCGATCATGCGACGTTCAGCGTCGGCGATGAATACGCCTGGCTGGCGGCGTGCGATGAAGACGGCGCGGTAGTGACGTTTACCGGTAAAGTGCGCAATCACAATTTAGGTGACAGCGTCAGTGCGTTAACGCTGGAGCACTATCCGGGTATGACGGAAAAATCGCTGGCGGAGATCGTTGATGAAGCGCGCAGCCGTTGGCCGCTCGGGCGTGTCACCGTATATCACCGTGTGGGCGAATTGTGGCCGGGCGACGAAATTGTCTTTGTTGGTGTGGCCAGCGCGCACCGCAGCAGCGCGTTTGACGCCGGGCAATTCATTATGGATTACCTGAAAACCCGCGCGCCGTTCTGGAAACGAGAGGCGACGCCGGAAGGCGATCGCTGGGTGGAAGCCCGCGACAGCGACCAGCAGGCGGCGAAACGTTGGTAATCCGTTGAGCAGGGATGTGTTAACCTTAAAAGGCTAACCCATCAATCTGGAGTGATTATGGACCGTTTCCCTCGTTCTGATTCAATTGTTCAGCACAGCCGTACCGGCTTACAAACGTATATGGCGCAGGTATATGGCTGGATGACCTGCGGCCTGCTGCTGACGGCGTTTGTCGCCTGGTACGCCGCGCGCAGCGAAGCCATCATGTCGTTCGTGTTTTCCAGCCAGATAACCTTCTTTGGCCTGGTGATTGCGCAACTGGCGGTGGTGTTTGTGCTCTCCGGGCTGATTCATAAGTTGAGCGCCGGGCTGGCAACCACGCTGTTTATGCTCTATTCGGCGCTAACCGGGCTAACGATTTCCAGTATTTTGCTGGTCTATACCGCGCAATCTATTGCCGCCACCTTTGTCGTCACCGCCGGGATGTTTGGCGCGATGAGCCTGTATGGTTACACCACCAAACGCGATCTCAGCGGCCTCGGCAGCATGCTGTTTATGGGGCTGATTGGTATTCTGCTGGCCTCACTGGTCAACTTCTGGCTGAAAAGTGAAGCGCTGATGTGGGCAGTAACTTATATCGGGGTGGTGATTTTCGTTGGTCTGACCGCCTACGACACGCAGAAGCTGAAAAATATCGGTCAGCAAATCGATGTTCGCGACGCGTCGCAGCTGCGTAAATCCTCCATTCTCGGCGCGCTGACGCTGTACCTCGACTTCATCAACCTGTTCCTGATGCTGTTGCGTATTTTCGGCAACCGCCGTTAATATCCCGCTTCACGATCCCGGCATTTGCCGGGATTTTTTTGCCTTGCGGACAGCCGCTATTCAGGGAGGAACCCGTTGAAACCCTTTGGCTGGATCCAGCCTGCACAGGTCGCGCCTGCAGAGCTGATGGTCAATATTTGCTTATGGCTGGCGGCAGGAATGGCGCTGAGTATCGCGACGGCCTGGCTGGTGCTGGATGTCATGGCGATCCGCGCGTTTACCGAACACAGCGCGATTATTGTGCTGCTGGTGATCCTCTGGTTTGTCGCCGCCCTGGTGCTCAACGTTCTTTTTGACCGCTTCAATACCTGGCTGGCGTTAGCCGGTCTGGCACTGATGAGTATCCTCTCGGGCTTGTTGCTCGCCAGCCTGTTTCCGCTCGCCGGGATTATCGTCCATCTGGCGATTACCGGCGGCATGTATCTGCTTGGCGCAGCGATTGCCCATTTTGCCGGTTCATCCCTGCGCGGCAGCGGTTACTACTGGCTGATGGCGCTGGCGGGTCTGGTGCTGGCGATAGCCGTAAACAGCCTGCGTCACAGCGGTCTGTTACTGTGGTTCGGTAGCATAATGGCGGTGCTGTTCTTTAGCGCCGTGAGCGCATACAAAAGCAAGTCCATCGCCGTAAGCGCGCGCGAGCTCTACGCCCGCGAATTTACCACCGTGCAGAGCAGTGCGATCCGTGGCGCACTGGCTATCTGGCTTGGGGTCATCACCGCGTTTTTCAGAACGCTGGAACTGCTGTCGTACCTCTTACCTGGCACCAGCTCGCGCTAAAAACTTACTGCTGCGCCATCGCTTTTTCGTTTTTCGCCCGCAGCTTTTTCGCCCGGCTCTCCAGTAACAGGTAGCAAACCAGCGCCAGCAGCAGCGGCAGGAAGTAGTAAAGTACGCGGTAGGCGAGCAGGGCGGCGATAATCATGCCTTGTGAAACGTGCTCGCTGGCGAGCAGGGCGATGAACACCGCTTCGAGCACGCCGATCCCCGCCGGAATATGCACAATCACACCTGCGATACTGCTGACCAGCAACACGCCAAGCACGAAGAAGAAATCGGCCTGCATGCCCATCAACAGCCAGATAATCGCCCCCATGGCTATCCAGTTGGCGCTGGAAATAGCCAACTGCGCAACGGCAAATTTCCACGATGGCAGCACCAGCTTGTGGCCTTTAATCGTCAGATGGCGGCGTTTGGCGAATGCGCAGCCCCACAGGTAAACCGCGATCACCAGCAGTAACACCACGCCGACAATGCGTAACGTCGTGTCGTCGATATACCAGTGCGCCGGGATCTGCACCACGCCGAAGGTAAAAATCACCCCGCCGAGCAAAATGTAGCCCAGCCAGTTGGTGGTAATACTCAGTGAGAAAATGCGGGTAATCGTGCTCCCCGGCAGGCCAAGACGTGAGTAAAGCCGGTAGCGCATACCGATGCCGCCGACCCACGTGCTGAGCGTCAGGTTAAAGGCATAACAGATAAACGACACCAGCATCACCTGGCGTTTTGCCAGCTTGTGCCCGCAGTAAGCACGGCCGAGCAAATCATAGCAGCCGTATAGCAGGTAGCTGATTACCACCAGTGCGACGGCGCTCAGCAGCGCGGTGCGGTTATAGTCGCGAATAACTTTCCAGACATCATCCCAGTTCACTTTTTGTGCATACAGCACCAGCAGTACCACAACAGCAATAAAGAACAGGACCGTGAGGACTCTTTTCGCCAGCCGCCAGCGCGGATGTGAGCGTGATGTCATGGTTTCACCCCTGAGTGCTGCGCTTCAGTCCGATCCTGGGTTTCGATTTCGGGCTGAACGGGCGGCTCCACCTCGGCCAGCCTTGGCGTATGCGCCGGTAGCCAGCCGACCATCGCCGGGAAGTGGCGTAAAAAGTGGAACACCACCACGCTTTTTCCGAGGTTCCACCACGTTCGTTTCGGCGCCATGGACTCATTTACCCGCACGCAGTCGTTATTAATCAGCCCCTGCAAATTGTCGCGTAGCGTCTGGTTAAACACGCGGTCATGAATAATCAGATTGGCTTCAAGGTTGAGCGACAGGCTCAGCGGATCAAGATTGCTGGAGCCGATAGTGGCCCAGTGATCGTCCATCAGCGCCACTTTGCCATGCAGCGGGCGGCGGCGATATTCATACACCTGGACACCACCTTTCAGCAGATAGTTATAAAGCAGCTCCGCACCGACTTTCACAATCGGCATATCTGGTTCACCCTGCACAATCAGTTTTACGCTGACACCACGCCGGGCGGCGCTGCGCATGGCGTGCAACAACCGGTAGCCGGGGAAGAAGTAGGCGTTGGCGATGATCACTTCGCGGCGCGCATTCGCCAGCATTTTCAGGTAGTGGCGTTCAATGTCGTCGCGGTGATCATCATTATCGCGCCAGACAAACAGCGCCTGCGCTTCGCCGGGTTTGCGGTTCTCCTCCGGGCGATGGCGGCGTTTGCGCCACCAGCGTTTGACAGGTGCGTTATCCGGCAGGTTCTCCAGTTCAAATTGCAAAATATCCAGCACCACCGGGCCTTCAACCCGCACGGCGTAATCCTGCTTCGCTTCCGGGCCGTAGCTGGTGACGTGCTCTGCCGAGTAGTTAATGCCGCCAACAAACGCCACCGTGTTATCGATTACCACGATTTTGCGGTGCATGCGGCGAAAGAGATTGGTGCGCATGCCGAACAGCCGTGGGCCGGGATCGTAGTAACGGAAAATTACCCCCGCCGAGGTCAGCGCACTGACAAACGGTTCGCTCAGATCCGGCGAACCGTAGCCGTCCAGCAGCACTTCAATGCTGATCCCGCGCTGGGCGGCACGCAGCAGCACCTGCTGCAACTGACGTCCAACATCGTCTTCAAACCAGATAAAGGTTTCCAGAATAACGCGCTGTTTTGCATGATCGATGGCGTCAAACAGCGCGGGGTAATAGTTATCCCCGTTTTCCAGCAACTGAATGCGATTACCTTCCCGCCAGCTACATTTCATAGATGGATCTCCGCGCTCAGTGGGGCATGATCGGACAAATGACGCCAGTTACGCAGCGGCAACGCGGTCGGTGCGCTGGCGTTCGCGTTTTTCACATAAATACGATCGAGGCGCAGCAGCGGCAGGCTCACCGGAAACGTGCGGGCAGGGCGTCCATGCGCGCGGGTGAAGATCTCCTCCAGCCCGGCCTGCGTTTTTAACGGGTGATTGGCTTTTTGCCGCCAATCGTTAAAGTCGCCAGCGACCACCACCGGTTCGTTTTCCGGCAGCCCATTGACCCACTCCGCCAGCATGGTCAGTTGTGCCTGGCGGTGCGCTTCCCGTAGCCCGAGGTGGACACAAATCACATGCAACGCATGACCCAGATCCGGCGGCATAATGCGGCAGTAGAGTAGGCCGCGCTTTTCGCTGCCGTCAACGGAGACGTCGCGATTTTCATAATGCTCAATCGGAAAGCGGGAGAGCACCGCATTGCCATGATGTCCTTCCGGGTAAACCGCATTGCGCCCGTAGGCGTAATCGCTCCACATGGTGTCGGCAAGGAATTCGTAATGGGTGGTGTCCGGCCAGTTTTCCACATGCAACGGGTGAACTTCATGCGCGCCCATCACCTCTTGCAGGCAGACGATGTCGGCGCTAACGGTACGCACCGCGTCGCGCAGCTCGGGCAAAATAAAGCGGCGATTAAACGCGGTGAAGCCTTTATGGGTATTAATGGTGAGCACTTTTAATGAAAAATTTCGCGCGTGTTGGGTCATAACTCTCCTGCCAGCGTCACTCTCCTCGTGAAAATAAATTGTAGTCCCTGTCACAAAAAAGGGCGGGGTTACGGAATTTTCCGTAAATACGAGTACTCTTCATACAGATAAAAATCCTTCAGGAGAGAAGCCATGAAGTGGCAACAACGTGTTCGTGTCGCGACTGGCCTGAGTTGCTGGCAGATTATGTTGCACGTACTGATTGTAATGCTGCTGGTGATGGGCTGGATGAGCGGCATGCTGGTGCGTGTTGGCTTAGGGCTGTGTGTGCTGTATGGCATCTCCGTGCTGCTGATGCTGTTTCTCCAGCGCCACCATGAAGCGCGCTGGCGCGAGTTCGGCGATGTGCTGGAGGAGCTGACCACCACCTGGTATTTTGGCGCGTCGCTGATTGTTATCTGGCTGCTCTCCCGCGTATTGCAAAATAACTATTTGCTGGCGGTTGTCGGGCTGGCGATCCTCGCGGGACCGGCGGTGGTGTCGCTGCTAACCAAAGAGAGAAAACTTCCCGCTAAATCTTTCGGCCTGCATCAACGCGGTAACGCAGCCAATTCTCACGATCACCGCTAAGCAGTCAAACAGACGGGCAAGCAAACCTGCCCGTACATACGCTGAAAACCCGTCACATGATTTTGCGCCTGAACAGCGCATACGCCGCTGAACCGGTGGTCGCCGCAATCACCAGCAGCGGCCACAAACTCTGCCAGACAATGGTAAAGCTGGCGTCCTTCAGGTAAATCTGCTTGGTAATATCGGTAAAGTGGCGAATCGGATTCGCCCAGGTGAGATCCTGCAACCAGATCGGCATATTCTCCACCGGCGACACATAACCGGAGAGCAAAATCGCCGGCATCATAAAGACAAACACGCCAATAAACGCCTGCTGCTGGGTTGAGCAGAGCGACGAAATCAGCAAGCCAAAACCCACCAGCGACAAGCCATACACCAGCATGGTGAAATAGAACAGCAGCAGCGAACCGGCGAAGGGGATTTTATACGCCAGAATACCCACGCCGAGCACAATCGTTGCCTGGAACGTGGCGACAATCAGCGCCGGTACCGCTTTACCGACAAAGATTTGCCACGTCGCCAGCGGTGAAACCAGCAATTGATCGAGCGTGCCTTGCTCGCGTTCACGCGCCACCGACAGCGAGGTAACAATCATCACGCCGATGGTGGTAATCATCGCAATCAGCGACGGCACCACAAACCATTTGTAATCAAGATTCGGGTTATACCAGTTGCGTACCACCAGTTCGCTGTTGTTCGGTTTTTCCCGCCCGCTGAGCAGCTCCTGTTGATACGCTTTGACGATCTGCTGTAAATAATTGGCGGCGATTTGCGCGCTGTTCGAGTTACGCCCGTCCAGAATCAACTGCATCGGCGCGGTAACGCCGCTGTCGAGATTGCGCGAGAAATCCGCCGGGAAGCGCACCAGCAACAGCGCTTTTTGCGTGTCAATGGTGGGGCGAATTTCTTGCGGGCTGTTCAGCAGTAACACATGGGTAAAGGCTTTCGCGCGGGCAAAACGCTGGGTCAGTTCGACGGCGTGTTTGCCGTTATCTTCGTTATAGATGGCGATGGTGGCGTTGGTCACTTCCAGCGTGGCGGCGAAAGGAAACAGTAGCACCTGAATCAGCACCGGCAGGATCAAAATGGCGCGGGTCTGCGGCTCGCGCAGCAGCGATTGCAACTCTTTGCGGATAAGCGTCAGTAAACGGTAAAACATGGCTTTTCCTTAATCCAGTCTGCGTTTGGTTTTCAGCCACGTCAGGCCAATAAACATCACCGCCGAGGCGATTAAAAACAGCACATTCACCAGCAGCACCACCGGGATATTGCCCGCCAGAAACAGGCTTTGCAGGGTGCTGACAAAGTAACGAGCCGGAATAATGTACGTCACCACGCGGATAATCGCGGGCATGCTGTCTATCTGGAAAATAAAACCGGACAGCATAATCGACGGTAAAAACGCGGCGTTAAGCGCCACCTGCGCGGCGTTAAATTGATTGCGTGTGACGGTAGAAATCAACAGCCCCATGCCTAAGGTGCTGAGCAAAAACAGGCTGGTAATCAAAAAGAGGATCAGCAGCGAGCCGCGATACGGCACGCCGAGAATAAATACCGACACCAGCATGCACAGCCCCATCGCCAGCATGCCAAGAAAGTAATAGGGAATAAGTTTGCACAGCAGCAGTTCCGCGCGGGTGATTTCGGTGGAGAGCAGCGCTTCCATGGTGCCTCGCTCCCACTCGCGCGCCACCACCAGCGAGGTGAGGATCGCGCCAATCACCGTCATGATAATGGTCACCGCACCAGGGATAATAAAATGCTGGCTGATAGCCGCCGGGTTAAACCAGTAGCGCGTTTGCACATCGATCAAAGGCTTAAAGGTCTGCCCGCTGTCTTCCGCGCGTTGCTGCTGCCAGAGTTGCCAGATGCCTTCGACATACCCCTGCACAAAGTTAGCGGTGTTCGGTTCGCTGCCATCAGTTATCACCTGCACCGGCGCGCTGTCGCCAGGGCGCGCCATCTGCGCGGCGAAGTTCACCGGGATCACCACCAGCCCGCGAATGCGCCCGGCCTGCATCATCTGAATCAGCTGCTGGCGGTTATCGCTGATGGTGGCATCAATATAGGGCGAACCGGTCAGCGTATGGGTAAAATCGAGCGCCTCTTCGCTGTGCTGTTCAAGCAGTACGCCTACGCGCAGTTTGCTGGAATCGAGATTAATACCGTAACCGAAAATAAACAGCAGCAGCAGCGGGATCACCACCGCAATCAGCCAGCTACTCGGGTCACGCACAATCTGGCGCGTCTCTTTGACGCATAACGCGCGTACGCGCCGCCAGGAGAGGGCTTTAACGCTCATCGTTGTGCTCCTTATCCCAGTTATGGATAAGCGTAATAAACGCGTGTTCCATTGTCGGGTCCGGGTGATCCGCATCGGCGGTTTGCGCCTTCAGCGCATCCGGCGTGCCGCTGGCAATTAACTTCCCGCGATAGACCAGCCCAATGCGATCGCAATACTCCGCTTCATCCATAAAGTGGGTGGTCACCATTACGGTGACGCCTTTTTCCACCATGCTGTTGATATGCAGCCAGAACTCGCGCCGCGTCAGCGGATCGACACCGGAGGTGGGCTCATCCAGAAACAAAATGTCCGGCTCATGCATCAGCGAGCAGGCCAGTGCCAGCCGCTGCTTAAAGCCGAGCGGCAGTTCATCGGTGGCATGACTGGCGATACTTTTCAGCCCGAAAGCCTCGCACATGCGGTCGATTTTCTCGTTCTGTGCCCGCCCGCGCAGGCCGTAGACGCCGGAAAAGAAGCGCAGGTTTTGTTCGACCGTCAGGTTGCCGTACAGGGAGAACTTCTGCGCCATATACCCCAGATGCTGGCGCGCTTTGCCGGAGCTGACTTTCAGATCCATATTCAGCACCAGCGCCTGGCCATCAGTCGGCACCAGCAAACCGCACATCATTTTGAAGGTAGTGGATTTCCCCGCGCCGTTCGGGCCGAGCAGGCCAAAAATCTCTCCGCGTTTGACGGCGAAATTGACATTATCGGTGGCGGCGAAATCGCCAAACTTTTTGGTCAGCGATTTGGCTTCAATTACCGTCTCTTCCGCGCTGCCTTCCACCGTATGCAGAATCGCCCCCAGTGGCGATTCGGAAGTGCCCGCGCCGCCAAGCAGGTCGATAAAAGCATCTTCAAAGCGCGGCGCGGTCTCCTCGATCTCCAGAGCGGGCATCTTTTCTGCCTGCCGCAGATCCTCGGGCTGCGCCCCTTTTTTCAGGATCATACGCACCGAGCGGCCCTGGATCATGCCGTCGCTGACCTGCGGCTGCCGCAGGATACGCCGCAGCAGACGGCGGTTGTTCTCCTCTGAACTGGTGACGAGGAAGCTGCGCCCGGCCATGGTTTGCGTCAGTGCTTTCGGTTCGCCCTGATACAGCAGTTCGCCTTCGTTCATTAACAACACGTCGCGGCACTGCTCGGCTTCATCAAGGTAGGAGGTGCTCCAGAGGATCAGCATGCCGTCGCCGGCCAGTTCATGCACCATCTGCCACAGTTCGCGACGGGAAATCGGATCGACACCGACACCCGGCTCATCCAGCAACAGCACTTTCGGTTCGCCGACCAGCGTACAGGCCAGCCCCAGCTTCTGTTTCATGCCGCCGGAGAGTTTCCCGGCCAGCCGCCCGGTAAACGGGGCGAGGGCGGTGAACTCCAGCAGCCGCGCAAACGTCTGCCGGCGCTGCTCGCCGGTAACGCTGCGCAAATCGGCATACAGATTGAGGTTTTCCATGACCGTCAAATCTTCATACAGGCCAAACTTCTGCGGCATATAGCCGAGCATGGCATGCAGTTCGCTGTCATTGGCGATGGGGTCGAGGCCCATGACGCGCGCGCTGCCTTCATCCGGGCGCATCAGCCCGGCAAGGATGCGCATCAGCGTGGTTTTCCCGGCGCCATCCGGCCCGACAAGGCCGGTGACATATCCCGCTTTGATCTCACAATCCAGCCGCGCGACGGCGGGTTTTTCCATTCCGGCAAAGCGCTTTACTAACCCGCGCAGATGGATAGCCGCGTCACTCATGGCGCGCCTCGCCGCTAAAGCGCAGCGTAACAGGCATCCCCTGGCGCAGGCTGTCATCGGCATCGGTCACAATAATGCGCAGGCGATAGACCAGATCGGTACGCAAATCCGGGGTTTCGACGGTTTTTGGCGTGAATTCGGCGGTGGGCGAAACAAAGCCAAATTTTCCGTGATAAGGCTTATCCGGGCGGCCATCGGTATACAGCAAAACCTCTTGCCCCGGCTGTGCCTGGTGCAAATTGCGTTCACCCACGTAGGCGCGAACCCATACCGGGCGGGTCAGGGAGAGGGTTAATACAGTGCTTCCGGCGCTGAGCATGCTGCCGGGTTCGACAGCGCGCGTCAGCACGGTGCCGTTACTCGGCGCGATAAGCGTGGTGTCATGCAGATCCAGTTGCGCCTGTGCCAGCGCGGCTTCGGCTTGTTCCAGGCTGGCTTTTGCCTGGGCGATTTCCTGCGGGCGATTACCGGCGCGGTACTGGCTCAGTTTATCTTGTGCCGATTTCAGCGTTGCCTGGGCCTGATCCCGTGAGGAGCGGGCATTTTCCAGGTCGTTTGCCGAAATCGCCCGGCTTTTCATCAGTCCCTGCTGGCGCTGAAAGAAGTTCTGCGCGTAATCATATGCCGCTTGCGCCTGACGCACGGCGGCGACGGCCTGGGCTATCTCTTCATCACGGTAACCGGCAGTCGCCAGCGAGTATTTTGCCTGTGCCGTTGCGACATTGGCTTGTGCCTGCAACAGCGCGTTTTGATAGGGTGCTTTATCTATTTCGCCAAGTGTTTGCCCGGCGCTTATCGCATCCCCTTCATCCACGTTCAGCGCAGAGAGCCGCCCGCCAACGCGGAAACTTAAATTCACCGTGCGGATGTCGACATTCCCGTACAGGGTGAGCGTGTGGTCTTGTTTGCTTTGATACCACATCCAGCCGCCGCCCAGCGCGGCCAGTACCACCACAACTATCACTACCACGACGATGGGTTTTTTCATCACGTTGAACTCCTGTTCGTTAATCCTTGCAAGATAAGATCGATATGACAGGTGATGACCTGATAAATCTGTGTCGCTTTCTCTTCATCAAACTGCGTCCATCCGGCGCGCAGCAAAATGGTTTCCCGCCCGAGGCGAAAGGCGAGGATCTGGCCGATAAGCGCATGGGTATGAATAATGGTTTGCGTATCTTTGGCGTCGCGCCCGGTGTAGGCGGCGAGCAGTGCCGTAAAGTGGCTGTGCAGCGGCGCAATCACCTGGTCATGCACCAACTGGTAAGCGCGCGTCGGCGAGAGCTGTTCGCGGGAGATAAATTTGCTCAGGTTGAGCGTCTCGTCATGAGTGAGCAGCACAATCATGTTTTTACAGGCGCGGTGGATCAGCTCGCGAATAGCGGCTTTATCCGGGGTGGGCTGGGCGAACAGCTCTTCGGCGGCCTGCACATGCGGGCGAAAATTGTCGCTGATAAAATCGGCGATCCACTGCGCGCAGGCGAGATATAAATCCTCTTTTGAGCCAAAATAGTAAGTGATCGCGGCGATGTTCTGCCCGGCTTGTGCGGCGATATCCCGCGTGGTGGCATGCAAGCCATATTCACCAAACTGTGCCAGCGCGGCGGCAATCAGCTGGTTTCGGGCCTGTTCGCCCCGGCTGGTGGTCGGTGTTGTATGCATGGCGGTGATGAAAGTTAATCAATCGATTGATTAACTTTATGGCTAAATTTTAGGCTTGTCCAGTTAGCGGTGCGTTAATATCACGCATTCCGTACCCGGAGGGATATTTTATGCGTGTGATCACAAAAGCTGATACACTCCGCCCCTTCATGACATTGTGGTTTTTGTCATCAGCCAAATTATTATCTCCTCGAAAACTACACCTGTTCACAGGTCGGGGCGGTGTGGAGTTGTTATGTCTTTTGATGCCCTTGGCCTGAACCCGGAAATCCTGCGCGCTGTTGCCGAGCAGGGTTATCTTCAGCCGACCCCTATTCAGCAGCAGGCTATCCCGGCGGTGCTGCAAGGCCGCGATCTGATGGCGAGCGCCCAGACCGGCACCGGTAAAACTGCCGGTTTTACGCTGCCGCTGTTGCAACGCCTGATTCAAAACGAGCCGCACGCCAAAGGCCGTCGCCCGATCCGGGCGCTGATCTTAACGCCAACCCGTGAGCTGGCGGCGCAGGTGGGTGAAAACGTTCAGGAGTACAGCAAATACCTGAATATCCGCTCGCTGGTGGTATTCGGCGGGGTGAGCATTAACCCGCAGATGATGAAGCTGCGTGGCGGCGTTGACATCCTGGTGGCGACACCGGGGCGCCTGCTGGATCTGGAACACCAGAACGCGCTGAAACTCGATAGCGTGGAAATTCTGGTGCTCGACGAAGCCGACCGCATGCTGGATATGGGCTTTATTCACGATATTCGCCGCGTGCTGGCAAAACTGCCGCCGAAGCGTCAGAACCTGCTGTTCTCCGCGACCTTCTCTGATGAGATCAAACAGCTGGCGGAAAAGCTGCTGCGTAATCCACTGGAAATCGAAGTGGCGCGCCGCAACACCGCTTCTGAGCAGGTGACGCAGCATGTGCATTTCGTCGATAAAAAACGCAAACGGGAACTGCTGTCGCAGATGATTGGCGAGGGTAACTGGCAGCAGGTGCTGGTCTTCACCCGCACGAAACACGGCGCTAACCACCTGGCGGAGCAGCTTAATAAAGACGGCATCACCAGCGCGGCGATTCACGGCAATAAGAGCCAGGGGGCGCGTACGCGTGCGCTGGCGGATTTCAAATCTGGCGACATTCGTGTGCTGGTGGCGACCGACATCGCGGCGCGTGGGCTCGACATTGAAGAGTTGCCGCATGTGGTGAACTACGAACTGCCGAACGTGCCGGAAGATTACGTGCACCGTATTGGCCGTACCGGCCGGGCAGCGGCGACCGGCGAAGCGCTGTCGCTGGTATGCGTGGACGAACATAAACTGCTGCGCGATATCGAACGCCTGCTGAAAAAAGAGATCCCGCGCATTGCGCTGGCAGGCTATGAGCCGGATCCGTCGATCAAAGCCGAGCCGATTCAGAATGGTCGCGGCCAGGGCGGCGGTCGTCAGGGCAGTGGACGCGGGCAGGGCGGCGGTGGCCGTGGTCAGTCTGCGCCGCGCCGCAGTGAAGGCGAAGGACAAAAACCGCGCTCCCCGCGCCGCGCCGAAGGTGGCGCTGCGAAGCAGGAGGGGGGACGCCGTGCTGAAGGCGGCGCAAAGCCGACCGGTGGTCGTCGTCTGGATGGCGGAGCCGCTAAACCGGCAGGTGGACGCCGTCTTGATGGCGGTGCGGCGCCGGCGGGCAACCCGTCTCGCCGTCGTCGCCCGCGTAAGCCTTCTGCCGCCGAGTAATTAGCTGTTAAAACGCGCCAGCCAGTTCTGGCGCGTCTCTCTGGCCCGCTGTGCGATGCTCGCCTGCGGGTCGGAATTAAAACCGTGATACGCCCCCGGCCAGACATTCAACTCCACCTCCACTCCCGCACGTATTAACCGCTGCGCATACGCCATATCTTCATCAAGAAACAGATCCAGCGTGCCAACGCCTATCCAGGTCGGCGGTAGCCCTGCCAGGTCATCGGCGCGCGCCGGAGCGGCATACGGCGATACGTCAACGCTCCCGGGTTCACACCCAAGCAGCGCACGCCAGCCAAACGCATTGTTTTCCCGCGTCCAGATAAATTCGCCCGTCACCGGGTTTCGTTCCGTCTCCACCACCGTACGATCATCGAGCATCGGGAACATCAGGTTCTGAAACGCCAGTTGCGGCCCTTTGCGATCGCGCGCCAGCAGCGCCAGAGCGGCGGCAACACCCGCGCCGGCGCTGTCGCCCATCAGGCCGATATTGTTGGCATCGATGCCTAATTGCGCCGCGTTTTCCGCCATCCACACCAGCGCGGCATAGCCGTCATTAAGCGAACCGGGAAAGCGGTGCTCCGGCGACAAGCGGTAATCGACAGAGACGACAACGCAGTCATGGCGCGCGGCTGTCGGGCGGGTGAGCGACAAAGATTGTTCGGGGCTGCCAAACAGATGACCGCCGCCGTGCAGATGCAAAATCCCCATCCGGTTGGTGCGACGTGTCGTTGGCGTGATCACGCGCACGCGCACGGCGGGTTCACCGCGGGCACCCACAATGTGCTGTTCGTGCATCGCCAGTGAAAGCCCATCATCAAGATGCATGGCCTGCAGCGCGGCTTGCTGGCGCTGCTCGCGTATGGCGGGAAGGGCGTCGGCGTTCAGCGTAGAAGGTGTCCAGGATTGCAGGGCGGGGCGAAGCTCGGGGTCAACCAGATGCCATGTACTCATGCGTAAACCTTTATCGTCAACAGGCCAAAATAAGAGAAGCGCCGCAGCGCTTCCCGGTTTTAACCTTACAGCACTTCGCCATTGCTGGCGATAACCTGTTGATACCAGGCAAAACTCTTCTTCTTACTGCGCGTGAGCGTACCGCGGCCGTCGTTGTCCTTGTCGACATAGATAAAGCCGTAGCGTTTTTTCATCTCACCCGTCCCGGCGCTGACAATGTCGATTGGCCCCCACCACGTGTAGCCCATAATGTCGCAGCCATCGTCAATCGCTTCCGCCATGGCCTGGATATGGCGACGGCCATAATCAATGCGGGCGTCATCGTTAATTTGCCCGCTGGCGTCCGGTTCATCCACGCCGCCATAACCGTTTTCAACAACGAACAGTGGCTTACGGTAGCGATCCGCCAGCTCGTTACAGACGATGCGAAAACCTTGCGGGTCAATCGGCCAGCCCCATTCGGTTTTCTCCAGATATGGGTTGTCCAGCCCGGCCGTGCCGCCGGTATCAATGCGGAACTGGCCGCCTGCCTGGTGCAGCACGCTGCGGTAGTAGCTAAAGCCGAGGTAGTCCGAAGGGTACTCTGCCAGCAGTTGCAGGTCGCCATCGGCTATCTCCAGCTTGACGCCCAGTTCGCGGAACAGACGCGGCGCATACGCCGGGTATTGCCCGAGCATCATCACATCTGAGAAGAACAGCGAACGGCGGCGTAACTGCATGGTCGAGAAGATGTCTTGCGGGTTGCTGGTTGCCGGGTAGACGGTGCTCAGCGACAACATGCAGCCGATTTTCGCCTCAGGGATGATCTCGTGGCACAACTTGTTGGCCAGCGCGTTAGCGACAAACTGGTGATGATTGGCCTGCCAGATCGCCTGCGCACCGGCATCGGCATCCACCGCGCCGGTGGCGAACGGCATGCGGTTCATGTTGTTCAGCTCGTTGAAAGTCATCCAGTATTTGACCTTGCCTTTGTAGCGGCGAAATACCGTTTCGCAGTAGCGGCTAAAAAAGTCAATCAGCTGGCGGTTTTTCCAGCCGCCATACTCCTGATACAGCGCCAGCGGCGTTTCGTAGTGCGAGAGGGTGATAACCGGCTCAATGCCATACTTTCGCAGCTCATCGAACAGCGAATCATAAAATGCTAAACCGGCTTCGTTGGGTGTGGTTTCATCGCCGCGCGGGAAAATGCGCGACCAGGCAATCGAGGTGCGAAAGCACGTAAAACCCATCTCGGCGAACAGCGCCACGTCCTCTTTGTAGCGGTGGTAAAAGTCCACCGCGTCGTGGCTGGCATAGTAAAGGTTGGGGTCAATCACCGCATCGTGTTTGCCGGAGGCGATACCGCCGCGTACCACATCGGCGATGGACGGCCCTTTGCCGTCTTCATTCCACGCCCCTTCCGCCTGGTTGGCGGCAATCGCGCCGCCCCATAAGAAACTTTTTGGAAAAACAGACATATCTACTCCTTAATCGGCTAAGTCTTCGCCGTTCGAGGCGATCAGTTTTTTATACCAGTGGTAGCTTTTCTTCAGCGAACGCGCCTGCGTGCCGTTGCCCATATCGTCCTGGTCGACATAGATAAAGCCGTAGCGTTTGGAGATTTGCGCCGTGCCCGCGCTGACCACATCAATGGGTCCCCACCAGGTGTAACCAAACAGATCCACGCCATCGGCGATGGCCTCTTTCATCTGCTCAACGTGCTGGCGCAGATAATCAATGCGGTAATCGTCATCGATGGAACCATCCGGGTTGACGGTGTCCACCGCGCCGAGGCCGTTTTCGGCAATGAACAGCGGCTTCTGGTAACGGTCATAGAGCTGATTGAGCGCCAGGCGCAGCCCTTTCGGATCGATTTGCCAGCCCCACTGACTGGTGGGCAGATAGGGGTTGCGGATGCCGCCGGTGACCAGGTTACCTTCTGTGCCTTCCAGCGTTTCCGGGTGTGCGCTGACGGTGCTCGACATGTAGTAACTAAAGGAGACGAAATCGACCGGGTGCTGGCGCAGGATCTCGTCATCGCCGACCACTTTTTGCAGCGTCACGCCTTTTTCGGCCAGCATGCGGTCGGTGTAGGCAGGGTAATAACCGTGCGCCTGCACATCGCTAAAGAACAGCGACACGCGCTGCATCTCTTCACACGCCTGCAAATCATCCGGATGGCAGGTGTGCGGGTAGAGCATCTGGTAGCTGATCATGCAGCCGACCTGCGAGCCGGGAATTATGTTGTGGCAGGCTTTGGTCGCAAGGGCACTGGCGACAAACTGGTGATGCGCGCCCTGGTATTTATCCTGCTCCAGATGCGGGTTGTCCTCTTCGATCACCCCCACGCTGACATACGGGTGATGTTTCACGCAGTTGATCTCGTTAAAGGTCATCCAGTACTTCACTTTCTTGCGATAGCGGGTGAATACCGTGGTGGCGAAACGCACATAGAAATCCACCAGCTGGCGGTTCGGCCAGCCGCCGTAATCGGTCACCAGCGCCAGCGGCATTTCATAGTGCGAGAGGGAAACAATCGGCTCGATACCATGCGCCAGCAGCGTGTTGAACACCTCATCGTAAAATTTCAGTCCCGCTTCGTTGGGCGTGGTTTCATCGCCGCGCGGGAAGATGCGCGTCCAGGCAATCGACATGCGGAAGCATTTAAAACCCATGCCGGCGAACAGCGCGATATCCTCTTTAAAACGGTGGTAAAAGTCGTTGCCCTTGCGCTTCGGATAATATTTTTTGCTGTGCGGATCCTGTGCTTCCCGTATTTGCGCGTGCGTCATGCCCAGCCACTGATCGAGCCAGCGCTCACGCGGCGTGTTGCTATCAAAAGTGTAAACATCCGACACGGAAAGCCCTTTGCCGCCTACATTCCACGCGCCTTCCAGTTGGTTAGCAGCGGTTGCGCCACCCCATAAAAACCCTTCCGGAAATGCTTTCGAAAATGCCATGCCTCTGCTCCTTACGCCGCGCTTGCGGTCAGTGTGAGAAATGCGTCCCGGCTGGCGACATCGCCATTGGCTTTTACCGGGCTGATATCGCCGTATTGTTCGCTGTTAGTGACCACCACAATCACGCTGGGATCGATGCCTGCGGCCTGCAATGCCGCCAGATCGAAGCTCACCAGCAAATCACCGACTTCCACGTTTTGCCCGGCAGTTATGTGGCTGGTGAAGTGTTTGCCGCCGAGTTTCACCGTATCGATGCCGATATGAATCAGGATCTCCGCCCCGGTATCGCTTTGCAGCGCCAGCGCGTGATGGGTTTCAAACAGGGATTCCACCGTGCCGTTGACCGGAGAACGCAGCTCGCCGCTGGTGGGATAGATGGCGATCCCTTTACCGAAAATTTCATCGGCAAACACCGGGTCGCTTAAGCTATTAAGCGGTTTTAACTCGCCGCTGACCGGCGCGAAGAGTCTCTCTTCGCTGCGCGCAACCGGCATCGGACTAACGCCTGCCACCACGGTTTCTTCAAAACCAAGCACCACGGTAACAACTGCCGCGCAGACAAAAGAGATAGCGATGCTGACCAGCGCCCACATAAACGTCGGGCCAACCAGCGCCGGCAGACCGGGCAAACCGCTCAGCGCGAAGGCGTAGGTTTTGACGCCCATCGCCATTGCAAAACCGCCGCCGCAGGCACCGCCAATAAGCGCTGCGGCAAACGGGCGTTTGTAGCGAATGTTGATGCCGTACATCGCCGGTTCGGTAATGCCCATCACGGCGCTGAAACTGGTACTTAACGCCAGTGATTTCAATTTCTTGTCGCGGGCGCGCAGGAACACGCCAAATGCCGCGCCCGCCTGGCCGAGGTTGGCGACATAAAAAAGAATTTTGAACGGATCGAAGCCCATGGTGCTGATGTTGTTGATCATGATAGGCACCAGCACGTAGTGCATACCGGTGATGATGATCATCGACAGCGTGCCGCCAACCACCACGCCTGCAACGATCCCGGCGTTTTCCACCAGCCAGATAATGCCGCTGGAGAGCGCGTTCCCGGCGAAAATCCCCAACGGGCCAATGGCGATCAAGGTGATGGGTGTGACGATAACCAGGCTGAGCAACGGCACGAACATGGTTTTCAGCACGCCGGGCATGATGCGATCTATTAGCTTTTCCACCCGGCTAAGCAGCCAGACGGCGAGCAGAATTGGGATCACCGTTGAGGCGTAATTCACCGTTGGCACCGGCAGGCTCATAAAATGGACTGGCGCGCCAGATTTAAACAGTGTCTGAATCGCCGGGTGGAAGAGGGCGGCAGCCAGCGCAACCGCCACATAGGGGTTCGCGCCAAATTTACTCGCCGCGCTGAAGGCCAGCGCCAGCGGCATGAAGTAGAACACGCCATCGCTGATGGCGAGCAGGATTTGGTATGTCTGATTGCTGGTTTCCAGCCAGTGCATTGCCACCATCAGTGCCAGCACACCTTTCAGAATACCGGCCCCGGCAATCGCCGGAATGATCGGTGAAAAGATGCTGGATAACCCCTCCAGCACCACCGACACCGGGTTGCGGCGTTTTCCGGATTGTGCTGCGCTGGTGGCGGAAACCCCCGGTAATTTCGCCAGCAAGGCATCGCACAGCGGTGCGACATCGTTGCCGATGATGAGTTGATATTGATCGCCGGAAATGTTTACGCCAATCACACCATCCAGCGCTTCCAGCGCGGCGCGATCGGCTTTGTCTTTATCTTTCAGTAAGAAACGCAAACGGGTGATGCAGTGAAACAGTGACAGAATATTGCCCTTGCCGCCGATCCTGTTGATTATCTGCTGCGCGGTATCCTGATAGTTCATGGTCATTCCTCCAGACTGACACCTGCGTGGCAGGTGCCATAACAATTACCGGTTACTCACCGGTGCTTTGTTCTTCTGGGGTTTGCCTGATTTAACAGTAACAAGCCTGGAAAGAATTCATACACGTCATACTTCGGGTCGCAGGCGCGACGTTGTTACCTTACGACTCTGTCCGCTGTACCACATTTTCGATATGCACGGTCAGGTAGAGTTTTTCCGAATTGCTCATCGTGTGGTGATAATTTTTGCCGACAAATTCGTTAATCGCGTCAACGCATTTCAGGGTGGTTTGATAACGACGCTGCACCATAGCGAATAACTCTTCGTCGTCATTATTTAACACCACACCATCAATCACCCGTTGGGCGAAAAATTTTAAATGGGTAATGAAACGCTGATAATTCAGACTGTGCTCGTCGAGCGGCAGGGTGAAAAAGTATTTAACGATATTCTGTAACTGATAAATAAGCCGTGTAATTTTTGTGGTTTTACCCATCGTATCGTTCAGCCCGGCATTCACAATATGCAGCGCAATACTACAGGCTTCACTGTCGGGTAATAGTGTGCCGGTACGCGCGACAATCATGCCAAGCGCCTGGCGGCCAATGGCATACTCTTCGGTATAAAAATGGCGCACTTCCCACTCTAACGGATTAGGCAAAACTTCATTTTTTTCTGTGCGTTGTAGCGCAAAGTGTAGGTGATCGGCCAGCGTAACGTACAGGCCTTCACTTAATTTATGCGCAAGCGCAGATCGTGCCAGCGCAACAATATCGGCGGTGAGTTGCACTATTTCCACCGGCACTTCGCTGACCAGATCTTTAAAACGTGCGGAGACTTGTGAGTCCTGCAAATGGAATATTTTTTCGATGGCTTGCGCATCGACGCGGGCACCGCTTTGGGTATTAAACCCTAAGCCGCGCCCGGTCAGAATAACCTCAAGGCCATGCTCATCAATGGCGCTGACAACGTTATTATTTAATATTTGTTTGACCAGCATCGCCAACTCCTGCAAACAAAAACGGGCAAAACGTAAATACAGCAGCGAGCGGATGTCGCCCTCATTCTCTGCATTTAGGTTTTGCCCGATATTCGGTAACAAGCGTAATGCAGGTAAAAACTAGCATTGCCTGAATAAATGATCAACGCGACCTCAACGGCAATGGTGATTGGATCTGCCAATTTGTGATCGGCGTTGTGAAAAATATTCTGTATCAGAATGATGACGCACAGGATATGCGGGCGCGCTTCCGGCATGGCAAAAAGGGTTACCCTACGGGCGCTAAAAATGCCACAATAGTGGCTGTTTATACAGTGTTTCAGGTTTCCTCATGGCCCTTACCGCCGCGCTAAAAGCGCAGATCGCCGCCTGGTATAAGGCGTTGCAACAACAGATCCCGGACTTTATTCCCCGCGCGCCGCAGCGGCAGATGATTGCTGACGTGGCGAAAACACTGGCGGGGGATGAAGGGCGTCATCTGGCGATTGAAGCGCCAACCGGCGTGGGGAAAACGCTCTCTTACTTAATTCCGGGCATCGCCATCGCGCGTGAAGAGCAAAAAACGCTGGTGGTCAGCACCGCGAACGTGGCGTTGCAGGATCAGATCTTCAGTAAAGATCTGCCGCTACTGCGCAAAATCATCCCGGATTTACGCTTTACCGCCGCGTTTGGCCGTGGGCGCTATGTTTGTCCGCGCAACCTGGCGGCGCTGGCAAGCAGCGAGCCGAACCAGCAGGATCTGCTGGCGTTTCTGGACGATGAACTGACGCCGGGTAACCAGGAAGAGCAGAAACGTTGCGCGGCGCTGAAAGCGGATCTCGACAGCTACAAGTGGGATGGCCTGCGCGATCACACTGACAAGGCGATTAGCGATGATTTGTGGCGACGGCTCAGCACCGATAAAGCCAGCTGCCTGAACCGTAATTGCCATTACTACCGCGAATGCCCCTTTTTTGTCGCACGCCGCGAAATCCAGGAAGCGGAAGTGGTGGTCGCCAACCACGCGCTGGTGATGGCGGCGATGGAGAGCGAAGCGGTGCTACCGGAGCCAAAAAACCTGCTGCTGGTGCTCGATGAAGGCCACCATTTGCCGGACGTAGCGCGCGACGCGCTGGAGATGACAGCGGAAATCACCGCCCCCTGGTATCAGCTTCAGCTCGATCTGTTCACCAAACTGGTGGCGACCTGCCTTGAGCAGTTTCGCCCGAAAACGCTGCCGCCGCTGGCGACACCGGAGCGGCTCAACGCCCATTGCGAGGAGCTTTACGCGCTCATCGCGTCGCTTAACAACATTCTCAACCTTTATCTTCCGGCGGGCCAGGAGGCGGAATATCGCTTTGCGATGGGGGAACTGCCCGATGAAGTGATGGAGATTTGCCAGCGGCTGGCAAAACTGACGGAGATGCTGCGCGGGCTGGCAGAGCTGTTTCTGAATGATTTAAGCGAGAAGACGGGCAGCCACGACATTGTGCGTTTGCACCGGGTTATTTTGCAGATGAACCGCGCGCTGGGTATGTTCGAAAGTCAGAGCAAACTCTGGCGGCTGGCCTCAATGGCGCAGGCGTCCGGTGCGCCGGTGACCAAATGGGTTACCCGCGAGGCGCGTGACGGGCAGTTGCATCTACTGTTCCATTGCGTGGGGATTCGCGTAAGCGATCAGTTAGAAAAGCTGCTCTGGCGCAGCGTACCGCACATTGTGGTGACCTCGGCGACGTTACGTTCGCTGAACAGTTTTAATCGTCTGCAAGAGATGAGTGGTTTAAAAGAGAAAGCCGGGGATCGCTTTGTCACGCTTGATTCGCCGTTCAACCATGTTGAGCAGGGAAAAATTGTTATTCCGCAGATGCGCTACGAGCCACTGATGGAAAACGAAGAGCAGCATATTGCGGAAATGGCGACCTGGTTTCGCGAGCAGGTTGAGAGTAAAGCGCATCCCGGGATGCTGGTGCTGTTCGCCAGCCAGCGCGCGATGCAGCTGTTTTTAACCTATGTCGCGGACTTGCGTTTATTGCTGCTGGTGCAGGGCGATCAGCCGCGCTATCGGCTGGTGGAACTGCACCGTAAACGTATCGATAATGGCGAGCGCAGTGTGCTGGTGGGCTTGCAGTCATTCGCTGAAGGGCTGGATCTCAAAGGCGATTACCTGACGCAGGTCCACATCCATAAAATCGCTTTTCCACCTATCGACAGCCCGGTGGTGATCACCGAAGGCGAGTGGCTGAAAAGCCTGAATCGCTATCCTTTTGAAGTACAGAGCCTGCCCAGCGCGTCGTTTAACCTTATTCAGCAAGTGGGGCGGCTTATTCGCAGCCACAGTTGTCGTGGCGAAGTGGTGATTTACGATAAACGGTTGCTGACTAAAAACTACGGTAAACGGCTGCTCGACGCGCTACCTGTGTTTCCTATTTCACAACCGGCAATGCCGGACGTTATAGTGAAGAAACCTGTGAAAAAAGCAGAACAGAAGCGTCGCAAACGCCGTTAACGATGTGAGCCCGCAAGGAGTCGCTATGGATTACCGCAAAATCATTAAAGAAATTGGTCGTGGGAAAAACCACGCCCGCGATCTGGATTTCGATACCGCTCGTGGTCTGTACTCGCAGATGCTGAAGGGTGAAGTGCCGGATCTGGAGATGGGCGGCATTTTGATTGCCCTGCGTATTAAAGGGGAAGGGGAAGCGGAAATGCTCGGCTTTTACGAGGCGATGCAGCAGCACACCCTGAAACTGACGCCGCCGGTCGCAAAGCCGATGCCGATTGTGATCCCCAGCTATAACGGCGCGCGCAAGCAGGCGAACCTGACGCCGCTGCTGGCAATTTTGCTCAACAAACTCGGTTTTCCGGTGGTGGTCCATGGCATTACTGAAGATCCGACGCGCGTGGTGACGGAGTGCATTTTCAAACTGCTGGGGATCGATGCCACGCTGCATGCCGGCCAGGCGCAGGCGAAGCTGGAGGGGCATCACCCGGTCTATATTCCAGTGAGCGCACTCTGCCCGCCGCTGGAAAAACAGCTGGCGATGCGCTGGCGGATGGGCGTGCGTAACAGCGCGCACACGCTGGCGAAGCTGGCTACGCCGTTTGAAAAAGACGCTGCGCTGCGTTTATCCAGCGTTTCGCACCCGGAATACATCACGCGGGTGGGGAAATTCTTTGCTGATATTGGTGGTCGCGGTCTGTTGATGCATGGCACGGAAGGGGAAGTTTATGCCAACCCGCAACGGTGTCCGCAAATCAACCTGATTGATGCGCAGGGCGAACGCGTGCTTTATGCCCGTGATGATGCGGTAGCGCCGGTAAGTGACGGTGCTGCGAAAGATGCGGAAAGCACTGCGCGCTGGACGGAGCGCTGCCTTGCGGGAAGTGAAGCAGTGCCGGAGTCGCTCAAAATTCAGCTTGCCTGCTGCCTGGTGGCGACGGGTGAAGTGGCGACGCTGGAAGAGGGGCTGGCGCGGGTTGCGCAAAACTTCTGATAAAAAAAGCCCGTCACATTTCTGGACGGGCAAAACAGGGTAACAACAGGGTTAATGAGGGTGGAGCACCCAGGCAGAGGGTTAATGTGCCGGGGGTAAAACACGGTTTTCGGTTATTTGTAGATAACCGCGGTGCCGCTCAGTTTGTTATTGCCTGTCGCGGACGTGATGCTGTAGCCCGTGGCGCCAGCGGCTTGTGCTTTCTCGGCCAGTTTGGCTTCCAGACCGTCCAGCGTGGTCGCGCCTTCAGCGGAAACAACACCGATTTTATTCAGATTCTCTGCCTGAGCAGTGGTGACTGATTGTGCCGCGAAAGCACCGAAAGAGAGGGTAGACAGCGCGATAGCAGCAACAGCATATTTAATGGTTTTCATAGTTAATCTCTCGCAGGTTATTCTGTTTGGGGGACAATGTTCCGTCGATGTGATGAGTATCACGGTTTTTGGCGGGAGATAAAACCGAAGAGAATTGACGGCCTTATTCTAAAAAATTGAATAAAGGTTAATTTATTGAATTTAAATCGATTTAAGGATGCAAATAACGCATTTTTCCGCCGCCCGGACTGGCATCCATTTTGGCGGCACATTTTGCTACGTTCAGGGCGGGATTTTATGGATGTAAAGGCAACCGCTTGCGCTGGTTACACACGTCAGGAAAGGTCAACGTAGCTGGCTATCTTTCGAACCTCTGCGATTATATCCTGAAAATGTAGAGTTATGTAAATCTTTCTCCTGCTGACAGGTGATGCACAAGCGTACCCCGGGAATCGCTTTACGCCGTGCTTCCGGAATTGGCTCACCGCACTCTTCGCAAACCTTTAAACTTTCGCCGGATGGTAAACCGCTGCGCGCACGCGCGACGGCATCATCAATGGTGCTGTCGATTTGCTGCTGAACTGCGCCATCATTTGCCCAACCTGAAGCCATAATGTGTTCTCCCGGGCTAAAACCATAATTATAGCAAACTGCCCGGGGGCGCTGATGTCGGGCCGGGCGAACGGTAAAATCGTTGCCCGGCGAAGAGGCTAGCGGTTATCCGGGCGCGTCAAATCGAAACGCTGCGCTTCGCTAATGCCGTAGTAGGCTGAAGGGCCACCCGCACGCAGCACCGGCTCTGCTTTTGCCGTCTGGTAGATGCCGTTTTCTAGCAATGTCTCATCAATATGCACGGCAACCACTTCACCGAGCACCAGCCAGCTATCAACCGGCGTCCCGTCTGCGGTGGTCAGTTGAATACACTGCGAGAGGCGGCATTCGAAGTTGACCGGGCTTTCCGCCACGCGTGGCGTTTTGATGACCCGGCTGGCTGCGGGCGTCAGACCCGCACGGGCAAACTCATCTTCGCCGTGTGGTAACGAAGCGGACGTTTCATTCATGGGTACGGCCAGTGCGCGTGTTGTCAGATTCCACACGAATTCTTTGGTTTCCGTAATATTACGTACGCTGTCTTTCCAGCCGCTGCTGGCGAAGCCGATAATCGGCGGGCGATAATTAAAGCAGTTAAAAAAACTATATGGGGCGAGGTTCCGTCGGCCTTGCCCATCCAGCGAGGCGATCCAGCCGATGGGGCGCGGGCCAATAATGGCATTCAGGGGATCATGGGGTAGACCATGACCTTTTGCAGGTTCATAAAAATACATAGCGCTTTCCGGTCGTTAAAAAACAGATTCTTCAGCCTCACTTATTTACCCGACCATCGTCAACGGGTATCTTACGCCGCTGCTAACAGGAGAATGCCATGAATGCCCAGAAGCCGGGTCTGCACCCGCGTAACCGCCACCACAGCCGCTACGATCTCGACGCGCTGTGCGCCGTGAACCCGTCACTGCGCGCGTTTCTTACCACGAACCCGAACGGTGAGACGACCATCAATTTTGCCGATCCGCAGGCAGTTAAAGCCCTGAACAAAGCGCTGCTGGCAAAATTCTATGGCGTGCGCGAATGGGATATTCCGGACGGTTTCCTCTGCCCGCCAGTGCCGGGGCGTGCGGATTACGTTCACCATCTGGCGGATGTGCTGGCGGAAAGCAACGACGGCAAGGTGCCGACGCAGGCCAGCGTGCTGGATATTGGCACTGGTGCCAACTGCATCTATCCGCTGATTGGCGCGCATGAATACGGCTGGCGTTTTACCGGCAGCGAAGTTAACGATCAGGCCTTTGCCAGCGCACAGGCGATCATCAACGCCAACCCTGGGTTGAGCCGTGCGGTACGGTTGCGTCGACAGAAAGATCCGGCGTCTGTTCTCACTGGTATTATTCATAAAAATGAGCAGTACGATGCGGTTCTCTGCAACCCACCGTTTCATGATTCCGCGCAAAGCGCGCAGGCTGGCAGTGAGCGCAAGCGTCGCAATCTGGGCCAGTCGGTTAACGATGCGGCCAACTTTGGTGGCCAGCAGCAGGAGTTGTGGTGCGAAGGCGGCGAAGTGGCTTTTATCAGCAAGATGATTGCTGAAAGCCAACAGTTTGCGCGCCAGGTGTTGTGGTTTACCTCGCTGGTGTCTCGCGGCGATAACCTGCCCGAGCTGTATCGTGCCTTGACCCAGGCTGGCGCAGTGAAAGTGATGAAAAAAGAGATGGCGCAGGGCCAGAAGCAGAGCCGTTTTATCGCCTGGACGTTTCTCGATGAGGCCCAGCGTAAACGCTGGGCGCAGACGCGTTTCAAAGTGTAGGTTCTGCCGGCGGTGGCGGGCTGGCGGGTGACGCTGGCTGTGCTGCGCTTTCCGGCGCCGGTAACATCTGATATGTCTGCACCGGCGGGCGCACGCCCGCACGGTCGAAATGCTTTTTCACCATCGTGTCGAGGGCAAAACGCACTGTCCACTGTTTCAGCGGCAGGGTCGTGCAGGTGACGCGAAGCGTGAATGCCGTGTTGGTCAGTCCGACCAGCCCGGCAAAAGACGGTTCGCCGATAATCAAGCCGCGGATCTCCTCCTGCTCCATCAGTTCTGCCACGGCATCTTTTAACGCCTGATTCGCTTTATCGGTATCCTCCTGGCGATTCACATCGTAATTCGCCACCACCGAGCCAATGCCGCGCACAAAATTGGCGAAAGTGGTGATCGATGACCACGGAATAATGTGGTACGCACCAGTATCCTGACGTACGCCAACGGAGCGAATCGACATTCGCTCTACGGTGCCGGTCAGCGGGCCGATAGTGACCAAATCCCCGGTGTTCATGCCGTTTTCAAACTGGATAAAAATGCCGGTGATAATATCTTTCACCAGCGTTTGCGAGCCAAACGAGATAGCCAACCCGAGCGCCCCGGCCCCGGCCAGCAATGGCGCGATATTCACGCCAATTTCCGACAGCACAATCATCACCGTTATGGTACTTATCACCACTGCCAGCGCATTGCGAAACAGCGTCAGCAGTGTGCGGGTGCGCGCGCTTGGCAGCGGGCGACCGTGAATATCCGACGCCAGCCGGTTTTCAATAATACTGGCAAGCAGGGTCCAGCCCACGGCGGAGAAGAAGAGGATCAAGGCAATACGGATGAGGATATCGACGGTTTTCTCGCCCGCACCGTAATTCAGCCAGTGCCAGACATCAAACAGCCCCCAGGCGTTCAGCAACAGCATGATGGTTGCGCAAACCACCAGAATCCGTGCGACTTTTAACGACGCGGAGAGCCAGCCATTGAGCCGTTTTTGCAGTTCGGGATAGTTGCGCTGTACCGGTGGCGACAGGGTGATGGTCTTATTCAACCAGCGCGACAATACGCCAGAAAGAAACGCAGCAATGCTCAGAATCGCCAGGCTATTGACCGTGGCACCCATCATAAATTTCAGGCTGTTACCGGGATCGAACAGCGAAAAGAAGAACAACACAATAAAGTAAGCGCTGGCGAGCCAGTGCCAGATCAACGCAAACGCGCGGATAAACAAGCTAAAAAAGGCCAGCGAGTGATCCGCCAGCACAATTAAATTGTGCTGAATTTGCCGCTTATTATGAAAAATAAGGTACAGCGCCCATACGGTAATGCAGAGCATGATCACCACATTCGCCAGCGCGCCAAACTGCACGTTTACCTGATTGGAAATAATCGGCACTGCAACCAGCAAACCATAGCCAATCAGGCTGCTAAGCGCACTCAGACGCATATGCCAGTAGCGGGCGGTTTCATCGGTAATGCGAAATGGGCGCAGATCGGCAATACGCGGGCAGAAAATCAGCCGCAAAATCGCTTTAAAAAACTCAATCAGCGCAAAGGCGTTCAGGAACAGGCTTTGTTGAAAGGCAATGGTGCTGTTGCCAGCGTTAAGGTTCGCGCTAAGCAACTGACCGACAAATATTGTTAACGCCAGCAGCATCAGGTCGATAATAAACGCGCCGATAATCATTGAGGGCAGTTGCAACCAGTTACTGCAGTCGCGGTTTTTACGCCGTCCCCAGGCGCCCATTTTGCGATACAGCGGCGATACCGCTACTCGAACAAGAAACCAGAAAGCAAAAACCAGCGCGGCCAGTAGCAGGAAATGACTGGCGGCGTTGCTGAAGGTCTGCGGGTTAAAGGCTTTGTGGGGCGAACCGGTGATATTGCGATACAGCTGAGCAAAACGGGATGCCAGTGCATTGCCATAATGCTCACTCACCTCGGTTACGTTTTCCAGCACCGTTTTTTGCTCTTTCACCTCGGGCGGGGTGAGTTCCGGCACGGGTTCTTGTGCTGGTGCGGTGGCAACTTTGCGTAGCTGATCGATCAGTTCCTTGCGCGACTCATCGTTTTCCAGCACGTCCGCAAGTGCGGCATAAGCGGCCTTTTTCTGCTCGACATTAGGCTCACTCGTTTGCGTGGAAGGCGCAGGCGTGGTTGTCGCAGCGGTAATGCCGGGTATCGTCGCAGCCTGTAACGGCGCGCACCACCACCCAATCAATAGCAGGATCCACGGCATGTGCTCCTCCGGTGAGAAAGTCCAGCAAAATGATAAGTATAGATGCCGTACCGCGGCCGCGATGAATTGAGAAGAATCTGGGGGAGTGCCCCTCCGCAAGGAGGGGCGGGGGTAAATCAGGAGACGTGTTGCAGGAATTCCTGCAGGCGCTGGCTCGGCGGGTTTTCGATCAACTGCTGAGGGTTGCCATCTTCGGCAATGCGGCCTTTATCGATGAAAATCAGGCGTGAGGCCACTTTTTCGGCGAAGCCGATTTCGTGGGTCACGATCACCATAGTCATGCCTTCTTCGGCCAGATCCTGCATCACTTTCAGCACTTCGTGACGCAGTTCCGGGTCGAGTGCAGAGGTTGGCTCATCAAACAGCATCATTTTCGGTTTGACTGCCAGCGCGCGGGCAATCGCCACACGCTGCTGCTGACCACCGGAAAGCTCAGACGGATAGTGGTGACCTCGCTCGGCGAGACCGACTTTCGCCAGCAGATCTTTCGCCAGTTTTTCTGCGTCTTCTTTCTTTGCGCCGCGTACACGAATCGGGCCAAACATGACGTTTTCCAGCGCGGTCAGGTGCGGGAACAGATAAAACTGCTGGAACACCATGCCCGCTTCCTGGCGGATCAGGCGCTCGTCCACTTTTGGATCGTTAACTTTCAGACCATCGACAATCAGATCGCCGCTGGTGATCTCTTCCAGTTTGTTAATGCAGCGCAGCAGCGTCGATTTCCCGGAGCCCGACGGCCCGATAATCACCACCACTTCACCCTGAGTAATATTCAGATCGATATTGTGCAGCACCTGGGTTTGACCGAAGTGCTTGGAAACGTTTTTAAATTCAATCACAGGATTTTCATCCTTTTTTCAAGACGGCGGAGCACGATGTTCAGCGCCTGGGTAATGATCAGATAAATCACCCCAACGGCGGTCCAGATTTCCAGCGCGCGGAAGTTACCGGCAATGATTTCCTGGCCCTGACGGGTTAATTCGGCTGCGCCGATAACAATAAACAGCGACGTATCTTTGATGCTGATGATCAACTGGTTACCCAGCGGCGGCAGCATGCGACGCAGCGCCAGCGGCATGATCACATGGCGGATAGTTTCAACGCGGGAAAGCCCCAGCGCCTGGCCCGCTTCGCTGAACCCTTTATGGATGGACAGCACGGAGCCGCGGGTGATTTCGGCGATATAAGCCCCGGAGTTGATCATGATGGTGATCACCGCGGCGCTGAAGGTGTCGATACGAATATCGGGAAAGGCCATTGGCAAGGCGAAGTAAATGTACATCACCTGAACGACGATTGGCGTACCGCGAATAACTTCGATGAATACCAGTGCGATGTGGTTAGAAATCCAGCCGCCATAGGTACGGGCTAAACCGGCCAGCAGGCCGATAACGATACCGCCAGCCAGACCAAGGATCGAGATCCATAAGGTCATTTTGGCCCCGTCAAGCAAAAGCGGAATGGCGGGCCAGATGGCGCTCCAGTCAAACTGCATGATGTGTTCCTGTATACCGTGGTTTTAACAAAAAGCATCGGAGGCGAAAGCCGCCTCCGAGGTGTAACACTTTATTTTTTAATAATTATTTAGGTTCGGTGCCGAACCATTTTTTGTAGATTTCGTTGTAGGTGCCGTTGTCGTGCAACGTTTTCAGCGCACCGTTCACTTTCTCGCGCAGTTCATCACTGCCTTTCGGGAAAGCAATACCGTACTGCTGCGCTTCCAGAGAGTCGCCGACAGCTTTGAACTGACCGTTGCCAGCAGTTTTGATGAAGTACAGGATGTTCGGCGTGTCGTGCAGTACAGCGTCAGCGCGGCCAGTGCCCAGTTCCATATACGCGTTATCGATGTTCGGGAACTGACGCAGGTCTTTGGTCTTGATGTTCGCTTTCGCGTAGTCAACGGAACCGGTGCCGCTCTTCACTGCCAGCACTTTACCATCGAGGTCTTTCACGCTTTTCACGTCGTTGTTGTTGGCTTTCACCATCACCAGCAGGCCGCTTTTGTAGTAGCCGTCAGAGAAATCGATGGCTTTTTTACGTTCTTCCGTAATGGTGATACCCGCCAGCGCCAGATCGATGTTTTTGGTTTGCAGCGCAGGAATGATGCCGCTGAAGTCCATCGGTTTCAGTTCGTAATCCAGTTTCAGTTCTTTGGCGATCGCTGCCCACAGATCCACGTCGAAACCAACATATTGGTTACCTTGTTTGAATTCGAAAGGAACGAACGCAGTGTCGGTGGCGACAACCAGTTTTTTATCAGCAGCCTGAGAAGAGACGGCAAAAGCGAGAGCGAGTGCAGCCAGGGAAAATTTCAATACAGACTTCATAGTTTTTCCTTTTGTATCCGGGGAACGAACCCCTGCGAGAATGAACGCAGTATGAAAAAATCATGCCAGGTTTACAACCTATTGTTTTGTAAAGGCGAACCTTTACCCGGTTGCACAATAAGTGTAGCAAGAATAGCCGTGTGCACCATTTTGAGTCACTGTTTTGGTGCATTCTGGCGGCGTGGCCTGTTTTGCTTTTTTTTAGCGCAGATCGTGGGGTGAAAACAATCAGTTATTAACAATTTTGTGATGGGATAATTACGAAGTGATAACTTTGTGGGCGTAAAGGGAAAATAATGCGCACTGTAATAGTGCAAAACCCTGCGCGTGAGGCGCAGGGCGTATAGGCAAAGCTTATGTTTTACTCAATGTTCGATTCGATGAACCACAAGAATTTATCCAGGTCGCGGGAAGCGGCGGTGAAGATATCAGCGGTATCTTCGTCTTTCGCTTCGCCAATGGCGTTACGCACATCGTTGGCAACTACCGCGTAACGATCGGCCAGTTCTTTGAGGTGATCCTGCACACTATGGATATCCAGCGGGTAGCTTTTCAGCGCGGTTTTGCTGTTAATCACCTGTGTGGTGCCCAGTGCGACACCGCCCAGCTGTACGGCGCGTTCTGCCATGGTATCAAGGTGGGTTACCAGCGCAGTACGGAAGCCATCCAGCATTTCATGTACGGCAATGAAGTTAGCACCGCGCATATTCCAGTGGGCCTGTTTAGTGATCAGAGACAGGTCAATGAACTGGATCACCTGGCGATTCAGCAGCTCGATGGTCGCTTTTTTATCGCTATCCGATACATCGTTGCGGGTATAAAGCAGATTAGACGCTTTCGTTTTAACCAGTTTAGCGGTACTCATAATCTCATATCCTCTTGATGTTTGTGTCCCAGGAAATTACCGAAACTAAGTATAGCACCAGATTTTCGCTGACAGTCTTGGCTGTACCTATCAGTTCGATAGCGAATATAAAATATAGGAAAGGATTTCAGGATGACGCAACTAATCAAATGAAATGTAAGATAATTCTAATAACTTATTATTTTTAAAATGCGAATGATTCTATTTAATACAGGATGCAGGGAAAAGTAAGAAATAATGTCTGCGGCGGGGTTAGATATTTGGCATAAGAAGGATCTCATGCCAAATAATAGTTATTTAGCCGATATCAATTTTTTTGACTGTCGCTTCCCGACGCAGCGTGAGTGTCGAGCCCATCGACGCAATAATAATCGCCGCCAGCGCCAGCGCTTGCTGGAATGTTAGCGTTTCACCGAGGAAAATCATGCCGGAAATTGCCGCCATCGCCGGTTCCATACTCATCAATGTGCCGAATGTGCGAGTCGGTAAGCGCGTCAGGGCGATCATTTCCAGCGAGTAAGGCAGGGCGGTGGATAAAATCGCCACGGCGATCCCCAGCGGCAGAACAGACCAGTGCCACAGCACTTCACCTGCCTAGAATGCGCCAAGCGGCACAAAAATCACCGCCGCAATTAATGAACCCAGCGCCACTGTCGCCGGGCCATGCTCTTCCCCGGCGCGCTGACCGGAAAGAATATAGATTGCCCAACAAGCGCCGGCACCAAGGGCGAACGCCGCGCCAGTAAGGTCAACATGTGACACATTTTCGCCCAGTGGCAGCAGATACCAGAGGCCAAGTACCGCGAGGATCACCCAGATGAAATCCACCGGGCGGCGTGAGGCAAAAAGCGCCACCGCCAGCGGGCCGGTAAATTCCAGCGCCACCGCAACGCCGAGCGGTATCGTCTGGATTGATAAATAGAACATATAGTTCATGGCGCCGAGCGACAGGCCATAAAACAGCAGCGGCAGACGTTGTTCACGGGTAAAACGTAAACGCCATGGCTTAAACACCACGACCAAAATAATCGTGCCAAGTGCGAGACGCAGCGCGGTGACGCCCGGTGCGCCAACCAGCGGGAAGAGTGATTTCGCCAGCGACGCGCCTCCCTGAATGGACATCATCGCCACAAGCAATATGAGCACCGGCAACCAAACCGGTAATTTACGAGACTGCGCAGGCATCCTTTCTCCCGTCAATTTCTGTCAAATAAAGTAAAAGAGGCAGTCTACTTGAATTACCCCCGGCTGGTTGAGCGTTTGTTGAAAAAAAGTAACTGAAAAATCCGTAGAATAGCTCCCCTCTGATGGTTAATTAACCTATCCATTTAAGAATTATCTGGATGAATGTGCCATTAAATACGCAGCATAATGGTGCGTTGTGCGGGAAAAGTGCTTTTTTTTGAAAGGGTTGGTCAGTAACGGAAACTTTCTGTTACATCAAATGGCGCTTTAGACCCCAATTCCCGCAAAGAGTTTCTTAACTAATTTTGATATATTTAAATGCGTAGGACGTAGGATTTACTTGAAGCACATTTGAGGTGGATTATGAAAAAAATTGCATGTCTTTCAGCACTGGCCGCACTTCTGGCGGTTTCTGCAGGTTCCGCAGTAGCAGCTACTTCAACCGTAACTGGCGGTTACGCTCAGAGCGACGCTCAGGGTATTGCTAACAAAACTAACGGTTTCAACCTGAAATATCGCTACGAGCAGGACAACAACCCGCTGGGTGTTATTGGTTCCTTTACTTACACTGAAAAAGATCGCACCGAAAGCAGCGTTTATAACAAAGCGCAATACTATGGCATCACCGCAGGTCCGGCTTACCGCATCAACGACTGGGCGAGCATCTACGGTGTTGTGGGTGTAGGTTACGGTAAATTCCAGCAGACTGTAGACACCGCTAAAGTGTCTGATACCAGCGACTACGGTTTCTCTTACGGTGCTGGTCTGCAGTTCAACCCGATGGAAAACGTTGCTCTGGACTTCTCCTACGAGCAGAGCCGCATTCGTAACGTAGACGTTGGCACCTGGATTGCCGGCGTTGGTTACCGCTTCTAATCGCTTCGGCGATAATAAAAAATCCGCCCACTGGGCGGATTTTTTTTATCTGCAATTTACTTCAGAAATTACCGCTTACTGCGCGTATCGAAGAGATCAGTGCCGAGATGGTTATAGTCAACTTTCTGTAACTTAAAGTTGGTAATGTACGCTGGCCCGGCTTTTTGCTCGGACATAAAATGGTAAGGGTTTTTAATCTGCTCTGCGCTGATCCCCGTCCACTGCGAAAAGAAACTCAAAAAGTCGTTCGCTGAACGGCGCGCTTTAATTACCCGATGTTTGGTATCGTCGCTGGAAAGCACCATAAATGGCACCTGGAAGTCCTGCTGAAAAGTATCGGCGTGCGCCAGGTACTGCACTTCTTTTCCGCGTTCTTTAATCGCCAGTCCGTGATCCGAGAAGTAAACCATCGAAAAACTTTCGCCGGTATTAACCAGTTGCGAATACATTTTCCCCAGGAAATCATCGGTCTGCGTGATGGAATAGAGGTAGCAGGAGGTCTCTTTTGACTGCACAAACTCATTGTACTTGCCGCCGGTGCGATCGCAGGCCTGCGGGTGCGAGCCCATCAAATGCAGCACAATCAGCTGCGGCTGGGTGCGTTTTGTGCTCAGGACCTGATTGGTCAGTTTTAACAGATCCTCGTCGCGGGTGTTTTTATCTGCTTCGAAGTCACCACGTTTCAAAAACTGCACTTCATCGGCACGCTTAGCGATACTGGCGATGGCGGTGTCGTATTCGCCAATTTGCCCCTGATTAGAAAACCACCACGTCTGGAAACCGGCACGGTTCGCCAGCGTGACAAAATTATCCTGATACTGCGGTTTGTCATCCACCACGCGGTTTAACGTCAGACCAAGGGATTTTTGTGTTGAACCGCTCGCGGAAATGTAATCCGTAAACAGCGTGCCGTTCACCTGGCTGGCAAACGGAGTGTTATTCCAGTGGCCGCCAAAGGCGCCCAGCGCGTCGCGACGTGCGCTTTCGCCAATCACCACCACGTAAGTGTGGTATTTCGGTTTTACCGCCAGCACAGTCCAGGTGTCTTTCACACTGGCGAGCGCGGCCATATTTTTCTGTTCTTCTTTAACAACATAGTAGTTGAACGCCACATCGCGTACGAAACGCAGCACCGGAACACCGGTATCAATGATCCTGAATTCGTAACCTTTGAAATGGTTTTGCACCGGGCCAATAAAATAAGACGCGATGCACACAATCGTGCCCAGCGTGTCCCATTTCAGCCACGGCGTGGATCGCACGATTATCCGGCGGCGCAGCGAAATAACACCCAGCGCAAAAATGAATACGCCGATAGCGTAGTGATACCACGGGAAGATAGTCAGAATTTCCGTCGACTCTTCCATATTGGTCGACAGCAGCGCCAGCAGCGTGTTGAAGTTTGGTGCGCCATATGCCCGACCAAAGGGGAAATAACAGGCGGCAACCAGCGAGATAATCCCGATAACGGTTTTCTGCGCGCGAGGCGCATGACGCCAGAGGATCAGTAGCGCGCAGGTTAAAAGAACCGCATACATCACGCTAAATTCATAACCCAGAGCGAAGTTAATCAACATCGATTGTAAAAAGTAGAAACCCGTCCACGGGTTGAGCGTCTGGCTGCGAAAGGCAACGGATTCTTTAAGGATTAAGCTCATAGATTACTGTCATGAAAACGCCATGTGCTCACCCTGGCGTTAAGGGTCAAAACCTGCCGGACAGTGCGTGTGAAGAGGGGAGGGGGTCCGCATCTGCGAGCCGCAATTTGTGCAGGGCAGCGCAAAGATAGAGCGAGGCGCGTCGAAGGTCAACAGGGGCTAAGCGGTTGTTTTGAGAGAATGATTGCAAATCCAGCAAAAATACGCTGATTTTTAGACGAATTGGCCAGTATGACGGGGAATTGTGACAGAAAAATGAAGCGGCGTACCGCGACGCCGCATTAGTGAGAAGGTTTGTCGGAGTCCTTCTGAGGTTTGCCGGTAATGATATCGGACAACATATTCAGCAGCATTAAACGGACTTTAAAGGGAGAGTGACTAAACACGCGCATACACCTCTTGAACTCATTCATCGTTACCTCCTGCCATTTTCATGCCCTTCGTTCCATGAAGGGTGAACGCATTACATACAGATATAGCACAGGCTATGTTCTATAGCTATGGCTAAGACGTTAATTTTTTGTGCTGATTCACGGATGGTTTACAATGGCGCTTCTCTTATATGATGCTGCACAGGTGTCACACCTTCAGAGGAAGCACAATGAACCGTCGCGCAGGTAAGCAAACAATAAAAAAAGTGACGCTGGTAAATGTAGAAGAGCACGTTGAAGGCTTTCGTCAGGTGCGCGAAGCACATCGTCGCGAACTGATTGATGACTATGTTGAACTGATTTCGGATTTGATCCGCGAAGTAGGCGAAGCCCGCCAGGTGGATATGGCCGCCCGCCTTGGCGTTTCTCAACCGACGGTTGCGAAAATGTTAAAAAGACTGGCAACGGTGGGCTTGATTGAACAGATTCCCTGGCGCGGCGTTTTTTTGACTGCGGAAGGTGAGAGGCTGGCGCAGGAGAGCCGCGAGCGTCACCAAATTGTGGAAAGCTTCTTATTGGTACTGGGTGTCAGTCCTGAAATCGCGCGACGCGACGCCGAAGGTATGGAACATCACGTCAGCGAGGAAACGCTGGAGTGTTTCCGTCGCTTCACCCTGCAACATGAGCAACCTCCTGAATGAGTATGCCGTTCTTCCGCGCCCTGGCGCGCGACCGTTTCCTGCATCTGTTACTGCTTATTGGTTTTGCATTGTGCTTTTTTGCCCCATTTGCGCCGAAAAACTGGCCTGGAGCGATCGACTGGCACACCATTATTACCCTCAGCGGCCTGATGCTGTTGACCAAAGGGGTTGAGCTGAGCGGTTATTTTGATGTGATTGGGCGGCGTATGGTGCGTCGTTTTCATCATCAGCGTCGGCTGGCGATGTTTATGGTGCTGGCTGCAGCGCTCCTCTCCACCTTTCTCACCAATGATGTGGCGCTGTTTATTGTGGTACCGCTGACCATCACGCTGAAGAAACTGTGCGAAATCCCGGTTAACCGGCTGATCATTTTTGAAGCGCTGGCGGTAAATGCCGGGTCGTTATTAACGCCTATCGGAAACCCACAAAACATTCTTATCTGGGGACGCTCTGGCCTCTCTTTCCCGGCGTTCATCTGGCAGATGGCGCCGCTGGCGCTGGCAATGATGGTTACGCTCTTGGTGTTGTGCTGGTTCTGTTTTCCGAAAAAGGCGCTTAACTACCATAGCGGCGTGCAAACGCCGGACTGGCAACCCCGTCTGGTGTGGAGCTGCCTCGGCTTCTACTTAATCTTTATTACCGCGCTGGAGTTGAAACAGGAGCTGTGGGGGCTGGCAATTGTCGCCATCGGGTTCTTGCTACTGGCGCGGCGGGTAGTGCTGAGTGTGGACTGGACGCTGCTGCTGGTGTTTATCGCCATGTTTATTGATGTCCACCTGCTTATTCAGTTGCCTGCGCTGCACGCGGTGCTGAACAGTGCCAGCCAGTTGTCACCTCCAGGGTTGTGGTTGACGGCCATTGGTCTGTCGCAATTTATCAGTAATGTGCCCGCGACCATTTTGCTGCTCAATTATGTACCGCCGGATACGCTGCTGGCCTGGGCGGTAAATGTTGGCGGCTTTGGTTTGCTGCCCGGTTCGCTGGCCAATCTTATCGCGCTGCGCATGGCAAACGATCGCCGCATCTGGTGGCGCTTCCATCTTTATTCCATGCCGATGCTGCTGTGGGCGGCGCTGGTGGGATACGGATTACTCTTATTCAGATAGTGCTGATTTGTCAGTTTATCCTGGCAAATGTATAGCAACCGCCTAACTTTAGTTAACGGCGCATCCCTGGCGCCGTTACCTGACAGGACTGTTGCGAAACTATGGCAGAAAACACAACGCATCCTGACGATGTTCAGGACGATAACAACCAAAACCCACGTAAACGCCCCGGAAAGAAGCCACTGATTATCCTCGCCATTGTTGTCGGCGTGATGCTGATCGTTGCGCTGGTGTGGTGGTTTTTAACCCGTAATGAAGAGACCACAGACGACGCCTTTACCGATGGCGACGCGGTGACGATCGCGCCGAAAGTGGCCGGTTACGTCACCGAGTTGCGGGTGAAAGATAACCAGCGCGTCAAGAAAGGGGATTTGCTGGTCACGATTGACCCGCGCGATGCCACCGCGCAACGCGATCAGGCGCAAGCGCAACTGGGGCTGGCAATCGCACAGCTTCACCAGGCGCAGGCGCAACTGGACTTATCAAAAGTGCAGTATCCCGCTCAGCGTGACGAAGCGCGCGCACAGGTGCTGAAAGCAAAAGCAGACCTGGCGAATGCCGAAGCCGCTTATCGCCGTCAGCGTGGTGTCGATCCTCGCGCCACCACACAACAAAATATTGATAGCGCCAATGCCCAGTTGCGTAGCGCGCAGGCACAACTTGCCAGCGCGCAGGCACAGCTGGAAGTTGCCGACCAGGTGCAGTTGCAAATCCGCCAGCAGGAAACCAATGTCGAAGCGCGCCAGCAGCAAGTGGCGCAGGCAAAAGCGCAGCTGGAAACCGCGAATCTGAATTTATCCTGGACGGAGGTTCGTGCCCCGTTCGATGGCTTTATCACCAAACGCAATGTGCAAAACGGTACATTAGTGCAGGCGGGCACCGCGTTGTTTTCCCTGGTCTCACCGGATGTGTGGGTGGTGGCGAACTTTAAAGAGTCGCAGCTGGAGCGGATGCGCCCGGGGAATAAAGTCAGCGTCAAAGTGGATGCGTGGCCGGATCTGGAGCTGGAAGGGCATATCGATAGCATCCAGCAGGGCAGCGGGTCGAAGTTCGCCGCTTTCCCTTCAGAAAATGCGACCGGCAACTTTGTCAAAATCGTTCAGCGCGTGCCGGTGAAAATCGTCATCGATAAAGGCCTGGATCCCAACAAACCGTTGCCGTTAGGCCTTTCCGTTGAACCGAAGGTGACGCTGGAATGACGGATCACAGCCACGAGAACTGGAAACCCGCCAGTAACCCGTGGGCGGTGGCGTGGGTCGTCACCCTCGCGGTGTTTATGGAGATCCTCGATACCACGATTGTTAACGTGGCACTGCCGCATGTCGCCGGGTCGCTCTCCGCCAGTTATGACGAATCAACATGGGTGCTGACCAGCTACCTGGTGGCGAACGGGATCGTCCTGCCGATCTCCGCTTTTCTCAGCCGCACCTTTGGACGCAAGCAGTTTTTCCTGATCTGCATTGTGATGTTTACCGTCTGTTCGTTTCTGTGCGGAATTGCCACCGAACTGTGGCAAATCATCCTGTTTCGTATTTTGCAGGGCTTTTTTGGCGGCGGTTTGCAACCCACGCAGCAATCGGTGTTGCTGGATTACTTCAAGCCGGAAGATCGCGGCAAAGCATTTGGTTTGTCGTCTATCGCCATTATTGTCGCCCCGGTGCTGGGGCCAACGCTGGGCGGCTGGATAACCGATAACTACTCCTGGCGCTGGGTCTTTTTTATCAATATTCCGGTGGGCATTATCACGGTTCTGGCGATTTACCAGCTGCTGGAAGATCCGCCCTGGGAGCGCAAATCGAAGCAGAAATTGTCCATCGACTGGCCGGGCATTGGCCTGATTGCGCTGGGGCTGGGTTGTCTGCAGGTGATGCTCGATCGCGGTGAAGATGAAGACTGGTTCAACTCCGATTTCACCCGTATTTTCGCCGTTCTCACCGCAATTGGTATTGTCGGGGCTATTTACTGGCTGCTGTATGCCAAAAAGCCGGTGGTCGACTTGCGCTGCATGGCGGACAAGAACTTTACGGTTTCCAGCTTGCTGATGGCCGGCATGGCGATGATCCTCTATGGCAGCTCGGTGGTGATCCCGCAACTGGCGCAGCAGGATCTGGGCTACACCGCCACGTGGTCCGGGCTGGTGCTGTCGCCCGGCGCAGTGTTGATTGTGCTGACCATTCCGCTGGTGCTGAAATTGATGCCGGTGGTGCAGACGCGCTGGATAATCGCCTTCGGCTTTTTCTGCCTGGCCGCCTCATTCTGGTGGTCGCGTACGCTGGCGCCGGATATCGACTTTGAAACGCTGATGCTGTTTCGCAGCGCCCAGTCGATTGGGCTGGGTTTCCTGTTCGTCCCGTTGACGACCATCGCCTTTATCTCGATCCCGCGCCAGCTTAATGCCGATGCGGCAGCGCTGTTTACCATGTTCCGTAACGTGGCGGGATCGGTTGGTATTTCGCTCTCGACGGCGGCGATCACCGAGCGCTCGCAGGCGCATATGTCGCACTTATCAGAGCATACCTCTCCCTTTAATGAGCAATTTCAGCAGGCTTTACGTGAATCCGCGGAGGCGATCCATAACTTCACCAGCCTGGTCGGCGATCCGCTGACCAGCGCTACCGGGCAGATGTACAAAGCGATGATCGCCCAGTCGCGTTTTCTCGCCTATATCGACGTGTTCACCATCCTAAGTTTGGTGGCGTTATTGCTGATTCCTTTTTGTTTATTGCTTTCGCCGATTAAAAGCGAAGGCAGCGCAGGAGCACATTAATATGACGTGGTGTCGTTTTCCCGTAACCCTGTTGTCGCTGTGGCTTGCCGGTTGTGCTGTCGGGCCGGATTACCAGGCGCCCAAACCGCAAACGCTTGCGCGCTGGAACGATCCGGGTGACAAAGCGGTTAAATCGCAGGCCTCTTCGCAGGCGGTGAATCCGCGCTGGTGGACAACCTTCCAGTCGCCGCAGTTGAACAGCCTGATTGAGCGGGCGATTAAAGATAATCTTTCGCTCCAGCAAACCGTCCTGCGCATTGCCGGTGCGCGCGAGCAGATTAACCAGGCGGGTGGCGCGTTTCTGCCAGCGGTTAACGGGTCTCTGAAAGCGACTCGCCAGCAACTGGGTATTGAAGGTGAGCTGAAATCCCATAACGTGGAGGGCCAGTTGCAGGATGCTGACCCGGCGATCAGCGGGGCGCTTGGCGCGCTTACCCAACCGGTAAATCTCTATCAGGGCAGTTTTGATGCCCAGTGGGAACTGGATCTGTGGGGTAAAGTGCGACGCCAGGTAGAAGCGGCGTCCGCGCAGCAACAACAGGCAATTGAACAACGTAACGATGCGCTGGTGTCGCTGGAAGCCGAAGTGGCGCGCGCGTGGCTGCAACTGCGCGGTGCGCAGAACATCATTAGTACGCTGAAAACACAAATCGACAGCGCGCAGCAGACATTTACGCTGACCGAAAACCGGCAAAAAGGCGGCCTTTCACCGCAACTGGATGTGGAAAATGCCCGCGCCCAGGTTGGCAACCTGGAATCGCAACTCCCGCAATATGAAGCGCAGGAGCGCCAGGCGATGAACGCGTTAGCGATCCTGCTCGGTAAACCGCCTGGTGCGCTGGACAACGAATTGCGTAATGCGCAGCCGTTACCCGCGCTGCCGGACATTGTGCCCACCGGAATTCCGTCGACGCTGGCGCGCCGTCGGCCGGACGTTCGCGAAGCGGAAGCCAGCCTGCATGCGGCGACGGCACAGATTGGCGTTTCGGTTGCGCAGTTGTTCCCCAGCTTGTCATTGAGCGGCCAGTTTGGTCTGCGCAACAGCGAAACCAACTGGCTGACCGACTGGAGCAGCCATTTTTATAGCTTCGGCCCGCAGATTTCGATTCCCATTTTCCAGGGGGGGCGGCTGGTGTCCAGCGTCAAGCTGGCACGTGCTGAGCAGGGCGCGGCGGTGCTGAACTATCGGCAGACGGTGCTCAGTGCGCTGGGTGATGTGGAAAATGCGCTGGTCAGTTACCGCGCCGATCAGCAGCGTGAAGCGGGACTGGATAAAACGCTCAGTGCGCTGCAAAACGCTTTCTCGCTTGCCACCGACAGCTACCGTCAGGGGATCGCCAGTTTTATCGATGTGCTGGATGCTCAGCGTCAGCTGGCGCAGGCCAGCCAGCAGCGCGAGCAGGCGCGAGTACAAAGCAGCCTCGATCTGGTGGCGTTGTATAAAGCGCTCGGCGGCGGCTGGGAACCGTATCAGAATGTGCAACTCCCTGATTACAAAGTGTTTGGTGAAGCGCCACGCGGATAATCAGAGAATTGGGCAAGAAACAGGCAGGATCCTCACATTCGCCGCCGCAGAGGATTGCGTATAACTGTCTGCGTCAACTAAACAGATGAGGAGACGCCATCATGCGCTACAAAAAACTGGGTAATACCGGACTGTTTGTTTCTGAACTGTGCCTCGGCACCATGACGTTTGGCGGTGACGACAGCGAGAGCATGTGGAGCAAAATCGGCCAGTTGCAACAGGCGCAAGCCGAGCAGCTGGTTGGCAGCGCGCTCGATGCCGGCATTAACTTTATCGATACCGCGAACGTCTATTCCGACGGGCGTTCGGAGGAGATCACCGGCCAGGCACTGAAAAACCTGAAAGTGCCGCGTGAAAACGTTATCGTCGCGACCAAAGTGTTTGGCGAAACCGGCACCGCCGGGGTGAACTCGCGCGGCAGTTCGCGCTATCACATCATGAATAGCGTGAAAGAGAGCCTCAAGCGTATGCAACTGGATCATATTGATCTCTACCAGTTACATGGCTTTGATCCGGCTACACCCATCGAGGAGACGCTTTACGCGCTGGATAACCTCGTTCAGCACGGGCATGTGCGCTATATCGGCGTCTCTAACTGGGCGGCGTGGCAAATCGCCAAAGCGCTGGGGATTTCTGAGCGTCTTGGGCTGGCGCGCTTTGCCTCGCTTCAGGCTTACTACACCATTGCCGGCCGCGATCTGGAACGTGAACTGGTGCCGATGATGCAGAGCGAAGGCGTGGGGCTGATGGTCTGGAGCCCGCTGGCGGGCGGTTTGCTGAGCGGTAAATATAGCCGCGACGGTCAGGCACAAGCCGGTGGACGCCGCCTGGCGTTTGATTTCCCGCCGGTGAATAAAGACCGCGCTTTTGATTGCGTGGACGTTATGCGCACCATCGCCGACAGCAAAGGGGTTTCCGTGGCGCAAATCGCGCTGGCCTGGCTGCTGCATCAGCCGGTAGTCAGCAGCGTGATTATTGGCGCGAAACGCCCGGAACAACTGGACGATAACATTGCGGCAACGGCGATCCACCTGAGCGATGACGAACTGCAACAACTGGATGCAGTGAGCGCACTGCCGCGCGAATATCCCGGCTGGATGTTTGAGCGTCAGGGGGAATTCCGCCGTAACCAGCTAAAACAACAGTAATTATCCTTCCTCTCAAACGCGACGCTCACCCCGTCGCGTTTTTCTTTTCTTTCGAATAGCGTCACAAAATCGCATCGTCCCTTTTGCCCATTTTTTCGCCGTTATCTATATGACTAGTCATATCTTAAAAATGACTAGTCATGGAGAAGCGCGATGAGCAAAACGTTACCGAACGGCTTTTTATGGGGTAACTCCGTATCCAGCATGCAGACCGAAGGCGCGTGGAACGAGGGCGGAAAAGGGATGTCGGTCTACGATATTCGCGAAGCCAGCGAATTTGCCTCCGACTGGAAAGTCGCCACTGATTCCTACCACCGCTATCAGGAGGATTTCGACCTGATGCAGGATCTGGGCATGAACTGCTACCGTTTCCAGATTTCCTGGAGCCGCGTTTGCCCGCAGGGTGATGGCGAGTTCAATGACGAGGGTATCGCCTTTTATGACCGCTTTATCGACGATCTGCTGGCGCGCGGCATTGAGCCGATGATCTGCCTCTACCACTTTGATATGCCGCTGGCGTTGGCAGAGCAGTACAACGGTTTTGCCGACCGGCGCGTGCAGGACGCTTTTGTACGCTACGGCAAAAAGATGATCGACTGCTTTGGCAGCCGGGTGAAGTACTGGCTGACGTTTAACGAGCAGAATATTTACCACATGCCTGGCGCGTTTCAGGTCGGTGGCTATCTGCAAGGTGAGAAAACCCTGCGTGAGCTTTACCAGATTCAGCACCATGTGATGATGGCGCATGTGCTGCTGACCCATTATCTGCACGCTACCCAGCCCGGAAAATTAATGGGCGGCATGCTGGCGCACCAGCTGGTTTATCCGGCGACCTGCAAACCGCGCGATGTATTTTGCGCCACGCAATATGACGAATTCCTCAATCAAAACTTACTGCGAGTGTATGCCGGGCAGGGGTACAGCCCGGAAGTGCTGGCGGTGGTCGAAAGAGAAGGTTTTCGCGATATCTACCGTGATGAGGATTTGGCGGAAATCGCGCGGGTCAAAAACGACTTTATGGCGTTTAGTTACTACGCCAGCAAAACCCTCGACAGCGATGCCATTGCGCCAGGAACCCCGGTCAATTATTTCCTGCAACAGGGCGATAAAGCGAACCCGTATCTTGAGGCGACCGAATGGGGCTGGCAAATCGATCCACTCGGTTTTCGCGCCATTATTACCCGCTATTACAACGACTGGCGCTTGCCGGTGTTCCCGATTGAAAACGGCATCGGCGTGATTGAAGAGTGGGACGGCGTTAACCCGATTGAGGACGATTACCGCATTGCTTATCACCGCGACCATATCCAGGCGATGCAGGACGCCATCTTTGAGGACGGCGCACAGGTGTTGGGCTACCTCGGCTGGGGCTTGATCGACATTCTCAGTTCCCAGGGCGATATGCGTAAGCGCTACGGCGTGGTGTACGTCAATCGCGAAAACCACGACCTGAAAGATTTAAAACGCGTACCGAAAAAGAGCTATCGCTGGCTGCAACAGCTGATTCGCAGCAACGGCCGCGACATGTAAGTAACGATTGAGAGGGTAGCCGCAATGTCTGACAGCAACATCACGCCGAAAATGCAGTCATTCGTCGATAAATTTGTCGAGTTCTCCGCCCGGCTGGCAAACCAGGTGCATCTGCGATCGCTGCGTGACGCGTTTGCGGCGGTGATGCCGATTTTTATCCTCGCCGGGCTGGCGGTATTGATTAATAACGTGGTTTTCCCCTGGGTGCTGGAAGGGGAAACGCTGGCGCGTTTTAAAGTCTGGGGCGAGGCGGTGATCAACGGCACGCTGAATATCGCCGCGTTATTAATTGCGCCGATGACCGCCTGGTCGCTGGCGCGCAATAAGAACTTTGACAACCCGGTGTCGGCGGTGGTCATTGCGATCTCCAGTTTCATCATCATGATGCCAATGCAACTGGATGTGGTGCCCGTTGGCGGGAAAGCGACGGTAAGCGTGACGCAGATGCTGGCGTTCACCAACATTGGCACGACGGGGATTTTCGCCGGGGTAATTATTGGTTTGCTCTCCACGGAGCTGTTTATCCGCGTCGCCAGCGTGAAGAAATTTGCTATTTCGCTCGGGGAGAATGTGCCCTCGGCGGTGGGGCAATCTTTCTCCTCGCTGATTCCGGCAATCATTACCCTCTCGCTGTTCGCCATTGTTGCGGCGCTGCTGGCGAACCTGTTGCACACGGATTTGATTCACCTTATCACCACGCTTATCCAGCAACCGTTGCGGCAGATTAATACCAGTTTACCGGGCACGCTGTTTATCTATAGCTTTGGTAACTTTCTGTTTACGCTCGGTATTCACCAGACTGTGGTCAACGGCGTGATCCTTGAACCCCTGCTGTTGATTAACACCAACGAAAACATGCTGGCCTTTGCCAACGGGCAGCCAATCCCGCATATCATCAACAGTATTTTTGTGCCCACGTTCGGTATGATTGGCGGCACCGGCAGCACCCTTTCGCTGCTGATCGCCATCTTTATCTTCGCGAAGCAGCAGTCGGCGAAACAGGTGGCGCGGCTCGCCATCTCGCCTGGATTATTCAATATTAATGAACCGGTGATTTTCGGTCTGCCCATCGTCTTTAACCTGCCGCTGATGATCCCGTTTGTGCTGCTTCCGGCGCTGGGGATTTGGTTTGCCTGGCTTTGTACTACGCTCGGTTGGATCTCGCGCTGTGTGGTGATGATCCCGTGGACAACGCCGCCCATTTTAAGCGCCTGGCTGGCCACCGCAGGCGACTGGCGGGCGGTGGTGGTTCAGTTGATAATCATCATCTTTGGTGTATTCTTCTACCTGCCTTTCCTCAAAATAGCCGAGAGAGTGGCCTTAAGAAACAATGGGATAGACTAAAAACGAAGGAAGGCTATGGCGGCAAAATACATCACTATCGCGCGGGAAATTAAGCGGCGCATTCTCAGCCAGCAGTACGCCGCCAGCGCGCCATTGCCGGATCAGTTCGCGCTGGCGGCGGAGTTTGCCACCAGCCGGATGACCATTCAGCAGGCGATGCGCCAGCTAATTGTTGAAGGGCTGGTTTATACCCGTCAGGGCCAGGGCACGTTTATCCGTAAGAATTTCCTGCAACTGTCGCGCTGGGATCTACCCGGTAGCGACTATTTTGGCGCGACCAAAACCTGGGAAAACGTCGGTGAAGTGACCAGTAAAATCATCCGCTTCGAGTTGCGTTTCCCCACGGAAAAGGAGCAGGCCTCGCTGCTGGTGGGGCCGGATGACCCGGTGTATGACTTCATTCGCCTGCGGTTGCTGGAAGGTGAACCGATGTCGCTGGAGTTTACGCTGATGCCGGTAAACCTGGTGCCGGGGTTAAACCGCGGGCATCTGGAAAGCTCCGTGTTTCGCTATGTGCAGGACGATCTGGCGCTGAAGATTATGGGTTCATACCGCATTGTGCGCGCCTTAAAACCCTGGGCGGAAGATAAACAGTATCTGAATTGCGAAGAGACCGATCCGGTGCTGGAAGTGGAGCAGGTGATTTATCTGGAGGATGGCACGCCGCTGGAATATGCCCATTGTCATTACCGTTACGATCACGGTGGCATTATTGTGGTGAATCACGGGTAAAAAAAAGCGGAGCCATTGCTCCGCTTTTTTATGCTATCAACCGTAATCAGTTCAGACGAACCGGCATACCGGAACGGTTCTGAATTGCCTGATCAACCACGTTTGAATCAACATCAGACTGGTTGGTCACGGCCTGCACCGCTTTGGTCAGCGCAATCGGCACAATCTCACCACCGGTGAACTGCGCTTCCGTGGTGGACAGCGGGTTGTGAACTTCGATGTAGCGGCTGCCATCCGGCTCGGTGGTCGCTTTTACCGGCTCATCAATAAACTGTACGCGCGTACCGACCGGCACGTTTTCGAACAGGAATTTGATGTCGTCGTTGCGCAGACGCACGCAGCCGTGGCTCACGCGCAGGCCGATGCCGAAGTTAGCGTTGGTGCCGTGAATGGCGTACAGGCGGCCGATATAGAGCGCGTACAGACCCATCGGGTTATCCGGGCCAGCCGGTACAACCGGCGGCAGCGGTTGACCCATCGCTGCATATTCCGCGTGCATTTTCGCCGTCGGCGTCCAGGTCGGACCGGCTTTTTTACGTTCTACTTTGGTGGTCCAGGCAATCGGGGTGTCTTTACCCAACTGGCCGATACCGATTGGCAGCACGATCACCGTGTTGGTGCCTTTCGGATAGTAGTAGAGGCGCATTTCCGCACTGTTGATCACGATCCCTTCGTGAACCGTATCCGGCAGGATCAGCTGCTGTGGAACATTCATCACAGTGCCGCCTTTCGGCAGGTAGGCATCAATGCCTGGGTTTGCTTCCAGCATGTTGGACAGACCCATTTGATATTCAGCCGCAAAATATTCCAGCGGCTGGTTATTGCCTTCCGGAATAGTGACGACCTGGTTCTGACCGATCAAACGACTGCCATCAGTCGGCAGCGGATATGTAACAGCAGACGCGCTTTTGCAAAATCCCACGACAGCAAACGCCGCCGCTAAAAGGGTTGTTAATTTCATGTTCATCTTATGCAAGACTTATTGCCACACTGGCCGTTGGGTTGAGAATGCAGGAAGCGCATTATATGTGCATTCCACCGTCCAGGGAATTCAGATGTGTACGAAATCACACTTTTTTCCCTTTGCTTGCAGTTTAGTGGCCTGACACCAGGCAGGAATCTAATTCGGAATTGTGGCATAATAGGGTGTTTGTCACATATTTCAGGATACCTCTGTGTTAGTCACCAGCAACGTCACCATGCAATTCGGCAGCAAGCCGCTGTTCGAAAATATCTCCGTCAAATTTGGCGGCGGCAACCGTTACGGCCTGATCGGGGCTAACGGGAGTGGTAAATCCACCTTTATGAAAATCCTCGGCGGCGATTTAGAGCCGACGCTGGGTAACGTCTCTCTCGATCCGAATGAGCGCATCGGTAAGCTGCGCCAGGATCAGTTCGCCTTTGAAGAGTTCAGCGTGCTCGACACGGTGATCATGGGCCATGCGGAACTGTGGGAAGTGAAACAGGAACGCGACCGTATTTATGGCCTCGCGGAAATGAGCGAAGAGGACGGCTACAAAGTGGCCGACCTCGAAGTGCAGTACGGCGAAATGGACGGCTACTCGGCGGAAGCGCGTGCGGGCGAACTGCTGCTCGGCGTCGGTATTCCGGTTGAGCAGCATTACGGTCCGATGAGCGAAATCGCTCCCGGCTGGAAACTGCGTGTGTTACTGGCGCAGGCGCTGTTTGCCAACCCGGACATTCTGCTGCTCGATGAACCGACCAACAACCTGGACATCGACACCATTCGCTGGCTGGAGCAGGTGCTGAACGAACGCGACAGCACCATGATCATCATTTCGCACGACCGCCACTTCCTTAACATGGTCTGTACGCACATGGCGGATCTCGATTACGGCGAGCTGCGTGTTTACCCCGGCAACTACGACGAATACATGACGGCGGCAACGCAGGCGCGTGAACGTCTGCTGGCGGATAACGCTAAGAAAAAAGCGCAGATCGCCGATCTGCAATCGTTCGTCAGCCGCTTTAGCGCGAACGCCTCTAAATCTCGCCAGGCGACGTCCCGCGCACGTCAGATCGACAAAATTAAGCTGGAAGAGGTTAAGGCCTCCAGTCGTCAGAACCCGTTTATCCGCTTCGAACAGGACAAGAAATTATTCCGTAACGCGCTGGAAGTGGAAGCGCTTAGCAAAGGTTTTGATGAAGGCCCGCTGTTTAAAAACTTCAATCTGCTGCTGGAAGTGGGTGAGAAAATCGCCATTCTGGGTGCGAACGGCGTGGGTAAATCCACCATGCTGAAAACGCTGGTGGGCGAGCTTGAGCCCGATAATGGTACCGTTAAGTGGTCTGAAAACGCGCAAATCGGTTACTACGCGCAGGATCACGCCGAAGACTTTGATAACGATCTGACCGTCTTCGACTGGATGAGCCAGTGGAAACAGGAAGGCGATGACGAACAAGCGGTGCGCAGCATCCTCGGTCGTCTGCTGTTCAGCCAGGACGATATCAAGAAACCGGCGAAAGTGCTCTCCGGGGGTGAAAAAGGTCGCATGCTGTTCGGCAAGCTGATGATGCAAAAACCGAACATCCTCGTTATGGACGAACCGACCAACCACCTGGATATGGAATCCATCGAATCGCTGAACATGGCGCTGGAGATGTATCAGGGCACATTGATCTTCGTTTCCCACGACCGTGAGTTTGTTAGTTCGCTGGCAACCCGCGTGATTGAGATTACGCCGCAGCGCGTGGTGGATTTCTCCGGGAATTATGAGGATTATTTGCGCAGTAAAGGTATCGAATAAATTTACCGTCGTCTTTCACGCGACAGGTGTGTTGGCTGCACTTCGTCCCCCGGTCACTGACTTGTGTAAGCTCGCGGGGAGACTCAAGTTGGCCGCCTTCCTGTCGCGCGAAATACTGAGGTAAATACTTTACCGTCCTTTCCCACATCACAG